>JAFNIX010000009.1 GCA_017601225.1 Candidatus Brockarchaeota archaeon | reverse complement strand
TAAGGCTATGTTTTTAAAAGCTCTCTCACTTCCTTAAACATTCTTGTCTTTGAATCTCTTAACAATTCATACATTACCATTTCTGTGGAAGAAATTATTATACCGGTATTCCTCATCCTTTGCAAGGCAAGATCTATGTTTTCGATTGTACGGGAGGAGATTGCGTCAGCCACGACGCAGGCTCTTATCATCCTAGGGGTTTCAAGTGCAGTCTGCATTATGCATATATGTGCCTCTATGCCTACAATTATTAATGTTTTTATTCTCATCCTTCTCACAGTTCTCCTGAATTCTTGAGAGCCGAAACAGCTAAAACTCGTCTTCTCAATAGGCTTAATCTCCCCAAGCTCGCTCCTTATTTCTTGCACTGTTCTTCCAAGCCCCTTAGGATACTGCTCGGTCACTATGATAGGTATTTCACATTTTTTGCAAAACCTTATTAGTTTCAAGATGTTTCTCAGAACATCTTCCCTTCTATTCATTAATGGGAAAAGCTTCTCCTGAACGTCGACGATCAGCAATGCGGAGCCATCCATATCGATCAGTTTCGGATTCGTCTTCATATCTATGAAAATGCTCGCGAGTTTTTCTTAAGTTTTTCTTGTTCTTCTAAAATCTTGCATTAAATGGTTTGAATTATATGTACTTCTAATGGTGCAGGAAAAGGATTTAAACCGGCTGTTTAAGAAATCCCTATGCAAAAACCCGTGTTAAAGATCCCCGCTAGGTATTATAGGCTTTACCTAGAAGAGAAGCCATACGGATGCTTAGAGAAGGACTTTCATTACGTTGAGGAGCTTCTTGAAATACCTGTTGTTGAAAGCGTTCTAATCTTGGTTGATTGTTGGAGTATCCATTACTGTGAAAGCTACCTTTCAAGGTCGAGAAAAATAGTTGAGGAAAAGATTGTTCCAGTGGTTGATGCTGCTAGGAGAACTGGTGTAACCGTGATACATGCCCCCTCGTCGAACGTTGCTGAAAAATACCCTCAATCATCCTGGTGCTTCGAAAAAGGGGATGAGGAACGCTTCCCGACATACGCCTCTGTAGACCCCGAATGGCCTCCCAGAGAGTTCGTCGAGAGAATGGGTTGTTTCTCCGTTTTCAATAGGGGTTTTTCACCTCCTCGTGAAACTTGGGAACACGTATACAGGGAGAAACTGATGATAGCGGAGCCTCTCACACCTCAACCAAATGACTATGTCGTAAGGTCTGGAAGACAGTTGCACAGAATACTTAAGAAACTGAGGAAACTTCACCTTTTCTACGCGGGTTTCGCCACCAACATGTGTCTACAACATAGGGATTATGGGGTTAGGGCTATGAGTGAAATGGGATACAATATTGTACTTTTGAGGGATTGCACTGCAGCAATTGAGGCTCACGATACTGTTAACCGGCTGCTGGCAACGAGAATATTTGTTCAAGAGATAGAGACTAAGTATGCTTGGTCAACAACCTCCAAAGACTTTATAAAGGCTTGTATAAATAGTTCGAAGAATCCCTAATTTCAACGCGTGCAATATATTCCACCGCTAAGAATGTTGATGAGACGCGTTTCTTTAACTATTGGGACTCTTTCCCCACATTTTAATAAAGGTCTCCAACTCCTGCGCGAGCCTTTCCACCTCCTCCATAGTGTGAGCCGTGGAGACTGCGAAGTGCGGAGTCTCCGGTCGTTGATAAGCTATCCCATTCTGCAACATATGGTTGAATAGTTTTCTACTCAACTCCCTATTCTTAGTTCTTTCCGCTGTCAACCCGTTTACCGGATTTTCTTTTGTAAAATGCAACCCGATCATGGATAATAATCCGGTAACATGGGCTTCAAACTTGTTCTCTTTAAGAACCTCCGCGATGCGTCTTCTACCATATTCTCCAAGAGAATTAATGTAGGAATATATCTCTTCACATCTCTTCTCAAGCTCGTTTATTGTAACGTACCCGGCGCGCATTGTTAAAGCATTACCGACATATGTCCCCCCGTGGAATGATCGGCTCCAAAACTCCGGCCTCTTAATCTGATCGAGTAGACTCATTATCTCTGCTGTTCCACATATTCCTCCTGCTCCAGGGAAATACTGTCCTCCCACGGTTTTACCCAGAGTTGTAATGTCCGGCTTGACTTTAAAATACTTCTGCATTCCTCCAGGATGCCTAAACCCAGTGATAACTTCGTCGAATATTAATACTATGTTTCTTCTGCTGCAGAATTCTCTAATCCCCTTCAAGTATTCTTCACTCGCAGGTATAACTCCTGCTGATCCGAGAACCGGTTCCAAGATTATGCCTGCCAGATCCTCCTTCTCCGCTATTCTTATTGTTGCCTCAAGATCGTTAAATGGTAGTGGAATAATGTTTTCAACACTGGTTAAGCCTAGCGAGGACGGTTTATCGTAAGGATAGTTAACCGCCTTATGTAATCCGTCGTATCCTCCATGCCATCCCCCCTCCATCTTCCCGATCTTTCTTCTTTCAGTGTAGGCTCTCGCAAGCCTTACAGCATACATGTTCGCCTCCGTCCCGCTGTTAGCTGGCTTAGCCATATCCGTGTCAAACCATCTGCAAACTGCCTCCGCCCACTTCACCTCCCATTCGTTGCACCATCCGAAGTGCGCACCGTATTCAAGCTGTTCCTTCGCAGCCTCGATCACCGGTTTATAGCCGTGTCCGAGAATGGCTGCAAAATGAATCATCCAAAAATCAATATATTCGTTACCGTCGACATCCCATATCCTGCTGCCTTCAGCTCGGCTGACGTAGAAAGGATATGGCTCGAAATACCTTATTGAGTAGGCTGACCCCCCGGGAATATGTTTCTTAGCTTTTTCAAAGAGTTCTCTTGATTTTCTTGTTCTTTCCCAGTAGCTCATCTTCTAAACTATAAACTTTTAATCCGTTTTTAAAGTTAAGAAGGCAGAGGGCAGGGGGATATCTGTTATTCTTAGCAAGCCCGGTCTTGCCTCTAAAACCTTCGGGATAAGGTTAATTATTACTGCAGCAGTAGCAGTGTCGCCGGCAATGCCGGTGCTCCTCCACTTCACGAGTGGTTCTCCTTCGATGATTACCTCTTCAAACTCCTCCCTGCCGGCTTCAGCAAGCAGCTCAACCCTGATCAACTCTTTTCCCCCAACATAGCCAATTCCATAGCCATGTACGCCGGCGACTCTTCCGGGCATTATTTCAAAATATTGCGTTTTCAGCGGTTTCTCCGAGACTATCGGTTCCTGTTTCTCAACTATCCTAGTCAGGTTTACTCTCAGAGCATTTGCGATAAGTCCAACGGATTCCCCATATCCTACGTGTGCCGTTATCTCGCCGCTTTCCATTTTACGCTTAAACTCATCAATGCTTAAGGCAAGCCCATATTTCTTCTGGAAGGAAAACCTTCTCTTCCCGGCGTCTAATGACCTTGTGACTCTTAAACAGTCTATTCTTGTGCAGATCAATGTCATGAGTATGGGTAGAGCGTCGAATACAAACCCAGGATTTACACCGGCACCTATGATTGAAACATTGTTTTCCCTAGCCATCCTGTCTATTTCTGAAGCCAGTTGAGGATAACGATACCAAGGGTTGGCGAGTGTCTCTGAAGTCGAGATTAAGTCAGCCCCTGCTTCAACACATTTAACAATCTGCGGATATATTTTATCCAGGAAGGAGGAGGTTGCGTGAAGGACAACATCAGACCCACTTCTCCTCAGAATTTCAGTTGCTTCAGAATCTCTTGTAACAATTAAGCCAATCCTCTCACCTATATCAATCAATTCGCCAACATCCCTGCCTATTTTAGAAGGATCAGTCTCGAAAGCAGCCACGAGTTCAAGATCTTTCCTCTCCAAAACTTTTCTGGCTATAAGCATCCCTATTGGACCCAACCCATAGACCGCTACTTTAACAGGCATGTCTTCTCAACCCTCAAATAGATATTTAAGAATTAGCTGGCCATCAGTTCAACGCTTAAATATGAATTCCGAAGAATCTTTCAGCAGAATGATGAGAACTGTTTCCTCGTGGATCGATTTCATCAACACTGGCCCCGGGGCTAGTAGGCTGGCTGAAATATATGGGCCTGACTTTGTGGAAGAGAGGAGAAGAGTGATCCTGAATGTTTTGAAGATTTTTGGGGAAACATATGGTTTTGAAAGAAAAGTGATAGTCGTCAGGGTTCCGGGTAGAGTAAACCTTATGGGTAGGCACGTGGATCACAGAGGGGGATTCGTAAATCCGATGGTGATTCCGAGAGAAGTCATAATGGTTGCTGAAAGAAGAGAAGACTCCTATGTTGAGGTTCATAACGCGGAGGAGAGGTTTGAATCCGGAAAGTTTGAAATCGGAGAGGAGTTGCCAACGAGAAAAATATCCACTGTGGATGAATGGAGAAGGTGGACTCAGGAAAACATCGAAAGGAAACCGGAGAAGGAGAGGAAATCTTGGATAAACTACGTTAAGTCAGTATGCTACCTTCAGAACGTTTACATGGATAATGGCTCATATAGGAGAAGGCTTCTCGGGGCTAACATTGTCTGCTATGGGGACATCCCTCGGTCTGCTGGGCTTTCCTCATCATCGGCGCTAGTCGTCGCCACATACTTAACTGTTTCAAACCTGAACGGTCTTGAAATCCCGAGGGAGAAGATGGTTGAATACACGGGCATAGGGGAATGGTATGTGGGAACTAGGGGTGGATGGGGGGATCAGGCGGCGATGCTCTTCTCGAGAAAAGGCTTCATAAGTCATATAGGCTTCTTCCCGTTCAAAATATCCTACATACCCTTCCCAACCGGAGTAAGCATCCTTCTCTGCAACTCCTTTGTTGCAGCAAGCAAGATGACGGGGGCTCGGAGCATTTTCAACGAAAAAGTTTCCACCTACGAGTTCGGGTTTGAGCTTATGAAGAAATTCAACCCTGATTTGAAGAGGTTCGAATATTTGAGGGACGTCAATTCTGAGAATTTTGAAACAGTTGAAATATATAGGATGATTAAATCCCTGCCTGAGAAAATAAGCAGGAGTGAGCTTAGAAGTCTACTTCCGGAGAAAGAGGAATGGTTGAACAAGCTGTTTAAAGAGCATGAGGAGCCTAAGGAAGGATATGATTTGAGGGGGGTATGCTTATTCGGCATTTCAGAATGTGAGCGTAGCAGGAAAACAGAGTGGATTCTACCGGGGGATGTTGAGCTTTTCGGAAGACTGATGAATGTTTCACACGACGCGGATAGGGTGGTTAAATCAGGCTTAAAATGGCAGGTAAGAGTGACTGATGAATACTTGGAGAGGCTTACCCGTTCAGAAGGAGAGGCAAGGCTGGAGTTTCAGTCGGGCTACTATGGTTGTGGAACTGTGGAGACTGATTTCTTGGTCGACACCGCGTTAAAAGTCCCAGGTGTCTTAGGTGCATCCATAGTAGGCGCCGGCCTAGGGGGCTGTGTCGAAATCCTTGTGGATAAGAAGTCTGTGGGTAAGGTTGCAGATATTTTGGTGAAAGAGTATTATTGCGACGAGACTAGGCCGAAAAACGGTATAATGCTGGTTAACCCCGTTGAAGGCGCCTGTCTTATTTGAGAACCCCCTCAAACTTTAAAAAAGCTCTTACTCGTCGAGTTCCATCATGGGAAAAGGGTCTGAAGAGGCAATTAGAGAAAGCACTGTTGCGATTGTTCCTGCAGGCGGCTCAGGCTTCAGGTCTACGCCCCTGTGGACCAGGTTAGACCCTTATACTGACACTATTTCGAAGCCTGCGATGAGAGACCTCTTCTGGAGGAAAACATACTTGGACACTATTTTCAGCACCATAATGCAATGCGGCCTAGTTAAGTCAATTCTCCTTTCAGTCGGCAGAAAGGTGGGGGAGAGCGTTGAAGATTGTAGGGATGAACGGGACCTTATAGACCTTAAGGCACTGATGGACCTGAAAGCTGTTGCTGCGAAATGGAGGAATGTCAGGATTTTTTTCGACAATCCTGGTGACAAGGGTACTGGTGCTGCAGCAACCAGCTTTGAGGGTAAGAAGCTTGTCGAGGAAATTGGGGCGAAATATGTTTTCATATACTACGGTGATGTGCCGACAGTTCCTCCTGAAGAGATAAGGAACATCATAATGAGTCACGTGTCTTCAGGCGCGAAGATCACTGTAGTCACATCCGATAAGGGTGATCCATTCATGTACGGGAGGATAGTTAGACACCCGAAGAAGGTTTTAGGTGTGGTGGATGAGAAGGATGTTAAGGATGGAAAAACGCTGGAGATAAACAGGATGCTTAAAAGCGGGGAGCTGATTGCGCTTAGGCTTCCCGAGGTTGATACAGAGAAATACGGTGAATGGGCCTCATACGTTTTCCTGAGAAAGCAGGATGTCGATCGGGCTGGAGACAAAATATGCATATACCATCCCATAAGGGAGGCTCTTCCAGAGGGGAAAATAGTTCTTTCAAGAGAGCAGCTTCAGGAGAGAAGAGTTAAGCTAGACGGGAAGGCTCTGCTTTTCGACCCTATGTCGGACGAATTCTTGGATATTAAGGAGCAGGATGAAATCGGGGTTACTGAAGAACAGAGGAGAAGCATCGGTTCACTTGAGGTGAACCTCCTCGATTTCAAGGTTTCAACGGACTATCTTAATGCGATAAGAGAGAGAAACACGGGGTTAATGGTTATGAACGCTGAGGTTTATCTTAACGTGATAAGGGATGTTGACGCCCCTAACTACGGGCGGGTTTTAAAAGATGGTTTAGAGATTGTAGTGCCAAACCCTGAGATTTTTTCTTTAAACCCTGGTGAAAAAAGATATGGTTTTTCTAAAGAGGAGCTGCTTTCAGTAAATGCGTGTAGAAGGATTGGGCCAAGCCCTCCTGGCGTATACGTTTTGGAAAGGCATGCCGGCGGCGAATACTTCTTACCGGAGGTCTCTAAAGAGGCTATTTCAAAGGGGGAAAGGGTCAACATATACCTACTTAAAGGTGAGGAGGGTGTTGGCGAAGGATACGATTATAGGAGTGAGGCTAGGGTTGGAGCAATGCTGCAGTCTAGGAGGCTAGCTAGGATGCTTGTGGAAAAAGGGTGTGTTATGGAGGGGGAGGCTGTAATAACGGTCGGTGAGGATTTTGACTTCAGCAGGATAGGGGTTGGGACTTTTTTCTCAGGCAGGGTTGACATAAGGGGAAACGTAACCATAGAGGAGGGTTCTCGCATAAGTAATTCTTTCATTATTGCTCCGCCCTCGGGTTTTGTAAGAATCGGGAGAAACGCTAGAATAATTGATTCCATAATAGTTGGCTCAATTATCGGGGAGAACACCCTAGTGGAGAAGTGCGACATCTTTCAGACTCGAATTGACGCCTTCAAGCATCTAAGGAGTATGGTTGTCTGCTCGAGAGACGGTGAAACATATAGAAAGGTAAGGGAAATACCGGATATGGATTACACCGGCTTGGAAGTGTTAGAGGGGTCTTCTCTAGAAGCGCTTGAGAAGATTTTCGGAGTTACTGTAGACTTGGGTACACGTATATACGTGGAGAATAGGGTTAAACTTTTTCTGCAAGATATGATGAGGATTGCTGAAAAGGAGGGTGGCTTGAAGAAGTTCGACAAGAAGTTCACGAGGCAGCTGAGGGCTCTGGCGTTCAACGAGATACCTGGGCTGGAAGAGTATGGTGATATTCGCTTCTATGTCGGTGTCAATTCTTTTCTGAGCGGAGTAATCGTTTTCAGGGGGGAGGTTCACGTCAAGCCTTGGTGCGTTATACACAACTCGATGATAGAGGAAAGCAGGATCGAGAGGGGTGCCATAGTTTGGAACAGCATCGTGAAAAGATGCTTGGTTAACAGCTCGCTTGCGAAAAGGACGATAATCGACAGGGAGAGCCTTAGCAGCATGGTTATTAACGAGGGGTGGAAATCACCGGGGAGCGAATGGAAAAGCTTAATAATCTTTAAACATGGCGAGTAGCATCCGGAGGGTTAGAAATGTCGGAATACTCTGTTTCGCCGGACGGGATTAAGTACAAGATTCCGACTAGAGAAGAGTTGAAGGCTGAGCTTGCAAGCATAAGTAGAATCGTTGAGGATCAGCGAGCTAGGGGGAGAGAGATAGTTACAGTTATGGGTTTGGGTTTCGTCGGGGCTGTCATGGCTGCAGTCGTAGCGGACGCTAAGGATTCCCCGTACTTTGTGCTCGGCTACCAAAGGCCTTCTAAAAGATCCTATTGGAAGATTCCCTACATAAACTCGGGGAAGCCTCCTGTGAGTGCAGAGGATCCTGAGATACCTGAAATATTTAGGAGGACTGTTCTTGAAAAGAAAACCCTGCTGGCTACTGGCTGCGAGGAGTCACTGGGTCTTGCCGACATAATCGTTGTCGATATTCAGCTGGATGCTGCTAAGCCTGTTTTCGGAAAGGCTGAGACAGGATACGTTGAGCTAGATGCGTTCAAAGCCGGTTGCAGAACAATAGGGAAATACATGAGGGAGGATGCCCTAGTTCTGGTTGAAACTACTGTGCCTCCAGGAACCTGTGAGAGAATCGTACTCCCCATTCTGAAGGAGGAGAGGGAGAAAAGGGGCATAACTAAGCAGCCACATCTGGCTCATTCCTATGAAAGGGTCATGCCGGGTAGGAAATACGTCAGCTCGATAAGGGATTTTTGGAGAACTTGGGCTGGAATAGATAGGGAGAGTGCTGAGCTTGCTAGAAGATTCTTATCGCGAGTGATTACTTATCCTCTCTACGAGGCTGAAAACACAACTGCCTCTGAGGTTGCGAAAGTGCTGGAGAACTCTTACAGGGCTGTGAACATAGCTTTCATATACGATTGGACGCTTAGGGCCGAGGAAATAGGGATAGACCTTTGGAAGGTTCTTCCCGGGATAAGGGTTCGCCCAACCCACTGCAACATTATGAATCCTGGGCTGGGCGTCGGCGGGTACTGTTTGACAAAGGACAGCGTGCTGGCTAACTGGGCTTTCAAGGAAATATTCGGGTGCAGCGATGGCGTGCCCTACACTATCGAGGCGATAAACATAAACGATAAAATGCCGCTTCACACCGCCGACCTGGTTGCGGATGCTCTTAAGGAGTGTGGGAGGGACATTAATGGTTCAACCATAGCGGTTCTCGGGGCCTCCTATCTTGCTGACATTGGTGATACTCGCCATTCTCCTTCAGAAATCCTGATAAGGAGGCTTAGGGAAATGGGTGCTGAAATAAGGGTTCACGACCCCTATGTGAAGGTCTGGCCAGAGTTCGCCCAGCAGGATGAGGATGAGTTCTCACTAGCAAAGCAATTCCGGAACCAGGAGGACTTGAAGAATCTAAGGGTTGAGCAAGATCTAGATAAAGTTGTCAAGGGTGTTGATGCCATAGTTTTCGCTGTTAGGCATAGCGTTTACCTTCAGCTGGAGCCTAAGGATGTCCTAAGAATGAACGGCGGTACTCCAGCGGTTGTGGATGCTTTCAACATAGTTGACGATAATAAGATAATGGAATACTTGAAGAGCGGGTGTGCTGTAAGAGGAGTTGGTAAAGGCCACATAAAGAGGCTTAAACAGTTAATATAGATGCATTTTAAACCGGTTAATTCAGATGGTAGATGTTCAGCGCGTTCTCGTAGAGCAGGCTTCTTGCAGCTTCAAGCGCAAGCTCCCCATCTAAATAGCCTTTTTCGATTAAATCGTCCAATGTGAGGGCCAGCTGGTGTCTAACTAGCTGCTCTTTCCCAAAAACCCATTCTGGAACATGCGCGTCGCTGAAGAACGCGCACCACTTGTTCACCGGCAGCATTTGAAGCTTCTCAATTGTTCTCTCCATCATTATAGAGGGATAGTACGAATACCACCAGAAGCCTGAGACGTAAACGTTCCTATAGTTCTTTGCGATAACATCAAGTTCATGGGTCTGCATCCTGCTTGCCGATATTAGATCGAAGTTAACCTCCTTATACTTGTGGAACAATGGGCAGAGCGAGAGTAGTTGACTGGGCTCATTGGCGACTATCGCGTAGTCTGGCGGGGAGGCCCCGACAACAGGTCTTTCAACACCCAGCATCAATTGAAAAACAATTTTCCCGTCCTTAATCAACTGGAGGAACTCATTCACTACAAAGGATAGTAGCGCGTTTTTCTCTTCTATAGTCATTATTCCTTCTGCTTCCACCCTCCGGATCGCATCCTCGACAAGCCCCTCTCGAGGATCAATAACAATATGTTCACTAGGGTTCAGGCTTATAGTGATTGTTGAAACACGGTTCTTAAATTCGTCGAATACTTCTGTCACAGCATCCCTCATGCCTCTTGCATTTTTTATCTTCGTCGAGAACATATCTTCAAGCATTCTAAAAGATTCCTTCGAGATTTCCTTCGATATTCTTTCAAGCCGTAGAGAGCCGGTGAAGAAAGAAGTGTCGAAATCTAAATCTGTATCTGTAAATTGCAGCGTTAGAAACGCTTTCTTAACCTTTACTCTTTCTCTCAGGAAAGTGATCCCGTTGAAGTTTTTTTCAAAACTCGTGAATCTGTCCAGAAGCAGAGGGAAACTCTTCTCCGTCAACTCCTCTTTAAAATCGAAGAGGCTTAAAACCCTTCTTAAAGCCCAGAAAGTCGAGGTATTTCTCACATTTTTAAGGAATGGGATAGTTCTCCTAACTCTTTCAACAGGGTCTTCTAAACCCAGTATTTCCCTAGGCATTCCTGAGGAAACCAATTCGGTGGCGATGTAATGGTAGAGCACTATTTCAGATAAATCCTTAGCCTTCAACACTTTAGGATTCAGATGCGTATGAATGTCTACCAGTGGAATGTTGGGAATCTCTTCAAAAATCCTGGAGTACTGTTTTTCCTTTCCCATGTTTTCTTCTGAAAAACTGTTAGGCTTATAAATATTGTGTGTGCCTTGCAGTCAAATCCTTTATATACTGCCTCCCGTTTAATCGGGCGACGAAGCGCGATGAATGAAAAGAAAGTAAGAGTAGGGATAATCGGGTGTGGCATCATTGCTGGTTCCCATGTTTCGGGCTATTTGAAGTCGGGCATGGCTGAGATCACAGCCCTTTCCGATAGCAGGATTGAAAGAGCTAAGGCTTTGGCTGAGAAATACGGTCTCTCGCAAGTGAGTATTTATGAAAACTATGAAGAGTTGTTGAAAGATAAGATCGACGCAGTAAGCGTTTGCACCCCGCACCACTTGCATGCTGAAATAACTGTGAAGGCTGCAGAACACGGGAAGCATGTTCTCTGCGAAAAACCTATAGCAATATCCTTGAATCAGGCTGACGAGATGATTCGTGCTTGTCGAAGAAACAGGGTTAAACTCGCAGTGGTTTTTCAAAACCGTTTTTCCCCAGATGTTCAAAGGGTTAAGAAAGAGTTTGAAAGGGGAGACTTCGGAATCCCGATTTATGGAGAGGCTGTTGTAAAATGGTACCGGGAGGATAAGTCCTACTATCATATGGATGACGTTGCAAAGTCTTGGCGCGGAAAATGGTCTACTGAGGGCGGTGGTGCTTTGATAAATCAAACCATACATCTAGTCGACATGCTGCAATGGATAATGGGGCCTGTCGAGTATCTTTATGGAATATATGGCACCATGATGCATAATATAGAAACTGAGGATATCGGGGTTTCAATACTTAGGTTTAAGAACGGTGCCCTCGGCTTTATACTTGGAAGTGTCGACCTCCAGCCTCAGGAGGATTGGGTCGCAATCTACGGTAGTAAAAAATCAGTAGTCATAGGGAGTGATAAGATGATTGCTAAAGAGTGGGATGAGAAAAGCGGGACAAAAGTTAGAAGTGTTGAGGAAAGAAAAGAGACGTTAACCCCCTTTCTAGGACACGATGATGCTGTTAGGGATTTTCTTGAATCAATAGTTTTCGACAGGGTTCCTGCAGTCCCAGGCGAGGAAGCTAGGAAGTCGCTGGAGATTGTTCTAGCCATCTACAAGGCTCATAGAACTGGGGGGAGAGTGACCCTCCCGCTAGTTGAATAACGGATCGGGGTGAGTTAACGTCATGTTTAAACCATCCTTCATAACGGACGAGGTATCCCAGGATCTTCACGAGGTGGGTGAATTCGCCAAGAGCTTCAACTTAGACGCTATAGAGATTAGGACAATACTGGACAAGGGTTTTCCGGAAATACTTAGCGAGAAAAACGTTTTGAAAAAGTTCCTCCAAGATAATGGTTTAAAGGTTTGTGCGATCGCATCCCCAACCTTTAAATGCGATATTGATTCAGCCGAGGAGTACGATAAGCACTTGAACATATTTAGAAGCGCGGTTGAGCTTGCAGGCCATGTTGACACAAGGCTGGTTAGGGCTTTCACGTTCTGGAAAAAAGGAAGATACGAGGACTTCAAGAAGAGGATAATCGAAAAATTTTGGAGGATAGTAGATATGGCTGAGGAGCACAGTGTTACGATAATTGTTGAAAACGAGCCTTCGACCTTCGTCGGGAATGGGAGGGTTCTGGCAGACTTCATCAATTCGCTGGGGGCAAGGTGCGTAAGGGCTCTCTGGGATCCTGGTAACGAGCTTATGGATGAGGAGGGTGAGGAGCCTTATCCGACGGGATTTAACTACGTAAGAAAGCTTATAGCGCATGTCCATATTAAAGATGGTGTTAAGGAGGGTTCTGAAGTCAGGTTTCTAAGGGTCGGGGATGGACAGGCTAAGATAGAGGAAAACCTGAGAGCCTTGAAGGAAATGATGTATGACGGCTATGTATCCTTGGAGACTCATTGGCGAGTAACGAGGAGCATTGAAGAATCCTTGCTTAAAACCCCGGGTGGAAAAGAGTTCAGCTCAGGTGCTTATGCTGCCTCATACATATCGATGCAGGGATTGCTCAATGTAATTTCTAAAATAGGTTAGACGGAAGATCTCTGAACTCTATTCTCCATCTCTACAAGACTCTTAAACTGCTCAGTGCTCCAGCATCGTGTCTCCCACCCTACTTCCTTAGAGCGTTTGACAAGGTTCTCCGCCCTTTCAAAATCCGTCTCATATATATGGTAAGAGTTTGAGAAATCCACATATTCGCCTGGAATAATCATTCTCCCAGTCTTCTTCGACAACTCCTCCGCCACCTGTTTCTGAAGGATTGTGAGAGCATAGATGTTCATGAAGGCTGCCTTCATAGCGTCCCTCGACCTCCAGCAGGTCTCCATTATAAGCCTGTCTCCGTAAACCCTGAGCCAAAGTCTCTGTAGGCAGGGTGGGTCTTCAATCCTCGGGTCAACCCATGGTTTCCAAGTTATTGCTTGGGCCCTCCTAGAGTACGGTGTTTTAGAAAGCTTGTTAACTATGTATTCTATCTGATCAATCGTCTCGTTGCAACACTTGTAGGAGCGTAAGCGTTCATGATAAGTATAGGGCCAGATTCCTCTTTCAACATATGAATCATGTATCCCGTTGCAAACCTCCTGAACATATTCTTCAAGCTGTGAAAGCTTACCGACCATCAGACCAGCCTTATGGATTCTCGGTTCTGACAAAGGTCTCCTTATTATCATCATCATCGTGCAGTCCTTGCTGTCATTCCCATATTCTGTTTTGATGTTCACACCCCTATTCCATAGCTCGATTATCGACCTTTCCCATACCTCCGGTAGGCAGCCTCCTTCAACAACCACCACGGGATGCATACTCCTCAAGGTTCTTAGCTTAGCTATGTAATATAAGCGTTTTGGGATCATACTCGTTTAGCGATATCATTCGTCAATTCGCCAGATTACTTTCTGGGCGAAGGCGTAGATGCTTAAAACGTGTTTTTTACACGGGTAAGGCTGACGAGGTTTAAGCCATGTTAAAAAGATGTTCGGGTTTTTCAAAGAACGGGGATATGTTTTCAACCATGTTCACAATACTGGGCTGCCTTGCCCTCTTAGAATATTCTTACCGCCCAAGGTCGGCTTATGAAGGGTACACCCTTTAAAAACACTGGTTTGCAGCCTTGAACATTTCCACAGGTTAGAAATTACCTTAGCATTATGCAGAACTCCTCCATGGCTTGACACAGGGCTTCAATATTTTCCAATGGTACGTCGGGCCCAACTTCGCCCTTGATCATCAAGCCGCCCTCCGGCAGATAAAGTTTCTCAACGCTTTCTTCAACCATTCTTCTAACATGTTGGGGGCTGATGAAGGGAAGTGCCTGCCTATCTAAGTCGAGGTCAATGCACAGCCTACCCTTGTAAGCCTTAGCAATTCCTTCCAACGTGTTCGCCCTAAGCTGCGGATCGTGCACGGAAACTCCGCATTCAACCAGGTCGTCAACGATATCCAAGAGGCACCCATCTGAAGAAAGGTATACGTGTACGCCTGAATTCCTGCATATGCTGAAAAGTCTTTTAAACATTGGTTTGAAGTATTTCCGGAATTTAGTGGGGCTTATCATTAAACCTTTCTGGGTGCCTATATCCGTATGGAAGCTTATGACATCCACGCCGATTTCCAGCCATTTTTTAACAAGCCTCGTCTCATAGTCTAGAAGCATGTTTATCAGCCTTGGAAGGTTAGGATCGTCAGTAACGATATCCCTCATCAGGTTTTTAAAACCTCTTAAGAAGTATAGGCGGTCGAAAAGCCTTTCGCCGTCGCCCACTGTTAAGAGACCCTTCTCCCTGCGCTCTGAAAAAGCATTCCTGATTTTCTCCCAGTATTCTTCCCCTCTTTCTCCTCTCTCCGTCTTCAACAAGGGGTCTGGAGGCTGATAGTTTTCAAACGCTTTCCAGTCGGCTAATGGGTGTCCAACAACCTGCCCCTCTAAACCCTCTTTCACGGTATGCCAAACGCATCCCCAATTATCCGTGAAAAAGCCCGGGCGATAAACAGGGGGCATCTCGTCAAAATTCCTGCTGCCCTTCTCATACTGGCCGAAGATAAGCGGGTGTCTAACGAGGATGTCTTCAAGCCTCTCCCGATACTTTTTCCAAACGCCCGGTAAAAAGTTAACTCCACATGGAATCCACTCGGGGTAACGGTATTCTAAAGCCTTCAAATAATTATCCCTGATCTCTTTGTTTGGATAGCCCTGTTGCAAAGCCTTCAAACCGTTTCCCTAGGCTGTGGACGCCTTAATAAAATTTTTATTATCCTTGGCCATCAAGTAGTTGAAAAATCCAAACGTAAAAGCCATCTTTAAATTAGGCAGGCTTGATGAGATTTTGAACCGTTTTAAAGGAGTAAATCTTTATAAGCTGTTAGCAAGCCATTTATACGGATGGAGATGAGGAAAAAAAGATTATGTGTAACGATATTTTTAACAGTTTTGATGATCGGTTTTTTAAACACTACTTTGATTGTTCGCAGCGATCAAGAGAAGGTTGAGGCTGTTTTCCACGCTGCCGCCGATACATATGTTGATCAAGAGAATCCTGAAGCTTCTTACGGTGGTAGCGAGTATCTCAAAGTGAGGTCTTTAGAGTCTAAGAATGCAAGAACCTGTGTTTTCTTCAATCTTTCCACAATTCCCCCAGGGGCTTCTGTGCTAAGTGCAAAACTTTTCCTCTACCTTTCAAAGCCTCCAGCCTCGGAAAGAACTTATCTTTGCTACAGGTTTAACTCAGCTTGGGACGAGCAATCGCTAACATGGAATAGAAAGCCTGGGTCCTCATCGACCTTCGCCGCTTCATCCAGAGTCTCAACAACGCCCGGATGGGTGGTTTGGGATGTTAGAGAGCAGGTTCAGAAGTTTCTAAACGGGATAGGGGAGCATGCTTGGGCAAACTTTGGCTGGGAGATATTTGATAGCTCAGAGGACTCTCAAGAGGTTCAGGAGGCTTTTTTCATCTCGAGCGAATCCGGGGAGCAGGATAAGAAGCCTTATTTGACAATAGAGTTTACGCCTCCAAAGCTTAACATTACAGTGGGCGCGGCTCTCGTAGCCGGGGAGTGGGTCGGCTTAACGATTAAGAGGCTTTCCCAAGACGGTATACTCGTTACAAGAGGGGACAGAATCTTTAAACAGGACTGGATTAACATAGGCTCAATAACCGTAAGGCTTTCCACGTCATCTAGAACAGGTGTTTTCTCTCTGAGCCCTGGTGGCGAGCCTGTGGAAAGACTGGTTATAAGAGACGGGGAGACGCAGGCCGTTGTCTATTACCGAGATACAACTCTAGGCAACCACACACTTAGCGTTTCTGCAGAAGGCTATCTCCCAGGTTACTATATGGGGAGTTCTATACAGGTTACCGTCGTAGCGGGGAACTATTCTCTGGAGATAGTGTCTGTTTCTATAAGCCCAGAAAACCCTGTCATGGGGGACGTTATCAAAGTGTCTGCTGTAGTGTCAAGCATAGGCATAAGCGTTGGGGAAGTGGCTTTATACTACTCTACTGACGGGGGGGCGACATGGACCAGACTCGTGATGGGTTTTTCCGGAGGAAGATATGAGGCTTACATACCTGGTCAAAACGCTTTCACAGAAGTATCGTACTACGTGGAGGCAAGCGATCAAAAGGGTAACAAAGTTAAAACAAGCATATCAACTGTTTCCATAGGGCTTCCAGACTGGGTTTTCCTAGCCGTGGCGGCTGTAGTGATCGTCGCCATAATCGGGCTTATAGGTATTAGGAGAATCAGGAAGAAGCAGTGATCCCTTTTAAGATTATCTATCAATAGACACTGCTTTTATCTCTCTTCTTATTTCGAGAGAAACTAGGGTTATGAATAGGACCAGAATAATTATTCCAATTAAAGCTATGTAAAACTCTCCTGATCCTACTCTTGTAAAAGGTAATGCTATTAAATCAAGCACTAGAAAAACCATTGCTAGGTTCAGGGCCAGTCTCCCCGTCTCCGGATCCATCGTACCTCGACCACCGGGTCTAAATATAAACGTTGCCTTCTTACTAGTTAAAGGTTCCAAAGGCTTAAGATTTATTAATGCCTCTCTTTACGTCGCACATGGGCTCTTGACATCGGCCGCGGGGAAAAGCAGAGAGATACTGTTAAGCATAAGGGGGCTTACAGTTGAATTCAGAGTGCCACGTGGAATACTGAGGGCTGTGGACAACCTCGACCTGGATGTTTACAACGATGAGGTTCTCGGTCTAGTGGGCGAGAGCGGTTGTGGGAAATCGGTTCTAGCACACACCATACTGAGGATAGTTGACCCCAACGGACGTATCGCGGGCGGGAAAATAATGTTTCAGGGGAAGGATATTCTGGGCATGAGTAAGGAGGAGCTTAGACGCTTCAGGTGGAAGGAGATAGCTATAGTTTTCCAAGGAGCCTTTAATTCTTTCAACCCTGTTATCAGGATTTTCGAACACATGGTTGACACTACTTACGCTCATGATGAGAAAGCTAGTAAGGAGGAAATAGTTAAGCGGTCGAAGGAGCTTATGCGTATGGTTAGGCTTGATCCTGACGCGGTTCTCGAAAGATATCCGCATGAGTTAAGCGGCGGTATGAAGCAGCGTGCAGTGGCGGCGATGGCCATGCTCCTAGACCCTAAGCTCCTTATTCTGGACGAACCCTTTTCCGCCCTAGACGTGCTAACGCAGAAATTCTTCATGAAGACTCTCGTCGACATTAGGCGGGAAACCAGAAAGTCTATGATATTTATAACACACGACTTGGCGCAGGTTGCTGAGATCGCGGACAGAGTAGCAGTGATGTATGGCGGGGTAATAGTTGAGGCTGCTGGCGTTGAGGATATTTTCTACAGGCCGAGGCACCCATATACGAGAGCCCTGCTTAAAGCTGTTCCAAGCATCGTTGGAAACATTGATGAGCTTAAGCCTCTCCCAGGCCCACTTCCGGATCCTGTTAACCCTCCGCCAGGATGCGAGTTCCACCCGCGTTGCCCGCACCGTATCGAGATCTGCTCGAAAGTAAGGCCGAAACTCGAACAGGTGGATGATGTTTCACTGGTGGCTTGCCACAGGTGGCGTGAGCTGAATTGAGCGAAGAACCCCTTTTGCAAGTTGTTAAGGTTACTAAGAACTTTGTTAAAGGCGGTTTATTCTCGCCAAGGAAGGCAGTTAGGGCGGTTGACAATGTTTCGCTTGAAATAGGTATGGTTGAAAACGTGGCTCTAGTGGGCGAGAGCGGCTGTGGGAAAAGCACACTCGGCAAGCTGACTCTGGGGTTGTTGAAGCCAGACTCGGGAAAAATACTGTTCGAAGGGAAAGATATCTGGTCTATGAAGAAGGATGAGTTTGCCAAATTTAGGAGGAATGCTCAGATAATCCACCAGGACCCATATACCAGTCTAAACCCTGTCAGAACTATTTTCCAATCTCTGGCTCCTCCGCTGATCAGGAACAAGGAGGTGCCTAACGGGAAGGCTGCTTACGAAAGGTTGAAAGAGGTTTTAACCATGGTCGGGCTAACTCCTCCCGAAGACTTTCTCAACAGGTATCCTGCGAGGATGAGCGGGGGGCAGATGCAGAGAATAATACTTGCTAGAGCGGTTTCGCTAAGGCCTAAATTCATTGTTGCAGACGAGGCTGTTTCAATGCTTGACGCTTCTCTAAGGCTTGGGGCTGTTGACCTTATGCTTGAGCTTCAGAAGAAGTTCGGAATGTCTTATCTCTTCATCACCCATGACCTAGGAATAGCGAGATATTTTATCCTTAAAGGCCGTGGAAAGATTGCAATGATGTATCTGGGAAGCATAGTTGAGGCTGGGGAGGGTGATTCAGTAATACAGAAACCCATACACCCTTACACCCAAGTCATGATGACAGCCATATCTGTACCAGACCCGAAGCTGACCAGGAGTAGGCCGATTCCAAGCCTTAGGAGCCTTGAGGTCCCTAGGCTTGAGCAGGTGCCGAGCGGCTGTAAGTTTCACCCTCGCTGCCCATATGCTGAAAAGGTTTGCGAGGAAAAAGTTCCTGAGCTTAGAGCTTTCGATTCAAGACTGGTTGCGTGCCATTTCGCCGAGAGGTTCGTACACTAGGGCTACTATAAGATTTTTAACCACATAAAAAACTTATATAGGACTCTAATCCTTTTTCTACCGGTGAAATGGTATGAAAGCATGGCGAATACTCGCATCAGGATTAATCTGCATCGTGCTTTTAACAAGCATGGCTCCACAATCCTTCACATCCGTCAAGACCGCTACCGCTCAAGAGGAGAAGTCGGTTTGGATCAGGCCTTTCGGCTATAACCCGCCTCCGGTGGGGCACTTCAACTATTTCATAGGTGGCAGTATCGGTATCTTCGACTGGGTTTTCGAGCTTATGACTCACTATTTCGCCGCTAACGGAACCTATATTCCTTGTGTTGCTGAGAGCTGGCAGCTTGACCCGGACTACATGTGGTTCCAGGTTAAGCTGAGGAAGGGGGTTAAGTTCCACGACGGTCATGAGCTAACATACAAGGATGTTTTAGCTACGCTGTACTGCGTCTACCTTCTGAAGGACAGGCTATGGTACTACATTAAGGATGTTGAGATAATCGACGACTACACGATAAAGTTCAACTTCAAGGAGAAGACAGACTACCCGGTGTTCTACATACTGTGGCACTGGATGATAGTCTCCTACAACCAGTATGGGAGCATAGCGGACAAGGTTCAAGCGAGGATAAAGGAGGGTAAGGATATTTTCGCGAACGAGGCTGACTTCCAAGACCTGATTAACGAGCTTAACCAGTTTAGACCAGAAACACCGATAGGCTGCGGACCATACAAGCTTAAAAGCATAACTGAGACGATGATTGTTCTCGAAGCCTTCGAAAACTACTGGAACGGCAAGCCTCCAATAGACGAGATACACTTGGTAAGGTATGCTACAGCAGACCTGCTTTGGGAAGCGTTGATAAAGGGTGAGGCTCACTACGTTTGGGCCATATCGCCAAGCCCAGACTTGGTTAAGAGACTATTAACAGAGAACCCGTATGCTTGGACCATAAGGATACCTAGACCCGTCGGTGTAACACTTTACATCAACAAGGCTAAGTATCCGTTGAGCCTCGTAGAGGTTAGGCGTGCTTTAGCCTACGCGATAAACAGGAGCGAGGTGGGCTGGGTCCAGTATACTGGTGGATGCGTCCCATCCGAGTACGTGATAGGCTTCCACGTGCCGGACCTGACAAGATACCTGAACCAGAGCTTCATAAACCAGTATCTTAAAGACTTCAAATACGAGTATAATCCTGCTAAGGCTGAGCAGATTCTTCAAGGCTTAGGCTTCAAGAAGGGTGCTGACGGGGTATACGTAACCCCTAATGGCACAAGGCTTGAGTTCACTCTGATCACAGGTGGAACATGGATCAACGCACCCGCAGCCGAGAACCTGAAAGCCCAGCTTGAAAAGGTTGGAATAAAGATTAACGTTCAGGTCGTCGACTCCGCAGTGTGGACAGACGTGTTCTACAGGGGTGCTTACGATCTGACGGGCGGTGTCTACGGCTCACCAGGATTCTCATTCGACGAATATTACCACAAGTATATGGTGCTCTACGCTGGTCACGACCCTGCGAAAAACTGGGGACAGATGCACACTGTGCCGTGGAAGACCCAGCCTGTCAACGTTACGAAGCTGGCAAGAGACATAAACCTGTTTCCAGCCCAGATAACCCAAGCCCAATTGACCGAGATATACTCCACGCTATCCTACATAACTGGGAACGAGGTTCCAGTCATAAACCTGTACCAGCCCGCGGTGGTAATACTCATGGATAAGAGGTTCGTCTTCCCAACAGACCCAGGATACTGGAACGGCCTAGGATCCTATGAGCTCCACGGCCTGAGACCGTTGTTCGTGTTCGGCTGGCTTAAGCCAAAGGTTAATCTGACGGTTGAAAGCGTGGTTGGTGGAACACTCAGCATCGCACCTGGACGTTATGAATATGGCAAGGGTGACACAGTAACCATAACTGCTACTCCTGCAAGCCGCTACAGGTTTGAGAGGTGGGAGGTCGATGGCACTCCAGCCGGAACAGACACCACTTTAACAATAACGATGGATAAGTCTCACAGGGTTAAAGCAGTCTTCAGCGCAATACTCTACAAGACGCTTACCGTGCTGCCTGTTGAGGGAGGGACGCTTAGCATCGCGCCAGGCTCATATGAGTACGAAACTGGTCAAACAGTCACCATTACTGCTACTCCTTCAAGCGGATACACCTTTGAGAGGTGGGAGGTCGACGGCACTCCAGCAGGAACCAGCACCACTTTAACAATAACGATGGATAGGGATCACACGGTTAAAGCAGTCTTCGCAAGAATACCCTACGAAATGTACATAGGCGTAGTTGCAGTCATAGCGATAATAGCGGTTGCTGCCTACTTCCTGCTTAAGAAGAGAGGAAAGTAGAGAAACCTTCCCGTCCGAAAAATTTTTTTACCCCTTTCTTCCAAGTCCTAGTGCAAATGAGGTGGATAGTGCGGAAGACTGTTTTCTCGATTGTCACATTATTCGTCGCAATAACAGTAACGTTCTTCCTATACCGGGTTATTCCTGGAAATCCTGTGGATTTGATGCTTAACTATTATCTTTCACTGGGATATTCCTACGAGGAGGCTTTGTCAAGGGTCTTAATGATGGTTCCCTTCGTCCCCACTGCCCCCCTTCACGAGCAATACATAGATTTCCTAAGAGGAATCTTAAGCGGAGACTTCGGCTACTCGTTCACGTTGGCTCAGCCTATCACTAGAATACTGGGCTACGCCATTCCTTGGACAGTTTTCTCGCTGTCGATATCGCTAGTAATAAGCTTCATGCTGGGCACAGTGATAGGAATGTACATTGCTTACAAGAGGGGTTCACTAATAGACAGGATAATGTCGTTCTACGCTTCGGTCACAACAGCAATGCCTCAAAACATCCTCGGCTTCTTCCTTATATGGAGTTTAGCGATACAGTTAAGATTGTTCCCAAAGGAATTAGGCCCATATGGTCCAACCGTCGACCCCTCTAAGTTCAATCTGGAGTTCATTCTCAGCGTGCTTCGCCACGCTGCTCTACCGATTCTCACGTATGTTCTGACGACCATAGGGTCATGGGTTCTAATGATGAAGAGTAGCACGATCTCTGTTCTAGGAGAGTACTACGTGACTGCTGCTGAGGCACGTGGCTTGAAGGATAGGAGGATAATCACTACTTACGTTGGGAGGAACGCGGTGCTTCCCTTATTCACCCGCTTCGCAATAGCCTTGGGATTCATGTTCGGGGGTGCGCTCCTTATTGAAAACCTTTTCCTATATCCTGGCATCGGCAGGTATCTTACCATTGGGATTCAAATGAGGGACTACCCTCTTGTAACAGCGGGCTTCCTAATAACATCCGTAGCTACTGTACTTGGCAATCTTTTCGCCGAACTGCTTTACAGCAGGCTGGATCCAAGGATAAAATTTGAATGAGGGGTGTAGAAACTTGATTGTGAAGAAATCAGGGTTGTTAAAACGGTTGTCCAATTACTTTAAAGTGTTCAGGAGGAAGCCTACAGCTATGGCGGGCTTAATAATAGTGATTTTCTTCATACTCATGGCTCTTATTGGGCCCTTCTTCTTCCCACTCGACCTCAGGGCTTATCCTGCGAAAAGGTATCTTCCCCCTTCTTGGCAGCATCCGTTGGGCACAGACGCCTACGGGAGAGATGTGCTTATGCAGATAATAAACGGCTCCCGGGATGCTCTGTTCATCGCCGCGTTAACCGGCCTAGTGACAATATTTATTGCGACTGTAATTGGTGTTTCATCAGGCATGCTGGGCGGCCTGTTCGACGAGGTGTTGATGAGAATTACTGATACATTCCTGTTGCTTCCGCAGTACCCGCTTCTACTGTTGATTGCAGCAATCCTCCCAGCTGGCAGGGAGCTAACCCTTGTTGAAGTCTCTCTCATAATAGGAATCGTCCAGTGGCCGAATACTGCGAGGGCAATCAGGTCTCAGGTTCTTGCTCTTAGAGAAAGACCGTTCATAGAGGCTGCGAGATGCTTAAACCTGGGCAATCTCCACATAATCTTCAGAGAGATAATACCAAACTTAATGCCATACTTGGTGATGAACTTTTTCTTGGCGCTAACAGGCGGCATATACTCACAAGTGATACTTTTCTCACTCGGGATTCTGAGATTCACCTCCGTAAACTGGGGTGTGATGATAAACATCGCGATGGCCGAGAGCGCGCTGATCAACCAGAGGGCATGGATTTACCTCTTCTCTCCAATCATATGCATAGTTCTGCTCCAGACAGGCCTAGTCCTAATATCGTCAGCTCTCGAGGAAGTGTTTAACCCGAGGCTTAGGACAGAGGAGTAGCGAAACCATTTTCACGAGTTTATTATTGATGTCTTTGCTTTAAAAACAATAGCACGCGTTGTTTTAAGGTGGATCTTTATATATGCTCACATGGAGGATAGAAACGTGGACATAGCTATCCATACTCCTGATGCCTCTATAAACGAGTCATTTCTAATCGCGTCTAGGATAGTAAGTAGGTTAAGGGATACAGCTAAGAGGTATTACGGGGTTGATGGATGGTTATCAGTCTCAGATGGTGTTAGAAACCCTCAACACAGTTTTGACCCTCGAGATTATCAACACATATGCAAATGCGTTGCATACATGTGGGGTAACGAGCAATCCCTGCTTAAAGAACTCCCCTCAAGGCTTTTTCTCGACCAGATCGATAGGAAAGACGGACACCTCTTATGGTGCTACGGTAGCGATCAGCGGGGCGTCCACATCGGTCAGACAGCAAGGTATCTTGGTGATTTCTTCATGTACTTTGGTGATAAAATCCTAATAGGCGAAAAATGGGATTTGATCCTGAAATTCATAGAATGGGTTTATAACCAATTCGACTATGCTGGAAATGGGTTGATCGAAGATGGTAGCCAGAGAGATGGCAGTAGGGAGCCAATAACTTTCTGGGGATTAAACATTGGAGAACCTCAGAACTTTCCAGCTTCAGATAATCCCGGGAACATGGTTGTAGTGGCATCTATGCAGTGGTGCTGGTTCATGAAAAACGTTGCCAAATATGCTATTAAGCATGGCCTCCCTAAAGCAGACTGGCTTCTGGACCAGTTTAACCTGACTTACCGGGCTCTTGAAAGGGAGGCTTACGACGATGAGGAAGGCTATTATTTTCTCCAATATGATGCTAGTAAAAGGAAATGGTATCATAGTCTCAATGGGATGCAAGAATCAAGTAGAGAAGTAGACATCACGCCTTTCTACGTAGCAAAAGTCTGTGAGAATACTGTTAGAAGGGAATCCGTTGCAGAATATATTTATAACATTATCGAAAAAGACGGGGTATTCCCGACTCCAATACAATATCCGACTTACCATTTCGATGGTCCTGCAGGCGGATATAGGGATCATGGTGATACTCAATTCGTATGCGGAGGCTCATGGGGAGAAGCTTATTACAATACAGCGATTCTCTTCGAGAAAGTAGGCATGTGCGATGCCCTATATCATTCGATAAAACGTAGAAGCGACGTCCACGTCCGTGATAAAGATATACTGGAATGGTATTTTAAAGACGGCACTATAGATCAAGTCCATGCGTATCACAGGGATTTTTACGGGGTGGCTGCTGCAAGTCATCTATGTGCCATAATCGAAGGACTATTTGGGCTTTATCCGTCTTGGATCGGTTTCGAAGAGATTAACATAAGACCGAATTTCCCCTTATGGTGGAAGGATGAGACGGTTTCGATAAGGGTGAACATTCCTCTAAGGGGGGTTTTCGGATACGATTGGCTTTTCGATAGTTCAAAAAATGCAATAGAGATGACTATCACTCCCATACCTGCTATTACCGGCCATTTCCGGATAAGGATACCAACTCCTGATATAAAGAAGGTTTTATGGGATGATTCACCCTTAGGTTTCTTGGTTTATCAACTGCATACGAATTACTTCGTAGAGTTCTCCCACGCACTTGATGGGAGAATGATAGTGCTAGAGTTTTGAAATGGTGTTTAGACCGTCTTAGGCATTAGCCTAGCCCAGACGCACATAGCACCTGGTTCCCTGTTAGCCCAAGCATAATAGGGTATTGCTGTAAAACTTACCTTCCGTATTCTTGAGGAGGCTTCTATTTCTGTGTATAAAGAATCCTGTTTCCAATCTGAATCTTGCACATATCCCTCTCCTCTAATAACGGTTACACCGTCAAGCAGATTGGGAACCCATTCTGCTCTAAGTGTCGCATCCTCCGGGATTAAAAGATCCCAAACGTCAAACCCTGTATTATCGACTTCTTCAAAACAGTACATTAATGGCCCTCTGCCTAAGGCTATCCTTCCTAGGTTCTCGTAGACAAGCGGGTTGCAAGATATTTTCCTAATCTCCATTTCGAAATACAATTCTATAGTGTCGCCATTTCTCCATATTCTATCTATCCTAAAATAGAATCCTGGCTTAGCTTTCTCATCAATTTTCGATCCGTTTAAGCTGACTTCCACCCTTTTACTCCAGCCGGGTATTCTAAGAAACATTGAGAAAGCACTTTCATGCTCTAATCCTAGAGTTATTTCAACCCTCCCGCCCCAGGGATAATCGGTTTTCTGAAAAATGCTCACCTCTTCTCCTCTAAACTTTAATCGTGCAACATTCTCGTCGTACATATTCACCCAGATCCCGTCTTCAGAAAGACTGTAGAAGTAGCCTGGAAGGCTGGCTATGAGCCTAGCCACATTCGGCGGACAGCATGCACATTCAAACCATTCCTGACGCCTGTGTCTACCACGGTCCGCAAGCGGATTCACATAGAAATACTCCTTGCCGTTGAGAGATATGCCTGCTAAAACACCGTTGTAAAGAGCAAGCTCCATCACGTCGACGAACCTCGCCTCTCCGCTTGCTAGAAACATCCTCCAGTTCCACATGAAGTTCGCTATCGCAGCGCATGTCTCAGCGTATGCTTGAACATTAGGCAACTCATAGTTGAAGCCGAAGGCTTCCCCATCGTAACGGGAGCCAACGCCACCCGTAACGTACATTTTGCACTTAACCATGTTGCTCCAGAGTTTTTCTAAAACGTTCCATATCTCCCTTTCCCCCGTCTCCATGTACAGGTCTGTTGCTCCGCAGTTCAAGTAAAGCGACCTTACAGCATGCCCAACGATCTCGTCAAGCTGCCTGAAAGGCTTATGGTCAATCAGGTTAACATCGCCGCCTACGATTCCCTTTCCACGATTATCTATGAGTGTTTTAGCCATGTTCAAGTATCTGTGATCACCGGTCTCCCTGTACAGCTCAACCATGGCCATCTCTATCTCAGGGTGTCCGGGTGTCCCAGGCCTTCCGTCTGGACCGAAGACTCTCAATATATGGTTTGCAAAACGCACCGCTGCGTTGAAGAGCTTCTCATCGCCAGTGGCCCTGCGCAAAGCAATGGCAGCCTGAATCAGGTGCCCGGCGCAATACAGCTCATGCATAGCCCTGAGGTTCGTCCAGCGTTGAGCCCTATTCTCAAACGTGAAGAAAGTATTAAGGTAACCGTCGTCATCTTGAGCTGCACATATATCGTTCACGACTTTCTCAACTACGCTGTGAAGCTTCTCGTCGAAACCTGATGCTAGTAGGAAGCCGACGGCTTCAACCCACTTGTAAACGTCTGAATCGTTAAACACTAGTCCTTGAAAACCACCCTTCTCCCTACCAGCTGCCCTTCGGAAATTGAAAATCCTACCAGTGTTTTCAAGAAGCTCATACTGGGATGGAATCGTTACTTCTCTAAGCTTCTTCAAGCGTTTAGCCCAGAAGCCATTCTTCAGCTCAACTTCTTCCACGGGAACTGGCCGAAGCTTCGCGTAAGGGCTTTTCGACGTATCCACTACGCGAGTAGACAAGACTACTTAAAAATGTTTCAAAGTTTTAAAAACCTTCCGTTTCCCTCGGGTAAAAACCTTATGCTCGCCTTGGAAAAGTATTGTTTATATGCTTAAGACGTAGAGAAAACCAAGAGATGACTTGGGGAAATAAGGCTGGCCATCAGCTTCCAGACCTTATAGAAAGCGAGGCGGAGCTAGACGAAATCCTGTCCAGGCCGATGCAGGAGACCGTGGAGACTGTTTCAAGGCTTGATGGAGACATTCTGATTCTGGGAGTTTCAGGTAAAATCGGCCCTACTCTAGCGAGGCTTGTTAAGAGAGCTGTGGATAAGGCTGGTTTAAGAAAAAGGGTTATTGGAGCATCCAGGTTTTCAACACCCGGCCTGAAAGAGGAGCTGGAGAAGGCTGGTGTTGAAACAGTCCAATGTGACCTTTTAGAGGAAAACCAGTTGGACAATCTTCCGGATGCTTCTAACGTGATATACATGGTTGGCAGGAAGTTCGGCACTGAGGAGGATAGCCCACTAACCTGGGCTGTAAACACACTGATTCCAGCAATGGTTTCAAGAAGATTCAGAAGATCCAGAATAGTGGTTTTTTCAACCGGGAACGTTTATCCCTTGGTCCCCGTCTCTTCCGGGGGCGCGGACGAATCGACTCCTCCTGGCCCCTTAGGAGAATATGCTCAATCATGCTTGGGTCGAGAGAGAATATTCGAATACTTCTCTAATAAATACGGCTTGAAAACCCTGTTCTTAAGGTTGAATTACGCGGTGGAACTGAGGTATGGTGTTTTGCTGGATGTGGCTGAGAGAGTTTTTGAAGGATCCCCCATCGACTTGAGAATGGGATACGTTAATGTCATATGGCAGGGGGATGTCAACAACATAGCTGTACGCTCCCTAGAATTATGTAGCTCTCCTCCTGAAATAATTAACGTTACTGGTCCTGAAATTGTTTCAGTAAGATGGTTAGCGGAACGGTTCGGAGCATTGTTGCGGAGGGAGCCTGTTTTTACGAACAGGGAGATGGAAACAGCCCTGTTAAGCAATGCTTCGAAATGCTTCAAACTATTCGGCTGTCCAACAGTCACGGTGGAGCGAATGATAAAATGGGTTGCCCACTGGGTTTTAATAAGAGGCCGCACGTTAAACAAGCCTACTCATTTCGAGGTTACTGATGGAAAGTTCTAATCCTGATCAATATGCCGATTTTCAAACACAATCTATCATATTTTACAACTTTTTGAAAAAACGCTTAAAAGAAAGCTTGCCTGTTTTTTCCACGATGCGTCTAAAAACAACAGTTATTGGGAGTCTTCCAAGGCTTCATGAGGATCTTAAAAAGGCGATTCGGCTCGCCGTCGACCTGCAGGTTGAGACGGGTATCGACATTATTTCAGACGGTGAGCAGAGAACAGATATGCTTTCCTATCTTTCAAACTCAATGCAAGGTTTGAAGGTGGATGGTGAACGAATCTCCATAACAGGTAGAATAAGGCCTGTGGAAAATATGGAGGAGTCTTTCAGGATTGTAGATTTTCTTGAAGCTAGAAAACATATCGTTGAAAAAGGCTATTCGAACAGGTTAAAGATAGGGGTAAGTGGTCCGATAACCTTCGGTTTTTCAGCAGCGCTAAGGAACGCCGGACCCTACGGCAACGTTAGGAACACGGAGCTCTATAATGATGTTGCGCTCGTCGTAAACAGGATTGCGAGGCTTATTCAATCCTATGATTGTCTAATCCAGATCGATGAGCCGGGGGTTAGCGCGGGTTTTCTAGATCCAGAACGTTTACGTGAGCCCATTGAAATTGCAGTTGAAGGATTAGAGCCGAGTCTAACAGGTATACACGTATGTGGAAAGCTGAATGCGAAAATGCTGAAATCTCTGAGTTTTTTGAAAAATATTGGCATTCTTAGTTTAGAGTTCGCGGGCACGCCTGGAAACATAGATCTTCTATCAAGAAGCTTTTTCGAAAATTGTTCTAAAAAAATCGGGGTGGGGTGCATGAGGGTAAACGTCCTGTCGAGGGATGGTCTTACTGCTCCTGAAGACGCTATGGAGATAATAAGGAGGGTTGTTTCTAAAATTGGTGTTGAAAACGTGGCTTACATCCACCCTGATTGCGGGCTGCGTAAGACTGAACATGACCTGGCTCTTCTGATTCTTAGAAACCTTGTAGACGCTTCGAAAGAGCTTAACGTTTAAGCTGGGAAAAGCTTAAAAATTAACTATGTTTTTAAGGCTCATGGGAAGCCTTGCCTTCCTAGCCTTCGACCTTGGGGCAGAAAGCGGCAGAGCCTTAATCGGGATGCTTGCTGAGAACAAAATAAAGGTGGAGGAGGTTTATAGGTTTCCAAACGTTCCCGTGAAAATAGGGGGCAGCATATTCTGGGATGTCTTAAGAATATGGAGCGAGATGAAGAATGCTGCTTCACTCTCCGCCTCCAAGTTGGATGGAAACCTGGAGTCCATTGGCGTAGACACCTGGGGCGTAGACTTCGCGCTTCTCGACAGCAGTGGCGAGCTTCTCGGAAACCCACATCACTATAGGGATCCTAGGACGGAACGTGCTTTTGAAGAGGTCTTTAAGAGGGTTTCCCGAGAAGAGATCTATTTCAGAACGGGAATTCAGTTTCTCAGGTTGAACACCCTTTACCAGCTGTATTCGCTAGTCTTAAACCGATCTTCAATACTCAACGCTGCAAGCAAATTCCTAATGATGCCGGACCTGTTCAACTACTGGCTGTCCGGCGTAAAGGTTTCGGAGTTTTCAGACGCCACAACCACTCAGTTCTTCAACCCTTCTAAGAACAACTGGGACTATGAGCTCCTGGAGAAACTAGAGATTCCAACGCACTTTCTACCAGAGATAGTTCGGCCTGGAACAGTTCTCGGGAGGATTTCTGCAAGCCTTGCCGAAGAGCTTAAAATCGACAGCAAGGTTTCAATCGTAGCCCCCGCCTGCCATGACACTGCTTCCGCAGTAGCGGCAGCTCTTCTCGAGGACGAGGGCTCAGCATACATAAGCTCAGGAACCTGGTCGCTGGTGGGTGTTGAAGTGGACAGGCCGATTATAAGCCGAAAATCATTAGAATACAACTTTACTAATGAGGGGGGCGTATTCGGAAAATTCAGGTTTCTGCGCAACGTTCAAGGAATGTGGCTGGTTCAAGAATGTAGGAGAAACTGGGTTAGCCAGGGCAAAGAATACTCTTACGACGAGCTAACTAGTCTTGCAAGCAAGTCGAGAAGGTTCATAGCTTTCATCGATCCTGATGACGGAAGGTTCATGGCTCCGACGAACATGGTTGAGGAGATAATGCGCTACTTAGAAGAAACTAACCAAGAGAAACCTAGGAATGAGGGTGAGATGGTTAGAGTAATACTTGAAAGCCTGGCCTTCAAATACAGGCTTGTTTTAGAAAGGATAATGGAGTTAACCGGTAGAAAAATAAAGCGGGTTAACATTATTGGAGGCGGATCTAGAAACTGGCTGTTAAACCAACTTACTGCAGACTTCACCGGCATTAGAGTGATCGCTGGACCTGTGGAGGCAACCTCCATCGGCAACATTCTCATGCAGGCATACGCAACGGGCTTCGTTAAATCCCATAAGGATATAAGGTGGATAGTCAGAAACTCGTTTGATTTTAGAGAATTCGAGCCGGAGCATGAAGACTCGGTTGAGGATGCCTACACCCGTTTCCGCTCTATTGCTGAAAAATCTGACGGTTAAAGAATTTTTTCTTGGTTAGAGCGCGCTCTCCTCCGTCTATCGTTAAACACTAGTCTTCAGGCAGGTTTAGCTCTTTAACTATTTTCATAGCCTTTTCTTCACCGACTGCACGCTTCAAATCCTCAATCGATTCCCCTCCTTTCCAAGAGTTCACTATGTTGAGCACGAGTTCCCTAACACCGGGATTAAGGTCTCTCAGAGCGATTTCCACACGTCTCCTCCTGTTTAGAATATCATCCGGCCTGTGAACTACCCCCATCATAAGTTAATACTCTTACTCGAAATATAAAGCTTTAGAGAGATATTACTGGGGTCCACCCGAAGAAACTGAGTTTAACTGTTTCACCCGGTTCCGCAGGTGCGAAAATCATTCTTAACCCCGTGGCCCTGCCTTTCAACATGCTTATTTCAAAAAGATCCTTCAAAACCCCTTCTACAACCCTGCTGGGAGCGTTGTCTGAAACCACAGCCATGTCAACCCCTGAAACACATGCTGAAGCCAAATGTACAAGATCCCTAAGCTTAACTTCCCCTGCTGCAACCCTCTCCTTCAGAAAATTGTCCTCTGCAACCGGCAGCATGACCTCGTTATAGCCCGTCGCCTTTATTCCGGCTGTTTTAACAGCGTTCCCAATCAGACTGTTTATCTCTCTGATTGTGCTGAATGTTCCTGGAAGCGGTATTCTGACTCCTGAAGCGAACTCGACGATCTCTGCAACACTCTCCTCCATCCATGGCGATAGTGAGACATCGATCCCGTAGTAGTTAATCCCCAGCCTCTCGGAAAGTTTCAGGCCAACTTTCTCCGTGGAAGCGTAAACCTCAGCGAGAATGTCTTGAAACTGGCTTAAATGCTTGTGTCTAAGCAGGCTGGGATAAAGCAGGGATATTGCCAACCCTTCCTCGCCATGTAGGTTGCATGCTGAAGGAAAGTAGGGTGTAACCATGTTTCCACCCATGTTAACGCATATACGGCTTCCGTTAGAAGGGTTTTTTTCACACGCTTTCCTCAAAACGTTTTCAATACTCTTAACTCTGTCGATGCTCCTCATGTTTATCGACACGTAGAGCCCGTTTTCAGCAACCTCAGCAGCCTCATTTAAGGCTGGATGCGTATCCTCAACCTGTCCTATTGAAACATAGTTGACAACATTTAGATCCAGAAGCTGAGAGGCCCGTTCCATAGGGGACTCTTGCTCGCCTAGGGGTGGAAGCGCAACCCTGGTGCTCCAGACACTTTCCGAGAGAAACATTGATTCTATGTGGAATGAAAGCATGGAACCCAAGTTAGCGATGCGCTCCCTAACGCTCCGCATGTCTCCAGACGCTGCGAAAAGCGTTACGGATCTTATTTTCATCCCAGCTTATTATTATGCTCCCTTTTTAAAAGGCTTTCCTGTTGATTTTCCTGGGCTATGTTGATGCAGGAATGCTGGTGCCAGTGTTTACCTAAGGCATTTTTGCTCAGCATCATGAAAGAGCCGGTTGGTGAAGCTCCCGGTTAATGAACCATCTTCGTAGAAGATGTTTAACGCAAAAAGTTTATTAAATTCCTCGGGTTTCCCCCGGCGGGTTGTCGGTAATTCAGCTGATAAAGAACAGGGCTAGGGAGAAGCCGATGAGGATTGTTTTGCCGGAGCCTGAAGACGAGAGAATACTGAGGGCGGCCGCCGCCTCCGTGCAGCAGGGTGTTGCAAAACCAATACTGCTTGGTTCAAGGGAAACTGTGGAGAAGAATGCTGCCGAATTAGGCTTATCCTTAACCGGGGTTGAAATCGTAGACCTAGCGGCCTCCGGCTACTTGGACGGTTTTGTCGAGGAGTACTGCAGGATCCGGGAGGAGAAGAGCATCAGCGAGGCTGTTGCGAGAAGAATACTCAGCAAGCCGCTCTACTTTGCTTGCATGATGGTTAAGACTGGTTTGGCTGACGCAATGGTTGCCGGCGCCTCTACTACTACTGCGAGCGTTATTAAGGCAAGCCACCTTGTAATCGGTTATGAGGAGGGGGTTAAAACACCTTCAAGCTTCTTCATAATGGAAACTGGGAACAAGAGTATAGGTGAAAACGGCGTCTTGGTTTACGCTGACGCTGCAGTAAACCCGGATCCGACTTCAGAGCAGCTTGCAGACATAGCTATAGCCACTGCGAGAAGCGTCAGCAGGCTCTTAGGCTGGGAGCCTAGGGTTGCGATGCTCTCCTTCTCAACCAAGGGTAGCGCAGTACACCCGCATGTGGATAAGGTGGTTAGGGCCACGGAGATCGTTAGGAAGCGGGCGCCTGAGCTCAAGGTTGACGGGGAACTTCAGGCTGACGCGGCACTCGTAATCGACGTCGCTAGGAAGAAGATGAAGGATCTCGGCCCAGTGGCTGGGAGGGCGAACATCCTGATTTTCCCGGATCTTGATGCTGGGAACATCGCGTACAAGCTTACTCAACATGTGGCTGGGGCCGGAGCCTACGGGCCTATTCTCCAAGGTTTTAAGAAGCCTGTCAGCGATCTTTCAAGAGGCGCTAAGGTTGAAGACGTTGTAGGGGCTATGGCTGTTGTCTCCGTCCTAGCGCAGTCAGCCGGGTGAAAGGGTTGCCGGGGAAAATACTCGTCGTAAACTGCGGCAGCTCCTCTATAAAATACAAGCTTTTCGACGCTGATTCGCTGACAGGCGTCGCTGGCGGCCTCTTGGAGAGAATTGGAAGCAGGCCGGCGGTTCTCAGACACGAGGTCGGCGGAACCGTCGCGAGGAGCGAGGTCGATGTTTCCAGCCACAGGCAGGGCCTTGAGATCATCCTGAGAGTTCTTCTAGAGGCTGAGCCCAAGGCTATCGGCTCGCTCAAGGAGATAGTTGCCATTGGACACAGGGTTGTTCACGGTGGGGATACTTTCTTCGAATCCACGGTTGTCGACGACAAGGTTCTGGAGGCCCTTAGAAAATGGGCTCGCTTGGCTCCGCTTCATAATCCTCCTAACATAGCTGGTATAGAGGCTGCGCGAAGCCTTCTTCCAAGCATCCCCCAGGTGGCGGTGTTCGACACCGCTTTCCACCAGACTATGCCTGAAATAGCCTATCTCTACGCCATACCGTATGAGCTTTACGAGAGGTTCGGAATCAGGAGATACGGTTTCCACGGGACAAGCCACAAGTATGTTGCTCAAAAAGCTGCTGAAATACTCGGCGAGCCTATTGAGAAACTCAGGATGATAACCTGTCATCTTGGAAACGGGTGCAGCATCACTGCCGTTAAGAACGGCCACTCAATAGATACTAGCATGGGTTTCACTCCGTTGGAAGGCCTAGTTATGGGGACTAGGAGTGGGGACATAGATCCGTCGATAGTCTTCTACCTGATCGGCGAGGGCTTCTCCCCCAGGGAGGTTGAGGACCTGCTTAACAAGAAGAGTGGGCTACTTGGTGTTTCAGGCGTTAGCAACGATATTAGAGATGTGGAGAAGGAGGCTGAGGCGGGCAGCAAGAGGGCTAGGCTCGCCCTTGAGATCTTCGCTTACAGGGCTAAGAAGTATATAGGTGCCTATGCTGCGGTGCTTGGCGGGCTCGACGCGTTGGTTTTTACAGGGGGGATAGGTGAGAACGATCCTCTCATGAGAGGAATGATATGCAGCAACATGGGTTTCCTAGGGTTAAAGATTGACGAGGATGCTAACGGGGCCACGGTGGGAAGAACCGGGGTGATAAGCAGCGAGCAGTCTAAGGTTAAGGTTCTAGTTATACCTACTGATGAGGAGCTTGCTATCGCTGAGGAGACTAGGAAACACTTATTAAACCATTAAAAACATAAAGCTGGCAGCGGTGAGAAGAATTGAAGGTCTGCCTGTTCGAGGATGAGAAGTACGATCTTCTTTACCCGTTAACGCTTACAAGAGCCACCTTCGAGCTGCGATGCGGGTCGATGACGCTAGTTGAGAGAATAAGAAGGATCAATCCTAGTGTGGAAACATCTTTTTTCCTTAGGGACTACTTGGCGCCGGTTCTAAGGGAAAGGCTTGGAAACGCTGTCGTGAACAGCCTTGAGGATTTGAGTAGGGATGATGCTATTCTGGTTAACGGGAGGTGGCTTCCAGAGTATGGCCGCCTCCCATTCGAGGAGGATGAGGCTATCGCCATGTGTAAGGGCGATATTGTGTATATCCGCGTCAAGAGGGAAACTATTAGGAAAAACCTCTCCGATACTCTTCAGAAGACTATCGAGAAGCTGAGGTCTGAGCTCAGCGTCAAGCAGGTGGATGCCCGGATGGTGGAATACCCCTGGCACCTTGTCGAGTATAATCACGAGCTGCTTAAAGAGGATTTCGAAGCATACTGGTCTAAAAGAGAGGGGGCTAAAGCCTTGGAAGAGAGGGTTGCTGTCGTAGGCGACAAGAGCATGCTTCACATCAGTAGGAGTGCAGCCATACATCCTTTCGTCGTGTTAGACACTAGCTCAGGCCCAATAATGGTTGACGACGGCGCCAGGATATACCCTTTCAGCCGTATTGAGGGCCCATGCTACATAGGTAGGGATACGTGGATAGTTCGTGGAAACATTAGGGAGGAGACGAGCATAGGGCCTGTCTGCAGGGTTGGCGGAGAGGTTGAGGCAAGCATAATCCAAGGTTATTCTAACAAGTATCACACGGGTTTCCTCGGCCATGCTTATGTCGGGGAATGGGTTAACATTGGCGCTCTCACCACTAATAGCGATCTGAAGAACGATTACAGCAATGTTGACGTGTACGTGAAGGGTAGGCTCATGGACACAGGGGACATGAAGGTAGGCAGTTTCATAGGGGATCATACGAAGTTCGGCATAGGCTGCCTGCTGAACACGGGGACCGTTGTCGGAGCAGCATGCGTCCTCCTCGGCGGGGAGGTTCTTCCAAAATATATTCCCAGCTTCTGCTGGTATGCCGAGGGAAGGTTGAGAAGGGGAGCTGGCTTCAGAAGAACTGTTGAGGCTGAGAAGAGAGTTATGTCTAGGAGGTCAATCGTAATGTCGGATGGCTATGTCAAGATGCTTGAGAAAATATATCAGGATACGAGGGAGGAGAGGGAAACTTTAATAAGGAAGGCAGAGATGAGAATGGAGCGAGGAGGTATATAGAATGTCGGTTGAGGAGAAGGTTAAGAAGATTATAGCTGAACACTTCCGTGTAAGTGTTGAGAGCTTGAAGGATGATACTTCTCTCGTGGACGACCTCATGGCTGAGTCCATAGACACTGTTGAACTTATTGCAACATTCGAAGAGGCTTTCAACCTGGAGATTCCTGAGGAGGAGGCGGAGAAAAACCAGACTGTCGGGCAGGTTGTGGAGTACATTAAGGCTAAGCTGGCTCAGGCAGGGCGCTGCTAACGCATCTAGATGGGCTTGATAATCGGGGTTGGAGTAGACGTTGTTTCGATAAGCAGAGTTAAGAGGGCTATAGAGAAATGTGGCGCACGTTTCCTAAAAAGAGTTTTCACGGAAAGAGAGCTCGAATACTGTTTTAAATCGGGCTATTCTTACGAGAGGCTGGCCGCCAGGTTTGCAGCTAAGGAGGCGGTTTTCAAAGCACTAGGTTATCATAGCAGGAGTCGCCTCGGGTGGAGGGGTGTTGAGATTGAAGCCGTCGACCAGGAGGTTAGAGTAGTTATGAGCAAACCTCTTATCAGTCTTCTTCGCGAGAAGGGTGCAAGAAGCATTCTGATCAGCTTAAGCCACGATAGGACAAGCGATGTTGCAATAGCTGTCGCCGTGCTTCTCACATGAATGTGGGACGCTATGGCTGGAAAGTTTAGCATACCGCCATGTAAAGCATTCTAAATCTTTAAGCTAAGAGTCTTCGCGAACAGGATAACTATTCTCGCCAGCGTCCTCGCCTCTTCCATGCTGAACCTTAATTTCTCCCAGTTTCTCCAAGTTTCAAAGACTGTTTTAACTATCTGCGCTTCTGGAAGCTCGCTGTACTCCTTCAGAAAGTCTTCAACGCTCTTCTCAATGCTGTTAACATAGACACCCTTAATGTTCAGCGCAGCCTGGACAAGCCGTAGTGCTGTCTCAACCGCATCGTAAGCTAGAAGATCCGGCAACTCTTCCATGGTGAAACCATACCCTTCTGAGTTGTACTCCGCCAGCATTTTCTGCTCGTCCATTTCAACAAGCTTCTCCAAGCGTTCAACCCTATGATGATAGTTTTCCCAGATTGTTTTACCGTTTTCTTTAAGATGTTCTCTGGCTGATTCTGAAAAGCCTTGTTTAAACACGCCTTTTTCATAAGCCTTTTTCAGGGCAAGCATGAATTCATCCATCTTCACAACCCTGTATGTTTCCTCATCCAATTTTTCTATCACGCTGCGTAAAACTGGCATTTTAACCTCTTCTCTAACGTGGATTGAGACGAATAATGGCCTTGTTCCACAGTTTTCAACAAGCCTCTTCAGCTCTTTCAGAATATCTGTTGAAGCGGAAGCGTAGAGCGTGGTGTGAACATAGGGCGTATTGTTAACGAAGACTGCCTGCTCGAAAGCCGACCCCGCGTAGCCATGTAGGAATCCATAACAGTTTTCAAGCTTTTTGGCAAAGGCCTCAGGTATTCTCGGGTCTTCAAGCTCCTGGTAAGCTACTCGGGGGTTACGGTTCATGATCAATATAGACTTCAAACCGCATGCCTCCATATAACTTCTAGTCTGCTCGAGAAACTCGTCGAGACGCTTGTTAATGCTTGGTGCAGTATAGCCTGCTCCAGAGGGCCCAGCTATGAAATAATCATTAGTGGTCGCAGTCCTATAGTAGTGTTCCAGAATCCCGGGTGCCAGATCAAGCAGCAGAGGTTGGACCTCCCACGTGTACGGAAACCTTCCCCTCTGGCTGTCAAGCCAGTTAAGGTTTTGAAAATTGTTCATCGCCCAAATAGCGTCTCCGTCGGACTGTACGAAAACCACGTAAACCTTCTCCTCCAATTTTACTTTGCTGGCATGATTCTGCTTAAACTTGAAATCGGTCTTTATACCCGAGTGGACACTCAAGTTTGGAGAATGTAGGTTGCAAAGCACGAAGAAACCGTTTCTCGAGGCTCTTGCAACAGCCTCTGACTCCAGGTCCCTGATGCAGTGCCACCCTAAAACCACCCCTAGGGAGTCGAAAGAGCTAAGTATTCTGTCGAACAATTCTACTTCGCGGCGGTCCCTAATCTTGGTGGAGAGATCGAACGAGAATGCTTTCACAGCGACAAGATAATCTCTAACATGATGCTTATTCGTGAAGGATGTTAAAGGAGGGTCTACACACATGCTTCCAACAATCCTCCTGTTACACTGCTGCATCAGGTTTTTAAAAGCCCATTCGTAGGCTTCAAGCCTGTCTCTCCATCTCCCCCTGAAGTCGGCTACTCTCCTGAAGCCTGCTTCAGAAAGCCTTTCCGCAACCTCGGGGGAAGCTGGAACCGCGTTGTGAATACTCCCGTAAGTCATGGCAACGTTTGCAGAGTGCAGCATGTTATCGTCGTAAACCACGAACCCTGATATTTCCTTTTTAAAGGATGATAGTAGCTCGTAGAGGCTGTTAACTTCCCCGTGCTTCACACCGTATCTTTTCATGTAGATTGACAGCCACAGTCTGTCAACGTAATCGTCGAACACCAGATAGACTCTTGGCCTAACACGGTTGATCAAGCCCTGTGCGCAAGTTATCGTCATCTGTTCATGCCAGGAATAAGGGCGGACGTCAAGTACCTTAAGCTTCCCAGGCTTATTGAAAGGCGGGAAGATTCTATTCTTCATCAGGCTTTCACCATTCCCGCCTAGCTGCAGACATATTTAAGAGCATCGCAACCGCCCGCCCTAGAATTAAGCACATAGGCGATTCCCGGGTCGTATTCTTCCGGCAGCTTAAATTTAATAGGATGCTTTATTGAGCATTACTGATGGAGCCTTTCAGCCAAGACAAGTATTCAAGCATTCTTGAGGAGAATAGGAGACGTGTTGAGAAAGCAGCTCAGTTTACGGAGCCTGACAGGGTTCCAGTGATAATAGGGCTGGGCGGTCCCTATTATGCTAAGATCTTCGGCTATACGTTTGCCGAATATTATAATAACATGAACATAATGCTGGATGCTCAGGTGAAAGGGTTGAAATGGAGGTTGAAATGGCTTAAAGACGATTTAACGGAGATAGGGGTGCATCTCGACCTGGGAGCCGTATCTGAAGGCATTGTTTTCGACTGCAGGATTGAAATACCTGATGAAGGAAACCCTTGGCTCAGCCCCTGGATAGTCCCCCGTATTAAGACTCTTGAGGATATTGACAGGCTGGAGGTTCCGGATCCACGTCGCCACAAGGGGATTCAAGACTACTATGAGAAGCTTGAAAAGTTTAGGCAGCTCGTCCGGAGAAACTATGATGGTCTTCCAGTCGGCGGCTGGCTTCAGATACATCCACCGGTTTCAGCGGCTGGCTCTTTAACCGGGCCTGAAAAACTGTACCGGTGGCTCTACGAGAACCCTGGTGAGATGCATAGGCTTTTCAGAAAACTGGAGGAGGCTTTCAACGTTCTTCAGGAATACTATTATGAGCTTTCAGGATCAGGGCCGGGAAGCCTCGGCTTGGCTGATGACCATTCAGGCTACTTGAATAGGAGGATGTACGAGGAGTTTACTCTGCCTTACAACCTTCGGCTTTACGAGCGGCACGGCACTAACCACCGGTATCTGCATATGGATTCTCACATGGACCACATAACGGATATACTTGTCAAAGTTTACAGGATAAACGAGGCTGATGTCGGTGTTGAGAACAATATTAAAACGGTTGCTGAAGCATTTAAGGGAAAAGTGTTCTTTAATGGAAACGCTGACTGGAGGACTCTAGTCGCCGGCTCGTTTGAAAAAATTGAGCTTGAGGTTGAGAAATGCATTTTTCACGCCGCACCCGGTGGCGGCTATGTTTTCGACAACGGTGGTGAGACATATGCCAACGTGCCTCCTGAACGCTTAAGGTATGAGGTTGAATACGCTAAAAAGGTTGGAAGATATCCGGTAAGGAGAGAGAACTTCAAACACTTGGACAAGATCAAGTCCAGCGCATGCTGAAAAAGCTTATCAACTAACCCTTACCGGATATGTTCCGATTCTAAAGCCTTCGTCAAGCATAGCTAGGTAGTTTTCTAAAGGCACATAGTTGGCTATCGTGTTTCCAGAGCCTAGAGCATAGGCGCCTCCCGGTGCACACTTCTTAATAATTAGCCTAACGTGCTCCCTTAGGTTTTTCTCCGACAGTTGAACAAGCTTGTTCATGTCTACACCGCCCAAAACCGCTATCTTCCCCCTGTACTTTTCCTTAACCTCGTATACCGGCATTATGTTGTCCTCGAAAGAATGTTTAGCATCTATCCCCACGTTCTCTACAAGATCATCCATCACTGTTCTCCCAGTTCCGTCAGGAGTATACAGGTTTCCACAGGAATGTATTATGAAGGGAAGTCCTCTTCCATGAGCCAGGTCTGCCAACCTCTTGTAGTTCGGGAAAACGTATTCCCTTAGAATCCTAGGTGGCAGGAACGTGCCGGTCTTATAGCCTAGGTCGTCACCCATTCTCAGGGCATCAATATACCCCTCCCTAACTATTGTCTCGTCTAAGGCAAGTATGAGCGAGGCGGTCTTGCTGAACATTTTTTCAACAAGCTTCCTATCTAGGTGCACGGCCCTGCAGAGTTTTCCAAGCCCCATCAGCCAGCTCACATGCTCGAAGAACCCTCCGGCAACCCCGCCCACAACCCCCATGCCTTCCGGCAGTTTCCTCCTAAGCTTTTCAAACACTGAAAAATCCAGTGCCTCCTCAGGTTTGGGCCAAGGGTATTTTTCAAAATCCTCAATTGTTTCAATCACCCCTTTATTCTCATCCTCCCAAACCCTTTTCCCGCGAGAAAGATAAGCAACATCATTAGTCTGCAGTTTATTCGTCCTGGGAAGATTAGGGGGTACCTCCATTGGAACATAGTCGTATCCAAGCCTAGCATAAAAGTCAACCAGGATCTCTAGGTATCTTTCTGAGCCTAAACCTCCCTCGGCTAAAGCCTTCGACACCGGCTTACCGGTTAAAGCCTCAATAACCTCGTTGTCCACGAAATGCTCGTAGAAAGGTACTCTGTCGGGTTCTCCCTCTCTCAGAAGGACTTTAAGCAGCCTGCTTATATCTGGGTTTCTCGACACGTTTCCTTCAACGAGCGCATGCTGATACTTAAGTTTTAAGCCCTAGGCGGAAAACAGGAATTAAAAACAAGTAAGGTTTAAAGCTTGATTGAAAACCGTCGTTCTTCGGTTTTGAGCATCAGGGAGAAGAAGCTTAGAGTCATAGACATGAATGGTTGCGGATGGATTCCGTGTAGAGTTGGAATCTTTCCAACAACTTGGAACAAGTATAGAGAGAAGCTTGAGGACCTGCTTGCTAGGCATACTAGGCTTTTCCCAGCATTCAAAAGAGGGAGTGTTAACTTCAACGATTTCGGATCCAGGGTCAGAGGAAGAGAAGTTCTAGACGCTTTCGGATGCTTATGGAGGTTCAACATAAGCGGACTCCAGGGGCAGGTTGTGAAGCATCCTTTGAAGGATTGGGCTGACTTAGCGCAATACAGTCTGCCAGACCCGGAGAGGGGGATTGTTCAGGAGGGTGGTGGAGTGGACCCGTGGGATGCGATTGAGGAGAGAATAGATAGGGCGAGAAGCACTGATGATATTGTTGTCGGAAGCATGCCTCACGGCTTCTTCTTTCAAAGACTCTATTATCTAAGGGGCTTTGAAAACCTGATGGTAGACTTCGTTAGAAACATCGGTCAGCTTGAAAAACTAATAGAGATGTTGACCGAATACAATCTCGCCCTGGTTGAAAGATTAATCCGGCTCAAGGTGGACATGGTTTCTTTCGGGGACGACCTTGGTCTTCAAGACCGAATGCCTATAAGCGTCAAAACCTTCAGAAGGTTCATATATCCTTCTTACAGGAAAATATTTCAGAGGGTCAGGGGTTCAGGGATAAGGGTTTACCTTCATACTGACGGCCACATAATGGAGGTGGCTGATGCTCTGATAGAGGCGGGTGTTTCAGTCTTAAACATTCAGGATAGGGTTAACGGGATAGACAATATTAGAGAGAGGATTAAGGGGAGGGTTTGCATCGACCTGGACATAGACCGTCAACACATAGTTCCCTTCGGCAGTCCTGAAGCAATCAGGAGCCACATAGGAGAGGCTGTTGTCAAACTGGGCTCTGAGAAAGGTGGCTTAATGATGTATTCCGAGATACATGAGGATGTACCGCTTGAAAACATAGACGCTGTTTGCACAGCTTTCGAAGACTTCATGAATTATTATGGTTGAACCGATATGTGAAAACAATGACTAACGCGCCTCGTCTCATCCAAACCATAGTGTGATCATTCTGAGACCTACGATGAGAACAACTATGCTTAAAGCCTTTCTAAGCATCAGAGGCCTGAGTCTCTTAGAAATCCTTGGGCCAAGCTGCCCTCCCAGTGTGGCTCCGACTGCAAGGGGCACGCCGTATTCCGGCAAAACGTTTCCTAAAGCAAGATGTGAGAAAAGACCGGCGATCTTCGTTATAGTCATTCCGAAAACTGATGTGGCTACAGCTACGTGAGGCGGGACTCCGATCAGCATCATCACAGTCGTATCCACCGCTCCCCCTCCTATTCCGAATAGGCCAGTGGCAACACCGCTCAAGATGCTTGCAAGCTGGGATAAGGCTAGCTCAGGAACACCGAGCTCATACTCGTAGATATTTCCCTCCCTATCTGTCAGACGTCGCTTAATAGCTATTCTCCGTCTCCTCCTCTCAAAGTTTTTAGGATGCTTAACGCCGCCCGCCCAGAGCCTCCATGCTGAAAATATTAGAAAAACTCCCATGAGGAGGGCTGTAACCAAGGATGGTAGGATAACAGCTAAGTACGCTCCTGCTACCACACCCAGTATATCGAGTGTGTCAAATAGCAGGGCGAGCTTCACATCGACCCTCCTCTGTCTGAAATACGTGAATGCTGCGGAGAAGATTCCGAATATTATTGCGAAAATACTTGTGCCTGAAGCATACCTTGATTCTAGCCTGAAAATCAGGATTAAGGCCGGGACTATTAGCACGCCGCCCGCCAACCCAACGGCTGAAAGCAGTGTTGTAGAAGCGAATGCGATAAGGATGAGGCTTATGGCTTCAACCACGTTCACAAGGGGGCAACCATCAGGTAGCAATTTAAGTTTTTCATAGCGATTAAAATCAACCCATTAGTCCTGTGAGTGTTCACGCCTCATACCTCGGTCTACCCTATCAGCGTTCGAATGGAAACCTTATTCCTTCCTCTGAACCCAAACTAAGTTCAATATCTAGTTCTTCTTTTAACAGTACATGCTTTAACCACGTTAATGGGAAGCAGGATTAAAAATGCTTCCTCTAAAAATTCTGATTTCATGTTCTTTGCAGTTCCCGCTATATTAAGCAACCTTGCATTATTCCATATTCCGTTTTTAGAACGGGTCGTGCTCAAGGAACTCGGAAGGACTCATATAACTTAGTGGCACGGGTTTACCTTTTAGCCTTCACGAGCTTTTAAATGAGCTTTCGACTCACGCTAATTCAGGCTTGCAAGCTGGCGCATGCTTCGACGTTAGGCTTAGATAGCTTTGGCGATTGATGAATGTTTTTATAAGATAATTCCCACAGTCTTCCCCTGAGGTTGACGTGGGATTCTTTTCACGGCAATGCATTAATAACCCGTTTTCACCTTCACCTCTGCCATAATCTTTCAAAATTCTCGGGTGAGACTATGAATCCAACTCTAAGCCCCCCGGAGTACGTAACATGGCTGCTTACAACTAGGTGCAACCTTAGATGCGAGCATTGCTATGTTTCCTCACGCTCTTGGGGCAGTGAACTCGACAAAGAACGGGTTTTAAAACTGGTTGAAGAAGCTTGTGAAATGGGTGTTAGAAACCTTCATTTAACAGGTGGGGAACCGCTTCTCAGGAAAGATGTTTTCGAGATACTCGATGCTGCAGAAAATGGGATAAGCGTTTCGCTCTTCACAAACCTGTCTGGAATAACCCGAGATAAGGCTAGGAGGCTAAGCTCGCTAGGGATCCATGTTTTCACGAGCGTGGAAGGTGCCGTTAAGAATACGCATGAGGCTGTGCGCGGTCCAGGAGCATGGGACATGTTAATGCGTAGCATAAGTGTTCTGAGGGAGGAGGAGGTTGGTTTCACACCCATATTCTCCATTTCTCGCTTGAATGCTGGTGAAGCCGGAGAATTTGTGCGGCTGGCAGAGAAGCTTGGAGCTTCCTCTGCAGTACTGCTCCCTGTAATGCCTTTCGGAAGGGCAGCGGACAAGGATTGGAATGCCGATGCTTACTCCTGTGTCAAGGCTTTACACTTAGCTGGTGAGGCGGCAGATGAGCTGGGCTTCCGTATTACTCTATGGTGTATGCCGTTCGCCAGCCTTATAGTAAGTTCACCCTATGTTTCATGGGATTCCTGCAGAATTGAGAGAAACATGGATATCGGTCCTGGAGGTGAGGTTCTTCTCTGCGACACTCTTGACATCGTTGTCTCGGATGTTAGGAGCAAGAGTCTTTCAGAAGCATGGCGGGAGCTGCGTTCAAGCTGGGTTCTCAGGGAAATCTTGGAGAGTAACCCGTGTCCAGACTGCTCTTTGAGTGAGACTTGTAGAGGAGGATGCTACGCCAGATCATACAAGCGTTACGGGGTATTCAACAATCCGGACCCGTTATGCCCAAAAATCCTAGAGGCTTCAATAGCTCGCTGAATGTTTACAGGAAGGCTTCTCGTTTGAAATTTTACGCACGCGCTTTTTATGTAAAAAAAGTTTATTTTCTCTTGATGAGTTAAACTAAAGCATGTGCGATACTTTAGTGGTGCTTAAGAACTCGACTAAGGATGGGGTTACGATTTTCGCTAAGAACAGTGACAGGGAGCCGAATGAGCCTCAAGCGTTAGAGTTCTATCCTCGAATGGAGCATGATGAGGAGTTTTTGGACTGTACTTACATCAGGGTTCCGCAGGTAAAGCAAACATATGCTGTGATGATTTCAAGACCGGTCTGGATGTGGGGGGCTGAAATGGGTGTTAACGAGTTCGGGTTGGCAATAGGAAACGAGGCTGTGTTCACCAGAGAGGATAAGCTTGAGAAGGGCCTAACCGGGATGGATTTGCTAAGGCTAGCCTTAGAAAGATGCAGGAACTCATACGAAGCCCTCATGCTCATAGTTAAATACTTAGAGGAATTCGGCCAAGGCGGAAACTGCGGGTTTAAAAGCAAAACTTATTATCACAACTCTTTCATAATAGCGGATCCTCAGGAAGCATGGGTCTTGGAGACCGCTGGGAAATACTGGGTTGCTGAGAAAGTAAAGAACGTAAGGAGCATTTCCAACGCTTTAACCATTAAAAACAAGTGGGACCTGGCTTCTAAAAACATTATTGAGCATGCTGTTGAGAAAGGTTGGTGTAAGGACGATAAGGATTTTGATTTCTCAAAATGCTATTCCGACTGGTTTTACTCTCATTTCGCCCGCGGCAGGGAGAGGCATGCATATACTCAAGGCTGCTTGGAACGAAATATGGGTGAGATAGACGTTTATCTCGTTAAGAACATTATGAGAAGCCACATGCTGGGTGAAGGATTTACTCCGGCAAAAGGATCAATGAGGGATATCTGTATGCACGCGGGGATCCTTACAAGGCCATCTCAGACCGCGGCCTCCTACATTAGCCAGCTTTTTGAGAAAGTACCGATCCACTGGTTTACTGCAACATCCACTCCCTGCATAAGTGTTTACAAACCGGTCTTCATGGAGGCCGGTCTGCCTGATTTGAAACTGACGCCGGATAGGTTTTATGACTCTGATTCGATCTGGTGGCTCCATGAGAAGTTAAGCCGGAGAATGCTTGGCTCCTTTAAAGAATACTTTCCAAAGATACGTAAACAGATAGAATCTTTAGAGGCTCGTCTCCACCATAAGGCTGAGGAGCTGAGGTTGGAATTTCTTAATGGGAAAGCATCTCTGGAAGAATTGAAGAATCTTACAAACAATGCCTTCGCAGAATCATTAAGGCTTGAAGACAGCTTCGTAAAGGAGGTAAAGCTTAAGTCTTCAGGCTTATTATACGAACTCTATTGGAGGAAGGTTAACTCTGAAGCTAAGATTGTTCTTTAAATATTCACCAACTCCGATTAAATTATTTCAGGTTAAGAAAAAGAATTCCTATCCTGCGATTAGTCCCACCACTTCTTTTTCAGAGGCATGCAAATTATCTCCCTTACTTCAAGCCTCTTAGACTTGTCGCTGCTGAAAATCTCCCTGGTTGGTGTTGCCCTCGCCACCACTGCTGTGTCAGCGCCTTCACCGCTTCCGCCGACGCCTATAACGTCCTCATACGGTTTAACAAGCCCCTTGTCAGCAGCTATTAGAATAACCTCTAAAGCCACTTTGAATCCTTGTCCAAGAGTATAGAACGCGTCCCTAACCTTATCCATCCCCCTTCCATGAAGCGGCAGGTGTGTACCGTCTTCAGCGATTCCCCCTAGACTGATTATCTTTCCCTTAAGCTTCAGATCCATCTTCTCATGAGACACAGCGACAACCTGTGCCCTACCTCTTAACGACTTTGCAAATCTGACTCCTGTCCTACCCGAGGTGCTTGCAACAACAACCTTCGTCAAGTCTCCTTTTCCAATTCTCTCGGCAACTGCCTTTATCACTTTGCCAGTATTCTCTGGACCGGGCTCAGCAAAATATTTCACACCCGTGCTGCGTTTAACCATGTTTTTTTATTTTAAAGGCTGCTTAAAAACTTTAATGATGTTAATGCTTATAAGCCTCCCTTCTTACGGCCCGTGACACATGCTGAACGGAAAAGGGTTCTCTGCGCTCGTCGTATCCACATGGCTCTTCGGCTTCTCCTTCGGGCTTTACGAGATCATGTTTCCCCTTTACATGGATCATGTTTCTATCTCGCTTATGGAGATTGGATATGTGTTCACAGCCTCAGCAATATTCATCGCTTTCCTAAGCATCTTTCTCGGGGCTAAATCAGACAAGTATGGTAGAAAAATCTTCGTGGCGCTGGCTTCGCTGCTTGCTGGACTCTCTTACTTCTTAACACCCCAATTCAAATCGATAGGTATAATGGTTCTCGTCAAGATTCTTTTCGACTCGGCGGTCACAATCCGGAATGCTGTTTTCGCAACCATGGTCTATGAACAGGACCATAAGGCCTTTATCGCCTCCTACTCAAAAGTTTCAGGGCTCGAGTTCACTTCACAGGCGTTAGGCCTTGCGTCTGCCGGGCTATTCATCAGCACCTATGGTTATTGGCTCCCCCTTGTTTTTTCAGGGCTTCTTCAATTAATAGGTTTCTCAGCAATAGTGTTCTTCTTCCCTGAAGAGAAGGTTTCGCCGGCAAAACGTGTCGCGAAAACCCTCGGGGGAAAGCATTTGGACAAGGGTTTAAACAGGGGGCTTATGATAATGGCCGTCTCCGGTCTAGTGGTGACGATCGGAGGTTCTGCTACCCACTGCTTCATCACACCCATGTTCTTTTCAAAGAAATTCTCGTTATCCCCGGAAACGCTTTCAATCCTGATGACTGTTCACAGGCTAAGCCTGGGAATACCCATGTTGTTCAGCAGCAGGATTATAACAGGCTTGAAAAAGTTTTCATACAAGTCCTCCCTAATCCTTTTCACATGTATACAGGGGGTTTTCACATCCCTCGCCACTGTGCCAAGTGATTTCACCACTTCTGCAGCCCTTTGGCTTCTACATGATCCTGCAGGTGCTTCAGTATGGCTCCCTCTTAGAAGCTACCTTGTTCAAAAACATTGTAACGATGAAACTCGGGGGAGGGACTTTAATGTGGTTAACTTTGTAAGCTCCCTGGGGAACATTATGGGCCCCTTCTTAGCGGGATACTTCGGTTCTATAGATATAAACATGCCTTTTTTCATCGGAGGGCTTGTGATAATTCTTTCAAACCTCCTACTAATACCTTTATGAGCCTCCCATTTAAAAAATTTCCACACGCCTTGAAAACTTAAATCCTCCTCAAACTTAAATCCTCATCCATGAGCCTGTTTAAGAAACTGCGGGATAAGGTTACCCCGCCCCAGGTAAACATCTCCCTGTTCCTGAAGGAACCACTCTTTTACCTTGGCGGCAACGTGGAGGGTACGGTACAGGTTGAGTCATGGGAAGAGTTTGATTGCACTGAGGTCAGATGCGAGCTCGAGTGCGTAGAACGGGTACGTAAAACCAGGAGGGTCTATGATGCAGCTCTTAAAAGAGAGGTTGAGCAACAGGTCTGGGACTCTGCAGTGATATTTTCAACTAAGCCCCAGTTAGCGGGAGCTCTACATATTCCGGAGGGATTTATTCAAAGCTTCCAGTTTAAAATACTGATTCCTCCTGGAGCACAGCCTTCTTTAAAGAGCATAGATAGGATTGTAGTCTGGAATCTGAAGGGGGTTGTCGCCGTAGAGGGCCGCCCCGACGCGACTAGTAAAACCATAGAAATACAGGTCTCCCCACCATCTCAGGTTCAGCAAGCACCATCAACCGTTTCATGCAAGTATTGCGGAACAGTTTTCCCCCGGAGTGAGACTAGATGTCCTAACTGCGGTGCGCCTCAAACCGCCCAGTAAACCTGTTTAAACGCTCCTCAGCCTGCTCGACAAGCTTCTCGAAATATTCCTCGTTAAGGTAGGTGCCTTTTCCAAGCCCGTGGCAGGATGGATCGGCTTGAAACACGTATGTTTTCCCAATCCTTTGCACCATGAAAGGGTAGAACCTGCAGACTAGGGGCCTGACTGGGTAGATCCTGCATTTTCTGTCTGGCTGGAGGAAGAAGCATCTTCCGTTGACAAGCCTAATAACATATGGATAGGCTTCACTATTGTTCTCCTCCGCGAACTCGCTTAAACTGATTCCGGTAGCATCTAGGATTTCCAACGCGTCACTAACTGTTAGAACGATCCTTCTCCCACGCTCAGTGTCTTCGCAGCATCTTCCACACAGTATGCATTTAAACATGGTTCTGGGGAAAAGCATACTATGCTTCTTTTTAGCTTCATCTCCTATCGTTTTCCTTCCCATGCAGAAAAACATCTTGCCTTATATGATTTAACTTTATCTAAACCTGCTGCGTAAGGGTAATAGGCCTGTCTTTACAAGCCTTCAGGCAAGCTTTAAAAACCACCTTAGCCCTTTTTTAAATAGGTGATACCGGCTGAACGCGTTTCAACTGCTCGCGCTTGTCTTCGCCGACACTCCTAAGGGGGTTTCGGAAAAAATGGTTAAGAAGGCCGGCAGGCTTACTGAAAAAGAGTTTAAAGAGCTAGTTAAAAAAGGCTATCTTGAACCCGTTGAGGGGAGGACTAAGGCCATTAAAAAGTATAGGACTTCTGAGTCCGGCAGGGCCTATTGCATGGAAAACGTTTGGAACCTCCCCGTTTTAAAATACACTAGGCCTAAGGAGGCTGAACCGCTATCGCCTGAGAGGTTTCTCGAAGCCTTAAGGTTGAAGTACAATGACTTGGTAAGGGCTAGTCCAATAGCTCCCTATGTGAAAATAGCTGACCTCCGGCTTAAAGTATCTGAGGAATTAAATATAAGTGACGATGAATTCGACAGGAGGATAATAGAGTTGAACAGTAGTGATCCATACGCTGTTCAACTTCACGCGGGCAGCGGGGAATCGGGTAATGGGTTGAAGACGGCGAGAGGTGTTTACCACTATGCAATCGTCAAATAAGTATTCTCGCCTAATGCTTGAAGCCAATCCTTTTCCACTAACCCCTGTCCCAAGCAGAATATGGATACTTGGCGGGGAATCCAGAATAAATGCGTTGAAAAGGATTAGGGAGGAGATAGACTACTCTTTCAAGCTCGAAGAGCCTAAGATTGACATTCTTATAGGGGATGCTGGAAGCGGGAAGACACATCTCGCCTTGCACCTGCAATACCTTCTAAGCCAGGAGAAGCCGGGCCAGCCTTTCTCATATATGCCGACTATTCAAGACTCTGTTTACAAGCCCTCTCTAATATTCTTCACCTCTAAGGTTGTGGAGACACTGGGCGGTGAAGAGTTTCTAATGGAGCTTTCCCTAAGGCTCCACCAGATGCTGATCTCCAAGATGGGCTATGAATTGTTTCAGAAAACCGTTAGCGTCGGGCTGATTCCTACGGTACTTGGTAAAAAGGCTGAGAAGGCTCGAGAGGCTTTCAACATGGTTTCAAACGATTTCAGGGTTGTAAGGAAACTTGTTGAAGAGGGAACTCTGGAAATAACTGGGCTCGTAAGGCTTGAGCTTGAAGAGCTTGGAAAAATGTTTGAAACAAGGTTTGAACCATCGAAAACAAGGAGATTCGTCGATCTAAACCTTGCGAAATGGATCCTGTGGCTTCCAAGCCCATACTACGGAAGCTGGGGTGTTAAGCATTCCAACGATTACTTGAGGGAGTCCGATGAGAACGCTTTAAAGTTCTTGACGACTCTGGTGAATCTGTCGAAGCTAGTTAGCAACTCGCCTTTCGTAATCGTTGTGGACGAGGTTGAAACGTTGGTTCAGGATAATGTTGACGTTTTCTTCCATACCTTGAAGAGGATTGTGGACAATGGTCCAGGCGGGCTGTTCATACTTCTGCTTTTAACACCAGTTATGTTCGAAGAGTTAAAAGGACAGAGGTTCAGGGTGGCACCCGCGATAGTAAGCAGAGTTTCCTCAACCCCGATAAGCCTCGAAAAGATAAGCGTGGAGGAGGCTAAGGACATAATCGACAGGTATGTTAAGGCTCTCTACCTAGGAAAGAGTGAAGGAGCATATTCAAACATGTTCCCCATGAGCAGTGTTAAACTCCTCTGGGCGAACTCCGGTGGGGAAATCAGGAGGCTGCTGTCAGAGTGTTTCGCATGCATCGAGATACTTGCTGAAAGACTTGAGAGAGGCATTACTCAACCAGACTACGTGGACACAGTGATAGCGATGGAGGCCGTTATGAAAATGGGTCTGCCAACCGCTAGGCCTGCAACCCCAGTTACGCCCGACAGTGATGTTAAAAGCCAGATAATCACAAGGTTCTACAACATTGAGAAATCCTCCGAGAGGGCGATTGTCCTTGAAAAAGCTGTTGCAAGCCTTATTGAAACAGCTCTCGGTAAGCAAAGCCTCGTAGGCAGGAAGAGAATAAGTGTCTCCCTGACCAGAAAGAGAGAGATAGACTTGCTCTTCACGGACAACACGAGCGGAGGCGCCCAGGTCGGGGTGATGATTAAGGCTCCAAAGCCTTCTGAAGGGCTTAAAAGAAGCAGTATTGAGCCACTTATAGACTTCGCGAGGAGCCGGAAGCTCGACAGGATTGTGATGCTAACCACGAGCCCAGTCAGCCCAGAGCTTCAGAAAGCATTAGAGGCTCTTGGGAACGTTAAGATACGCGTTTTAAGCGATGAAGAGGTTTCAACACTGCTATATGTTTCACAGGCCTTCAGAAGCCTTTCTAGGCCGGAAAGCCCATCCCGAGAGGTTTCAATCGAGCTTCTGAAGAAAATAAGCCTTTTAGCCTCCTCTTAGCAAGGCGCGTGTCTTATGGTAAGCCTCCTACTCTCTTATGGTGGGATTCGACAAGTTTGGATTTCACCCGTGTCTATCCCTATGGGTGAAGTGATCTTTCCAGCCGTTCCAGTAGGTAAATGGGAGACAAGTATCTCTTGACTAAGTTTCTCCTAGTCTTTCCATACGGCCTAGAGGACATTGTTAAGTGTGAACTTGAGGAGAAGATGCATTTTAAAGGCGTTGTCGAGGAGAACCCTCAGGGTGTCCCAGGAAGGATCATCATAGATATTCCTGAATCCGAATCCTCAAGATTATTATCGCTTAGAAGCGTAGACTGGTTCCTAGAGTACATTGGGGCCTTCAAGGTTGACACTAGCCTAAGAGGCTTAGAGGACATCTATAGTGGAATCATAAGGATGGAGTTTCCCAATGGGTTTCGCGAAGCCTCCTCGTTTAGGGTGTCCTGCAGGAGGAGTGGCAAGCATGAGTTTACAAGCATGGATGTTCAAAGGAAGGCTGGCCAGGCACTGGTGGACAAGTATGGTTTAAAAGTGGATTTGGAGAATTTTCAGGCTAATGTTTTCCTGGATATTGTGGGAGACTCCTGCTTTGTAGGATTTTTCAGAAGCGAGTATGCCTCCGGCAGGTACATTGTCTTCACCCACCCGGCTGCCCTCAGGCCCTCGGTTGCGTACGGAATGGTTAGGATTGCTGGCCTCAAGCCTGGGATGACTCTTCTCGACCCAATGTGCGGGGGAGGGATCATACCCATCGAGGCCGCCCTCTCAACCAGCAACGTTACGATATACGGGTTTGATGTTTCAGAATACTTTTTGGAGGGTGCTGCCCTGAACGCTGAAGCCATGGGTGCCTCAGAAAGAATAATATTCAAGAGGGTTGACTGCAAGAGGCTTTCAAAAGAATTAACGTTTAAGGTGGACAGGATAGTTACGGATCCTCCATACGGTACTAAGCCCATAGCCAGGGTCAACCCTCGCGCCTTCTACAGCATATGCCTGCCTGAGATGAGAAAAGTTTTAAGCGATGATGGGCGGATCGTGCTTATAACTATCAAGCCGGGTTACGTGGGAGAAATCTCTTCAAAAATAGGGTTGAGCATTGAGCATGAGAGGATCATTAGACACGGTGACGCTAGCCCTAGCATAATGGTTTTAAAGCCTTCTTAGGAAACAGGTTTTTCAAAGCCTCGTTTGAGAATCCAAGTCTAGAATACTTATAAAACCTTGCGAGTAATCCTGTAAGCATGGTTAGGCCCAGGATCTATGTTTCGAGAAGAATACAGGATTCTGCAATAATGCTTCTCAGGGAATGCTGCGACGTTGAGCTTTACGACTCCGACTATCCGCCGCCTAAGAATATTCTGGTTAAGAGTCTCGAGGACAAGGATGCTGCACTCATACTTCTCAGCGACACGATAGACAGGGAGGTTTTTGAGAAGGCTGGGAGGCTCAGGGTTGTAAGCACGATGAGCGCCGGCTACGACCACATAGATTTGAAGGAGGCTACTGCACGAGGAGTCTACGTTACTAATGTGCCCAGCGTCTTAACAGATGCTGTCGCAGAGTTTGCTCTGGCCCTTCTATTCTCAGTCGCCAGGAGGGTTGTCGAGGCGGACAGGTTTCTCAGAAGAGGCTCCTGGAAGATAGCTTGGTCCCCAATGTTCATGCTAGGCCCTGAAATAAGCGGTAAGACACTCGGCATAGTCGGGCTCGGAGCCATTGGAAAGGCTGTGGCCAGCAGGGCCAAGGGTCTGAACATGAGGGTCATATACTTTAGCAGGACTAGGAAGCCGAATGTTGAGGCTGAGCTAGGCATATCCTACAGGCCTCTTAACGAGCTTCTAAGGGAGTCTGACTTCATCGTTCTCTCCACGGCTTTAACCCCTGAGACCGTTGGGATGATTGGCGAGAGGGAGCTTAGAAGCATGAAACCCTCCTCGTACCTAGTCAACATCTCACGGGGAGCTGTGGTTGACGAGAAGGCTCTGGTGAAGGCTTTAAAAAAAGGGTGGATCGCTGGGGCGGCGCTCGACGTTTTCGAGAAGGAGCCTATTGATCCTGATAATCCGTTGATAAGCATGGATAACGTTGTTCTCACACCGCACATGGCGAGCGCAACTTTCGAAGCCAGAAGGAGGCTTGCCGAGAAAGCTGCTGAAAACATTCTTAGTGTTCTCCGCGGTGAGGCTCCTCCAAGCCTTTTAAACCCCGAGGTTATGAAAGTAAAGCCTTTAGAAACAGTGAGGATGCTTTAAGGTGAGGACCCATGGGTCTGATTAGGGTAGGGGTAATAGGCTGCGGCTTTATGGGGCAATATCATGCCCGCGTATACTCTGAGCTGCCTGGAGTAAAGCTCGTTGCGACCGCGGATGTTGTTGAGAAAAATGCTAGGGTGGCTGCGAGGGAGTTCGGGGCGGATAAATGGTATACTGACTATAATGATCTTTTAGCGAGGCCGGATATCGATGCTGTAAGCATCGCTGTCCCGGATCATCTTCACCGTGAGCCAACGATAGCGGCGGCTAAGGCTGGGAAAGCAGTGCTCCTAGAGAAGCCTATTGCCACAACTCTAAGGGATGCTGACGCTATTGTGAACGCTGTTAGAAAAGCAGGGATAACTTTCCTCGTGGGCCACATAGTGAGGTTCGACTATAATTATGCTAAGGCTAAGGAGTATATGGATAAGGGGCTGCTTGGCGAACCTGTTTCAATCTGGGCTAGGAGAAACAACTCAATAACTTCTCCAATGAGGTTGAAGAATTGGCTTAAGGAAACCTCGCCGCTCCTCTTCCTCGGCGTGCATGACATTGATGTGATGAGATGGATAATTGGTAGGAGTATTACCCGGGTTTACGCTGAGGCGGAGAGTAGGGTTCTCAAACCCCTTGCTAAGGACGCCGTCTGGTCTGTCTTCAGGTTTAAAGGAGGAACCATTGGGGCTTTGGAGAACATTTGGATTCTGCCCTCCTCAATGTCCTTCGATTTTAAACTTGAGCTCGTGGGGACCGGGGGAAGCCTCTGGATAAGCCAGCCTAGCGACAGCTTCCTGTTCTGGGGTGAGAGGGGGCCTGAAACCCTTTCCTGCTACCAGCCGGTTATTCATGGAAAGGTTAAGGGGTATCTCAGGGATGAGATTATTCATTTCTTAAACTGCGTGGAGGGAAAGGAGAAACCTTTGGTTTCAGCTGAGGATGCGAGGGCTGCTGTAGAGGTTGCCCTAGCGATACACAAGTCTATTAAGGAAGGGAGATCCGTCACGCTCCCCCTGTAAGAAAACGTGTTTTAAATTCTTCTGTAGCACGCGATTCAACAGGAACCAAACGAGTTTCCATACTGCAAGCTTAGCAAGCTCGTCGAATAAAGCGAGGTGGCTCGAGACTAAGATAGTCAAAGTAAATGAGAGGAACACTTCAAAGCAATGTCATGGATGTGAAAATAAGGGAAACAGAACTGAATGCTTCTTCAAATGCCCATATAGCGCGCGCCGTGGGAGTGTCAAATTCTTCTATAAGTAATAATGTTTTTAAGCTACTTATGAATCACGCTTATTCATGAGTGAGTTCATTAAGGAGTATGAGGGGAAAAGAGGGTTGGCTGAGAAGATTGCCTCCTACATCCCCGGCTACAGGGGGTATAAGCAGAAGGAGGTTAGGAGGGAGGCGGACAAGCTTCTAAGGGATTTCATGGTTAAAAAGCTTGAGGCAGCTAGGTCCCGTTTGAAAACAGTCTCAAGGGAGGCCGCTGACTCGGATGCAGTCGGATTGTTTAAGAATATAAACAGGGTTTCTGCAGTGCTAGACAGGGTTATAAACAAGATTGAGCATGCCGACTACGGCTACGCTGGCTTCTTCGACCTTGTTAAGGTTCGCGAGGCCGAGCTTGACAAGCTGATGGACTACGACTACAGGCTTCTAGGGGCTTGCGAAGAGGTTTCCAGAATAGCTGAGGAGGCTGCCAACGCTGCGGGCGCCGGAAGCCTTGATGTTCTCCCGGGTCTCTTGAAGCAGCTTGAAGCCAAGGCTAGGGAGCTTGAATCAGCCTTCGCCTCCAGAGAGGAGGAGATAATCTCTATTAAGAGGGGTGTTTGAAAATGCCTCAGATAATAGAGTGGGTAGGTGCTTCCGCGGAGGACATCGTCTGGAGATATCCTAAGGAGGAGATAACCTGGGGTGCTCAGCTGATCGTCCACGAGTATGAGGCTGCAATATTCTTCAGGGATGGCAAGGCTTACGATGTTTTCGGCCCTGGTAGACATACTTTAACCACAATGAACCTTCCGTTGCTGACAGGCGTGTTAACAAGGGTGGCTGGCTTCGAAACCACGCCCTTCAAGGCGACAGTCATATTCGTTTCTACGAAACAGTTTAAAGGATTGTTCGGCGCCAGCGGGCAGACGGTTGAGCTCGCACCCCTTAAATTCTACGGCGCCTTCTGGTTTAAAGTCGGCGACCCGAAGACCTTCGTAATGGAGGTGGTTGGAGGGCAGAGCGCATACACGACGGAAGCAGTCAACAGCTTCCTCAGAGGATACATGAACGAGAGGCTTATAACGAATCTTTCTAAATACGATCTTGTAACCGTCTTCACAAAGCTTGAAGAGGTCTCGTTCAAGGTTAAGGCAACGGTAGACGAGGAGTTTAAACGCGTGGGCGTAGATATAATAGACCTCAAGTTTGAGGGTGTCGACACCACGCCGGAGTACAGGGACAGGCTTTTCTGGATAAAGCAGACCGGCGGCGCAGCCTCACAGGTTCTGGCGATGGATACGACTAAGAGCGTCGCCGAGTCGCTGAGCAAGTCGCCAGGAGCGGCAGCCGGAACAGGAATAGTATTGGTGCCCCAGCTAATGCAGCAGGCTGCAGCCGGAGCAGCCCTAGTAATATGCCCAAGCTGCAAAGCACAGGTTCCCTCGACGAGCAAGTTCTGCCCGAGCTGCGGCGCAGCCATACAGGCACCACCTCCTCCACCTGCACAGCCGCCCACTGCGCCCCCTGCTGGAACAGTAGCGTGCCCAAAATGCGGGACGCAGAATCCGAGTGCAGCCAAGTTCTGCATGAGCTGCGGTACACCCCTGCAGGCCACGGTGGGCTGTCCTAAATGCGGCTCTCAGAACCCAGCTAACGCTAAGTTCTGCATGAACTGCGGAGCAGCATTGCAGCCTCAGACTGATAACTGTCCGAAGTGCGGATCAACTGTTCCCGCGGGTTCAAAGTTCTGCCTTAACTGTGGCGCTAAGCTTTCCTAGAGGACTCTAAATGAGCAGAAGGAGAACGGGCTACGGAGGATACGCGCTGGCTGTCCTACTGATCTCAATAGGCGTCGACGGCATCTTGGTTTCAACGGGCTATGTCGAGCCTCTGATTCTAGTGTCTATTCCACTCCTCTTCTTGGGATTATACACTATTGTTTTCTCAAAAATGGCTGGGGACTGGAGGTACTACTTGGTCTGGGGATTGGTGCTTTCAATCATGGGGGCATCGCTGATGCTTACGCTCGTCACAGGAAACCCTGTGCTCAACTTCAGCATAGCTCTAATAATAATGGTTATCACTTGGTTAATTATTTCGAGGAAGAAGGATTGACCCAGCAGGAGTCTAAGAATGTCTTTAAATGCTCTAACTGCGCCGCGCCTTTAAACTACACTCCTGAGACAATAGCCTGCGTGTGCGAGTACTGTGGCACGGTCAACTGGTTCTCCACGGGGAGGCTTGAAATATTCGTTCTCCCAACTCGCAGCAAGGATGAGGTGGTTAACGCTTTCTGGAGCAGGATGAGGAGTGACCCGGATATGAGCAGGGTTTACGGCGACATTGAGCTGGTAGAGGTTCAGGGCTTCTACGTGCCGATTCTCGTCGGAGACGTTTCAGCCGTCGGCGAATGGTCGGGCTTCAAAAGGGTTACTGAGAGAAGGAGCATGGCCTACGCGCCTACTGCTGGTCCCGGCCGCCGGTACGCTGGGCCCAGGGCGGGTGAAACATACGTGACGAGGACTGTGACGAAAAACGGGTCTTTCAACACATCCATGAGGCTTGCGTTCCAGGCTAGGAGGGAGGCTGCTGAATACGGCTTGGAGGAGCTTGTTGACCAGGCGAAGTCCGCTAAGGATCCTCAGCCACTGGCTGCACTAGACTGGAAGAGGGTTGGGCTGCAGGTTTTAAACGCTGAGCTTCTCCCGGAGGAGGCTGAGGACGAGCTTAAGGACATGGTTGAAGACGAGTTAAGAGATAGCGTACGTTCGTCAAACGGCTTAGACGGCTTCTACTACTATTCCTGCCAGGCCAGGGTTGACTCGCTCTGGATACTCTTGGCCCCAATGTGGATACTAGTGTACAAGTATAAGGGTGGAATGTACAGGGCTAGCGTCTCAGGCTACAACCTTCAATTCCTAAGGGTTTCCGAGCCCGTCTTCCTCGGCCAGAGAATGCTCTACGTGATAGGCAGCATGATGACGGTGGTGCTGGGCGCCTTCGCACTGACCCTCTTAACATCCTTAGAAAACTGGTTCCCGGTAATGGTATTCATACTTGTTTCAGGAGCCGGAGCCCTCTTGGCCAGTAGGGCTGTTAGCGACGTTAGGGAGGAGAGATGGAAATGAGCATGAAGACAGTCACATGCTTAAACTGCAACGCTTCAATAACCGCACCGCAATCCGCCTCAATAATAGTCTGCCCGTACTGCGGCCACACCTTCGAGGTTTCAACCGGGAAGGCTTGGACATACTACATGTTTCCAGCCTACGTCGAGAGCCCTTCAGCATGGCGTAAAGCATTGCAGTTCATAACTAGAAGGTACGGTGTCCCGAGTGATTTCAACGCTGAGGCTAATCTTCGCAAGGCTGAGCTCTACAACATTCCCTACCATGTTTTCAGCTGCAAAGCATACTCCTCCTGCTCATACGGCGGCAAGCAGGCCACATATCTTGAAACCAGGAACATGCCTATCCTTGCGGCGTACACCGGCACCTGGCTTGACGATCATGCTAAACAACTATCTTTCTCCGTCAGGGGCAGGAGCTTCTTCAACCCGAGTCAGGCCCAGAGAAGCAGGTTCCACATGCCTACTGTAAGCTACGAGGAAGCCTACAACGCTGCCTACCGGTTCATATCGGGGCAGGCGATGGCTGAGGCCAGCAGAAGCTGCAGCGGCTCAAAGAGTCTTGAGAAGGTTGAAGTCAACTACCTTGGGCTCGTGCACTACCCTTTCTGGCTCATGGAGTATGTTTACAAAGGCAGGTCGTTCAGAGTTCTTCTGGACGCTTCCGGCGGCAGGGTTCTCTTCGTCGAATACCCGTTGAGCACAAGGTCTAGGGTAACAATGCTAACTGCCTCCGCAACCATCATAGGAATAGGCTTGCTCACAGGGCTTCTGGCAACAGCGTTAACACGTTCTCCGCTAGGCCTCATAGGCGGCTTGGTTTCTTCCCTCATAGCTTCCTCCCCGATGCTTGTTAAAAGCCTCTCGATAAAGGATAAGGGCTCGGAAACACTTGGTCACCGGAAATGGAGCATAGACGCTTGGAAGGTGGCGAGCAGCCTAACTAGGATGCGGGCTTCAACCCGGCTCCCGATAATCCTTGACTAGGTGGTCAAGCACGCGACGAGGAGCCCCACCTAGTCCCGTTGTCCCGAGTAAAAGCCGTTATTCTAGAGATAAACATGATAATTAAAATTTTTTCAAGCTTATTGGACTGAAATGAACTTTTTTAAAGGCTTTTAAACGAAATTAAACCGTAATTGTGTCTGTAAAACTATGAACATACTAAAGCTTAAAAGGAACTCTTTATATAGAGGCGTAAAAGCTCTTTTCCCCATGGTGAAACAAAATTGAGAAAACAATTAGGACTCATATTATTAGGTCTAATTCTACTAATACTGGTCATAAATGCTACATACGTGTTCGCAGTATCGGTACTCACGCAAACGTCAGGGGGACCAGGGGGACAGGCGGGAACCACTCTTTCGGCTACTGTTACGGCTTCTGCCTACTGGAAGATAACTTATGGGTGGACAATAGACAAGTCTGTTACTCCTGAAACTTGGCACCTGTTTGAAGGAGACTCCGGAACATCCCAGTTCACAATCACGGTGACGAAGGACAGCGGCACCGAGGAAGCATGGGTTGAAGGCCAAGTCTGCGTTACTAACGGCGGAGCTGTGGAAACAGAGAACCTAGCAATAAAGGTTGTTTTGAAAAATGGATATGCGCCTCCTAACGATTACCTGACAGAAGCACCTGTTGATGTAAGCTCTCATCCCGTGTTGGCTCCTGGCGAAATTTATTGCTACAGTTACAGAATAAATATACCCATTACCGGCGGGGCTTATCCACAACCACATGCAGACGGCACCTATAAGGTAACGGCTGAAGTCACTATTACCAACCATTCCGGACATTTAGGAGAACCATTTGGTCCCAGCCCAAGCGAAACGACGATCTTTCCGTCTCAACCCACGCGGGTTAATGATGTGATTCACGTCGATGATACTAATGGCGGTTCATGGACTTTCAGTGAAAGCGGCTCTGTAACTTACGAAAAGACCTTCACGTGTGCTGACAAGGGAGAAAATGTGAACACTGCGACGATCAGGGAGACTAGGCAATCTGATTCCGCCACTGTTACGGTTATCTGCTACGCGCTTGAGGTTACGAAGACTGCAGAGACCTCTTTCACTCGCACCTACATTTGGACTATTGACAAAAAGGGTGACCAAACATACTTGAAGCTTAAAACCGGGGAAACTTTCGATGTTAACTACGAGATAACTGTTGAAGCGACTTACACTGACAGCGACTGGGCTGTTACAGGAACCATTACGGTGTATAACCCTGCTCCGATACCGGTAACGATAAACACAATCGCAGACGTGGTTTCGGGCATCGAAGCAAAAGTGGACTTCGGGGTAACATTCCCATACACGCTTGAAGCAGAAGGTACCTTGACTGTAACATACTCGGCAAGCCTGCCGGATGCTTCAACCCGCATAAATACAGCGAGGGTCACGATTCAAAACTATAATTACAAGTTGGACGGAACCAAGACCGAAATAGGGACTACAGCCTTCTTCGGAACAGCGAATGTCGATTTCACTTCCGCGACCATAACAGAGGTTGATGAGAGCATTGAGGTCAGCGATACATACGCTGATTCTCTTGGCACCGTCGCGTACGGAGAAGCTCCTAAGACCTTCACTTACACTCGGACAATCGGCCCCTACTCGGTGCCAGACACATACACGGTGGAGAACACCGCCTCGTTCGTCGCGTACGGCACGGGTGCAACGGGCAGCGACAGTTGGACAGTTGAAGTGGAGGTATATCAGTTTCAAGCAACGATTAGCGGCGTCAAATTCTACGATGCTGACGTGGATGGCGTGCTAGACCCTGGCGAAGTAGGCATAGCGGGCTGGAAGATCCAACTATTGAAAAAGATTGGTGACACATGGACTCTTGTAGGAGAGGTTGAAACTGACATCGCCGGCGGCTACAGCTTCACGGTTGATGAGGCTGGAACCTATAGGGTTGTCGAGGTCATGCCGCAGGGAATGTGGGTTCAGACAGCTCCGGTAAACGGCTACTATGGAATCGAAGTTGCATTAGGCGGAACTTACACGGATAATAACTTTGGAAACGTCTGCTTAAAACCGGGTACTGGTGGAAAAACGCTTGGCTTCTGGAGCAACAAAAACGGGCAAGCATTGATAACTTCTGACGACGTGAGCGCGTTGAATAGTCTGAACCTTTACCAACCATCCGGATGGTCATATCCGTCTTTCAGCGAAACCCTTACCACGGCAAAAACACAGATCAGAAACTATCTGCTAAGCGCCACCGCTGCCGATATGCGTTGGATGCTTTCAGCCCAGCTAATCGCGACGAAACTAAACGTTCTACACTCCTTCTTGGATAACAGCACAACAGTTTACGTTGGCCCCTCATTACATGTTCCATCAGGATTCATAACCATAGGTGAAATCATAGAAAACGCGTACAATGCGTTGCTTTATCTGGATAGAGGAGCTCAAGAATATTGGAAGAACCTGCTCGACGGGCTCAACAACAACCGGCTTCCGTTCCTCTGCCCAGAACCCTGCTTACCGATAGTATACCCATAAGCGTTATATTCATCCCTTTTTTCTTTCTCTCCAACGAATCAATTCTCGTAGGAAGCCTTTTATCCATCTCCTCCGTTTTTATTCTGGCGTGTGCTAGATGTAGGCGATACGCCCAGTAGCCTGAAGGTTGAAACTCTAAGCCTCGCGCCCTGGGTTTCGAACGATGCTTTGATTCAAACAGCCATATTCATCAGCTTTTTGATGATGATGCTGCTAGCCATCAATAACATTCAACTAACCCGTGCTTCAGTATATGCCTCTTCGTGATAACTATTTTCCTATACCTTTATCTCTCTATCTCCCTTAAGAGTCTTGCTAAAAGTTCTGGTTCAATCCTGAATCCTTTACTTGCCAGCGTTAAAACAGTTTCTTTAGCGTTGCTTTTATCAAGAAACCCTTTTTTCAACGCTTCAACAATGATGTAGAGGGTTCCCCTGGCTTTAAGACCCATGGCTTCTGCGAAAGCTCTTCCACTAGACTCATCTATCAGCAGCAACATTTTGTTTTCACGGGCCAGTACTATTGCCTGAGCCTCTCCTAAGTGGATTTCTGGAGCATGCTCCATGATTTTTCGGCAAAGCCTTTCTCCTTGTTCGTCAAGCTTTACGATTTTTATCCAGCCGTTTTCAACGCTCTCTTTAATTACAAACGCGTCGCTGAACCCTTCTTCCAAGCCTTTTTCCACAGCCTCCTTGTAAACTTCCTCTGGAATAAGTACTTCGCCGAAAAGCTTCTTAAGCAACAGGAGTTTACCAATCTTCGAGAGCCATATGAGAGGGCTTGCGTTGGATACTATGGGCAAAACATTTCTCCTCTAATCCGTAAGATCCATTTCTAGATCGTGCTCTGAATACTGGATGAGGACACCCTTATCGGTTAAAGCCTTATAAAAGCGCCATAGAGATATGCCCGCCATTTGGGCGGCTTTCCAACCTGTAGCCTGCCCTTTACGATATAATTCTACTGCATGCTCTAGGTTTTTTGCCTTAATGCTTTGTTCTAAGATTTCACGTATAAGCTTCGACCTATCTTTCCCCTCCTTGGTTGCCAGCTCGTTAAGCTCCCTTAAGATTTTTCGGGGAAGCCTTAAACTGATTGTTTCGGACAAGATTATCGTATTACGTAATATGTCAAACGTATTATATAAACTTTACCAGCGCGTTCGTCAAACACGCATAATTATTATGGTTTACTGCTATGAAATCGCTTACGGTGAAGGAGAAAAAAGCTATTATTCAATTTTTGAGTTTGATTCAAAGCCTGAGAGTTCCATGTTTAGGCAGGCTAATCCGCGTTCCGATCATCAAGGTAAGAAAATGAACAATGCAAACTGTTGAGGATGAGTTAACTGTTCTCAGCAATATTGAAGTAAAGCTAAATGTCTAGCATACGCCGCGGCAAAGGTTCTTTAAAATTTATATCCGGTCCGTTTCCGACATGAATTCTCGTCGGGTAGGACGCATGACTAAGGAAATACCTTGGAGAAGACTGAGATCTTGGGCTTGTCTCCGGTGTGGGAAATGCTGCAGTAAATTTAAAGTGACCCTCCGCCCCTATGAATATGCAAAGATTTCCGAGCTTATGCCGGAAGCTGTGGTGCCTGATGTAAAGCCTTTCTTGAGAAAAATTGGTGGAAAATGCGTGTTTCAGAACGAGTACGGGTTGTGTGACTTACAGGAACTAGGCTTGAAACCGTTCTCTTGCAAGGTATGGCCTTTCCTGGTCTACAAGAAGCCGAAATCTATAAACCCGGGTGAGGCTGAATTTCACTATAATGATGAGAAATACTATGTTTACTTAAATCAACATGCTTTCATATGTACGGGGGTCAACATGGGCATGCCCGAGGAGTTGCCAAACATAATATGGGAGGTCATAGAGATTTATAAAAACCCATGGAGAAAGCAAAAGTATTCGACTTCCCGCTTAGTTCATCTACAAGAGACTATCAACATTGGTTGGGCACGTCCTTAAGACATGGTCTCATGAAGAACGTTTAATAGGTTTCTTAAAGACCTATCTTGGCTTTTATCGCCGCTATCTCTCTTTCGATTTTCTCAAACCTTTCCTCCATGTAATTTCTCAAATCTTCTCTTAATGCTCTTATCTCCATTATTGTTTCATCCTGTTTTCTTAGCATTTCATCCTGTTTTCTCAGCATTTCGTCTTGTTTATCCAACATTAGATCCATTTTTCCCAGCATCGAATCCTGTTTTTCTATCATTACGCTCTGCTTCTCTATCATGGAATCCTGTTTTCCAATCATGCCGATTCCTAAATTCACTATTTTGACCAGCTGGTCGACACTGAACCTGTGGTAAAACCTGTCCATAGGCATGACTTCCCCCTCATAATCCGCCTCCTGCACTTCACCCACCTTGGCGAATTCTGGGTAGTTGCTCTTGGCGAATTCAACGAATTTAATCACTTTGTTATCATCACCTTCCACGATGAATTCAACGTAATCTTTAACATTCCTAGCCTGAAAACCCTTTAAACCCAGGTCTTCGGCAGCGTCCAGGAGAAAGAGCCTATAACCAACATCCTGAACCCTGTCGCCTTTAATCACGATTTTCTTTTTCACAATAATGATAAGACGATAAAATTATTTAAGCCTTGCTGGCCAAAGGTTTTCATCGGGCTATCGTATACGGTAGCGGGTTAAATGGCCTAAGCTCAGCTGCACATGCTTTTATTCTTCTTTAATTATTTTTAACAGAATCCTCCGCCTCCTGGGCCCGTCGAACTCGCATAGGAAAATTCCCTGCCATGTTCCAAGAATGAGTTCACCATCCTTTATGAACAGGGTCGCGTTATGGCCAACGATGCTTGCCTTCACATGGGCGTGTGCATTACCCTCTGAATGAGTGTAATCCCCTTCAACAGGTATTAAACGGTTTAAAGTATTGAGAATATCTCTGGCGACGCTTGGGTCCGCGTTCTCGTTTAAAGTTATTCCCGCAGTTGTATGTGGAACATGGAGGAAGCAGACACCGTTTTCCACACCGCTTCTTCTAACCCGCTCCCTTACTGCCGAGGTGACTTCTAAAAGCTGTTGTCTGGTTTTCGTGGAAACCTCTATTACTTCAAAGCTCATGCTGTCGAGAGATTTTCTGAAAAATATTAACTTTACTGCCGGATTTTTCTTCACCATTCTTCAGCAGTAGCGCTTAATCTACTCCATAAGTTCTAGGGTTTGAACAAAATCTTTATTTTAAAGCAGCGCGTGCGTAGTGGTGTATGAAAATCAGAGTGGAGCTCGTGGGCCAGTTTAGAGATATTGTCGGGTCTACAGAGGTACTCGTGGATATGGAGGAAGGGGGTACTGTTTACGAACTTCTTAAGAAAATGGCTGATAAATATGGTAAGAGGTTTAAGGAGAGGGTTTTCTCGGCTGGAACAGCTGGGATTTCAGAGGACGTTACCATAGTTTTGAATGGAAGGGTTATCCCTGCGGACGAGGCTCACTCAATCTCTTTAAGCGAATCTAGTAGGATTGTTCTCATGCCGGAGGCCATAATATAAGTCTTTATATCCTTCTCTGCGCGAATTGCACTACATGGGGAATAAAACTGGCTTAAGGCTTGGAGCCACAGCCCTCTCGCTGGAAGGGGTGTTAGGAGGTTTGAAGCTTGAAGATGGCGCAGTGCTCCTAGATTACCCTCAGCTGGTTAGGAAGACTGTTGAAAACGGCTTTAACCATGTTGAGCTAAGCGCTGATCTCTACTACGTTCTTCCAGCCTCCTTTTCAAGGAAGAACATTGAGGAATGGGTTTCCATGAAGGATAAGGGTGTTACTTTCTCCGTACACTTGCCCATCTGGTCTATCGAGCTGGACTCCCCGGTTGAGGACATTCGGGCGGCTTCGGTCAGCGCGGTCGTTAAGCCTGTTACGGTGCTGGAGGATATTAAGCCTCTAACGTATGTTCTTCACGTAGCAGGCCCCCTGGCTGCAGAGGTTAACCGGATGGAGGCGAATCAAGAATATAAGAGGCTTTTCTTCGAGGTTCTTGCCAGTAATGCTTCAAGGAGCGTGGAGCAGATAGTATCTTACATGACTGACGCTGGCGTGGAATCGCGTAGAATAGCCTTAGAATCTATAGAGTTCCCTTTTTCGAAAACGCTTGAAATCGCTGAGAGGTTTGACGCGTCGATCTGCATAGATACTGGCCATATTCTCGCAGGATACTCCGGTGGTTTAAGCATTGAGAACGCTATTAAAAAATGTTCGGAGAGGCTCGGAGAAATACATCTTCACGACGCCTATAGGCGTGTCGAGGAAGGTAGGCTGGTTGTCAGGGATCATTTACCCTTGGGGGCTGGAGACCTTAACGTTGAAAGCTTTTTCAAAGTTTTGCGAGAGGCCGGTTTCGTTGGCCCAATAGTCTTTGAACTAGGCTTAAATGATGCTAGAGCTTCTTTAAGCAGAATTGCTTCATTCCTATGAATGGGACGCTTTTCCCGATAAAACCTGGGGAAAGTAAAAGTTATAAAAAGTTCAAATCCTCTAGCCTCTCAGAGGCGCGGTACAAGAATGACGCATCAACCGTCTAATATAGAATTGCGGCGAGAAAAGTCGGGACGTGAGCTCCCTACAAGTTTCGCCGAGACTAGGTTAAACCAGTTTCCGTGATTAAAAATGTCCTCCTGTTGGAGTGGAAAAGGGAGATTTTCAAACTTAAACTGTTTAATTCATCCTAGAAGCGTTGCCTTAGTCGGAGCGTCTTCAAACAAGCTTAAAATAGGCGGGATAATGTGGAGCTACCTGCAGAGTTTTCCCGGGAGAAAGCATCCTGTCAACATTAAGCAGGAGACTATAGACGGTGTGAAAGCATACGGGAGGGTTAGCGATATTCCTGAGGAAGTTGACCTTGTAGTCATAGCTGTACCTGCGAGAAACGTTCCCAGCGTGATTGACGATTGTATTAAAAAGGGCGTTAAGGCAGTCATAGTTGTCTCCGCCGGCTTCGGGGAAACGGGGGAAGAAGGGCGTAAGCTGGAGGATGAGATTAAAAGTAAACTCGCGAACACAGACATGGTGTTGCTTGGGCCAAACACGCTGGGCGTTTACGTTCCGGGTGAAAGCTTGGACACTATGTTCGTCTTAAGGGAGAAGTCTAGGAGGCCTCCTGACGGTCCAATAGCCTATGTTTCTCAAAGCGGGGCTTCTGCAAGCGGCTTCATGGATATGGCGGAGTACCATCAATACGGTATTTCCGCCTTCGTCGGCCTGGGTAACAAGCTGGACGTTAACGAGAACGATATGCTTGAATTCTTTTCTAACGACGATAAGACTAAGGTAATATGCATGCATATTGAAAGCTTCGCGGATGGGAAACGTTTGCTTAAGCTTTGTCGGGAAACTACTCCGCGTAAACCGGTAGTGATACTTAAAGCCGGAAGGACTGAGGCTGGGGCAAGGGCAGCCATGTTGCACACTGGTTCTATGGCTAAGCCGAGTCAAGCTATGGACGGGGCTTTTAAACAAGCCGGGGTGGTTAGGGCGAATGATCTGCTTGAGCTTTTCGACTACTCGCGTATCCTCGCCTATCAGAAGCCGATGTTTGGGCCAAACGTCGTGGTGGTGACGTCCGGTGGAGGCTACGGGGTGATCGCAACAGATTATATTGAGGATAGGAATGTTGGAGGAGGGTTGAAAATGGCTGAACTCTCTCTCAATTCAAAAAAGGGTCTGAGGGAAAAGCTGCCGAGCTTCGCTTCCGTCGATAATCCTATTGACCTTACTGGGAACGTTACTGACGAAATGTTCGACCATGTCTTGAAGATCGTGAATAAAGATGAAAATACTGACGGCATACTGGCGTTTCTCCTGCTTCAAACCCCCTATACTACGGATAGGCTAATAGAGATTGCATGGTGGTGGTTTAAAAACGGGGAGAAGCCGATGGTTCCGTGCATCATCGGTGGATTGTATTCAGAAAAGGTGATAAGGATGCTTGAGTCCAGAGGTATGCCTGTTTACCCAGACATAAGGCGTGCAGTGCTTTCTCTCCGTGTTCTCTACGAGAGGGGAAGATACTTGTTGAAGATAAGGGGGAAGGGTGAAGCGCGGTGAGCGAAAAATATTTCAAGAGGATTTTGAAACATGCTTCCATAACTGGAAGCAAGAATATACCGGAGCACTTGGTTAAACCGTTTCTCAAAAGCCAGGGAATAACTGTTCCACGTTTCATAGTGGTTGAAGAAATTTCTGATTTGAGGAAAGCAGGGAGGTTAAAATTCCCGGTTGCCCTTAAGGTTTCTTCAAGCAGGTTTATTCATAAGACTGATGTTGGTGGAGTCTTGCTTAACATAAGGGGTATGTCTGAGCTCAAGCGTTCCGCTGTGGCTTTTAGAAAGAGGTTTAAAGATGAACCGCTGCTGGTTGAGGAGATGGTGGGGGGAAGCGTCGATATGATCTGCGGCTTAATTAATGATGATGACTTCGGAATGTGTATAATGATCGGGGTCGGAGGAATATATACTGAAATCTACAAGGATATTTCAACCAGAGTGATCCCCGTCTCAAGGGAGGATGTGCTCGAAATGATAGGCGAGTTGAAAGGTAGGGCGCTGCTGGAGGGCTTCAGGAATATACGTGTTAATAGGGATGCTTTCGTGAATCTGGTTTTAAGGTTTTCAGAACTAGGGGAAGAATATGGAGAGTATATCTTGGGTTTAGACGCAAACCCGGTGATTTTGAATCAGAATAGTGCGACTGTTATAGATGCTAAAATGGTTTTAAAATAGCCTTGGTGGAAAAGGCGTCTATTAGTTTTAAGGATTCTGCTTTGAAAAAACCTATGGGAAGAGAGGCTTCACCCCCTTAGTCTTAAAATGTTTTACAACCGCCTCCTGCTCCTCTCCAGCGAGCTTTCTAAACCTTTCGCCTGCACTTATTATTTTTGGCCAAAGCCTTATGTCGCAAGCCATGGAATAGGTTGCAACCGGCTCCTGGGAAAGGGTGAACCATACCGCTTTGTCAATATCCTCCTGCTCATCCATCGGCTCATACCAGGTCTGGTATTTCCTCTCCCCGGTCCACCTGCCCTTTGAAATTGCTTTTATCGCAATGACTCCAATATCCCTGTCTCGGGCAATTTTCAGAACCGGGTTGAAATCGTTCTCGGGCGCAGGCGCAATAAGGCTTCCAACGTTCACGGGTATCAGCACTGTGTCGAAGTCGAATTTTTCAAGGGCTTTAACAACTATCCTCATGTCCGAGTGGGCCGTTATCCCTATGTGTCTTATTAATCCCTGTTCACGAGCCTCCAGAAAGGCTTTCATGGCGCCGTTTCCGCTGAAAATCTTTTCAAGCTCCTCAAGAGTGCTGACCGCGTGAAACTGGTATACGTCCAGATTTTCAACTTGGAATCGAGACAGGGTTTGCCGGAGCTCCCTCCAAGCACCCTCACTCGTTCTCTCAAGGGTTTTCTCAGTTATAATAAGTTTGCTACGGGTTTTCTTTATTAATTGCCCAAGCCTGGTTTCAGCATCCCCGTAGCTGGGTGCTACATCAACCATGTTAATGCCTTTCTCAACAGCTTTTTCAAAAGCCTTTAAACCATCCTCCATGTTCGGAGCTATTCCGGGGCCACAGCCTCCTATGGCGAGAACGCTTACCCTGAAACCTGTTCTGCCCAGAATCCTGTACTCCACGGGGAATCTGTTCCTAATCCTCTTTTTAAGCTTTTTATTGAGCACTTTTATAGAATTGTTTAGCGAGGCTTCTTCCATTACTCCGTTTACATTGCAAAGGAGTAGAACAGGTTCGTCTCCTAGCAATCCACTTCAAGGGTTCATCTGCTTGGGAAACAGGCCTTCTATCATAGGTAGGCGAGAAATTGGAACTCGATTCAAGCCTATTGTGATATAGTGTCTCCGATGAGCGGGAGCGTGTAGATCCATATACTCGGTTTCAACCTATCAGTAAGATATTTAAACGAGACGTTTTCCACCGATACGAAATGATGAAGACTGCGCGTTCCTCTTGGCGCACGCTAAAAGGAGGTGCTTCAATAATTGAGTGCTTGGACTGATGACGCGGAGTACGTGCGGGTGCTCAAGGAGCTCTACGAGCTGAGGGGGATTAAGCTTGGCTTAGATATTGTCAAAGGGGTTTTGAACGAGCTTGGAAACCCGGAGCAGGATTATCCTGTAATCCTCGTCGGGGGTACTAATGGGAAGGGTTCCACCGTCAGCATGATAAGCTCCATACTGCGCGAGGAGGGTCTTAGAGTTGGAACGTTCACGAAGCCACACCTCTGCAGGTTCACCGAGAGGATAGTGGTGGACGGTCGGGAAATAACCAGGAGGGAAGTCGTTGAGACATACGAGGAGGTTAAAGAGGCTGGTGAAAAAGTCTCAAGAAAGTTAGGACGCTTTCCAACTTTTTTCGAGTGTAACGTTGCGATGGCGTATAAGTATTTCTCGATGAAAAACGTTGACGTTGCTGTCGTTGAGGTGGGTATGGGAGGCAGGCTAGATGCGACAAACGCTTGCGACCCGGTGCTCTCCGTCATAACTAACGTCTCTTTGGAGCATATGAAGCACTTGGGTGATACTGTTGAGAAGATAGCTTTTGAGAAAGCATGCATAATAAGGCCGGGGCGGCCAACCGTTTCAGCCTCCTCCGGTTCAGCGCTTAAAGTCATAGAGGAACGCTGCAGGGAATTAGGCTCTGAGCTCACCCTGGTGCCTAGGGATGTTAAACACAGGGTTTTAAGATCAGACTTAACCGGGATGCTTTTAGACGTTGAACTTGAGAAAACACTGTTGAGGAACCTTAAGGTTTCGCTCAGGGGGAGTTTTCAGGCGATGAACGTATCTACTGCTATAGCTAGCTATCTCAAGTTCTCCGAGCTAAGTGGCAAATCGAACTTCAATGAGGACGCCATAAGAAGGGGTCTCGCCAACATTGTGTGGCCAGGGAGGCTGGAGCCCATTAGTCAAAGCCCCCTAGTAATATTGGATTGCGCAAAGGACCCGGCGGCTGCTGAAGCTTTGTCGTCAAGCATAGAGGAAATGCTGCCTGGAGCCAAGTTTAAAACAGTCGTCAGCATTTCCTCAGATAAAGAGTATGATAAGATACTTCGATCTATTGCGAGGATTACGGATGAGTTCATCTTGACTGAGCACGGCGTCATGGGGAGAGCTCTCCCAATAGAGAGGATGGAGGATGTGTTGAAGAATCTGAATGCTAAATACAGTTCTGAGCCGACTGTTAGGGAGGCGGTGGCTCGAGCGTTGTCGTGCGCTGGGGAGAAAGGTAGAATACTGGTCACAGGCTCGGTTTTCACCGTTGGGGAAGCAAGGCCGATATGGACGGGCGAGCCTTACGATGGGTTCTGAGGCCTCCATATTATCCTAGTCAATACTCGAATAGCTGGGACCCCAATCAGCGTGCTGACCAAGACTAGAAGCATCCTCTCTATAGGATATATCCAGAATACCGTATACCAGATCTTCTCAAATCCTTCTCTATTTATGATACCGGTTAGGCCGAACACATATCCAAATAGCGCACTGCCCATGGAGTGTTGCCCCATGGTTCCAAGTAAAGCGCATCCTGAAAACTTGAATACAATCTGGTCAGGCTTATGTTTAAAACTTCCAAGCCTAATGAGAATCAGGGAGGCAGGCATTGCGATGAGGTGCAGCCAGTGAAAAGGCAAGTCTACCTCTAAGCCGGAAAAGTCTAGGTGTACAAGAAGCAGGCTAAAAGGCCCAGTCATGAAAACGGCTAATACGGAAACATAGATGAAGAATGCTAACCATGTCTTTCTCCTCCAGAGCAGACTTACTGTCAAAGTGTTAACCAGCGGCGGTAGGAAGTCTAAGTAAAGAAACCTGGGAGGCCTTATCATGTAACCGAGGATTGTTCCCAGGAGGATTACTGTTGCGCTGTGGACAGGCTCAAGCAAGACACCGTAAAGCGGTAGAATGACATCTGAAACCGGGAAACTTCCTCCAGGCACCCCTATGATTGGGAAGGTTGGGACTGCCCTCAGCACAATGAAGAGAGCCATAAAAAGTGAAGACGTGGCAAGTTTATGCACGTCGAACGTTTTCTTGTTTAAACCAGCCCTTGGTTCCCCTGAGCCGCACCTTATGATACTGGATTCTGTAACCACAATGTTGACTTTCACATCGTTTTCGTTAACTGGTATGCTGTCAAAAACCTGTTCTGAGAATGCTAAACCGATTACTTTCTTCCCTTCACCAAACCTCTTTAAAAACCTGTCGAAGTATCCCTTTCCTCTGCCGAGCCTGTTACAATTTCTATCGAAAGCCCTACCTGGAACCACTATAAGGTCTACTTCATCCATGCTAACTATTCTTGCCTTCTCTGGATCAGGCTCAAGCAGGCCGAATGTTCCCACGGCCAGTTCCTCGATGGACGATATTTCGCAAGGAATCAGCTTCCTGCTTTTTTCATCTACAAGGGGAACCACAACTCTTTTACCCGATTTCAACATATCTGTAATGAGCCCGATCGTATCAACCTCATCCTCTTTGGAAACATACACCATAACGCACTTTGCTCTCGAAAACTCCTCTAGACTTTTAAGCTTCGAAACCGCCTTCAAGCTCTTATCCTTCCTCTGCTGTTCCGACATTGCTAGGATTCTATCTCTTACAAGTTTCCTGAAATCGTTCTTAGCGTTGCCGGATCCCTTGTTCATTCTTGACTGCGAAAAAAATTTCCTATAAAAACATTTTGCGAATACTAGGAATCATCTAAGCTCGTATGGAACTTGCGCTTTAAAAAGCTCATAAAAATTTGACTTGTCGGACGATAGAATCGAAGCGTTTATAAGGATGCATGTGTTTGAAGAAGGTCGCAATGTCCCATTGGCTTGAAGAACATGTAAAAGTCGATAAGGTTGACACTAGTACTGGCTACCACTCCCACAGTTGTAAAATATGGGAATCTTTAGCATCGGGATTAACTATTTTTAAGGCCCAAGGTGATTCCTAATGGCGGCTAAGATATTGAGCGGAAAGCCCGTGGCCGACGCGATTCTGTCTGAGGCTAAGGCAAGGATTGAGAAATTGGGCTTCACACCTTCTCTGCATATCGTAAAAGCCGCGGGTTCGAAGGCCCAGGATTCTTTCGTTAAGATGAAGGTTAAAGCTTGCAATTCTGTAGGGGGGCAGGCGGTGGTGCATGAGCTTAACAATCCCTCCGAGGCCGAGCTCATCTCGCTCGTAAAGGAATTGAATGAGGATAGGGATGTTCACGGGATAGTGGTTCAACTACCCCTTCCGAAAAATGTGTCGACACTCAACGTATTGGAAGCCTTAGACGTTAGAAAGGACGTTGATGGTCTACACCCTTTAAATCTGGGGAAGTTGTTAGCTGGTCGGGAGGCCAGGCCAACGGCCACTGCAAACGCTGTAATTAGGATTCTAGAGTGGTACGGAGTTAACATAGAGGGTGCTGATATTGTTGTTGTTAATAATAGCATACTCGTCGGGAGGCCACTTTTCGCTATGCTTACCTCGAGAATGGCCACGGTCACCGTTTGCCACATAAAGACTAAAAACTTAAGTGAGAAGACGTTGAAGGCGGATGTCTTAGTTTCTGCAACCGGTGTCCCAAAACTCATAACTGATGAAATGGTTGCTGAAGGCGTTGTGGTGATCGATGCGGGAACCAGCTTCGTCGAAGGCACTCTCATGGGAGATGTGGATTTTCAAAACGTTTCTCAAAAAGCATCCGCAATAACTCCGGTTCCAGGTGGAGTTGGCCCGGTGACGGTCGCTACTATCATACACAATTTGGTGGAATGTGCATACGAGGTCGCCGGGGGTTGCTGAGGATAGGCATACTCGCATCCACCCGCGGCACCGATATGGAGGCTATCCTGAAGGCTATAAGAGATAAGAAGTTGAATGCCGAAATAGTCTGTGTCATAAGCAATAGGAAGGACGCGTATGCGCTGGAGCGGGCTAGGCGGAACGGCATAGAAGCCATATTCATGGATCCCAAGGGCAAGGATCCTGCGGAATACGATATGGAGGTCGCTGCTGAGCTCGAGCGCAGGAGGGTGGACCTCGTGCTACTCATAGGTTATAACAGGATCCTGAGCCCTCAGTTCGTGAAAAAGTTTAGGAACAGGATTATGAACATTCATCCCTCGCTTCTTCCCGCCTTTCCAGGCTGGGATCTAAATGTCCATCGTGCAGTGCTTGAATCAGGCGTGAAGATTACGGGCTGTACTCTCCACTTCGTTGAGGAGAAAATGGATGCCGGACCTATAATACTGCAGAAGGCTGTTGAAGTGAGGGATGACGACAATGAGGAGACTTTGAAGAAGAGGGTCCAGGAGGCTGAGGGTGAGGTCTTAGTGGAAGGGATCCGTCTTTTCCAAGAAGGAAGAATTATTGTTGAGCACGGGAAGGTTAAGATACTTCGTGGAGGGGAGACGAAACCCCCTACTAACCTCAGTGATTAAAAAGGCTCCTAGACAAACTTCAAATACTCAACGTCTTTTAACCTGTGTATTGGAAACTATTTGTATGAAATATTCAGCAGGTTTAGCGAATGCTAAATGTTAATCGCATACCGTTTATACCTTGAATATTTTGAACAACGGATGATTGCTGGTTAATGGTCTTGTTCCAAACTCCTGCCGCACACTGTAAGCCACATAAGCGTCGGCCAGTGCACAATGGAAATACGCGTTTGAAGCATTCTCTATTGGCCCATATATTACGAAGTTCGCACCCATGCATATGGGAAGCACGTCGGCCACGCTGCTTGCAATCGAGAATATTTCTCTATCTAATCTGCGCATCCTATTCCACCTCTGGACCGCGTTATGCGTCCCAGCCCCGGCTGGTAAACCGTATTTCTCTTTCACCAGATAGACGACTTTGCTGACTGGACCTGGGTCGGGGATGTCGAGAACAGTCGTATCTACCAAGATTTTCTCAATGCCTGCTTTTGAGGCTAAGCCAATAAGCTCATCAAGCACCTGCATCCTGCCGGCTATCGTAGGGTTTTTAGCGTTATACGTCAGTAAGACGGCGGATTTAATCCTCGCCTCCTTAATTGCAGATATCTCCGCCTCTTTAATATGTGGCATCACAGAGTTGTAGAGGACCCGTTCAGACAACCCGACTTCGCCAACGTACTTGGCTCCCGCAATCCTAGCTTCTTCAGTAGTCCCGTCTATAGCGAATGGCCCGTCTATCTTGTCAGCTACGAACTCGATAAGCTTTCTAAAAGCCTGGGGCCATGTGCAACATACGTCCACAATCCTCGGATTACCAGTTTTATCCGATATCTCCTTCTCCTTATTCAAGAGGTCTTCAGCCTTTTCTCTAGAGAACAATCCACTCTTCTCATCTTCAAATATTTTCTGTTTGCTGTAGAATATGCTTCCTATCATGACAGTAGGTAGTTGACCGGGCTGACCGCCGATCTTCACGCCCGCGATATCGAAAATTTTCTGCTCTTTGTTAAACCTGAACATCCTCATCCTCTCCGTCTATACGCCTTTTTATACTTTTAGAGTACTCTTTAAACGCTTAAATCTTTATGGTTAACCAATGCTCGTAACAATCTTGTTACAGCAGCCTCTACATTGTAAGGAAAATGCTTCAATGGCTCTTCCCACGTTTCGGATGTTCAGAATGTTTGGAGGCCGGTGGGCGGGCGTCTAGAAGAGTCCTCTTACCCTTCCGGTTTCAGCTTCCACATCGATCCCTAGGAAGGCGGGTTTTCTCGGGAGACCGGGCATAAGCTGTATTTCACCACATATCGGGATAAGGAAACCGGCTCCTACGAAGGCGAATATGTCGTTAACTGGAAACGTATAGTTCTTAGGCACATTTTTTAAAAGCGGGTCGTGCGAAAGGGAGAGGGGTGTTTTAGCCATGTTTATTGGAAGCCTGCCATATTCGAGGCTGTGGTAAAACTCTATCTTTTCCTCTGCTTCAGGGGAATATTTCACGTCAGCTGCTCCATAGAGCTCAGTAGCTATGGTCTCTATTTTCTCCTTGATAGTGGCTTCATCGGGATAAAGAAACTTCAACTCATGCGGCTTCTTCATTGCTTCAAGAACCTTGTCAACAAGTTCCTGGCAACCTTCGCCTCCTTTAGACCAGGCGTCTACGACTGCAACACCGTCGGCACCAGCCTCGATGGCTTTTTCACATACTAGGCTTATCTCTCTCTCGGTGTCTGTGATAAACCTGTTGACGGCTACCACGGCTGGAATACCGTATCTATGGACTATTTCTATGTGCCTCGCTAAATTCTCGCAACCTTTTTCAACCGCTTGGAGATTTTCTGTTTCAGCTGCCCTCTTGACTTTCCTATAGGGCATTCCTGGGCGGAGCAGGAAGGCACCACCGTGTTCTTTAAGGGCTCTGATCGTGCAGACAATGACGGCGCAATCCGGCCTTATCTCGGAGGACTGGCGACATACAATGTCGCAGAACTTGGAGAAGCCGCATTCAGAGCCAAACCCGGTTTCGCAGATAACGTAATCCGCAAGCTTCAAAGCCACCAGATCCGCTATGATCGAATTGGTCCCGTGCGCTATGTTGGCAAACGGGAATCCATGGACTAAAACCGGGTGGCCTTCTGTGGATTGAACTAGATTAGGCTTGATGGCCTCGACAAGCAGGGCTGCCATTGCCCCGGCTACTCCAAGTTCTTCGCATGTTACTGGTTTTCCACTATAGGTGTAAGCCACTACGGCTCTCCCCAGTCTTTTCCTTAAGTCTTCCAAACCGGTGGCTAATGCATGGATGGCTGCTGTCTCCGTAGCCACAGTTATGCTCCAACGCGCCTCCCTGGGATAACCGTTTGACCTTCCTCCCAATCCTATGACGGCTCGTCTTAAAGCCCTTGCCTCAACATCCATGCAATAGGGCCATTCGATTGATAGGGGATCAATGTTTAAAGGGTTTCCGTGAAGTATGCTGGCATCAATGGCTGCTGCACAAAGATTATGGGCAATTTCCACTGCCGGTATGTCTCCTGTGAAATTAAGATTAATCCTATCCATAGGTAAGACTTGTGAGTAGCCGCCGCCGGTTGCACCGCCTTTTATTCCGAAGGTAACACCTTTAGAAGGTTCGCGCAGAGTATTGATAACCTTTAAACCCCTTTCATAGAAGGCTTGGCCCAAACCTATTGAAACGGTTGTTTTCCCCTCACCTAGGGGTGTGGGGGTGATTGCCGTTACGATAATCAATTTCCCGCGAGGCCTATTCTTCAGCCTTTTGAAAATGCTTTTGTAATCAACCTTAGCAATATATTTCCCATGATACTCAAGTTCATCCTCTAGAATTCCAATATGCTCCGCAACCTTCTTAATCGGGTGAAGCTCGGTTTTATAAGCTATTTCAATATCGCTAGGCACTGGCCAGCTCTTTTTCACCGGCATTATCAACGCCTCCTTTTCCCATGCATGACAAATAGCTAACATTTAAGGCTTTCTACGGTTATGGGCGCCTTATGCCATCAGCTTTTTAATGCCTTCTATATGTCGAGTCGCTTTCGATCTGCATAGCGAACTAAATAACTAGTAGAACACCTTCTCCATGGCTCAGCAGCAACTGATTACCTATACCTAGGGTGTACCAGTAGAAGCATCCTATAAATTACACCTTTACTGGCATACGCTTTTCCACACTTAGCGTAGCTCTTTTCTTCAGACAGGGAACAACGCTTATCCAAGCAGAATTATTTTCTAATCTCTGAATTCCTGTAGTTTATCAAGTAACTTTTTATCTGCCTCCAGATCTCCTAGGCAAGTAGAAATTATACCGTCTACAATGCCTTGCAGTTCTGCTGCGAATTCTTCCGCTCTTTCTAAGGTCGTTGTTGAAGGCCATCCGATTCTTTCCAGAATCTTTTTATTTTTAGGCGTCTCGACTACAAAATATGGATAAATGGGTTTTCCTAAATTTTTACACACCACAGCTAATTCTTTTAACTTTGGCAAAGAGGTCTTTTCCAAGCGTAAAAAAAGGCTGAAATCCCAAGCGTCTCTTATGCGTGCAATCGCCTCTTCCGTAGGTCTACGGCTAGTTAAGAGACAGCCTAATTTTAACTTCTTTATCTTTACGGTATTACGCAGGAATTCTCTAACTTCTTCTGCAGGACCAGTTGCGCGTCTAAATCTTTCAATCTCCTCTTTATCTGTAAGAATCTCGCAGGTTCCGTCTTTTCTTGTCCTTATTGGATATCCGTATCTGGGGGCGTCCCCAGGATCAGGTACCATTCCATAAATCCCTAATGCTTCACAAGCACTCGCTACGGCAGCAATTTCAACTGGTCCCTTGTAGTTAGTAATTAACATAGGAATCATTATTTTTTGGGGATACTTTATCTTAAGTGCACAGGCTACTGCGGTAGCGCTCGGGGCAGGTATACCCCCTGCACTATCTGTGATGTTGAAACCATCTACTAAATCCTTTATTTCTTCCGCTAAACTTAAAAAGTCTGCTTTAGGGATAAATTCATATAATACTTTCATTTACTCATTCCTCCTTCCAATTTTTCTAAAATTTACTTCATGGTGTCTTTTTAAACTTTAGCCTTCTAGACTGCTTCTTTTAACTGCGATTTCTTTCCAGTGATAGTATTTGACCTACCTTATGTTTTGATGTTCCTCTTTTCTCAGAATTATGATCAAGCCTTTAGGTGCCTCTATTAATGATTTAAAAGTTTAACTCAAATTTTAGTCACTTTAATCTTTGATATTGCAAAGCCTTATAAAAATGAAATAGGATAGTTGACTTTAAAAATTAATTTTGAAAGACGGTTATGACACGAGCCTCATTCTCCTCAGGTTTTCAAGGCAACGTTTCACGCATTCTAAAGGCGGATAGGCATAGCTCTCCTGCTCAACAATATACCACTCAGTCCCGCCTACTGTTCTGCATAGTTCGAAGAATTCACGCCACTTCATTTCCCCTTCCCCAACTATCGCTTTAGGGTCTTTAGAGGAATACTCTTTCACATGCACGGTTAAGGCTCTACCAGGGTATTTTCGGATTATTTCCAGAATGCCCTCTGCATCGACTCCTCCGTGCATCGCGTTCCCAGTGTCCAGCTGCATCACCACCTCAGGCACCGTGGAGCTGAAGAACAGGTCCCATATTCTATCCCCGTTAACGGTTTTGAATTCGAACATATGGTTGTGATAACCGACCCTCATGCCCTCTTTCCTGAGCTTTCTAGCTATTTCGTTGAACAGTTTAGCTGTCTCCAGACAGTTGTTTTTCGAGCTCAGCATTTCAGCAGGCAGGCCTGGAACTATTAGGAACTTGTTTTCCAAGACACGGTTAAACTCAACAGTCTTGCCAAGCTCTTCCCCGAGCAGAGTATCTATGCTTATGTGCGTCCCCGCAACCTTCAAACCCAGGTCGTCAAGGATCGCCCTAAGGTTTTCAGCGCTTCTCCCATAATATCCTGCGAACTCAACCCCCTCATAACCCATTTCAGCAATTGCCTTCAGAGTCCCCTCGAGATCCTTAGCGCAGTTTTCACGCACCGAGTAAAGCTGTAAGGCTATTCCCATTTCTCCTCGCAACATGAGAATGCTGAAAATATTTTAACTTTTTGGTTGACGGCTTTTTTGGATTCTGCTCATTATGAGAGGGAGGTTGATTCCTATGGGTCGGGTTATTTTCACCGATAATCCTTCAACTGGGCTTTTTAAAAGACGGCTTCGGCAAGCTTTTCCCCGCAGGGTCTAAGCCACAGTCATCGGGCTAATGGCGGTTTTATTGGCAGGACACCGTGTTTGTAAAGCGTTTCAGTCACCGTTTCAATACCCTTCCTGTAATAATTCGGGTGAATGTCCTCCGTAACGCTTATGATGAAGCCTTCTCCTGGAGCTATTTCCTCGAGGAGTCTTATTGTGAAGCTCTTTATCTCTTCAGGTGTTCTGAGGAACACTTCCTCCGGAAAATTCATCCAGACCACTTTATTCCCCCAGGCTTCCCTAACCTCCTTAGGCGAGAGGTCTCCTCCAGGTGGTGGTGTGAAAGCCTCTATGGCGTCAAGCCTCGTTTCACCTATAAGGTTTTTAAGTGCTTTAAGTCTGCCGTCCATGTGTGAAATAACCGTCTTCCCCTTTTCGTGAAGAATACTCGCATACTTGTTATAGTAAGGGAGGCAGTATTTCTCGAAGAGGCTTGGAGATATGAGCATCGAGTCGATGTTATCGCCCACTCTGACTATTTCCGCCGGCGAGTCAGCTATTATCCTGTACATTTTTAGAAAACTCTTGTCAAGTGCTTCAATCAGTTCCTCTATCACCTCCCTGTTTCTCTGATACATTATTGCGAATGTTTTGAAACCCATGTACCTGACGATTATCTTCATGAGGGGTGTGTAGTCAGACCAAACCGTGACAATACCATCGCCCTCCAATTCTTCTTTAATCCTGACATAGTTCTCGTAGTCCGGCTCGTAGACCGTGTCCTCTATCATGAACATTAAAGCCTTGATGTCACTCGTGTTTTTCACAGGATGTTCAACAGTCCAGGAGCCCCCTGGAAACTGAAACCTCATTCCAATCCGTGTCTTCGAGTTTAGCTCGCCAACCGGAGTCCGGTAAGTCGTGTAGACGTAGTCGCCAACTGTTCTACTTTCAATCTTGACGTTCGGCATGAATGTCTTGTATATGCTGCATCTTTCATCAAGCCCAAGCCCCATTTCTCTCATCCTGCGCTCAAAACTCCCCCTTGGAAGATGGTTGGAATATATGAGCCAAGGTATCTTGTCAGGCATCTTTCCTTTAAGAACGTTGTTAACCCTTTCACGCGGCTCCATGTCTAGTCAAGCCCTCCATTCTTACATTGAATTATTCCTTAGCCTTTCAGCCAAGGCTGACGGGCAGGCTAAAGTAGCTACGTAGTCTGGGCACTTCCTGTAGTCTAGGTTTACACATTCCCATGCTTTCCCCTCAGACTCGCAGAATTCAACCAGGTCTATCAATATTCGCTCAGCCAGTTGAAGGTTGGTGAGCGATATGGCGTAAGCCACCCATCCCGTCGCTGTCCCCCAGTATGCTCCGTTTTGATAGGTGCCGGGTTTCATCTCCACAAGGGTTTTCTCCCAGACGAGAGGCTCAGGCAGATGCCTAACCTGCCCCCATTTCACTATTCTGTCGAAATGGCTTGAAAGCCACCTGGAAATCTCCAAGGCTCTCCGGTCGTCAACCGCGCCCACCCATACGGAGTACGCGGACCCCCATACGTCCGGCTGTCTACAGTCTACCGTGGACGCGAAGAAATAGCCTTCCCCAGACCATAGTTTTTCAAGCGAGCTCTTTACTTTGGCTGCCTGAGCCTCGTGAATCGTCGCCTCCTCAGTTTTTCCCACCGCCCCGTAGAGCCCAGCCATTTTAACATGCGCCTCGTAAAGAAGTAGTGAAGAAAAAAGTTCTTCACCTGTTTTAGCCACGCAGTCCGTAAAACCGTAGGGTGAATGCGGACTATCGGGGTTGATCCAGATTAAATCAGCATTCCTGCTCAATGGAAGGGAGCCTAAGGCTTTCTCCAGCCTGCTCGCAGTAAGAATAAAGGGGGAAACATCCCCGTAGGAACGCCATATCTCCCATGCTATTTTAACTGTGAACTGAGGATTGTCGGTTGGAGGGTTTGAGCCGAAAACATTGTAGTAAGGTTCCCCATCCGGGCTAACTCTGTCTGGAACAACCCCGTCACTCCTTTGACGGTTAAGTATGTAGAGGTAGGCGTTGACAGCGTCCTCATGCTGGATGATGCCTGAAAGACCTTCAAGCATATAGCAGAAGTCTCTCGTCCAGAGCGCGTTATAGTTTCCTCCCCCGTCTGGCCTGAACAAGGTTGTTCCATCCGAAGCCTTCAACAAGCATTTGCCAACCAGCTTTCCAGCCTCCTTAACAATCCTCGTTAAAGCCTCGTCTAAGTTCATGGCTGCCTCGAGCATTTTTTCCTTAATAAGTCTTAATGCTTAAGCGAGTTCGAAACAGGTTTGCAACCATGCTTTCCAGCTTCCCGTCTGCCGACTCTCCTTGTAGCAACCACCTCCGCACCATACGCGTCACTCAACACCACCTGCCCTATCTCCACCGGGGCCTCCAGCTCTATTGACGCGAGCATTCTCATCAGGTTGAAAACCTTGCTCTTAGGCACTGGTTTACTCGTCTTTACCGAAACCGTTGGAAGCTCCCCGTTTCTAACTCTGACAACCGTAAAAACCATTCTCCTAGGGTCTGAAAACTCCTGCTTAGCGTATTCAACACCCTTTGGACACCCTGCGCCATCCACCTTTACAACACGATTCCCCTCCGCCTCTACTTTCAGCAAGCATCCCGCCGGGCAGACTATGCACGTATACTCCACGTTTCTATTCATCCAACCACCTCGAAAGTAAGCCTTTCACCTTTAGCCTTAACCAGTTCTTCGGCGGGAATCCTGATCCTAATCATCTCCGCCGGCTTAACCTTAGAAAACCTTTTTTCAAAACCTGTTTCTCGAATCAGGAGCCGCACATTATCCTCAGGATGCTGAACCCTGCCGTAAAACAATACGTCCATGGCGCCGCTTACGAGCTGAGGCACCATGAACCTTACGTTCCTACCCCTGTCAACCCTCCTCCATTTTAATCTTTGAGTAGCATAGTATTCTAAAAGCTTTGAAGCATAGTTTGCCGCCGCTTCACCCTGCTCCACACCGTAGTCCACTAGATCGTTTACGACGAGAGCGTTACCCACTGCGAAGACTAGTGGCAAACTGGTCTCGTAAAACTCGTTCACAACAGGCCCCCTGGTTGCAGGGTCTATTTCAACACCCATCTTCTCAAGAATGTCAACATCAGGCTTTAAACCGGCGGAGACAATAAGGGTGTCGCACTCAAGCTCAAATTCAGAGCCTTCTACAGGCTTCATGTCTCCATCAACCCTTGCAACGATGACCTTCTCAACCCTTCCGCTCCCCCTGACCTCGCGAACCATGTGGCCCAGGTAAAGCGGAATGTTGAAGTCGTTTAGACACTGAACGATGTTCCGTGTTAAGCCGCCAGGGTATGGTAGAACCTCTACTACCGCCTTGACCTCAGCCTTCTCTAGGGCAAGCCTCCTCGCCATTATAAGCCCCACGTCTCCGGAGCCCAGGATAACTATCCTCCTACCCGGTAGGACGCCGTAAATATCCATTAAGGCCTGGGCCTCGCCAGCCGTGTAAACACCGTCAGGCCTATCTCCTGTTAAGCCAACCTCATACTGGTGTCTCTCCCGCGCGCCGACAGCGTAAATCATGGCTTTAGCCTTGGTTTTCAAAAGGCCTCTAGGGCTTGCGGCGTAAACCGTCTTTTCCGAAGCCGAATCCACTTGAACCCTTAGAACATGGGTTTTAACCATGTTTTCCAAGCCTATTTCCGCAGCCCTATCTATGAGCCTTGTGATGAACTCTCCCCCCGTCAAATCCTCTTTGAAACAATGGATGCCGAAACCCGTGTGGACGCATTGAAGCGGAATACCGCCGAGCATCTCCCTGTTTTCTAGGAGCAGGGTTTTCAAACCGGTTTCCACAGCTCTAATCGCCGCGGATAATCCGGCTGGCCCGCCGCCTACGACTATAACGTCATACTTTTGCTCAATCATTCTCCACATCCTCTTTGCTCTCGGCCCAAAGCGTCTTGACTCCCCCGACTCCAATACTTGCCTTCTTCACTATGATGCTGTGGAGGGGTGTCCCTGTCGCCTCAGATATTAAAAGGGCTATCCGTATCCTGCATCTGGAAGCCTGACACTTCCCGAAGCCTGCTGTCGTCCTAAGCTTCACGCCGTCGAAGGTAATGGTCTTCACGCCGATCGCCAGCATTCTTCCAATTGCTTCTAAAACCTCTGCTTTTGAAACATTGTTACAGAAGCATATGATCTCACCGTAATCAGGGTTCTCCAAGATATGCTTATCCAAGGTGTTGTAATCCATCTCGTTGACTGTGGTTATTCTTCTTCTAAACGGTTTCCAACTTTTCTTCTCAACCAGCTTAAGCCCGTATACCTCTCTAAGGAGGCTTGAAACATGATTCGCTATTGCTGGCGCAGCCGTTAAGCCGGGGGACCTTATGCCTGCGACGTTGACGAACCCGTGGGGCTTGGAATAGGCTTTTATCAACCATTTCCCGTCAGGCGGCTCAGGCCTCAACCCTGCGAAAAACTTTATTATTTTCGAGCGCGGCGGGGTTCTGTGAAGCATTCTACTCGCCTCCTTAACCAGCTGGTCTAAGCCTTTCAGGCTTGTAGAAGTGTCTCCCTTCGACTCGTAAGGAAGGTCTTCAGCAGTAGGGCCTATCATCAGGTTGCCATGTATAGTTGTTAAAGCGTAAACGCCTTTAGTGAGAGGCGTGGGCATCGTGTGCAATATGAGGGTTGGCTTAGGCTCAGCATCCTTATCGAAAATAATGTACTCTCCCTTCCTAGGCTTTATTCTGAACCAGGGTTCAACCCCAGCGGAGTGAGACAGTTCGTCTGCTTTCAACCCTGCTGCGTTGATTACAATATCTGCTTCAATAAGCCCCCTGCTAGTTTCAACGCCTACAACATTGTTATTTCTGGTAACGATTCTCTTGACGCGTGTCTCAGTGAGCAGTCTAACCCCGTTTTCCACAGCGTTCTCCACTAGGGCTACAACAGCCTCGAAAGGGGAGATTAGGCCCGCCGTGGGCGCGTGCAGGCCTCCTTTAATATTCCTGCTTATTGAGCTGTCTATTTCAAACAGTTCCTCCCCTCTTACAATCCTTACTCCCGGCACATTGTTTCTACGGGCCCATTCCAAATACTTTTCAGCCTCCTTCTCATCCTCGTTTCTCTCGAAAAGCATTAGCTCACCAGCCCATTTAACAGGAATATCAAGCTCCCAGCACCATTTTCTCCAGAGGGCATTGCCCTCGACGCAGAGCCTCGCTCGCAAAGGCTGGTTGTCAGGATCCTCCTCGTGCCCAGGGTGTATTACTGAAGAATTAGCCCTACTCGCGCCTCCGCCAACATCATAGTTCTCCTCTAAAACATAAACCTGCAGGTTTTCAAACCTGCTTAACACCCTGGCTATGGCTGCTCCTATGATGCCTGCGCCTATTATCGTGACGCGCGTCTCAACCGCCATGTGTGCTGGTCTACCTCTATCCTCCCCCGGCTTCCTCGTATCCGTATGCCCAAGGCACTTCCCTCGCCCATCCTAAGGATCTTTTGACAGCCGCCTTCCAGCCCCTGTATAGTTTCTCCCTCGCATCTTGGCTAATCATGGGTTTAAACTCTTTCTCCATCCTCCAGTTGTTTTTAACCTCGCCTATGCTCCGCCAGAAGCCCACGGCGAGACCCGCTAGGTAGGCTGCTCCAAGGCTGGTTGTCTCCCTTACCAGCGGTCGAACAACGGTAGCGTCAAGAATATCCGCCTGGAATTGAAGCAGGAAATCGCTCCTAGACGCGCCGCCGTCTGCCTTAAGCATTTCAACCCTTCTGCCAGTATCGTTGCACATTGCTTCAACCACGTCGCGAGTCAAGTATGCGATTGACTCTAAAACCGCCCTAGCAATATGCTTCCTGCTCGTCCCCCTAGTTAATCCTATCATCATGCCTCTAGCATACGGGTCCCAGTAGGGTGCTCCAAGCCCTGTGAAAGCCGGGATAAAATAGGTGCCCCCAGTGTCTTCAGCAGCCTCAGCCAGAGGGTTAACCTCCCCGGAAACCTCGATTATCTTCAGGCCGTCGCGCAGCCACTGGATGGCTGCACCAGTGATAAATATGCTTCCCTCAAGGGCATAGATTGCCTTACGTGGTTCAGTGCTGTAAAGCACTGTGGCCAGCAGCCCTGTTCTCGAGCGGACCGTGTGTTCTCCCGTGTTCATCAGTATGAAGTTTCCAGTCCCGTAGGTGCATTTCACATCGTGTGGTTCAAACCCTGCTTGACCAAGTAGAGCAGCCTGCTGGTCTCCAGCGTCACCAGTCACCGGCCTACTGGATCCTTCGAAAAGACTTGAAACCTCAGGCCCAGTCCAGCCATAGATGTTTTTATCGCTGCTGGGCCTCGGCAGCGCTAGGGCTTCAACAGGTATTTTCCCCTGTATTTCTGCAAGATCCTCGTCCCAATCAAGCCTATGTATGTTGAAGAGCATTGTTCTGGAAGCGTTGCTGTAATCTGTTACGAATGCACCATTATACTCTGGGGTTTGAACATCCTGGGAACCGTTAGTCAGGTTCCATATTATCCACGTGTCTATTGTCCCGAAAACGGCCTCTCTTTTCAAAACCTTCTCACGTAGACCCGGAATGTTTTCAAGCATCCACCATATCTTAGTGCTCGAGAAATAGCTGTCAGGGATCAAACCGGTTTTCTCAACGATTTCACTCAAATAGTTCTCCCGGAGATGGTCGACAAGCTTAGCTGTCCTACGGTCCTGCCACACGATGGCGTTTGAAACAGGTCTCCCTGTCTTAGGGTTCCAAGCTACAACTGTTTCACGCTGATTAGATACTCCTATCGCAACAATGTCTCCGGGTTTAACACGGGTCTTGTCAAGCACGTTTCTAATGCAACGCTTAACGTTCAACCATATTTCAAGAGGATCGTGTTCAACCCATCCTGGTTTAGGATAGGCCTGTGAATGCTCAACGTAAAACCAGCCGTTGGGATACAGTGTTCCATCATGCTTGTACAGTGAGACTCGGGAGCCGGTGGTGCCCTGGTCAATGCTCATTACGACCTTTTCACTCATTAAACACTTTTTGCAAACGCGGGAAGCAAATATAAATCTTAATATGTGGGAGGCACACGTGCACTAAGCAGCGGAACCAGCAGTCCTTAAACTCACGCGCGTATTTCCAGAGAGTGAATGGCTTCAGTATTCTGATTAAAGGAGGCGTGACGGATAATGCTGGCTTTGAAAAGGAAGGCTTGTCGTCCTGTCAAAACTTTTATTAGCAAAGCTTTTAACTTTAGGCTTATCTTCTGTCTTCTTAAAGATGAAAGTTCTCGTAATCGGTGGAACCGGCCATATTGGCAGCTACCTTGTTCCACGCCTAGTTTTACGCGGTTACGAAGTGCAGGTTTTGGCAAGAAACCCTAGGCCGCGTTACGGCGGGGCTGACACGGAAGCACTTTGGAGCCGAGTTGAATGGATTGTGGCGGACAGGATTATGGAGGAGAAGAACGGCTTATGGGGGAAACGCATGGCTGCGGTTGACGCTGACGTTGTAATAGACCTTATTTGCTACACTCCAGAGCAGAACAGGATGATTGTCGAGAGCCTTGAGGGGCGTGTAAGCCACTTCATCCACTGCGGCACAATATGGGCATATGGGCCAAGCACCCGAGTACCCTACCGGGAGGATTATCCTAGGAAACCGGTTACAGAGTACGGTATACTTAAGGCGAGGATTGAGGCTGATCTTCTTGAGAAATACATTAGGAATGGTTTTCCCGCGACAGTGGTCCATCCCGGTCATATTTCAGGGAGGAAGTGGCTCCCAATAGATCCTCAGGGAACCAGAAACGGTGTCGACGTTTACAGGAGGCTGGCTCACGGGGATGTTGTGTGCCTGCCGGACACTGGTCTGGCAACTCTTCACCATGTGCACGCTGACGATGTAGCCCAGATTTTCGAACTGGCGATCCTAAACCGTAAAACAGCCCTCGGGGAATCGTTCAGCGCCGCAGCACCCTATGCCTTGACCCTAGCATACTGCTGCGAGTTCGTGGCTTCCCTCTTCGGAAGTAAACCAAACCTGAGGTTTGTTCCTCTGCAGAAAATGGTTGAGGTTTTAAGTGAGGACGCGTTCGCAATTATGAGGGATCACGTTATTCACTCTCCCTGCGTCAGCATAGAGAAGGCTCAACGGCTTCTCGGATACCGGCCACGCTACACTACTGAAGAAATTTACAGGGAATGCATAGAGTACCTTTTGGAAAGCGGCCAGCTAGTCGTTTAAAGCTTAACTGACCCTAATATAGTCTATTTCGAGTAATGCTCTTTTTCTGTTTTCCTGGGTAGCGTGCCTATAGACTCCGGCTGGGTCGCCTTTCCTAATCTCGTAGACAGCATTGTCTATCCATATGTCTGCACGAGCCTTGTCCTCCTTAAAGAAGAACGGTATTTTCGCCACCCTCCTGCCGTCTACGTAAAAGCTTACACCCTGTTCAACCCATTCTACCCTATACTCGTGCCACTCGTCAAGCTTAAGCTCCTGCAGAGTCGGCTTCGAGGAGACTACGTTCACCCCGATTATTCTGCTTGACACTTTCGAAAGGATTGAAGTCATGGTGAACTTGCTGCTTTTCTCGAGAAGCATCACCGGCTGGAAACGGTTCCCAACTTGGGCGAAGAAGCCTGAGAACGGATATGGGCGCCTAGTCCTTAGATATATG
>JAFNIX010000054.1 GCA_017601225.1 Candidatus Brockarchaeota archaeon | reverse complement strand
CTCCCCGCTTGGCGAATACTTGGAGAGGAGTTTAACCAGCGGTTGCACCGCTTCCAAGACTCGACTCATAGCTTCTCACCGTTTCGAGAATAATGCTGCAAGCCTCTTCAACAAGGTTTAACGGTATATTGAGCGATGGCAGCAGTCTCACCACAGTTGGTCCGGCTGTTAAAACCAGGACTCCTTTTTCAGCGAGCAGGTCGACGAGAGGCTTAGACCTGACTTTCAGCTCAATGCCTATCATGAGGCCGCTTATCCTTATCTCCCTGACGATCCTTAGGCTTTTCAATGCTTCAAGCCTCTCTCTGAAGGCTCTAGATCTTTCCTCAACGGTTTCCCTGGTTACGGTTTCCCTAAGGAGCCTCATGGTTGCGGCGCCCGCGGCGCATGCCAAAGGGTTTCCACCGTATGTTGAAGTGTGGAAGCCGGGTTCAGCTACTGTTGATGCTTCCTCGTTGAAAAACGCTACCCCAACCGGGATCCCCCCGGCTACTCCTTTAGCTAGGAGGGCGATGTCCGGCTCAACGTCTTCTTTTTCAAACGCGAAGAATGTTCCCGTCCTCCTCAACCCCGTCTGAATCTCATCCAGTATCAGTATTGCCCCCTTGTCTGAGGCTATTTTCCTAGCCGCCTTCAAGTAGCCTGTAGGGGGAATCCTGACTCCGCCTTCTCCCTGAACAGGCTCAAGAATAACCGCTGCAGTCTCCTCGTCAACCTTGTTTTTCAAATCCTCCGCGTCACCGTATTCTGCGAACACGACTCTTTCACCTACGACGTGCTCCAAGCCCTTCCTGTACTCCGGGTTCCATGTTGTGCTGAGGGCTCCCAGCGTCTTACCGTGGAAGCTTCTCCTGGCTGCAACAATCCTGCTTCTCCCTGTCTTCCTGAATGCTGTTTTAATCGCCAGGTCAACGGCTTCAGCGCCGCTGTTAACCAAGAGCATCTTAGGGAAGAAACGGGATGTGAAGCGGGAAGTCTCCTCCAGGAATTCAGCCCTAGCATCATTGTAGAACGACCCATGGCAGGAAGATATTTTCTTCAACTGGTTGACGATTGCTTCAACAATCACAGGATGGGAGTGCCCAAGTATTGCAACACCGTAGGCTGAGGTTAGGTCGATGAACCTCCGACCCCTATCGTCGAAAACCTCCGACCCTCTTCCGCTTATTATTGCTATGTGTCTCTTAACATAGGTTTTAAGCAGAAGCCTGTCCTCAACCTCATAAATGTCAACCATTTTAAGCATCCTCATTTAACTATGAGTGTTCCAAGCTTCTTCTCCAGCGCACTTGAAACAGGCTTCTCCACAAGCCCGGAGGATATTCTCACTGAAGCAGCTCCCTCCTGCAGGGCTTCAACGGCCGACTGTACTTTCCTCATCATGCCGTGGCCTATGCTTGGAAGGAGGACCGATGCTTCAGCCATCGTCAGCGACTCGACGAGCTTCCCGTCTACGAGGAGGCCCTCTACGTTTGTAAGGTATAGCAGGCTGCTCCCCAGTGCTGAAGCAACCTTGGCTGCGAAAGCGTCGCTGTCAACGTTAAGCGGCTCAAACTCCTTGCTTAAGGCTATTGGTGCTAGAACCGGTAGAATATCGTTGTCTAAAAGCAGCTTCAACAGGTCTACGTTAACCCTGTCAATCTTCCCAGTGAAACCGCCGTCCATGAGTATTCTCCTACCGTCCTCCCTTTTGACCAGTATCTTCTCCTTCCTGTTAGCGCTCGCCAGAGCCCCGTCTACACCCGTTAAGCCGACGGCGTTAACGTTCATCCTGAGGAATTTGGAGACCACTAGCTTGTTAAGCCTCCCCATAGTCATGAGGTAAACCTGCATCGTCTCCCAGTCGGTCACTCTGCTCCTCATCCCGCTGGCGGAGACGACGAACTTTGGCTCAATACCCATTCTCCTGCATGTCTCAGTCACTTCTGCTCCTCCCCCGTGGACGAACACAACCTTCTCCCTCCTTGAGTATTCAGCCAAGTCCGCAACTATCTTATCCAACGTGCCCTCTTCAAGCAGGGCTCCACCTGCTTTAACCACTATCATTTTCCAACACTCACGCTGGGTGTAGGCCCGGGAAAGCTAAGCCCTCCTTCTCGTCATAGTTAAACATTATGTTGAAACACTGGACAGCGTTTCCAGCAGCCCCTTTAACCAGGTTGTCTATTGCTGCGAACAGGATTATCCTGTTTGAGTCAGCGTCTATTTCGAAACCTATGTCGGCAAAGTTTGAGCCCATCAGGTACTTTGGATCAGGCAGACCGTGCACCATAGTCGGATCCCTGACGAGCCTTATAAATGGCTCCTTGTCGTAAGCCTGCCTGTAACACCTCCATAAATCCGGATAGGACGGGAGTCTTCCAGATGGGCGTGCGTGAACAGTTACAAGTATCCCCCTCACGATGTTGACGGAATGCGGCGAGAAGCCTACGACTATCCCCCCGCCGGCGGCTTGCGAAACCTCTTGAATTATCTCGGCGACATGCCTGTGCCCAGCCGGCTTATATGGCCTGACCACGTTATACCTCTCCGGATGGTATCCTTCTAACGTTGGCGAGGAGCCGGCTCCCGAGGAGCCTATCTTAGCATCTATGAATATCTGGCTCCGGTCTACCAGCCCGTTCTTAACAGGGGGTACGAGCGCCAGTATGCTTGCTGAGGCCATGCAGCCGGGTACTGCTATTAAACTAGCTTTCCTTATCTCGTCTCTGTGAAGCTCCGGCAGACCATAGACAGCCTTCTCCAGAAGCTCCGGGTAGGGATGTTTAAACCCGTACCATTTCTCGTAGGCAGAGGGGTCTTTAAGCCTGAAATCGGCTCCCAAGTCTATCACCTTTAAATCCCTGTCGAGAAGCGTTTTAACCACGTGCGTAGACTGGCCGTGTGGAAGGGCTGTGAAGACTACTTCAGCACTGGCCACGTTCTCAACCTTAGGCTCCACGAAGCTCATCTGGCAAACCTTCCTAAG
>JAFNIX010000008.1 GCA_017601225.1 Candidatus Brockarchaeota archaeon | reverse complement strand
AAGAAGAGTTTCCCCTACCAACTGGTGGTGAAGACTACCAAAGAGCCCTATGAAGCCTGTAAAAACATTTTCATCTATGTCGAAAGACTTCGTCTTCAACCTATTTACAAGCCAGGCAACATGATCATAATAGTCCTCCAGCATTGCAGGCGGTTCAGCGCGGATAACTCTGTTCAACCATACCGTAGGGAAGGCGACAATGCCGAGTCCAGCCACATTCCTCACAATGGCGTGTCCCCTTTCCGGATGGAAAACGGGTTTCCCTCCGAAGTTCACCACAATGACTTTGGAGATGTAAGCCAATGTTTCCGTGAGGGTGTCTTTAACCTCTTGCGAAATATCCTTAGAAGGATTCTTAAACTCATCCCTTATATACTCGTCGGCAACGTGCAAAGTATCCCTCCGGTAGTTGAGAAGGATGCCTTTCTTCTGCATCACCTTAGAGATAAATTTCTCTGCAAGAGAAGAATAGGTCTCAGGCCATTCTTCATCAGCCTCAGCTTTATCGTCCCACTTCATACGTCAATTAAAATAGGTTTCCGTAATTTAACTTTGTCGAAACCATTGGATTCAGTAGCGTGCGCTAATACATGCGAATTATTTGTACCTGCTTGTTTGCTCCTATAACATAAGGTTGAATACAATTTTAATTAATCAATAAAAAAGGAGAGTATGTTTAACTTACTTTTACCAGATTACTGCTGCTTCCACATACCGGGCATCTGAAGTAATTGCTTGCACAGGAATAACATAGGTGAACTTGACACTTTTTACAGAAATACCAGGCAATTGACTCAGTCTTTCCACACCTAGCGCAGGTCGGCATCCTCCATCAATATTAGGATTAGTCTCATACTTATATTTTACAGCGCGCGCTTCGCGCACTACTATTTTTCCTCTTCCACTATTCTTTTCTCGACAAGGACGTATTGAGAGCCTTTCTTTTAATACTTTTCCGAATACTGTATGAACCTCTAAAGCGCGCACTATAAACTAAACAATTACATAACCAAGTATTATAGTATCACGCTATTCGTAACTTAGGGCTAGCTCTATTCCTCCAGCAATGGCTTTTTTCATTGCGGAGATCATTTCTCCCATGCCTCTAGCCCCCCTAAGCGGGGTGATTATCTTCTTTCCCGGAAACACTTTCCTTACAATGTCAACGTATTCTCTTCCGGCGATTACGACGATTTCACTGTATTTCATCAACCCTTTCTCCTCAGCCTGCTCCCTAAGCTTTTCAACCGTTATCGGGTTCGTCTCAGGGTCTTTGAAGGTGACGTTGTAGGGTGCGGGGATAACTTCGTCGGGAAACATGAAACCGTGTTTAGCCGATAGAATAATGTAGGAGCCGGGGTGAAACTTCTCCGCATACTGGATGCAGGTCTTCGCAAAAGGCCCGATGTAGGCATCCCTTGCCTTAGCACCCTTTAAATGGGGTTGTAACTCCCAGATTTTCCTGCTTCCACACGGGACGATGCAGAGCCTCATTCTCTAAGCATCCCCGCAAGCTCTTCGCCAACATCCTTCAAACCCAGCTGGGAAAAGTAGTCAACGAGCTCCGATTTACTTAGAGTCCCTATCTGCCATAGTAGGGAATCGAGGTGAATCATGCTTATCGATATATTCTCCTTAATCCTTTCCAGCACCCTCATCCAGAAACCCCTGACCGCCTCATCGTCTTCAGCTTGAACACCAATCCTTCTCGTGAAACTCCTTATCCTGGAGTCAACCGGAATGGGGGCTTCGTAGCAAAAGTCGCTTCGACCAGTCATTAGTAAAACGATGCCGAGGCTTTCATCGCGAAGGCGATGGTTTTATCACTTGGCTTTTGCCCCATGGTTTCCGAGAGCCTGAGCCATATTTGTGAAAAATCCTTCGCAACCTCATCCGGGGTCCTGTTCCACAGGTTTTTCACAAGGCTGCTCGAGAAGAACCGGTTAAGTCTTTTAATCTTCTGCCCCGCCAGTCTTTCACCCTTATAGAACTCAACAAGCATCCTCTCCATCTCCTCCAGGGAGTTTGGAACACCCTTCTTCTCCAGCATCTCCCTGATCCTCGGCCAGTAAACAGTTTCAGCCCTACCCTTCAACTGGTAATCGTTCAAGCTGACAGAAACCATTAAAACTGAAAACCTTCCAAAACCATATTTCCCGAGGAAACCACTCATATGCTGCCACTCCGGTTCATCCATAACTATTTTATTCCAGACTCCGATAGGGATTCGAGCAAACAGGTTCATCAACCCCGTATTGGTCAATTATTAATACATCTCTGCTTTTCATGCGGCTATAAGTTTTTAGAGGTACTTAAGTTATTGATATAGGCACGCGATTACTTCCGTTGATTGGACAAACCGGATTCAAGATTCTTTTGCAGGTCTGTGTCTGAGAATGCATCCAGTTTAGCTCATAACGCTACATCTGTTACAACAGGTTTTATCAAATGGGCTTCGCTTTGCTATTTTTAACGTCCGAGATCTACAGGAATAATATCTTTATAAATAACAGGTATGTCTAAATATCTGGTGTATATGTCCACTATCCTTTCTAATGGTATCAGATATAGGCTATACTCCTTCCGGGACGAATCGGAGCTAGAGGATCTTGTCATCGAACACATAGCTGATATTTTTACTGACCAAGTAGTTTACTTTGATGTTAAAAGAAAGCTAAAGGGGCGGGCGGTAGCTACCGTGCCTGACGGTTTTATGATTGATCTTTCTGTGCCCACAGATCCTGTTCTCTATCTAGTGGAGTTCGAGCTTGCAAGACACCCGTCTGTCGACCACATAGGTAAGCAACTCTTGGGTTTCGAGTTATCGTATTCCGAGAGTCGTGAAAACATATACAAAATTCTCCTCGAAGAAATCGCTAGAGACAAGCAAAAAGAACAAATCTTACATATGTTTATATCTAAAGCAGGGTTTAACTCTGTAGATGCGCTGATTTATGAGCTTGTGTATAATCGGAGACATTCATTGCTTGTAATAATAGACGAGATTGATGAAGACCTGAAGAAAGCTCAAAAGCTGATAAATGCAGACATCAAAGTGGTTAAGGTGTCGGCCTATACAAAAGCTGGAGCTGATAGGTTAGAAGATGATTACGCCCTCTTATTCACAGAACTTTATGAAGAGAGACCGCAAGCTACTATAGAGGGTGAAGTTGAAACTTGGTATGACTTTTTCTTCGAGCCTGAGCAAGTTCCAGACGAGGACAAGGAAAGTTTCTTCAAGAGACATGGCATAAATCCGTTTCAAGCCTATGTATACATAAGGAATGAGTTCGGAGAAATCGAAGGGATCGTCTTCCAAGGATACAAGAGTCGTATTGATGCACATCTAGCCGAGGGGAGATATGTATGGGGAACGCGTAGGCCGGTAAATGTCGAAAACCTTAGCGAGGGAATGAAGGTCTACGTAGTGGAAACAGACTATGATGTTGACACCGGCAAGAGAATAGAGAAACCTAAACTTCGTATGGTTGGGCGGCTTAAGGAAGTCTGGTTAACTAGAAACGGACAGAAGATAGAGAAGCTATTTCCCTAGTGCGCGCTATTTTCGTAAATACGTGGAGGAACGGCCTAAGGTTTTTAAGCCTATGAGGCTGAAGGCTTTCTTAGGGCGATGGGGAAGCAGGGTGTGTTGACTCCAGGGCTGACCGGATTTTTGGAATATGAAGGAGCATGTTTCACCTTTAACTTGGGAGTGAGGGGAAATGAGTGTTGGGAAAAGTGAAAACAATACCAGTGCTTCAGTAAAGCCGGACAGTATTCTTGAAGGCCCTTTTTGGCCTGAGAGAATAAGAGTTGTTTCCCTTAGGAGAATAGGGAGCAATATTGAGGTATGCGGCGTCGGCTTAAACACTGGAAGGTTTTACTCTAGGATTCTCTCTCAGAGCGATTTAGAAAAGACAAGGCAAGTCGAGTTGAGAAGGAGGGACTTCTCCGGTGACGCCGAAGCCTTCTTCCTGTTCATGGAGGGTAAAAGAATACGTTTCGCATTCCAGTTCGACCCTCTTTATGCTGTTAACGTTTCCCAGATAGATCCTCTGCCCCACCAGATTGATGCTGTTTACCACCGTATTTTGAAAAACCCTAGGATTAGGTTTCTGCTGGCTGACGACCCTGGGGCGGGCAAGACCATCATGGCTGGACTGATACTTAAGGAATTGAAACTCAGGGGTTTGGTTGACAGAGTTCTTATAGTTGTTCCCGGCCATCTGAAGGATCAGTGGGTTAGGGAGCTGAAGGAGAAGTTTGGCGAAACCTTCAGGATTATTGATAGGGCTGCGGTAGACGCTTCATACGGGAGAAACATCTGGCAGGATGAGAATCAAGCCATTACCTCGATGGATTTTGCTAAGCAGGATGATATTATGAGGGGGTTGAGGGAAGCCAGCTGGGACTTGGTGATAGTTGACGAGGCACACAAGATGGCTGCTTACGAGTACGGGGGGAAAATGAATAAAACAGAAAGATATGAGCTTGGAGAGCTCTTGTCTAAAAACAGTAAATTCATGCTCTTTTTAACAGCAACCCCTCATAGGGGTGATCCAAGTAATTTCAGACTGTTTCTAAACCTTCTCGAACCCGGGTTTTTTGCAACTAACGAGATGCTTGAGGAATCCATAAGGAACAAGGATAATCCTCTATTCCTCAGGCGTTTGAAAGAAGACTTGAAAAACTTTGATGGAACACCATTATTTCCTCCCAGAAAAGTAATAACTGTTAAATATCGTTTAAGTGATGATGAGAAGCGTCTCTACAACGCTGTCACCGAGTATGTTGAGAGGCATTATAACAAGGCTATGGAGAAGGAGAAAAGAAGCGTCGCCTTCGCCTTACTGATTCTTCAGAGACGTTTAGCCTCAAGCGTGAGAGCAATAAGAAAGTCATTAGAAAGGAGGAGGGATAAGCTAAAAGAATTATATGAACAGGGGAAAATAATATCTGATTTAGGAGGATACTTAGACGAGGCGGCTTTAGAAGATTATCCTGAGCTTGAAAGATGGAGCAGAGAGGAGGAGATGCTTGAAAAGCTTTCATCCGCGGAAACCCTTGAGGAGCTAAGGGATGAAATAGAGAAGATTGAGGAGCTCATTAGGCTGGCGAGAGAAGCTGAGAAAAAAGAGATTGAAACGAAGCTCGTGCAGCTTAGGAAGGTGATGGAGGAGGAAAAACTAAGCGTGAACGGTGAGAAGCTGCTGATTTTCACAGAGTCAAGGGACACGCTGGAGTACTTGGTTGAGAAGATCAAAAGCTGGGGGTATTCTGTGAGCTGTATTCACGGCGGGATGAACCTTGAAAAAAGGGTGAATGCTGAGCATGAATTCAGGGATAAAACGCAGATAATGGTTTCAACCGAGGCTGGTGGAGAGGGCATAAACCTCCAGTTCTGCTGGCTCATGGTTAACTACGATATCCCATGGAACCCAAACAGGCTTGAGCAGAGAATGGGCAGGATACACAGGTATGGTCAAAGGTTTGAAGCCCACATTTACAATCTTGTGGCCATAGATACGAGGGAGGGAAGGATCCTTGAAACGCTTTTCAACAAGCTTAACGTCATAAGGCAGCATTTGGGCAACGACAGGGTTTTCGATGTCATAGGCGAGGTTTTCCCGGAGAAAAGTCTTCAAGATCTTATCGTCGAGGCTATAACAAATAAAAGATCTATAGAGGATATTCTGAAAGATATTGAAAGGATTCCTGACGAGGAGGCTATTAGAAGAACCAAGGAGGCTACGCTGGAAGGCTTGGCGACAAGGCATATCGACTTCACAGGCATACTGGGTGAGCAGAGAGTCGCGAAGGAGAATAGGCTTGTCCCAGAGTATATTGAGAAATTCTTCCTAAGGGCTTCGGAGAAGCTGGGGGTCAAGGTTGAGAGGAGGAAGGACGGCTTCTGGAGGGTTCCTAGCGTCCCATATGAGTTGAGAAGCCTGCCGTTTGAATTCAAGGTGAAATTCGGCGAAGTCTTCAGAGAATACAACAAGTTTTCTTTTGAAAAGGAGCGGGCTTTCAAAGAACGGGCTGAATTCGTAGCACCTGGGCATCCTCTCCTCGAAGCTGTGGTGGAAAAGATTTTCGAAAAACATGTGGAAGCCGTTGATAGAGGTGCAGTATTCCTAGATCCTTCCGGAGAGCTGAACGGTTTCATCTGGTTCTTAGAGGGTGTGATAAACGACGGTGCTGGAGACGTGGCGGGCAAGAAGATCTTCGCATTATACCAGGATCGTGAGAATAATATAAGACTGGTTTCGCCGTCAATCCTCTGGGATTTAAAGCCGTATCATGCTTCAACAATTACTGAACTGGCTGGTTTAACCCCTGCCGAGGACTCTGTCATCGCCTACGCTGTTGAAAATTTTTTACCAGCGTATCTTGAAGAATTAAAGAAGCAGAGGGAGCATGACGCTGAGATTAAGAGAAAATACGGGTTAAGGTCTATTGAACAGCTTATTTTCGAATCCGAAGCTAAATTAGCAGAGTACGAGGCTAGAAGGGCAATGGGTGAAGATATTCCAGACATGATTCTTCAGAACGAGAGGAGAAACAGGGAGGAGTTGGAGAGAAAAAAGGCCAGGCTTGAGAAACAAATAGAGTCGGAAACCCATCTCCTACCCTCTTCGCCGAACATTCTCGGGGTCGCGGCAGTAGTTCCCAAGGTTCCTGCAGACGATGCTTTAAAAGAGGATAGGGAGATAGAGGAGATAGGCATGCGGGTAGCCATGGAGTTTGAAGCCTCCAGAGGAAGAAGCCCTGAAGATGTGTCAGCCCAGAACCTTGGATTCGACATTCGTTCCACGGCCCAGGATGGAAGCATAAGATACATAGAGGTTAAGGCTAGGGCTGGAGAAGGGAAAATAGCTCTCACGCCCAACGAGTGGATGATGGCCAATAGGCTTGGAGGAGAGTATTGGCTCTACGTTGTGGCTAACGCTAAAGACAACCCGGAGCTCTACACTATTCAGAACCCTGCTGAGAAACTCAAGCCGGAGGAGGAAGTCGAAGTCGTCAGGTATATTGTGACGGATTGGAAGAATGCTGCCATGAAGGAAAAGGTGAGTGGGTGAGCATGGATGAGAAAAGGCTCATAGAGGTTGATTTCCCTCTCAAAGAGGTAAGCGAAGAATCCGTTAAGGAGAAAAACATACGGCATGGGCATATCTCTACTCTTCACATCTGGTGGGCCCGCCGTCCATTAGCTGCTTCAAGGGCAACGACTTACGCTGCATTGGTTCCAGCCCCTAAAGACCAGGAGGAATTAAGGAAGAAACTTGATTTCATCGCCAAACTTTCAAAATGGGAGAACTCGTTAAACAAGGATTTAATCGAGCAAGCCAGGAGGGAAATAAGGGAATTCTTTAACGGAGAAGCTCCTAAGGTTCTCGATTGCTTTGCTGGCGGTGGCTCCATTCCCCTTGAAGCCTTAAGGCTTGGATGCGAAACCTACGCTTTAGAATACAATCCTGTTGCAGTACTAATCCTGAAAGCGGTTTTAGAATACCCTCAAAAGTATTCTAATCTTAAAGTGAAAATCGAAAACACAGTTCAGAAAACACTCAGCGGGGAAGTTGAGGTAAAGGAGGTTCCTAAGCTTCTTTACGATGTTAAAAAATGGGGTAATTGGGTTTTGAAAGAGGCAAGGAAGGAAATCGGCAAGTTTTATCCTGCCGATCCTGATGGAAGTATTCCAGTAGGCTACATCTGGGCTAGAACCGTAGAGTGTCAAAACCCATCCTGCAGAGTAGAGATCCCATTGATGAGGCAGTTCTGGCTTGCTAAGAAAGAAGGCAAGAAAGTAGCGTTAAAGATGATCGTTGACAAGAAGAGAAAGAAAATAGAATTTAAGATAGTTCAAGGTAGGGAGATAGACTTCGATCCTTCTCAAGGAACAACGAGAAAAGCGACAGTCAACTGTCCCGTATGTGGGGCAGGAATCTCCGATAAGGATGTGAGAAAACAATTCCAAGAGGGAAAAGCAGGACAGAGAATGATTGCAGTTGTCCTACATAACCCAAAGAACAAAGGAAAAACTTATCGCATCGCTACCGGGAAAGACTTGGAAATTTTCAAGAAAGCGGAAAAATACTTGGAGAAGAAAAGACAGGAGCTTTTCGAGAAATGGGGCTTTGATCCTGTGCCAGATGAACCTATGCCGCCTAAAGAAACACTCGGTTTTCGTGTTCAAAGGTATGGGATACTTAAATGGGGTGACCTTTTCAACTCACGCCAGAAGCTTGCATTAATCACATTTGTTGAAAAAGTTAGGCTTGCATATAAAAAAATGCTGACTGAAGGTATGGACGAGGAATATGCAAAAGCACTAGTGAGTTATTTAGCAAGCAGCATTGATCATATTGCAGAGAAAAACAATTCGGTTAGCAGGTGGGCTAACACAAAAGAGACAATTGCCGGATCTTCTAGTCGTCAAGCATTACCAATGGTTTGGGATTACTTTGAATCTAACTCCTTTAGTGACTCTACGGGTAATTGGTTAAATTCCTTAGAATATAACCTGAATGTAGCTAAACATTGTAGTTCTTTAAGTACTCCTGCTGTCATTCTTCAATCCTCTGCTACTTCCCTTTTCTATCCTGATAACTTTTTTGAAGCAGTTTTCACAGATCCACCCTATTACGATAACGTACCATATTCCTATCTCTCTGACTTCTTCTATGTGTGGCTCAAACGCACAATTGGGGATTTATATTCTAGACTTTTCGCCACGCCTTTAACTCCAAAATCAGAAGAGATTGTAGCTTATGGAGGTAAGGAGGAGGGTAAGAAAAGGTTTGAAGAACTTATAGCTAAGGCGTTTAGTGAAATTCACAGGGTGTTAAAGCCAAACGGAATCGCTGTTATTGTTTTCGCCTATAAATCTACAGAGGCTTGGGAAACAATAATAAGTAGTCTGCTGAAATCAGGTTTAGTGCTTACAGCATCTTGGCCTATTCATACTGAGATGAAAGAAAGGTTAAGAGCAATGGAAAGCGCAGCTTTAGCGTCTTCAGTCTATATGGTTTGCAGAAAACGTAGTGAAGAAAAAGTTGCGTATTTCAACGAGATAAAGGAAGCAATTGATCAAAGAGTTAAGGAAAAACTTGAGCAGTTCTGGAAGCAGGGGATAAGCGGTGCAGACTTCTTCGTGAGCGCTATAGGACCAGCGGTAGAGGTTTTCGGAAGATATTCTAGGGTTGAGAAGCTTTCAGGCGAGGAGGTTTCAGTTAAGGAATTGTTGGAGTATGTTAGGAAGGTTGTGAGCGAGTTTGCCTTGGAAAGAGTGTTGAAGAGAGCTGATCTTGGTGGGGTGGATGCTGATACGAGGTTCTACCTGCTTTGGAGGTGGACTTTCGGCAACGCTAAGGTGCATTTCGACGATGCGATTAAGCTTTCCAGGCCGATGGGCGTCGAGCTCACGGAATTATGGGATCGTGGGGAACTTGTTAAGAAGGAGAAGGAGTTTGTTAGAGTCCTCGGCCCCATGGAGAGGGCGAAGGATCCTTCTTTCATGAAGAAGACGAGTTTCACTTCAATGGTGGATGTTCTCCACCGTGTTCTAATCTCGTGGGAGCGTGGTGAAAGGGAGAAGATTAAGGAGATATTGAGTGAGACCGGGTATGCGGGAAACGAGGTTTTCTGGCAGGTGGCCCAGGCTCTTTCCGAAGTACTGCCGGAGGGTGATAAGGAGAGGCAGCTTCTCCAAGGCTTCCTCTACGGTAAGGATGCGTATGTTAGGGAAGCGAGTAGGAAACAAAGCTTATTAGGATTTATGGAGGGTGGTTAAATAGGTTGAAGCCTTGGTTACAGGTTGTGATTCCACATAAAGATATTAGAGAGGGGAGAATAGGGGATTTCGCAGCCGATCTCAGGAGTATTTTGAGAAACGAGGCTACCGTTGAATACCTAGATCCTGAAACGTTCTTCAGGAGGACGCATTTCACAAGGGGCTTGGAAAACATTATTAAGGATGTGTTTCTCACGCTCAGCGGAAGGGAAGCCAGCAAGATTATACAGATTCAGACTCCTTTCGGCGGGGGTAAAACGCACGCTCTGGTTTCTCTTTATCATCTCATCAAATCCGGTGAAAGAGTCTCCCACATGGCTGAGGTTAAAAAAGTCTTGAAGGACATTGGGCTAACAAAGGTTCCTGAAGCCAAGGTCGCGGTGTTCGTCGGCACCGTGCCTGACCCTTTGAAGGGGAAAACGCCTTGGGGCGAGATTGCGGAGCAACTAGGGGTATATGAGGAGGTTAAGGAGCATGATGTTAAAAGAATCGCTCCCGGGAGGGAAATCCTTGAGAAAATACTGAATGCGAATCGTCCCGTGCTTATTCTGATCGATGAGCTTACAGTATATACTGTGGGGGCGAAGGAGTTTGAAGACCAGATATTTGTTTTTTGCCAAGAATTAACCGAGGCCATAAAATCCTCTAAGCAATGCGTGCTGCTGTGCACACTTCCTTCAAGCGCGCCCTACGGGGAGCGTGGAGAGAAGGTTCTCAACCAGTTGCAGAGGATTTTCGGAAGGATGCAGATGATTTACACCCCGGTTGAGGGCGAGGAGGTCTACGAGATTTTAAGGAAGAGGCTTTTCGAAGACCTTGGGGATGAGAAGGAACGGGAAGCCGTCATAGGGGAATATTTTGACCTCTACCAGAAGCTCGGCGAGGAGGTTCCGCGAGAAGCACGGGAAGTAGCGTACAAGGAGAAGATGAGGAAGTCCTATCCTTTCCACCCTGAGCTCATAGATGTTCTTTTCGAAAGATGGGGAACTATCCCGACTTTCCAGAGAACCAGAGGCGTGTTAAGGATTCTAGCCGAGGTGGTTTCCGACCTGTTTTCAAGGGAGGATCCTGCTCCTCTTATTCAGCCGGTTAACATAAACCTAGCCAACCCGAGAATAAGAAGACTGTTTATTGAGCACGTCGGAGAGGTTTTCGAATCAGTGATTAAATCAGACATAGCTGGCGGCGATGCGAAAGCAGTTAATATAGATAGGCACATGGGTTCCGAGTATTCTAAATACAGAATCGCTTCCGGCCTAGCTACCTGCATATTCTTCTATTCTTTCAGCGGCGGCGAGAGGAAAGGGGTTACTGCTCAAAGGCTTAGGCTAGCGTTTCTACGCCCCGGCGTGCCTCCAGCCATAATTGGAGACGCTTTAAGGAGGCTTGAAGACATAGATGGGCCATTATACTTGCATTTGGAAAGAAACCTTTACTATTTCAGCAGCAGGGTTGGCCTCAACCGGCTAATAATAGAAAGAGAGGAGGCTGTTAGAGAGGAGGATCTTGAGAAAGAAATCCGGGAAAGGGTTGAGAAAATAGTCGGCGGCGATTTTAAAGTCTCGCTGTGGCCGAGGACGAGCGCCGATATTCCGGATGATAAGAAGTTGAAGCTGGCAATACTCTCCTTCGACCTGATGATGCAGAACCCTAGAACAGAGGAATTTATACGGGAAGCACTTATAAAATACTCAACCGGCTTCAGAACCTATAAGAACAACCTAATGTTCCTAATAGCTGATCTGAATGAATACGATGTCCTCAGGGCGGAAACCAAGCGTTTTCTCGCTCTTAAAGCAATAGATGAAGATAGGGAGATGGCGAAAACGCTTTCAGAAGAGGATAAGGAAAGGGTGAAGCAAAGGCTGAAAGAAGTCGACTCTTCTAGCACGCGGATGCGCTATAGAATAATCTCTGTCTACAGGTACTTGGCCAAGGCTTCAAGAGACGGTTTTGAAACACGGGACATGGGTACACCCACGTTAGGCGAAAAATCTACGCTTACTGGAAGAGTCAAGAGCTTCCTCATGGATCAGGAGCTCCTGTTAAACAAGTTGGCGCCTAAAGTGTTGCTTGAGAAAGTGTTTTCAAAGGATGAGGATCGGAAAAGCTTCTCCGAAATATGGGAAGCCTTCATGAAGTATCCTGGGTTGCCGCTGCTTGAAGACGAAAACGTTTTGAAGAACACGATTATTCAGGGAGTCCGGGACGGTGTGTTCGGTATTGCTGTAGGCGAGACGGTTCACTACCTAGAAAATGTTCCGATCAGCGTGATAACGGACGATACTGTCGTGCTCAGGAAGGAGGTTGCAGAGAGAATGAAGAAAGAGGTGGGGGTAGTTCAACCTGCGCCGAGCGTTAGTGCCGCACCACCTGTTACGGTTGTTACACCACCAGTTGGGAAACCTTCTGAAGCGAAACCCCCACCACCAGGAATAGTGAGGAGAATAGAAATAACCGCGCAAGTCCCGTGGGAGAAGCTTTCAGACCTGATTAAAGGAGTATTGGCTCCGCTGCACCGGGAAGGAGCACAGGTTGCGCCGCTTGAAGTAAGAATTGAGGCTACTTCTGAAAAAGGGATAAGTAGAAACACTGTAAACATTACAGTAAAAGAAACCCTGAACCAGATCGGGGCAAAGGTCGTCGAGGAGAAAATCGAAGAGGCTTGAAAACTAAGGCGTGCTAGTCATCCAAACGCGATGGTTAAAAAATTAGGGCATTCCTATAGTTTTTCATCTTTTTCACGACAAAAGCTTTTATAGAAATTCTAACTTATTATTAAATGCTAAATGGCTAGGAAATCGGTTCAGAGAATGGCCGAGGAATTCGAGCAGAACACGATTTCATTTTTGAAGAACCTTGGTTTCCAAGACGTTAATGGGGGCCGTAACTTCTTTTTAGGTGGTGTGCAGGTTGATGCATGCGGTGGGTTCGAGGGAACACTGATAATAGTTGAATGCACGGTTGCCGGTGAGCAAAAAACCAAGTCCTTGCTGCAGAAGATTCGTGAATTCAGAGGAACCTTTGACAGGATTAAAGATGGAGCCGGCAAGGATCCTGTCTACAAGAAATATACGGATTTCAGATTCGCTATGGCTATTAATTTTGAGCCTCGAGACGTTGACAGGGAAGAGGCTGATAAAGATCCCGCTGTATATCTATGGGATAAGGGGTTCATGGAATACTATGAGGATCTCAGGAGGAAAATAGGTGATTACGCGAAATTTAACCTGCTTGGCGAGATGAATGTTAAGCCTAGATGGCAAAAGATATTTCAAATTCCCGCGATGGAGACTCAGCTTGGCAATTATACTGTTTACACTTTCTTCATGGATCCGAAGGAACTTTTACGTATATCATACGTTGCTAGGCGTGAATCTGGCAACGAGAGATACTACCAGAGATTAATCATTCCAGGAAGGCTTAAAAAGATAGCAAGGTTTCTAGATAATGGTGGAATATTTCCAAACAGCATCATAGTGGCTTTTAAAGAGGCCCCCAAATTCATTCTATACAAGGAGGTTGAAGCTGATCCTAATTGGCCCCCTTGGGTGAGACTTGGCCTGCTTACTTTCCCAAATGATTACCGTGCTTGCTGGATAGTGGACGGTCAGCACAGGCTTTATAGTTTCGCGAACAGCTCGTCTTCAACAAAGATTGCTGTAATCGCTTTCAAAAATCTAAGTCTTACAGAGCAAGCAGGTTTCTTCTTGGAAATCAATAGGACTCAAAAACCTGTTCCGCCTGATTTAGTTTGGGATCTTGAAGGTGAACTTAGGCCAAACGAGCCTGATGGTATCATATCGAGAGTAGCTAAGGAATTGAACCGCATGCCTCCTTTAACAGGAAAGATCTACATACCCTTACAGGGTCCTTCGAAGGAACGGAAACTTAAGCTATCCGGTATTTGCATGGCGATTAAAAGAAGGGGGTTAACAAGGGAGCAAACTGAGCATCCACAGGGGAGGAAAAACCCACTTTTCTCTCCTGACAGTCAAAAACTGGTTCGAAACGTAGCGGATGCTCTTTCACAATTTCTTTCCATTGTAGACTTGAACTTTGAAGAAGCAATTAAAAAAGAATTTCTCTTTCAGAATAGCGGTATAAGCGTTTTGATTGCATTATTTGAAAGGTTCATAAATAGATTCGGCAAAACGCCTACTGCTGAGCAACTTAACCCTTACCTATCTGCGTTAGCCAGTTATCTTAAGAGGTACGAATCTCCCCAAGAGTTGAAACGGCTGAGAATCAGGTGTACCAGCGAAGCCGGCAGAGACGAAGTCACGGCGGAATTCATTAGAGCAATGAGAGTAGCAACACATGATGAGCAGCTAGCTCCCGACATACCAGCATGGACCTACGAGACTAGAATCAAAACCATAGAGCGTAAGCTTGCTAACAGGATTGCTTCCGTTTTAAAAGAACAAACTCCTAATTGGGATCGGGAGCGTGTTGACGAGCAAATACGCAAGGATGCTTTGGAACGGATGAGGAAAGATGGTGGCACTAAGGTTCAAGAATACTTTACTCTTGGAGAATGCTACAAGATAATGACTAGGAGGGATAATTGGCAATTATTCAGAAATATTTTCATTGGCGGCGGCTATGGATTTGGAAGCGACCAAGAATTAGAAACAGCTTTTAACTTCTTGAACAGAGTTCGAGCCGCCCTTGCCCATGGAAGAGCGGAGCCTTTCAAGTATTATAAGGATGAAGAGCTTCTCAACATCTTCTTAGATAAGCTTGAGAAATGTCTGGAAATTCAAGAGGCTGCCAAACTTTGAGACGATATTTCCATGCATATGTAGCACGCGCTGCATTTTTCGGGGAAACATTAGTATGCTGAAGCCGAGTAGTTGAAGAACTGGAGCAGGATATCTATGGATTCGCGCGAAGGGTTGAAGGGGTCGCGCTTAAAGCGGTGATAAGATTGAAAACGCTGTTAGGATAATCGACTGCTCGTTTCACGAGTTTTAAGAAAAGTTTAGAATCATAGACTGGGAGGTGGTGAGACGGATCTATGGAACCAATACGGAGTACAATAGGCTGGAAAGCAGGCTCGACATATTCTGGCCTTATTTAACAACTATCTTAGCTCAAGTTTTTATATATGGAGAAAGGTAGTAAACATAAAGATGAATGTTTGGATAGTAACCGGTTCTCCCCTTAACCTGAAGACTTCTCTCCAGAAGGCCAGGTGGGGTGTTAACAAGAGGCTTAAGAACTCTTGGGAAAAAGTCTTCAAGGGCGACCTGCTCCTCTTCTATGTTACTAGCCCTGTCTGCGGCATTGTTGGTGTTGCCAGTGTCGAGGGTAAGGCTGAGGAGAACAATATTCTCTGGCATGACGAGGCTGTCGTGGGCAGAGCCATCTACCCCTACAGGATAATCTTCAAACCATTATTCATACTCGACGAGGAAAAGTGGGAGACGGATAAAATCGTGGTGAAGGATCTTAACGTGAGCGTTAGAGCAGGCTTGAACAGTTTGAGGAATCCTGAGACTGTGGAAAAACTATTGGACAGGGTTAGAAAATCATGGGGCATTAAGGTTTAAGAGAACAATTGTTTGGCTTTTTTTAGATGGGAGGCCTGTTTTCATTCGCCGGGTTTCTCTGATACAGCTATTTTTCTATTAAAAGAGTCTAATGCACTATGATCAGATGAGGCAGTTGGTATCTCTCATGTTGCTAAACATTTTTGCAAGAAAACTTTTTATTCAAAAGTTGTAACTAATTAATGTGTACTACAGCGATGAATGAGAAGTTAGAGGCTCTTGCTAAAGAAATATTTGCTTGCAAGAGTTGTCGGTATTGGAAGGACTATCAGGAGTTCCGAGGAAAAAAGGGCACTATGGCAAAAGCATCTCAATGGTTATATTGGGCTCCAAATGAAATTCTATCACGTAAAGTTCCGGCTCCTTCTAAAGCTACTAAAGCCCTGCCATTCAAATATAATGGGAAAAGCAAGATCATGTTCATTTCTATGAGGCCGAGCATGGGAGAATTCCTGTGGAGCTACACTTATCCTCTTCCTGAAGCGTTAATAGAGAATAGGCTTTCCAAAAAGATATTTAGGGTCGAAGGGGATACTTGGGTATGTTACTCTGGTCCTCTGATAACTGATTTGGTAAAATGTAGGGGAGAGGCTGGGAAGAAAATGAAGAGAATACCGGAGAATTGCATAAGGTTTCTCAAAAGGGAGATAGAAATAGTAAATCCAGAGGCAATAGTTGCCATGGGTAATGATGCGAAACATCTTCTTAGCAGGTATTCGAACGAACTTGGAATAGAAGGCTTGTTCAAGAAGGAGAATACAATATGGCATTACGCTTACGCAAAGAGAATGAATAGGATAGACGAGTATAAGAAACAATTTAGGGAAGTCATGAAAAAGACTCAGAAAATCATGAGGCGTTAAGGTTTAGGAAAAACGGGTTTTCTCCCCTTTGGTGCTTCATTCTTCAACTATGAATCCCTCATCCTTCAGAAGCCTTTTACAATCCTCGCATAATGATTTAAGCCACTTTGCAAGTAATCTTCTCTCCTGCTCCGCGCTCTCAATCTTCACGCTGAAAACCCTGTCGAACCTCCTCCTACACTCTTCACACACAAGGTCGTATTCCGAGGAGCACATTCATCCCTCATGTGAAAAACGGGTTAATTTAAGAGTTTGTTGTTGGAAACGGTAACATGTTTCACTGAACATCATGAATCCACAGGTTTTCTACTCCCGTTTCACATATCGATAACAAGCGGAATGTTATCAGTGTTGCTTCGCTTTTACATAGCGCGCTACGGTGTTAGCTACGTGTAAACTGTTTGAGAAGCTTTTTTCTTCAACGCTGCCCTGGTTGCTAGGGTTGTTAAAACCCATCCTGCGAGACCAGCTATGATTGCGAGCGGGCTTAAGGCGAGGCTTAGCAAGAGGTTTACTATGAACATGGTTGCGGGGTTGAGAACTTTGAGCAGCGTACGCTGGAAAAATTGTTAGCGTAGTTAGATAAAGTTTATAGCTTTCCTAATTGCTTCTAAGATTAGGTGAGCTAGTTGCCTGAGGAACTTGTTATTGCTTTGAGGGGCTTCGAGGAGGATTTCCAATGGTTTCTCAGAAACCGTGAGAAACTTCTATCCGAGTATAAGGATAAATGGGTGGTGATCTACGATAAGAAGGTATTGGATTCTGATACGGATTTATCGGTGCTCTTAGAGAGGCTTAGACATAAGGGCTTTCAACCCAGTCAACTGCTCGTACAATTCGTCTCAAAGGAGCCTGTTGAGGCCATACTATGAGGATTCTTGGCTACATAAATTACGGTTACCGTCCTCCAGCACCATTTGTAACTGCAGTAATCGTTTTACATGAGCTGAACGTGGAGGCAAGGCTTCCCCTCCTATTGGATACTGGAGCATCGAACACCATAGTTCTTTGGGGAGACATTAAGCGGATCGGAATAGATGTTTCAAGTCTAAAGCCTGAAAGAAAGTTTTCAGGATTAGGAGGGTTAATAGAGGCTAAGCCGATAACCAGCACTATAAACTTTAGGTCTGAAAAAGGAGAACTTGTTGAGGAGAAGGCTGAGGTCTACGTGACCACTAGTGCTTGCATCCATCCAAAACTATATCTCCTTCCTAGCATATTGGGTCGGGACATTATCAACAAATATGCGCTAAATTACAATTATGAAAATGGAGAAGTATATCTGGAAAAGTAATTAACTTGTTATCATTTCCTCAGCTGTTAGCATGCGATCTTGTTACCTCAATCGGACAAAGAATGTTGTTTGAGAAGGCTCTTGGCCAGGGTCGCAAAGATATTTTTTTATCTGAGCCACATATCTTATTAACACAATCCCATGTATCGCCATCGCTATTGCAGTCTTTAGGTATATCCCTCTCGCAGCAATATCCGTTAGCACATTCATCTTTACTCAAGCAAGTTTGGTAACACTTACAAGTGTAAGTTGATTTATCACAGTAAGCAGCATAAGGCTCACAATTCTTGCTGGCACAATCTTCATCAGAGCTTCAGATACGATCCGAATAACCATGTGTTAAAGACTGCTGGGGAGAACTATCCGGAAACAAATCCGTTCAATATAATGCAGTACGAAATGTAGGCTGATGAAAAAAGAAGATAACCCTTGCTATTGAGGAGAAATTCCTGTGGGTATATGAAACGCCGAAAGATATCTCTGAGATCTTAGGAGAAGTAAATAAGAAGCTTAATTCCTTTTGATACGTTAGCGTGCGAAGCCTGTGGATGCATCCGGGGTTTAGGATTCTTGACCTAAGCTGGAATCTCCTGCTTTCTAGCGGCCGTAAGTTTTTCATACAGCTCGTTGACCTGTTCGGCATGAATATGCTTTCCAAGGCTATCTGGAAAACATCGATTTTTCCACCGTCTAGGCCAACAGTCCATCGTACGCGTAGTTTTAGCATATGCTCTGAAATGAATGATGTTTATATTCTCAAGTTTCTGGCAATTTTTAAAATGCCCAACGCGTAATCTGTCGACTTTAATGATGATCGTATGTTTCCCTTTTCCCATCCAAATCCTCCATCCAAGTTTTGGAGGGAAAGAACATAATTGACGGCTTTCGATAAAACCGTACCGTCGAGTCTACCGAGATACTGAAGTGCCAGGAGTGAATAATAAGTATTTTCTAGGGTTCTGAAGCTTCCATCGTGCATTTGTTCCCCCACAATGGAGTTTACTGTTTTCTCATCAACCTCACTGATCTCTCCCAATAGATTCAACGTAATCACTGCAAGCGGTGCAGCCCTCGTGGACATCCCTTCATCCCTACTCTCATTAAAGCTTCCATCGGGATTCTTTAAAGAGAGGATATAGTTTACAGCTCTCTCCTTATCGACGGACGAAATCCTGTTTAACATGTGTAGGGTGTCGATAGCTAGATAGGTATACCGAAGATTGGATTTCCTCCAATTCCCGTCTAATCCGAAACCGCCGTCGGGAGGCTGGTGTTTTAAAAGCTTGCCAACAATCTTTTCCACGTCGACTTCCTTCAAAACATCTAGTGCCTTTAGGCAGTACACGGCGGAATGAATTCTACTTGTCTCTCCGTATCCACCTTATTTAGCATATCCATGTTCTGTAGGATACTTAAGGCATGTTCAGTATCTTCAAGGTTGCCCACACTTTTAAACCCGCCGTCAATGGGATTATGGAACTTAATAATGTTGTCTACAGTTTCCGCTTTATCCAGCATGGTCAACTTGTTTAAAGCTTTAAGTGTCATTACTGCCTCATAGGCAACGTTTAAACCCCAAATGCTCCACTCATCTCTAAGCCAAGAAACAACTCTATTAGCTATTGCCTCGGGATCAAACCTCATTAAGGGCGTTAAGGATTTCAAGGGATTTAACTCCACTGTAAGCAAGCCATTCCTTTTCCTCCTCCATCTCTTCAGGTTTGTCATCGAAGCCACCATTCCTATAACATGACTTGATGAATTCAATTGCTTTTTCCTTATTTACGGAGTCCATTGCATTTAGGAGCTGCAACGACCGGATAGCGAAGAATGTAGACAAGAGGGAAGCTGATCCGCCAGGCTTGCTAGAGAAGCCTCCATCTTTCCCCTGTAGGGATTTTATCCAATCAATCGTCTTATTCCAGTCCTTCACCCTGCCTAAGGCGTCTAGAGAAGCCAACGCTTCAATAGCCCTGTGTGTAACTTCTAAATCTACCCACAGAAATTCACTCCATCTTCCATCGTCTTCACGCCTGCTTATGATCAGATTCGCTAGTCTTTCGGAGCTCTCATCGTCCAGCCGCAACCCCAAGTTCTTAAGAGTCTCCACTGCAGAGTTCTGGGCTCCGATACTAGCCCCATCATCTCTAAAATAGCCATATACAGATTTGCGCAACAGGATCCAAAGCGCTACCTTATCCTTATCCAGCACATCTATGCTATCCAATGCCTTTAAGGCCGATACTGCACAGAAAGTACTGTGAATACTGTCGTCGGAAAAACCTCCATCAGGGCTCAACCTACCCTTGACGAAGTCGAAGATGATCTCCTCCATGCTCCTTTTCCGAAATATTAGTTCGAAGTCAAAGAAGCATCCCGCCTCATATTCCTCTACGTCCTCGTAACGCTTTACATGGAAGGCCAGTAAATTCTTTCCCCTCTTCAAGAAATCTGTGATGTCTAACCGATAGTTCCAATAGTTTGCCCAATGCCGAGCACTTATATCGCTTAAAACCTTGTGCCCGTTAACCCAAGCTTCGGCACCCTCGTCTGAAGCGATTTTGAGAACCGCGTTCCGAGGGACTTCATCTGCGGAGAAAACCTTTCTGATGTAAAGATCGCTAAACCGGAAATCTGTTCTTGTGAAATATTTTTTCGACCCTATCGGGGTTCTACCCTCATGCCAGTTTGCATCATCAAACTTCAGTTCTGTGTTCCAACCATTAGCAGGATTAGCATCGCATAAGTATCTTACTCTGGTTTGATCGCTTATCCCTCCCCTGGGAATAATGACATCGCCTAAAACATATGTGAATCTTGGCATGCATTCTCCTTTACCTACCATGAGGCGGCCATCTAACCTCCCATATAAATCTCTACTACTATGTCATAACTATATTTCTGAATTTTAACACACATGCTCTTTATATGGTTTGATTCTAAGCTTAAAGCGTGTTCTATTGTTAGTTTTCAACGCTTGCTAGGCCATTTTTAATTTGAATCAGCCTTGCCAGCCGCCTGTGCCATCTATTGGTTGTTTCCAACCAGAAAGTAGCCGTAGAAGCCCGGAGGATTTTCACCGGGCTCCAAGACTTTCTTAATCACATCCATATGTCTCTCGTAGAAGGCCTTAACCTCTCTTTCAAAATCCTCCCTCCTTTTAAAGGCTTCCACCCCACCCTTGTCAACAAGGTTTTTATGAACCTCAGCCATCACGTACGAATTGAAAAGCTTCGAAGGCTCAATGAGGCTTTCATGCGCTATGTGGAAAACGTTGACTAGGAAAACTCTGTTTCCCGCGGGCACCGTGACACCCCATTTAAACATCGCATGCTCATCCATCTCCCACCCTCCCCCAATGTTTCTCAGGATCACTTCCCCAAGATAGCTGCCGAAAACCAGGATAATTATCGTTAACATTTCACCGCTTCTAGCAGGCAAGTTCCTGATTTCACTCAGGCTGAAGGATCCCGCTGGCTCAACACCTTTGAAAAAGTCCTTAGGCCAACCTTCGTTGATCGCTTTATCAACTATCAATAGTGATTCAGGAGTATAGTCGATCTCCCTCCCCTTTAAAGCATGAACATAGGAGACGCAGAGTTTCGAAAAACCTTTAAACATCTCCGGGCTAAGCCCCCTCTTAGGCCCTGAAGGCTTCTCCAAGCGCTGCATCCCCGCTTGCCCGCCCTCATCCTGCTGGAGGCTCGCGATACGGGTCTGCCTCGCCCTACCCGTGCATCCATGCTGCTCAGGGTCAATATGCTTCCCGCAGAACCACCATCCGCAATACCCGCATGGCTTGCAATCCCCACCGGTCTTGCCACAAACATGGCAGCGTTGCAGCATTACAATTATAATCGTTTTCAAAAAATAAAAGTTTTTCCTAGAAGAATATTCCGCCACATTGGTGCTTAAAAACCTCTTGATTCATTCCTAATTGGATGAGAATATGCTGTTATTCGAAAAACTTATTTAAAACCTTAACCCTTAATACTCCAGCCATGGTTAGGACTATTATGCTTGTTCTAACCCTAGCCTTATCCTCAACCCTCTTCCTAAGCCCCCTGAAGTCTTACGCCTCTCCCTTCGAGCTCTCATACGATGATGGCGATTTCGACTATGCTTGGAGCGATTTCTACCCTGGTGGCGCCGCGGTAAGGTTTTCCCCGCCCTCGTCAAGCTGGAGGATTAAATCCGTAAGGGTTCACGGCGTCTGCTCGGTTAAGGGTTCCGCTTACTTCTACGTTCAGATATGGGACAGCGGTCTCAACACTAAGTACTCCGCAGCATTCTCTTTCAAAACCGCGTTTAAAGACGGTGTTTTAGACTGGTACACTATTGATCTTCCCAACGTAGTTGTAACCGGGGATTTCTACATTGTTATCATACCCATGTTCACGCTTGACGGCTCCCAGCTCTGGATCAGTGTTGACAACGATCCTCCTTTCTCCAACAACAGTTTCATAGTCAACGTGGATACGCATACCTTCTCAGCGTCTATAAACGCAACTAGCAAAAAGCCGGGAGACTTCATGATCAGGGTCGTCGGAGAGCCAACGCAGATTCCACCTGAGCTCAGGCTCTCCTCAGTAAGCGTGGGTGTGGATGAAACAATTGTAGCTTTCACCTACGGCGGGGAGATTGTGAACATGGGTGCCAGGCTTACGAGGCTTGACGGCAGCTTCACCGAGGAGAACGTTTCGAGGATTGGGCAGAGCCTCATCGTGAGGGTTAGGGATGACGGCGTGCTGAACGTTTTCGTAGTCACGCCTGGCAGCGATCTTGTTGGGTCGAGCGTTAGGCTTGAAACAGGCTTGAGAATACTCTACAGGCTTCTCCTAGACGATTATGAGGCTGCAATTTCCGTCTTAAACGAGACCGGTAGGCAGGTGGAATTCCTGTGGGAGGAGAACGAGAGGCTTAAGGTTCAAGCCAGGGAGATAAACCAGAGTATCAGCGTTCTCGACCGCCAGATTTTCGAGCTTATGGTGAACATTACTAGGCAGAATCAGCAGGTGGCTGAGCTGAGTGAAAACATTAGGAGGAGTAGGCTGGAAAACATGGTTCTCTTCATCCTCCTAATCGTGATAATGGCTTTTCTGATTTATCTCGCTTTCTCTAAAAGGCTTAAGCATGGGAAATGAGAAGCCTACGGGTTAAGGCTGCTGGAACCCTCCTAATCCTGCTGGCTTTAAGCATTGAGCTGACGCCCCGCCTCCTCTTCCCAAGAACACTGGCCCAGCAGGAAGGCTACGAGGATTTTCTGAGCAGGCTTGAAAACTATCTTAACAATGCCCTGCCGTCAGAGTCAGACCCGATTAAAGAGTGCGAGTATATTGTTCCAGAAGGGTTTAACGCTTCTTACGCTGAGAGGCTCTGGAGGTTTTTCGCTTCAAACGTGAGCAGGGGTTGCTCTGAGCAGGATTTCAGAAGGGCGTTGGGAAGCATCTATCCGAATGGCACTATCCCGGTTGAAGTCAACGGGAGCATGGTCACGCTGAACCTCACCGGCCTACGGGTTGAGAAGCCTTCCGACGGAAGCGTTAAAATAAGGATCCCTCTGGTTTCAAACGAAACTCTCAGCTACACGTACTTTAACTCCACCAGCGTCAGGATAATCTATGAGACTTGGAACGAAACCCTCGTAAGATACTATCGTGTTAAGAGCCTCCTGCCTTTTCTCAACGTGACCTACAGGAGTCTGGATGACAACTCTACTATAACCAGGCTGATCAAGCCTTTCCTAAACACTTCAGTGATGCTTGGCAACCAGACTGTTACACAGGGCTTAAGCATGGAGGTTACTGTGCCGGAGCACCAGCAGGAAATATTGACGCTAGTGCCTGAGCACACTGAGGCGCTTAGAATCCTGTTTCCAGCGTACACCATCAGGATAATCGTTTTCAGGAACCTGACTCTTCCACCCGGCTCAAACTGGGAGATAGAGGGGGAAGGCTCCTGGTGGGACGTTCCCGTTGGAAACAACTTCACAATATACTACTACGTAGACTGGTTCCACGTTGATCCTGAGGATGAGCCGTTGAACGCGGTGCTAAGGGTTAAGCCTTCGAGCGGTTTTCAGGCGATAGGGCAGGACAGCGCCCGCCTCACGAACTCGCAGCCCTTCGGAATGTTCTTCCTGAAGGCTACGGAAAAAGGGCTTCACAACATTACTTTAACGCTTGAGGGAAACGCTGTCTTCACAGACGGGTCGAGGGAGACGAGTGTCAGCATAAGGATCGTGGGGCAAGAGTTCCCCTCAATATCCGTCTCAATCCTAAACGTGGATGTTTCAAAACCCGGGTGCGTCAGGCTGGAGATGAGTCTTAGAAACACCGGTGGGAGCAGGGCAACCTCAGTAAGGTTCCTACCCGTCTGGCACGAGTGGAGGGACAATCCTCTGCAAGCCACCGGTCACATAAGGAACCCGATAGACCTCCCAGACCTAGAGCCGGGTGAAACCTACTTTTTCTCCTACACCTACCAGGTTCGGCACCAGCATATCATCGTCTTCCCAGACGTCTGGTATGTCCACCGTGCTCCGCCAGCAGGCACATACTGGTTCCGCTCGCTAACCTGGGTTCCGCTGAACTACACGCCGCCATCGCCAGCAGGCCCAGCCGGCGAGGAGTATGAGGAGCACGTCATAGCGGTGCCTGAGCACTTCGAGGAGGAATTCGTATTCATACCGGCACGGTTCGCGGGGATGAACGTAACCATCCCGGGGTACCGTAGATACGTTCACATACGCATGCAGGGCGTCGGCGTAAGCGTTTTCGAAGCCATGCTGAGAGGTTTGATGAACGGTGTTAACGGCACGGTTATCCCGCTTCTCCTAGGGGAAAACCTGACCTACGGGGTCTTCGCCCCGTTGGCCCTCTCAAGCCCTCTGCTCGGGCTTGAGTTAAGCATGGGTGAGCAGGTGGAGGGTGAAGCAAGGTACGTTATGCAGAGTGTTGAAAGACTCTTCACCGACCACGGCGTTCTCAACGAGACAACAGTATGCGGAATGCTGAACGTAACCAGGGAGGACCTTAGACACGGGAGGATACCCGGAGAATATAATGCTACGCTCCTCTGCGAAACCTGGGTTAAAAGCCGGAGCCTACTTATGAACGCGAGCCTTTTCGCATCCTACAACCTGACCGTCAGCAAATACATAAGGGATACGGGTCTTCAAGGAGAACTCAGGATCCGCTGGCAGAGGCTTACGGATGCGAGCAGGTTTTCAAAGCCCTCCGGGGAAACAGGCTTCCTGACGCTTATCTACCGTCCTTTAACGGTTAAGGGAGACGGGCCTTTAAAATCCGTTCAAGTAAGGAACTACGCCGGCTTCAACGCGTGCTACAGGCTCAGGGTTTTCCGCTATGATGTTGCAGGCTTCCCTGCCCCAGTGGGGCAATCCCTGCAACCGTTATGGGAGAACTTCAGCAGCCCGTTTGAAGTAAAGAGACTGAGTGACACCGTTATTCTGGCGAGCTCACTCGCCCCAACCGGCCAAGCCTACAGTGTCCAGCTTCTCTACGGCTCCGGCATTGTGGCGGAAGCCTTCTTCACGCTCGGCGTGGAGCAGTCACCCTTCTGGACAGGTTTCTGGGACGGGATAAAGGAGAAGGCGTGGGGAATAATCTTAACCACAGCTATACTCGTCGTGTTAGCGATACCCATTGGTGGGGGAACCCTGCTGGCTGAAGCCAAGGCTTACCTCACTTCAACCCTAATACCGCAAATGATGGCTGCGAGCGCCGCTGTAAACCTTATCGAGATTGTTGAAGCATACTGGGCCTACGACAGGCTTGGGAAAGTCGTGGAAGCCCTTGACGGTTTCTCGCAGAAGGCTTCAAACAATGGCTATGTGAACGCATCACTGTTCTTCAGGAGCCTCGGCGACAGGGTTAAGGAGGGCAGGATGCTCATAGCTGAGAACACTGCCCTCGACCTTCTCGCAGACCTGACTGTGAGAGATCTTTTCCTCGTCTTCGGCAATGTTGATGCGTCGGAGTATGAGAAGGGCAGGGCGTGGGGCAGGGTCGTCGGAACAGCCTTATCCTTCCTCGTCTACGCTTACACCTACTACAGGTTCTTCACAGACGGGCCCAGGCTGCTCTCATGGCGGGGTAAGATAAAGAGCTTCCTAAGAGGCGTCTACAACTGGGTCACCCCGCCCCTGTGGGACTTCGGCGTCGCCCTGGGAAGCCTTGCAGCCGGAAAGGTCGCGGCCTCGCTCTACCTCTCAGAGCAGAACCAGAGGTTTAAAGAGTATCTGAACCTGATCAGGGAGGACGAGGCCTCGTTAAGCAGGATCGTGGAATTCACAAACGGGTATCTCGAAGGCGCCTGGAAGATTTCAAAAGGGCTCGGCTTAAGCGAGAAAGCCTTCCTAGGCCTGCTCTGGGCATACGGGAACACCGCTAAGGATTTGAAGGAGGAGGACTGGAGCAGGTTCCTCAAGGAAATACAGGATATAGGCGGGGACAGTAGGAGGTTTGCAGACGAGTTTCTACGCTGGCTTTACAATGCTGAAGATCCTCTTAAAATCGAGCAGGCTATTCTAGAAGTGACTCCGAGGCTCGCTGACCTCGGCGCGGGAGAGCTTGAAAACATGGGAAGGGCGCTCGCCAAGGTTGGAGACAGTTTTGAAAACGGGTTTAAACTGTTCAACGCGTATTTCGATATACCTGTACGTTATGGGGAGAGTGTAGCTGAGGCTGTTAAGAAAGTGTTTCTAAGATACGTTGCGGAAGACGGTGCTCCAGCGCTTAGCGCTTGGTGTTCAGCCGTTGAGAATGGGCGAATCGCAGTCAGATGCTCGGGAGACAGGGTCTATCCTAGGATTCCTGAAGGCTTGGCTCAGGCCTACGGGTTTGAGGGAGGCGAGCCTTTCACCGTGATTATTAAGAGAGGAGGCGAGGAGTACTGGGTTGCTGGAAGCATGCAGAAGGCCACTACCTACGTTACTCCTCATGAAAAAATGTTTGAAAACCTGGGTTTAACGAAAGGAGAGTATGTTGAACTTGTTCCAATAAAGGTGGGGGATGCAAGCCTCTTCCCTGCACTCCGGCTTGGTGCTGGAAGGGTTGACTATCATTTTTCAGAGAAATGGGACTCCGTTGACGGGATCTGGATAAGCCAGAAGGGGGGAGAAGGCATTTACCTAGCGAGTTGCAGGAGGATCGGCTATTTAGATGAGGTAGGTATTTTCCACAGTGAGCCAAAGGCAACAAGTTACTACGTGAGGAAGGTTGAGCTAGGCGGAAAACTAGAGTTCGATGTGGACGATGTTGCGAAGGAAGGCTATACTCCTGTCTACGAAATAAAGGCATGGAAGATAGGGTTCGCTGAACTGAGAGACGCGGTAAGACCTTTGGTTGAGAAAGGATGGGTATTGTTCGACGAGGACACAGGAAGGGTTAGGCTAGCCGGTTTCCAAGAGTTCGGCGGCAGGGACTTCAAGTATGAAGGAAAGATAGCGGCGGATGAGAAACATCATGGCGGTGCCCAAGCAGTCTTTGTTCTTAATCCAGGGGGCGAAAACGAGAGAGCCTTAGCGGTTCGCATAGTCGCCAACCCGGCGACAGGCGAACTAGAATCTAGGCTAGACTTCTCCTACGATTTTAAACTCGGCGACTGGCTCGATGTAGCTGGGCTGGAGAAAGGAATAGACAACGATGGAAGCACTCTGTTTCAGATAAAACACCAGTTTAGGGTGACGGCTGAAGAAACGCTGTGGATCAACACATACATGAAATGGAACCCCGATTCCAGCTGCTTTAAAGACGCTGAGATTCACATTGGGTCGAATTTCTTCCAAGAAGGAGTTGAAAAATGGCTTAAACTTGATTTTGAAGCAGAACACGTTGAGGCAAACAAGATAAAACTGATAGTAAGCGAAGATATGGTTAAGGAGTATAAGAGCTTGTTCCTAGAGGTGAAAGATAGCTATGAGGAGCATGCTAAAGGGCTTCTAGGCACAAAACTCATAAACGAGTTTATAATCAAGAACCATCCGGAATACTTTTGCATCACCGATCCTAATAAGGTTGAAGTGGATGAGACTGGGCAAAACCTTGGTAATAACTGGTTTGATATACTAGAAAGGGATTTGAGTACGAAGAAACTATTTTTAGCAGGAGAATGCAAATTAACATGTACAGAGAGCTGGAGTCCAGACTTCAAGCTTGAAGAAGCCAAAAAGTCTCTTATAGAGCGTATGAATAGTAGAGAAGTTCAGAATGCGATAAGTGAGGGATGGAAACTACCTGAAAACGTTTATGGTTTCGCAATGCATATAACGCCAGATGGGATAGAAGTTGTGTGGAGGATATGGAATACAAATGGGCTCCTCAGGGATTGAAAGAGAGGATTTGGCTAAGAAGCTTGCAAAGAAGCTAAAAGAGAGGAGCGGCTATGAGTTTATCTTAGACCTAATTTCAAAACCCCCATTTCACTGGGTCTGTAAAAGAAAGGAAACAGAATATCCAGTAAAATCTCCTGATGGTAAGAAGTTCGGTTTAATATTCAGAAATGCGAATCTCAGGTCAATTTACTTTGATTCAAAAAGATTGATAAAGTGGCCTGACGACTGGATAGATCAATACCCTCCATTTATAGATGGGGTGCGCTTCGTAAGCGACTTTATTGAAGTTAGAAAAGGCATGGATATGGATTTAGACTTTATATCTGAAGCCTATTATTCCGTAAAGTTTGGTCATTTCTTAGTTTCAAGCATCTTGGAATCTATTGACACTGCTGCAATAGTCTTCTCCAATAGAGAAGACAGGATGAAAGTAGCGAGGTTCATACCTTCGGTTATTAAAGACTTCAATGTTTTCCTTAGACTTCTTGACGAAGCATGCACTAAATATGGAATTAGTAGATCGGAAGTTTACGTATACCCTTCTCACTTTGATTGCTGGATGCGCTTCAAGATAGACGGCATGTCCGACGAAGAGGTCGTGGAGAATACGCTTGTAAGGGTTGAAGCGCTAAAGGAGTTCCGGGGGAAGTTTAGAGAATGGTTACCTAATGAAAGGAGACGAGAATACTACGAAAACACTATACTTTTTCCAGAGGACCCTTTTCGCAGAAGATTCCGAATGCCTGATGTTGTTGACAGAGATTCGGGTTTCTCCTTAAGGAAGTATGAAGGAATACGTTATCTCTATAAATGGCCTTCCTGTATTGGAAATCCAGAAGTAGAAAGGAAATACGAGAGTTCGGTGAAGCATGAGCTCTGGAGCTCACTATCCGGAAAATACTATGATTTAGAAGGCTATAGGCTCCGCCTGGCTAAGAAGACTGAGAGGGGCTTAAGGTTCCTCGGCAAGGTTAACAGGAAGGGCTGGGTAATCATTGATAAAGCCAAGGTGAGGGAAGAAGATTTGAACAGGGAGGATATAGTCATAGCAGTGGACGAGAGGCTTGAGAAACTGCCCAAGTTCCCTCTAGAGAAAATAGAGTTCCTCAAGGAAGACTTCCCGGAGATGTTTAAAGAATAAGCCCCATCAGTCTACCCTGAGTTCATAGAGTTTCTTGTTAGAGCAGGGATCGACTCGATTTCGATTAATCCTGACGCTGCAGTGTTCACAAGGAAACTCGTCGCTTCAATAGAGCAGAAGATAATGCTCGAGAAAGCGTTGGACCAAGTTAAAGTAGACTCCGATTGGAATCTTCCTGACTCCGATAAAGAGTGGTTTTTCCTACATCATTTAGTAGTACTTGCTGGGCAAAACTTCAAGAATACTGTCTCAGTATACTAGAAGGAGATTATAGTAGGAAGAGCAGCTTTCCCTGCAGAAGTAAAATCTATGTGGTGCGCGTGGGTCGACGTATAAGTATCAGCAGTCAACATAAAACAAGGGTAGGACTACTATGTGTCGCGATAAGTTTTTAAAGCATAATTGGCGCACGAAAGTTAGGATGGAAAAATCCAGCGCCAAAATCTTGGTCATACTCGTAGTTTCCATTATTATGCTGACAATAAGTACTGTTACCTCGCCAGCTTTGAACTCTTTCTGCTGCAACAAGAATTATGAGTACTATGGTAATGCTATAAATGGCCATGCTTCTCTAACTAGTGTTAAACTAAACCTGTCTAACATTATTACTCATACAAGTGCTATGGCTGGTTATTCCTCCAGAATGACCGGGTATTCGGGATACTATTCTACACTCGAATATGTTAAAGCAGTGTTGAAATCCTGCGGTTTGGAGCCCAGTTACCAAAGGTTCAAGGTTCTTGTTCCAATAAGTATGGGTGCGAACATAACAACCTCTTCGGGGGAAGTTTTTAAAGCATTCCCACTTGAACCTAATCTGGTTGCATTATCCTCAACCCCTCCAGAAGGCATCAGAGGCCCGCTAGTCTATGCGGGGACTGGAATCAGGGATTTTGATGGAAAACCGTTGAACGGCAGTATCCTGCTAATGGATATGGATAGCCAAGACGAGTGGGTAACAGCAGCTTCTCTGGGGGTGCGGGCGGTCGTGTTTTTCTCTAGGAGCCCCATCACATGGCAAGAGGCTCAATATAAAAGGTTAAACGTTCCTTTCAATTTCCCCAGAGTGTATGTAGAGGGCCGCACTGCTGAAAGGCTCCTTGAAATAGCCCAGTCTAAAGATAATGAAATCCTGCTGAAGTCAACTGTAGTCTGGCGCGAAGTTGAGGCGGAGAACATATTTGCTTTAGTTCCGGGAGAGGATTTCTCGCAATATAAAAGCGAGATTATAGTTTTAGCGACACACGTAGATGCCTCGTCGGTCGTTCTGGAAAAAGCGCCCGGTGCGAGGGAAGCGATGAATACCGCATTATTACTTGAGTTGGCTAGGTTTTTCTCAACGTTCACCCCCAAGAGAACAATATTGTTCGCATTTCTATCCGGTTACCATCAGAACCTGGCAGGAGCTCGTGAATTCGTAGAGGCAAACTTCGAGAGAATATCGAGGGAAATAAGGCTCTTTATTGGGGTGGATCTTGGAGTCAGGGGGAGGAGAATAGCGCTTGCGTATGCCGGATGGGCATACAACTATTATCTGGCAGCAGGCGGCGGGGCCGGAGGGTTGACTGCGATTAACAGGCTAGAGGGGATTTACAACGTGATAAACAACAAAGTAATGCTCGGCATGGGTGAATTGGGCAATTACATTGATAACTCGCTAACCGATTATCCTGTTCACGGTGCTTGGGAGGCATATATGCCCTTTCCATTCAAGTTTGACCATGAAGCATATAACCAAGCTGGAGGAACCGGATTCACCATCTTCACATCTTACGATAGAAGGGAGTACTGGAGAACGCCATTCGACACTGTAGATACTGTGGATTTTGGCGACTTGTCTTGGCAATCAGAGATTGTTCTGTCTCTTGCTAGTAATATAATTGGCTTGGATGATATACCGCTGCACCCCAATTCCGTGCCGACAAGGTATTCGCAATCCAATGGTGGTGCTGGCTTCGCCACACTAACGGGGAAAGTTGTCAAGTATGATTTTAAGACTGCTTGGTACAAGGTTTTAAACAAAACTGTTCTCTTAGAAGAATATGGCCCAGACGCATCCGTCTTGATCCACGTATATTTGTATCATCCGTCAAGCACATATCCATTGCTGTTTGACATGATTCTTAAGCCGGATGAAGATGGCTCCTTCATAATACATGGCGTGCCGACAATAACTACTTGGTGGTACACGACACAATATACTTCGGCAGTGGGGCAAATCACTGCCTCCTTTTTATCAGTAGAGCCATACATCATAAGCTTGGATGGTAGCGTACTGGCAGCTCCTGACTTTGGGCGATACGGATCCCCTCACAGGTCTTACATGATAAATAATGGAACATACACCGTTGATCGTGCTGCAGTTTTTGACTGTGGAACAATCGTTCTGTTTGACTTATTGGAGTACCAATACCGTAATCCTTTAAAAAGAGAGTTAATCAACGAGCAATCATTGGCCGGAATAATGGCCTCGAACATTGTGTATAAGGCTACTGGCCATGTTCCCAGCGATTTCCAGTTTGTCTCAGCCTCCTCTACGTCTAACGTGATTACTGTTCACGTACCCGTTGAGGAGAAGGTTGAAGTGATTTGGAGTAATGCTCAGTCCGCGTACCCTAACGTCATATTGAATAACAGGAGTTCGGGATATATCCTCAAAAGGGGAGAGCAAATAATAATTCATAATTCGCTTCTGGAAAACATCTTAAGCATAAGCAGTTTAGTTGAGGAACGCCTCGGGACGACGTCATCGTTTAACGTGCACAGTATGCTGGCTGAGCCTTTTCACGCTGAGGCTCGAAGAATCTTAATGTCTGCAATAGAAAAACTCGGCGAGCTTCGTTACAGCGTGTTCAAAGCAATGCTTAAGACGGCTTGGGAATATGAGTTTTTAGCGTACTCATATAGCCGTCAATTCTACGATGACATAATAAACACAATCACCTTCTTCTCAGCCCTATTGATCCCAGCATCAATATTGTTGGCTGCCCTACTGTTTGGCAGCCCTATGACAGCGTTAAAGAGGTTGCTTACCACCATAAGCGTCTTCTCAACGTTAATAATTATTCTTTTCCTGTTTCATCCTGGTTTCCACTTGGCGTCAAGCACAATGATGGTGCTTGTTGGATTTGTTTCCGCCATTCTACTTTTACCGGTTGAGATGATTCTACTAGGTTTACTCGGAGATTACATTAAACAATTTAGAAAGAAGACCATGGGTCTTCATTTCGCCGAGATGAGTCGAACTAGCGCTGCCCTCGTAGCTTTCTCGATGGGTGTGGAAAATATGCGGAAGAGGAAGACGAGAACCATATTAACATGCGTATCGCTGATTCTCACAGTATTCTCCTTGACAGCGCTCACCTCACTTCCTTCAGTTATTATGTATAAAGAGATAGCAGTAGGTGGAGACTCTCCGTACTCTGGGATAATGTTGCGAAATGAAGGTTGGCAACCCTTTAGCCCAAGAATTATACAGGATTTGTCGGAAATTCTGAATGGCTCTGCCACTGTACATGCTAGAGTCTGGTTATATCCTAGACTTGTACAACGCGGCGTTTCAGGAGGTGGTATGAGTGCTGCATCCGCCTTCGAGTTAAACAGCGAGTCAGGAACTTCTTTCATAGGTGCAATCCTAGGCGTTTCATCTAACGACCCTTTAATCAAAAGCTATCTCCCCTTCCTCCTGAAAAACAACAGCTTCTGGTTCCTACCTGTTCAGGAGAACGCTCAAGTGTGCATCTTGAGTGAAAGCTTGGGAAGGAGTCTAAACGTCAAGCAGGGCGATATGGTGAAATTGCAGGGAAGTAGCTTCACCGTCATAGGCTTCTTTGATGACAGCTTGATAAAGTCAATCAAGGATTTGGATGGGAGAAGTATTCTGCCAATAGACGTGACGAAGCCGGGGCAGATGAGCTTGGAGCCAAGTTTAGTTATGCTTATTCCATATGGCACAAGCATAAGGCTTGGCGGAAACCCAACCATAGTGGCTTTAGAATTTGATGATTCAAGCCTGATTGAAGATTGTGCCAGACGTCTAGCATTAGAACTCTCTCTGAATCCCTATTATGGTACTACTGGGGGTCCTGTTAAGCAAGCTTCTACATACATCGCAATATCGCTTCTGGGCATACAGAATATCTTTATACTGCTCGCGATATGTATGTTTGCAGTTTTCAACATGATGCTAGGAATCATAGAAGAGCGAACTAGGGAAATCGGGACATTGAGCGCAATCGGATTATCGCCGCTTCACGTATCCTTCATGTTCTTGGCTGAAATAATTGATTACGCTATTATAAGTGCCACTTTAGGCTACATTCTCGGTGTTATCGGCATTTCGGCTACGCAAAAATTCAATGTCATGCCAGGCGTCGTTTTGAACTACTCGTCCAGCGTTATCATAATAGTGTTGTCAATGACTATATTGTCCACGATAGCGGCTTCACTCTTGCCGGTTCGGAAAGCTGCACGACTCGTAACCCCCTCTTTAGAGCGAAAGTGGAAGGTAACTACGAAACCACAAGGCACAGAGTGGACTATACCCTTGCCATTCTCAAGTCCGCCTGAGGAGCTACCAGGGGTTCTGGCGTTTATTCACGAGTTCATAAGCTCCCATAGTAGAGAAGGAGTTGGCAGCTTCGTGAGTTCCGACACTGTGATCACCGACATACAGCATGGAACCAACACATATAAAGGAGTTAAGTCTAGGATTAATTTGCCCCCCTACGATCAAGGTTTGACACAGGATGTTTACTTGATTGCGAGCCTCGACGATGTTAGGCAGAAGTATGATTTCATTATTCATACTGTGCGTCTATCAGGCATCGAGGGAACATGGAAAAGGTCAAACTTTTTGTTTGTCAACAGCATCAGGAAGCAACTACTAATATGGAGAACCCTTAGACAGGAAGAGAGAGAAGAGTATATTAAAAGGGGTAGGAGCATCATGGGGGTGAGCGACACATGAGCATGGATGATTCTGAATCAGGTGAATTAAGCCTCCGGAGCGGGTTCACTTGGAGGACGGTTCTCGCCATAGTGTATGCTGCGATCGTTCTTCTTCCCGCTCATCTTTGGCTTCAATTGTCTTCCGGCATGATGTTAGATCTAGGCTTGAGGTATGCAAGCCTTTTACTGTTTGTAGAAGTATCCCGAATGTGGGGTAAGAAGCTTACGAAGCAGGAGGTCTTCTTAATCTGGGCGATGACATCTCAGATTGCTTGGGAAGTCGGACTCGGTTTCCCGATAGGAATGATATATAGAGCATGGTATGCTACAAGCCCAATAGCAAAAGCGTTCCGACTAGCTGATTACATACCGTTCTGGTGGGCTCCGTTAAACGCTAAGGAGCTACTAAACCTGAGAACGTTTTTCAACTATGAGTGGGCAATGCCTTTCGCATTAACCTTGATTGCAGGGCTTCTCTGGAGGTTGACAGACCTAACTATGGGTTACATTTGCAGGCACATATACGTTGTAACCGAAAACCTGCCTTTCCCCATGGCCCGTGTGGGTGCAGACACAAGCCTAGCCTTATCGGAGAGACCGCCGGACATGATGCGGACGCTCATACTGTCGGCGGCGATAGGCCAATTTTACAGCATACTTGTTTTTGTACCAATAATAGTATACGGGTCTTCGCTCGTGCCATATCCTTGGATAGACCTGACAAGGTTCGTTGAAAAGCTAACGCCCGGAGCCTCTCTAGCAATAGCGACTGATATCATAACACTGAGTTACGGTCTTATAATGCCTTTCACAGCAATAGTGAGCATGTTCGTCGGGTCTTTCTCGCTGTATTTTCTAGGCAACTGGCTGACCAGCCCGGAGAGCCCGTTAGAAGCTACCAGAGGAATTTTCAAGGACTGGGTCTTCGGAATGCAGGTTCAAGAGGCGTATGTACGCTCAAACCTGTATGTGTGGGCTAGTGTATTAATAGGGTTGGCTTTGGCAGGGGGTCTTATCCCTGTTTTGAGGAGACCTGAAACTTTGATAAGGGGTCTTCGTGCGGTTTACTTGATGAGGAAAAGTGAAACCGGGATGTCGTTCTACGCTTTGATCGCGATCTACATACTGGCTACAGCTGGTTCTGCGATACTGGTTTACTTGCTGGATCCGAGCTTTCCTTTAGTAATTCTACTTTTCATCAGCGTGATCTGGGTATTCATAATCAATCTAATAAGTGCAAGGTCTCTCGGTGAGATTGGTGTTTCACTGGATATGAATTCCCTTTATGTTACACAGGGTCTCTTCACAGTTTTCTCGTCGAATCCGCGAATCTGGTTTGCAAGCAGTTATCTAGTGACGACAAACTACGGTGCGGGTTGGTGTCAAAACTTTAAGATATGCGAGTTGACAGGAACCTCCATATCTAGCTACGTGAAAGCATACTTCTTTACTTTCCCCCTGGCCACCATTTTGGGCATTCTTTTTACACAGGCTTTATGGAACATAGCTCCTATTCCTTCGTCAACATACCCCTATACAAATGTGCAATTCCCAGTGAACGCGCAATGGTTTTCTCTATGGGCCTCCAAGTCCCTGGCCTTATTCAATCCCTTGATCATTATCCAGTCATTTGGTTTAGCCTCAGTAGCATACTTCGTCTTCGAATTCCTGCATATTCCATTCTCTGTCATGGCGTTTGCAGTTGGGGCAACAAGCCCCATATGGAGCTCCATGACAATTTTAATTGGAGGCGTTGTTGGACAGTTTTTAAAGCGGGTTGGGGGCGAAGAGTGGTGGGAGCGCAACAAAGCGGTAGCGGCCGCTGGCCTTACATTGGGAGAGGGCATTGTAGTTGCAGTGGCAACAGCGGTTGCCATAATCCAGAAGTCGACTTGGGTCCTGCCATTCTAAACTTCTAGAAAGGACAGGTAAATTTTTAAACCTAAGCGTGTTGAGCAGCAGTCGAATGGAATAATGTCGCAAAGCCTGATAATCAGGTCATTTAACAAGAATGGTGAACTCTTCCTTGTCCCATATATTTACGCATCTGACTTGGAGGATGAGCCGATCAACATGTCTTTCGAGGAAACTGGGTCGAAGGAGCTGCGATGCCCGTTAACAACTCAACCCATATTTCTAAATGCTCTCTGGGAGGTCGAGGGATTTGGCAGGCTTATCCTGACTGCGGATAATGAAGGCAAGGGGTATAGCTTAAGCTGGCTCAAGGAAAATCCAATTATAAACTTGAACTTAGAGCTGGCTAGAAGTCATTTGAACAGGGTTCTTAAGGCATATCGGGCATATGTAGACGCTGGTTACCACGTGTCTAAAGAAGTTGCCTCTCATCTTGAAGAATCTGAAAAATGCTGTAAGAGTGCGGAAGCAGCGCCAGACAAGTGCAGCTTAGCAGTTTTATCCGATAAATCGCTATATCACAGCCTCTGGGCCGGAGAGAAACTAGCCTTAGAAATCGCCGCTTCAGACATAGAAAGGTTCAGAAAGGTTAATTTTACGGTCAAAGTGTTAGATAGTGAGGATAGACCAGTGCCAAATGTCAGCGTCGTTGTGCGGCAAATAAGTCACGATGTTCTTTTCGCATGTCACGCTCGGTTCCTGGAAAATCTTGAGGATAAGCTGAGGGAGACATATTCACGCATTTTCAAGGAACTGTTCAACGCTGGAGCAGTAAATTTCTTCTGGCCTACTTTTGAGCCGGAGGAAGGAAAATACTTGTGGAGCATTCGTGATAAAGCTATAGATTGGCTGTTGCAAAACGGCTTAAGAGTGTGGGGGCACCTCTTGATCTGGCTCCACGTATGGAGCGTCCCAGAGTGGGCTAAGTCGAAAAGCTACGAAGAGTTGAAAGAAGTGCTTAGGAAACTCTGCTTGGAAGTCGCCAAAAGATACGCTGGTAAAGTCAAAATCTGGAACGTGTATAACGAGCCGGAGTGGGGAAATGTGATGGGGCTTTCATTGTGTCAGCAAATCGAACTACTGGAAATAGGTATAAACAGCGTTAAAAGCATTGATCCTCAAGCTGACACTATGATAAACTTTACTAACGTCTGGGGAGAATACGCTGCATGGGGAAGCACGGCTGAAGGCCCCTCCAAAAGAAGGCTATTGACTCCTTTCCAATTCTTAAAGGAGGTTGAAAAAAGGAGGATCACATATGATTCAATAGGATTACAGTTGTACATGGGCTTCGGTGGACTGGGAAGCGGCTTCTCCATCAGAGACATGTTTACGATTTCGCGGCTAATCGACAAGTATTCAACCTTTGGAAAACCAATTCATATAACAGAGCTGGGCGTCCCCTCTTCTTTTTCAGAAGATGAAAAAGCGATATCTAAAGAAGTGGAAGGCGCGGGATACTGGCATGAACCTTGGAATGAGTCAATACAGGCAGACTGGATCGAGCAATTCTACACTATTGCATTCAGCAAGCCAAGCGTAATATCTATATCTTGGTTTGACCTGGCAGACTATGAAAGACGCTTTGTTCCATGGGGTGGTCTTATCCGTGAAGACGGTTCGCCTAAAACCTCTTACTTCAGGTTGAAAAGACTGCTTGATTCTTGGACTACGAATGCTGAATCTATAACAGACTGTTCTGGAGAATGCTCCTTCAAGGGATTCAAGGGTCGCTACGAGGTTAAAGTTTTGAAAAACGGAGTTTTGCTTAAAAGAGAAGAGGTGGCGTTAGATTCGGAACGTAAGGTTACAGTCAAGATAGGAAGTCATTAAGCGTCGTAAAAGCTTAATCGAAATAAAAAACTTATATATTAGTCATAAAACATTTAACCTGAAAAGGTGGTAAAAATGTCTGAAAAGGAGGCGTCTTTAAAGAGCTTCCTTACCTCCAAGGAAAACATCGCCATATTGATAATTGCTCTGGTATTCTCATGGATACAGGCTTGGGCGTTTGCACTACCAGTTCTCAACCAATACGATATTAGCGGTGTCTACGCGATATTCGTCATCGCCATACTGATTGGTGCTGTCGCCAAGCCCCTGAGGCTGAGCCCCCAGGGCCAAGCGATGCTCTGGACAATTTTAGCCACAACGCTTGCACTAGGTTGGACGGCGTACCATGTCCCCTTTGGAGTTGCTTGGGTAACCACGTATAGCTGGACTGGAGACTGGTTTAAGCCCTATACTGAAAGGATTCCAGAATGGATGGGCCCCATGCACTTGACTCATCCCGAGTATGCACAGCAACTTCTAACGGGTGGGGTTGCAGTTCCGTGGGCGGCATGGATTGCACCCTTCGTCTTCTACTACCTAGTTGGCCTGATGGTGTTCATAATGCAGATAAGCTTGGCAACAATACTGAGAAAACCCTTTGTTGAAATCGAGAAGCTGACTTTCCCCTATAGCGTAGCAGCTACTCAAACTATTGAAGCATTCAAGGAGGGTGGTGAACGTACTATGAGACGTGCCTTGCTTATCGGACTAATATTAGGTGTCTTGCTTCAGATCGGGGCGATCCAAGGGCTCATATGGCCCGGCACCGGCTGGAGCTGGTGGGATTACTGGGGTACAACCAACTACGTTATACCTGGCCTTCCAAATTCCGCTATAAAACTGCTCTTCGTACCGTATCTGGTAGCATTAAACTATCTCGCTCCCCTCAGCGTCCTGTTTTCCGTGACGTTATTCGGGTTCATCTGGTGGGATGTGATCCCTGCAATCGAGTTCTGGCTTGGCTACGCGCCACTAATGTCCGATCAACCCGGATGGTCTCCAGATTCGCAGTATTATGCTAGCTTAGGATGGCCGGCGATGGCCGCACCCTTCATGTATGGTGCCGTACTGGGTCTTGGTCTAACATATCTGTTATTGACGAGAAAGTATTGGTCTCTCTCGCTGCGCGCTTTCACTAACAAAATCTCAGGGAAGGAGGAGCCGGAAGAAGCGAGGGGAGAGAACTATCCTGTGGCTTGGGGTTGCCTAATAACCTCAGCGGTCGTGCTCATGGCTATCTATACTCTTGTCGGATGGGCTCCTTATGTAACTCCGTTAATCATCTTTGAACTCATTCTTTTCTTCATAGCTGCGATAAGAATAAGGGGAGAGTTCACACCTTGGCCAGGTATCTACTGGGAGTTTCATGGAAGTAGTAATGGTCTATTCATCCCCTTGATATCAACATTCCCCGGGGGATGGGGTAGTGCAGAAAATACAAGAGGGATGTGGTTTAACGGTCATTTGCATGGCGGTCTAATACAGGATGCTGCTAACGGGCCTACTGTAGGTGCTGTCATGGAAGGCTATAAGATCGGAGGAACTTATAATGTGCCCAAGAAGTTCATTCTGCTGGGGGTATTGATCGCAATCCCACTTGCATACCTGTTCGACCTATTTACTACAATAACCGTCGTCTACATGAAAGGCATAAACAACATGCCGTTCTCTTGGCCCGGCCAAGGCATGGATCAATTGAACATATGGTTTACGACAGGGACCTCCGACCCGTCCTATGGGCCAAGCACTTACAACTTCCTTCCCGACTATGTGCCGGCATGGAGATCATATGCTAACTTCTTCATCGGGGCTATTGTGGTAATCGTCATCACCTTGTTGAGGTCGATATTCACCTGGATACCTTTCCATCCATTGGGTATTGTCTTAGCTGTAAGCCAAAACATGTATTGGAACTACTTTATGGTGGTTTGTGCTTTCGTGTTAAAACTGGCAACCATGCGCATTGGCGGCGCCAAGGTATACGAGCGATACGGTGTACCAATAGCTCTAGGCATAGTCGTAGGCTCGTTCCTTACTAACCTGTTGACCGCATGGTTAGGATTACTAGTGTAAAACGTATAAGCATCGAATCAGAAAAACTTTTATTTTTAATTTAACCTTTCTCAAAGTGGGTTACTATGAGGATTGCAGCTTTAAGAGGGGTGAAGAACTTCGTGATAGAAAGCCAACCCATTCCTAAACTCGGTTCAAATGAAGTCCTGGTGCGCGTTAAAGCATGCGGCGTTTGCACTTCCGACACCTATACTTGGAGCGGAAAGATTGAGGTAACGGACTTCCCCAGGTATATAGGCCACGAGCCAAGTGGTGTGGTTGAAAGAATAGGGGAGTGCGTAACCAGTGTAAATGTAAATGATCATGTAACGGTTTGGACGGAGGGGGGAGGCTATGCCGAATATGTTAAGGTGCCAGAGGATTACGTGGTAAAGATTCCTAAAGAGCTAAGATTTGAAGAAGCTTTAGGAGAACCCATAGCCTGTATGGTTAACGGTGTGAGGCGTTCGAGAATAAAGCTGGGCGATACGGTAGTCGTTATAGGCTGTGGCTTCATGGGCTCCTTGTTTATTCAGGGAACCGTTCTACGCGGGGCCTCCAAGATAGTGGCTATCGACCTGCTTGACGAGCGGCTGGAATTAGCCCGCAAACTGGGTGCCGACATTACCATAAACAGTGGCGAGGAAGATGCTGTTAAGATGGTTATGGAGATAACCGGTGGCAAGGGTGCAGATGTTGTTGTTGAAGCAACTGGAGAGCAAAGGCCGCTTGACATAGCGACGGAGGTGGTCAAGATAAGAGGTACGCTGGTAGTATTCGGGTATCACGTAGGGGGGCGGCGCTCCGTAGATATGGCTTCTTGGAATTGGAAAGGGTTGGATATTGTAAGTGCGCATGAAAGGGACCCGAAAATCTACGTTGAGGGTATGAGGGCTGGAATCGCCCTTTTGTCAAAAGGCAGGTTAAAAATGAATGGTTTGATTACACACTTGTATCCCCTCGACCAGATAAACGATGCGTTTATGGATGCTACTGAGCATAGGCCTAGGGGCTTCATGAAGGCGGTAATCACGCCTTAGAATTACGTTTTCGAAAAAATCTTTATAACGACTCACGGAATGATTTTCGCGATTAAATATGAGGACGAGAAGAATGGAAATTACTATGTCTAATATGAAGGGGCCGTCAATTATAGTTGAGCCCGACGCTCCTTGGCGTTTCGTTTTCTGGAGCGGGGCGCAGTACGTGGCATGTCTGGATCTGGGGCAAGGTGTCTGGTTTACCCCCGAGTGGCTTGAAACAAACTCTCCGGACGATTTGCACTGTTATGAGCCGATAATGGATAAGAGATGCAGATATAGTCGTGTTGAAATTCTGGAATCTGGAGACGCTAGGGCCAGAGTCAAGTGGCACTACGCATGCTGCAATGTTAAGTACGAGATATTCCACGGTAACACGGAGGCGGATGAATATTACACCATATATCCTGACGGCATAGCTGTAAGAAAACTCGTAGCCTGGCCTGGTGACGAAAGCGACTTTGGAGGCAATTCTAATTTCTGGCAAGTCTTGGAATACATTCTAGTCAACCATGTAGGCACTAGGCCCGACCAGGTTTTAAGACAGGATGAAGCCTTCATGCTGATGAACGAGAAGGGCGAGAAAATCTCGTTCGAATGGCCCCTTCCAACCAAGGGCTTCACACCTCTCTGCCAACTGTACCCTCAGATAAAAAACTGGGAGCTGTACATAGGCAAGGTGGGATTGAAGGACAGGCCAAGCCCGTTCGTCGCCTTCTTCAAAAACCCTCGTTTCTTCCCGTATGAGCCCTGCGTCTACTGTGGTGGAGACCATCCGGTTTTACACCTGTTTCACCCAAAGGCTGTTTGGAAGCATTGGCCGGCGAACCCTATGGAAAACTTCGTTCTAGCGGTGGAGGCGGAGGAGGATGAATGGGGCCGCCTCCCAACGCACACCTCTTTCCTTGACTGCAACTATACTAGCGTGCCCAGTCATGTTCCTCCAAGGCCATCCAGCTGGCTCTTCCTAATAGGTGCTTCAGCTTCCAAGAGCGATGAACATTTGTTAGAACTCGTAAAATCATGGGTGACTCCGGCAAGAATTGAGACTGAGTACCAGAGCCGCAGGCTGGACTGGGGCTTGTCCTATGGACCCGTGCTGTACGAAGGTTACAGTCTCTCGGAAAGAGCCTATGTCTTCAGGCTTGAAAATACTGATAGCTTGAAGTTCACCATGAAACCGGTTGTAAAAACAGTAAACCCTGTTATAAGAGTGGAGAACTGGAGAGGAGGAGCACCACGGATACGGTTTAACAGTAAAGACCTTGATGAAAAGGACTTTAAGTGGCAGTTCGACGGACAGTATCTCACAGTCTGGACGAAGCTGGAACTCACCTCCCCTGTTGAATTCGCCGTCGAGTGAGGTATAGTGCAATGAATATAAAAAGCAATGTCATGGCTGTTTTCAGACACCAGAAACCAGAGAGGATACCGTGGCTAACTTATGATATACCTTACCCGATGCTGCCAAGAGGCGCTTGGGAGCGTGAATTGAGAAACAAGGGCCTCGGTCTCATAGGCTTAATGGGCTTTTATCCCTGCGGGAACGTCTATATTTCGAGGATGCCGAACGTTGAGGTTATTCAGAAAGTGAGCATCGAGAACAAGCGGACAATTATATCGACAACTTACAATACTCCTGTAGGAAGCATTACGAAAAAAGAGGATTTCAGCATATCGCCGCCGAACCCGTGGATAATAGAGTACCCGATAAAAGACGTTTCCGACTACAGGGTAGTCAAGTTCATGGTTGAAGACACTATGTATGAAACAAATTACGATGCATTCTATTGGGCGGACAAGCATATTGGGGAAGACGGGTTCATAAGGGCCGACTGCAGCACTCCATTTCAAAACTTGCTTATAAGATTTGCAGGGTACCGAAGACTACTAGTGGATCTTTACAGACACAAGGAGCAAGTGGAAGACCTTCTGAGTATTATGGAGGAAAAGTACTTTGAAGTAATTCGTATACTAGCAGAATCCCCCGTTGAAGTGATAGGCATAGACGGTAACGTGAATGGTAGAATAACCAACCCTAAGCTGTTCGCTAAATACCTGTTACCCCTCTATCAGAAAGCCTCGGAGATTCTTCATAGTAAGGGAAAGATAGTATCAGTGCATATGGATGGTGCTTTGTCTCCGCTTAAGATGTTGATACCTGATACCGGTATAGATGTTGTTGAAGCCTTTACACCTCCGCCAATGGGGGATCTCTCTGTGAAGGAAGCCAGAAACGCTTGGGGTGACCAGATAATAATTGAAGCCAACTTCCCGGAAAATGTTTGCCTTCAAGGAGTTGATATGATCAGAAAAGTTACAATGGACCTCTTAAAGCAAGCGGCTCCGGGGGACGGTTTCATACTGAGCGTTACTGAGGATATACCATACAGGGCTCCGAACGATGTGCTTGAGGAGAGCCTTAGAGCAATCACAGACGTGATGTGGGAGCATGGGAAGTATCCGATAAGGATATAAGCAATAAGGCATTAGCTGTTTTAAGTTTAACTCATATGCTTAAGTGAGGTTAACTCTTGCTTCACGAAACTCAAAACCTATTAGCTTTACAACGCCGCTTAGAATTCCCGAGGGCTTCTGGCTTCCGGTTATAATGTTGGCTGCGGTGTTAGTAACTCTAAGCCTTATTTCATTAACACCTTCTTTCAAATGCTTTGTTACGTCTACGACGTATGGGGGCCAAAGCCTTAATTCCACAACATTTCCATTTACCTCGACCTCCAAAATGTTCTGGATATTCGAACAATCCAGCAATATCTTCCTGTTTAGTAAAGAAGCCGGCAAGTAAATATTCTGCTGGTAAATCAACGATCCTGAGTAATAGGGCAAGCCTTGCTCTGTCCAAGATTTACCTATCCTTATCTCCTTGCTTAGCTGCTCTAGAACAGGCTTCTTTTCGTCAAGCCTTACGATAAACATGCCAAGTATGCGTACTGGGTCAAGCAAACCGTCTCCTAGGCTCATAGGCTCTATTTGCACAGCAATTACGTTTTCACCGGGCTGCACGATTCCTTCTAGGCTTGCCTCTCCTATGTTGACATCCAGATTTGAGCTGGGCTTGTTAACTTGGACGGGCTGACCATTTACAAAAATTTTGAAAGCGCGCCCACTTATCCCGTCCACTAGAAGTTTAGACACATTTCCGCCTTTGACAATAAACCTAGACCTATACCATACGCAGCCCGGCAGCTTGTCAGTAAACGATATTAAGGGGCCGCATTGTCCAGAAATCCAGCGCGAGTCGTCGTAATCAGGCTTATGCCAACCTTCTTCTAAGCCCTTACAATCATAGTCCAGCTTAACTCTCCAGTCTTTTAGGAGAAGCGCGTTTTCGCCCTCGAGGATGAGTCTCCAGTTTCTTGGCAGTTTCTTAACTTGTGGGCTTGCGAACCTTCCTAACATTATCCTCTTTCTGTAATTTCTATAGGTGATTTCAACCCAGCCTTGGCACGCGCGTTCCGCGTACCCGGCTATTAGAAGCGTCCTATTATCAATCTTTTCAAGCCTTTCAACCTTAAGGTTACCACCAGATACGTGGGGGTATTCTTCCTCCCGTTGTAACACTAAGAAAGCCGAGCCATGCCTGGGAAGTCGCAATGGCACTTCTGTTCTTTTACTCCGAGTCCTGTAAACAGGCATGTTACTAACCTCGCCTTTCTCAGGGTTCCAAACCTCCAACCTGCCCACGCTGTTTAAACGTACCATAAACTTCTGCTCTTTCTCAGACAGGTTAGTTAGGAAATAGATGTCCTTGCCTCCCTTAACCTTATGTATGCAAAATACTTCTTGACTATCTATATCAACATCCTTGGCAACCATCCTTGATAATACTTTCTGAATAGTATCATCAGGCCTAACGATGTTCAAGGGTCTCCTAATCCTTATGAAGCAAGCCTCCCCTCCTTTCGCATTCCTAGACTTAACAATGCGAATGCTTTCCTTAGATGTCGTTCCTATAGAATTTTCAACTTCCTTCGCCGTTTCCCTCGGATCAACCTTAAACAGCCGCATGACTTTCCTGCACAGTGTCTCGTCGTTACCGTTTTCAGCCGATTGGAAAGGTAGAAGCACTGCAGATACGATTTTACCGCCTTTTTCATAAAACTCGATTATCTTCTCCAGAGTAGCGGACTTAAGGGTGGTAATGGGAGGGAGAAACAACACTCTATATGTCTCTTGGCCGATTTTAATCTTCCCGTCAACTATCTCAGCCTTCTGCAGGGTTTCCTCATCGACGTAATCATAATCTCTATGCATTCTCAACAAGGCATCTGTAAGATAGTAGAAGTCCCTCTCGATAACGTCGAAAAACGTGTTTCGCTCATGTGGAACATAGTTTGCCCATAAGCTGACTATTGGGAACAATAGTAAAACATCAGCAATATGCTTGCCTCCGGCCAGCATGTATGAAAGCCTCGCAACGTATTCGGAGAAACTCTTATAGTATTTCCAGAATGGATGGTGGTAGAATTGTGAAGGAGGCCAGTCTCTTTTCCTGTCTCCTTCAATAGAGTAGTGGAAACCATGAGGGTTCAGCAGGTCCACGCCAAGAACGTATTCCCAATCCGTTAGCCACTTCATCCGTTCGAAATCGGCATCCCAATAAATGCCTCCGAAAGACTCGCAGAGCGTCCTGGGTTGACCGTAATGGTGTGCAGCTGAGCTAGCGATTTTAGGTGCTACGTGTTCAGCTGGATTCTCAACCGTGCCGATCTTGGCATAGAGGTGGTCGGCTCCGGAAACATCTAAATGTTTCAAATGTTCAAAAACGTTTCCTTCGCACTTCACGTGTCTCCTTAAATCATCCTCGAAAAGAAGATGGCCGACGAACAGCACTCCATTCTTATGACACCAGTTTTTTATGTTTTCATAAAAAGTCTTAGAGTAAAGCTTGGTCACAAACTCCCAAAAGTCACACCTTATTTTAGCCGTTTTATCGCCTACATCAATGAATAGGGCAGGCAGGTGTTCTACCAAGTCATAACCCTTCATCTCTCGGAAAAGCTTTGGAAAATCGTCTGACCATGGAACAGTCGGAAGTTCTGAACCAGTTATATAATAGTAGTATGCAGGTTCATCCGTATAGAACCCGAGCACCGTCGAGCCAAGTTCTCCAGATAAGGTCTCTCTATATTTCTCATGAGTATATTCTAGGAACTTTTGCACTGCCGCAGGATTAAAGGGGTCTATATACCATTCCACTTCACGTTTGACGAACCACATTAAGTAAACGTCTTCCTCAGGGCTCTCCCAAGATACAGCACTGCCGAATGCAAACTTGGGAGTTAGATCAATCACACTCTTAGGGAAATACTTCAAGTCCTTAACAGGTAGGGCCGTTATACGCAAGAGCTTAGTATTCTTGAGGTCAATATATCTAGAATCCGTCATCTCTGTAAACGCAAAAAGCGGACCTTTGAATCTCCAGATGACTGCCTGCAGGACTTTCTCCCTCAGCTCGGGATGCCTCTTTGTAATCTCTAACCCGGCGGTACCACTAGGCCAGTTATACTCATCATATATCCAGATCTTAATGCCAAGTTCTCTCGCCCTCTCTACAACATAGCTTACCTTGTTAAACCAGTCTGGAGAAAGATATGGAACATTTAGCCCGAACCTAGCGTGAATAAACAATGAAGAGATGCCTTTATCCCTGAACTCCTTTAGCTCCCACAGCATTTTATCCCTATTCATATCGCCATTCCAAAACCAGAAGGGTATTGGGGAAAATCTAGCTGGAGGATCCTTGAAGTAAGTCTGATCTAAGTCTTTCATGGGAATCAGGAAATCCATGGGGAGAGATTTGTTTTCCAAGTCTTGAAAGCCAAGTTTTTAGTACCCGTATTTAAGCCTTGTGCAGCACGTCTGTCCGAAACATGTTAGAAAAGAGCTTGCATTGAATAATTAACATGCTTCTTATGGTTCTGTGTTTAATCCGCATCCCACAACTTTCTTCACCCTTTTAATGTTCAGTAGCCCCCCAAAAATAAATAAGAGCAAAGAACTGTTTGAAAGGTGGCAAGTTGATTAAAGGCAGGAGGCATCTTCAAAAATTTGAAAAGATAGTCTTGTTAATGATTCTCGGAAGCATGATTAGCATGTTATTCTACAATTTCTTGTCCAACAGACCCGGTGGAGCAGACTCAGGCGAAGCCTCAAGTTTCCTCGTGATTGAAGCCTTCAACAAAGATGGGCAGTTATTTACAGTGCCATACATATATGCTTCTGACATTGAAGGAGAGCCGTTTCCATACTCGTTTGAAAAAGAAGGACTCAAACATGTTTGCCTGCTTCTTGACAGCCCTCTCTTAATTAATGTTCTTTGGGAGGTTCAAGGATTTGGCAAGCTTATACTAACGGCGGATAACGAGGGTGAAGGGTACAAAAAGAAAGCGACGCAAAAACAGCTATATGTTAACCTGAACTATGAACTTGCAAAAAGCCATTTTAAAAAAGTCTATAAAGAATATGAAAAACATCTCCTAAGAGGCTACGTTTTCTCTTCAGAATTGGAAAAACTAGTCGAGGAATCCCGCGTGTTCCTGGAAAAGGCGAGAAATGCTCCGGATAACGTGACGCGTGCCTCATTGTCAGACAAATCATTAAATAGTAGCCTCTGGGCTGGGGAAAAACTTGCCTTAGAGATTGCAAAGCAAAATATTGAGAGGTTCAGAATGGCAAATGTCACCCTGAAGATTGTTGATGAAAACGGAAATCCTGTAGGAAACATTACAGTTATAGCTGAACAGCTTGACCTCGACGTTATGTTCGCCTGCAATACGAGGGGGTTCGAGATGCGCGATCTTCTAACGGATTTCGAGTTATACAAAGAAAGATTTAAGGAGCTGTTCAACACTGGAATGGTGAATTTCTTCTGGCCCATGTTTGAGCCGGAGGAGGGAAAGTATGAGTGGGAATCACGGGACGCTGCAGTCAACTGGCTTAGGTCCAATGGCTTGAGGGTTTGGGGCCACCTGTTGATTTGGCTTCACGAATGGAGTGTACCGGACTGGGCGAAGAAAAAAAGCTATGATGATTTGAAAACCGTTCTCCGAAACCTATGTTATGAACCAGTTCACAGGTATAGAGACACGATTGATCTATGGAATGTATTTAACGAGCCTGAATGGGGAAACGTATTGCAATTATCTGTTGACCAACAGATCGAGCTTTTAAGAATTGGTTTGGATGCAGTCAGAGAAGCCAACCCTAATGCAATAAGAATGATTAACCCCACTATAGTCTGGGGCGAGTATGCAGCCTGGGGTCTTACGGCTGAGGGACCGGCGAAAAGAAAGCTCTTAACACCGTTTCAGTTTATTAAAGAAGTTGAGAACAGGGGGATTCGATACGAAGCCATAGGGTTGCAATTATACATGGGTTCAGGAGGCATGGGAAGCGGCTTCTCCATAAGAGATATGTTTACTATTGCTGCGCTCTTGGATAAGTATGCCCAGTTTGGCAAATCTATCCACATAACGGAATTGGGCGTACCATCGAGATTTGAAGACATAGGTGACAAGATCGTGACAGAAGCGGGTTACTGGCATAGGCCTTGGGATGAGGAGATTCAAGCTGATTGGGTGGAGCAATTCTATACAATTGCATTCGGCAATCCAAGTGTTGAATCGATCAGCTGGTTTGATTTAGCAGACTACACCCGAGTCTTCATACCATGGGGCGGGTTGTTAAACGAAGATATGATGCCCAAACAGTCATACTACCGCCTGAAAAACCTTCTTAAATCGTGGACTACACATACCGAGGGAATTACAAATTCTCAAGGAGAATACTTTTTTAGAGGGTTCAAAGGATCATATAAAATAACGATTGAAAAAGATGGAAAAATTGTTACAATTTTGAATTTGAACGTTGAAGCCGACGTTTCAAAAATAATCGCTATAAGAAGATAATACATGTTTTGTGTAAAAAGAGATTTGGTTCCCAGTGGCATTCACACAATTGGTATTTAAAACCTGGGAGAAAAGAAGGGTCGGAAAAGGAACAATTATTCTACTGTTACTGGTTGTGATGCGCACTGCTCTAAATATTGTGACTTTTAATCTTCAGGATATAAACGGAAAATATGAGAATAGCGCGCGCTACGGGAAGACGCCTAGACAGATAGACATGGCTCTAATGAAATACGGCCAGAAGCTCAAGCCCAAAGCTTCCAGATAGGCTTAGGGTTTAAGGAAATATGCGTATACGCTGAAACCTGTGAAGAACACGTGTATTATTATAGTAAGTAATCCTTAAAAAATGGAAGCAGGTTGTTGAATATGGATTATGACTCTTTGGATGGTGAGGGCTGGAAGACAGGGAATATGGGAGCATGTTTTCTTTGAAAACAATATAGTGGGGGTGGGCTGGGGGATACTTAGAGATCTTTCAAGAGTTAAGAGCAAGGAGGAGTTAACGGAGCTTTATAGGAAAACTTACCCGGCGGACAGTGAAGGCAAGGTGACTAACGTGGTTGGACAACTATGGCGGTTTGTACGCATGATTAAGGAGGGCGATCTCGTTGCGGTTCCGCTTAAATCTCAGTCAGCGGTAGCCATAGGCCAAATCGTGGGAGGCTATATTTATAGACAACTGCCCGAGGGAGCAATGCATGTTAGACCTGTTAAATGGTTGAGAACAATACCTAGGTCGGAGTTCCCCCAAGATATTCTATATTCTTTAGGAGCATGGATGACGGTTTGCAGGGTAGAGAGGAACAATGCGGAGGCAAGGGTCAAAAAGCTCCTTGAAGGCGAAAAGACGGCTATTCAACCTGTCGAAACGACTGACCAGTTCGTTGAGGAGGCTCTTGAGCAGCCTGATATTGAGCAGATGGCTAGAGACCAGATAGTCAAGTACATAGAGGCAAGGTTCAAGGGCCACGGCTTGGCGAGGCTGGTGGATGCTGTTCTTCAGGCAGAAGGCTATGATACAACGGTTTCCCCACCCGGTCCAGACGGGGGAATCGATATACTTGCTGCCGCCCCTCTGGGCCAGAATAGGCCCCCTATTTGCGTCCAGGTGAAGTCAACATCCTCACCGGTAGACGTGAAGGTTCTAAGGGAGCTGCAGGGAGTTATGTCGAACGTAGGTGCAAAACAGGGCTTATTGGTTTCTTGGGGCGGGTTCACCAGTAAAGCATTACAGGAGGCGAGAGACGTTTTCTTCAACATAAGGCTTTGGGATCAGGGTAAACTCATAGAGGAAATACTGAAGTATTACGAGCGGTTCGACGACGAGTTGAAAGCTGAACTACCCTTGAAAAGAATATGGACGCTGGTTGTCGAGGAACAGTAGGAAAACTCAGTTCTCTTAGATTATCATCGTAAAACTGCCAGAATCTCTTAAAAATTTGAAATCCCTCCTTAAGCACGTGCTTGCTAGAAGGGTCCTGGAACTTGAATCGTCTCAATAAAAAGAATGTTTAGCCTGCTAGTTAAAATTAATATACTTAAGCATGTTTTGTAAAAATGGGGATGTTTACACTGGACGATCGTGTTAAGGCAAAGATCGCTAGCTTCCTGCCTGGTTTTAAGAAATGGCTAGATACCGATGAGGCTAGGGAATACTTGAGGGAAAGGGAGGAAAAGGAGCGTGAGTTTAGAATTCTGCTCGACGCGGCCGCTATCGAGCAGCTTTCGGAACCCGATTTCAGGCGCATGATCGCCTCGCTATGGGCTTACGTGGGCTGGACTAACAAGGACTACGTCGCTGACAGGATTTTGAAGAGCACAGACTTTAACGCTTTGAAGTCAGAAGTCAAAAACCTGCTTTACGGAACCGCACCGTTTGCAAGCCGCTATGACAGATTTTTTGAAAAGGTGAAGTTTATTGGGCCCGCTGGAGTTACCGAGATACTTGCATTCGCCAACCCTAAGCAATACGGCATATGGAACGATAAGAGCAGGAGGGTCTTTGAGATGCTAGGTCTTGGTGAAGTCCTGCCGACCAAGAAGTATAGGATAAGTGGCTCAGAATATGAGAAGGTGAATGAAGCTTTAAAAGCTATTTTCAGAGTAATCAAGCCAGGAGAAGCTGAGCCGTACCTTCTTGATGCCGATACGTTCATCTACTATCTCTATCATCATCTAGTTACTAAAGAGGCGAAGGAAGAGAAAATCGTTACTAAAGAGGAAGATTATGATTTTGACCATGACGAAATCATTGAGAAGCTTGTGGAAATAGGTAATGGCTTAGGCTTCGAGGCGAACAGCGAGCAGCAGATAGCCAAGGGCGCTAGGGTCGATGTCCTCTGGCAGGCCAAGATAGCTAACCTCGGGGTTGTGAGTTATGTTTTCGAGGTTCAAAGGGGCGGGAGCATCGACTCTCTCCTACTAAACCTTCAGAGGGCCAAGAATAATCCTACTGTGCAGAAGCTTGTGGTAGTTGCTAACGCTAGGGACTTGAAGAGGATAAAAGAGGAAGCGGAGTCTTTAAGCGAAGAATTCAGAAAATCCCTAGCGTACCTGGAGGCTAAGGATGTTGAAAGAGCCTCAGACCTATTGGCTGAATTAAACACGATAATAAGCAGGCTTGAGCTCGTGAAAGGCTTCTAGAATTAGCATAAAGGGGGCTAGGGGGATTTCTCTAGCTAGAACTGAAAAATAGTGCTCTCTATGGGTTATTTTCAACCATGAAGTAGCCATAGAATCTTGGAGGGTTTTCACCCGGCTCCAAGACTTTCTTAATCGCGCACCGGAGAGCCAGCACCCGTCTCAATAAGCCTGTTTTTCGAGAACAAGACAAGAGTAGCGCGCGCTCATAGGGATGAGCTCCGGCGCGATAATGCTTGTAACACTCAGAAAGGCGAGGGAGCTGGGAAAGAATAAAACGATAGTCGCGGTTCTTCCAGACGGTGGTGAGAAGTATTTAAGCACAGAGTTGTTCGAAGCTTAAGCTAATCCTGCAAGACCCGCTACGACGGCGAGCGGGCTTAAAGCAAGGCTTAGCAGGAGGTTGAGCGCGCATGCTACGCAAGTTTTATTTCTCAACTATTTTTAACAGGTATTCCTTAATCTTTCTAGTATTGCTCCTAGAAATAGTTTAAATGGTAGCCGCCTGTTTTTACTTTAGTTATGACGGTGGAGGTTGACCTTAAGGAGATAAAGGAACTCTTGTTTTCGCTGAACAGGAAGATTGACATGCTGATTGAAGACAGGGAAACCCTGGCTTTAATGATGTCGTCGGAGAAATCTTTGAAAGGATTCCTTGAAGATGAGCCTGATATTTATTCCGTCAACGATATTAGGGTTAGGTATCATTGAAGGGTAAAATAGTCCTCGTACCCTTTCCTTTCACTGACCTGACTGCTGTAAAGCTGAGGCCAGCGCTAGTACTTTTTGAGGGTGAAAGAGATATTGTCGTTGCTTTCATATCTTCCAGAGTTCCAGGAGAGTTGAAGCCGACTGATGTTTTTAATACAAGAAACTCATCCCGAGTTCAAAATAACAGGGCTTAAAACAAGCTCCGTCATAAAACTCAATAAAATTGCAACGTTGTTAAAGAGCATGATTATGGGAGAGATTGGAGAAATCGGGCCTCAAATCAAGAGAGAAATAAACGAGAAACTTATAAAGACATTTTCCTTCTAGCCGGGACAAACCCTAAGCCATAGTGCAAGAGCCTCCTACTTTCCGGAAAAATGCGATAAGAATTCTGATTGCTAGCCAAATAAGCTTCATCAGTCTATCCTGGATTCACAGAATTCCTTGTTAGAGCAGGTATCGACCCAGTTTCAATAAATCCTGATGCTGCAGTCTTCATAAGGTAACTCGTCGCTTCGATTGAGCAGAGGATTATGCTTAAGGTTGATCCAGACTAAGAGTAAGTTTTCCCAAAAGTTTTAGATCTAATCGTAAAAATACGGTTTCAATTCTTCCTCAGGGATGAATCTTAAGGCTTGTCTGTAGATGGCTTTCAAAGTCCCCTTATCCAATTCTTCATGGAGAGGAATAGTTAGGGTTTGCTTAGTTCCATCCGGCAGGAGTCTACTACGTTTCACATGGCACCCTCATCGAAGATAATAGTATCTTGCATAACAGTGAGGGCATACACCTCTACTCCTCAAACAATAATACTGTGGCAAATAACAGCATACTATATGATTCTTATGGTATAGTCTTAAGAGGTTCAGACCATAATGTTGTGAGAAATAACAAGATTACACGGAAAATATAACTGATAAGTGCGCGCTATTTAGCAGGTTATGTGTAAAATTGCTACATATTTTCTTTTTTCGTTTTCTATGTCTTTCAAGATCTCCGGTGTTGGTTCTATTTTCACATCGTACTTTTCTAAAATTTTTCTAGCGTTCTCGGTTACCGGTAGCAAACCATATTGACCAGAACCTATAAAAACCACTTCAGGGTTTTCCCTTTCAAGAAAATCAAGCTCTTTCTCGCTTAAAGGAGTATGCCCCATCGGAACCCTTGACTTCTCCTTCTCCCTCCTACTCACTTCCCCATTAACATGGATCACAATATCATACTCATACCTCTCCCCCCTAACCTTAATCCAGCCAAACCCCGTCTCCAAGCCTCCTCACTTGTAAATATTTACCTTAAAAATTAAACTTTATGGCCTAATAAGTTTTTACATACTGTTTTATAGTTTTGAGGATTTTAGCGTGTACGTTCAAGAAGCAGGGACACGGTTCAATCCTATGCTATCTCTACCATTAAAGGATTTGAGCTTTTCCTCATCCTCTAACTTTCTTAGAAAACTTCTCCCCTTTCCCTACCTCTTCCTCCATGTCTAGAATTTCTGGCGGTGGTGGGATGAAAGGGTTGGTGCGATTACATATTCGATGAATTCACTAAGGATTAAGGGAAAATTTGACCGAGCATCACATATATTGATACTTAGATCAGGAAAATCGTAGGATATTGCGAAAAGCTTGAAGAAGAGTGGAGGACTGGGAAAATAACAGATAAAATTTATGAAACGCTTGAAAACCAATACGAAACTAAACTTATTGAATTACATGATGAATATAAAAAGAAGACTTCATAAACCTTTTGTATTATACATAATTCCAATTTATTTCGAAGAATGATTTAGCGCGCGCGATTCATACTCCCTTATTAATTCCTCAAGGGTAACGGATTCCCTCTTTCAATCTCCGCTTCCTCTATTTCTTTCAACTCTTCTTCACTTATCTCTTCCTTGAGAAGCATCATAATAAAAGTCTTCTCTATGGATTTAAGTCCTGCGCTAACATTTTTCGGCTCTGCATAAAACGTCTTCAAGACTCACCTGCGACATTTTACCCTGTTAAACATGTGTTCACAGTATTCTTAGTGAGAGTTGGTATCGGCTCTATTTCTATTCTGGTTAAGAAAGACTCATTAGTTAAAGCCGAAGAACACGTCTAGACGTAGAACTTCTCCAGTCCGGTTGAAGATGGCTGCGCTTGTTTCAGGGTCAAGGTTAAGTCCATCAATAAACCGGCTTGATCCATTTTTCCGAGTAACTTGGATCCGTGCCGGGCCTGAGCGATGAGCAACAACCGGCACTTGGCATATTGTGAACGCCAACGTACCCTTCTCCAGCATAATGCTCTGTTGCCGCCCCTCAATGTCAAAGTATTGGAATACTTTTTGACTCGTCAGAAACTCGCTAGGATTAACCAGTCGGGGCTGAAAGCTCAGTTTCCCGTTTTCCACAAGCACCCCCATCTCGCCCAACCTAGTTATGATGTCCTCCTTGACTTGCCCCGTCATGCCTGGTTGCTGTGCTCCAGCGAAGCCGGGCGTGTGAGAGTATGGGTCAATGGGAAAGGCACCATACAGCTCTGGCGACTTATGTACGCCTATCCCTTCACGTATATTATAATAATGCTCCTTGAGGCGATTAATCGCTTCATCCTCGTTTCTGCGTATTGCTTGAATCAACACTTCTTGAACTGCTAGAAGCAGCTTCGACACCATATGCCAGTAAATGCATCCGAGACCCTCATACTTGAAGAATGTTGTTGAGCGCCCCATGAAGGAGTGATGGTCGAACAAATCCTCGTACAACCCAAGGATAAACTCGGCTTCCCTCTCAACCAGTTCTCCATATTCCTCCCTCAAGGCCATCAATGCTTCCCTTAACTCCCTAGCGTTCCGGAAGGCGGCGAAGTGTAAGCCTCCGTTAACATCCCTGATTATGATTCGACGGTCATTGCGCTGCACCATTTCAGCCAGAAGCCCCGATCTTTCAAGCATTGACGCCGGTATGTTGTTCTTTTCGAGGAAGCTTGGCAACTGGCGGTCAGGGTAAAGGGTATAGCTGTTCTGATCAGCCCGGTAGAGGCTGCTCCTTCTGAGGGAATCCAGCAGCTCAACGGCTTCTCGCGGGGAGAGAATGCCTGAGCTGAGTACAGCCACCTGTCCCTCCAGCATCTCGGGAAGACGACGAATACTAATCCTGTTCCCCCCTATTTTTATGAGATTATATGAGTGGAATAATCCGTCGTCTCGCCGGTTTGCTTTAATCGAGTGGTCGATGTGTTTAAGCGCGGTGGTGCAGAAATCGCGTATCTCCTCAGCAGTTATTGTCTCAGTTTTACCTGAGAAACCCCTAGCATAAATATTGGTTCGATAACGGCTTCCAGCTTCACCTAATGCGTCTAAAACTGTTTTACGATCCTCGTCGGAGACCTTAGTCTTCAGCAAATAGAGGTATTGTTTCAGGGTGGTGGATACTTGCCGGAACATTTCAGCAACCTCAGCCGAGACTTCAAATACGCTTGTTTCAGGTTCTTCAAACAGGCTTAGACAGAAAGCTAAAAAGCGGCGCAGGTAGCAGAGCGTCACCACCGATACTCCATAGCCTACTAGCGCATTATTCGCATCGTTCCACTCTGGTCTTTGAGTGTTCATCCAGATTCCTGCTTCAGGAATATAGTTTGAAAGCTTAGCGAGCAGTAGGACGAGTAGCTTCTCAGTCAGGTTAACATGATAGATTCCACCGTCTTTACCTAGTACAAACTTGCCGTCCATTCCCAATACGGCTACACGCTTCTGGATCTCGCTATCAAGGTCGGCGTCGAACCTTATTGTGTTACGCGGATCCTTCAACAATTCTTCATAAGGCTTAATCCTGTAGGGAACATTAGCATATGTAAATACGCGGCGAGACAAGAATTTTCTAAGCATGCCTGGATGATACCGGGTTGAAACCTCCATTAGCTTCAATAGGTATATCACCTGGTGATCTCCCCAATAGCCGAATGATGCCCAGGGACTATTGGGGGCAGGAGTCTCCCACTCGAAACCATCCCGCATAACACGATACGGGTTATATCCGTCTGGAGTGGATGCATCGACAAACTTGAAGATCATGCTTTCCACATAGCCTGGAAAAGAAAGCGCTAGTGCTTCCCAATTCTGAAAAATGTCCCGCCAATTGCCCTGATAGTTGAGAACCTTATTTCCATACTCGTCTTTCACCTCGATTGAAAACATGTTCCAAGGCCTGCTTGGGTCTCCGTGACGACGGCTGAAGGTTAACGGCAGGTACTCGTACACTAGCCTTTCAAGATCCGGGTCCCGCTGTTCTTGCACGATGGCAAGCAGATGGTTATGAAGAATCTTATCAGGCAAAGAATTTAGAAGGCTGCTGTGCTTCTGAATCACGTTGCGGTTGGCTTTCCTGATGAAAGATATGAGGTCGGAGCGAGATATCCAGTAGCCTTCATCCGGAATCCCTCCGCGCATCACGTTGAAGAGCGTGTTAGAATAGTGTCGACACGTGTTAAGCTCGTCCTCGGAAACCTGAAGACCATCGGCGCTAGCTACAATCCTTACAAGGTTTCGAGTCCCCTTCTTAACATCCTCCTCTATCTCAAAGCTTAGGCTCTTCTTCTTTTTAAGGAGAGAAATAAGTTCAACAACGTTTGCTATATCTTGGTTTACATCAGCCACAATATACCATTTCTTCCAGTCATTCGGAGAAAGTGTTAGCTGAGCGTTTATAAAATATGCTCCACGTCTTCCACGTATAGTTTTCTCCTCGTCGACAAAATGCTCTCGGCGAAACCGGTCAAGCTGCGATGCGGAGAGAAGTCTCTTTGCAGGTTCGAGTCCTTCAGACCAGACGACTGTCGCCTTAAGAGCCTCGCTCGGCTCAGGGATATCACCCGGAATGGAACCAAGCCTGAATAATGCTAAACCCGTTTCCACGTCAAGTTCATTCAACTTATATCCGTCGACTAAAGTACTGTACTCCAGCTGAAACCTTCGCGTGACTCCGTAGGGAAGAATGTTTTGAACACCGTCAAGTATATTAACGCTGACCTGCTCGACACCTTGGTTAACCAGAATGCTACGTTTAATGAAACCGAATCGATCACTGGTCAACCATGCATAGGAGAAACGGAGTGAAAGATCCCAGTTTATCTCTTCAAAAATAAGCTTGTTGCCGAAAACGCTCTTGTACAGGTTCCGCGTAACCCTGTATAGGCCACTATATCTTTGCGAAAAAGGTTCCCATAGGAAGGTTTTACCGTCCTTGGTGGCGAGGATGATCGTCTTGCTGCCTGTTTGGTCTTGACTGTCATGAATACGGTCGTCCGTGTAGTATGGGAAGAGTGCGTGGTCAGGGTCTCTACGACCAGCTGTGAGGGCTCCATTACTGGAGATGAATAGCCAATGGTTTGAGTCGCTAACTATACTCATTAAAAACGGTGGCATAGAGTCATAGTTTGAGATACGATAGAAGCGTTCACCATCGATTTCGGTAAAACCCCCCTCAACATGGCTTGAGCCGAACTTTAGAGGCGTGTCTCCGACAAAGCTTTCATGTTCCCGCATTTCTACAATAGAAGATTGGCGATGCTTGTTTAAAAGGCTTACATGCCACTATAGCGCGCGCTATTTACTTGCAAGCTTGTTTGCTTCGATAGGGCAACGGATAATGCTTGAGAAGACTCTCGGCCAAGTTAAGCTCGACACTGACAGGAGTAAATTCTTATTCTAAATCTTTCAGCATCTTCTCAAATAAAGGTTTCAGTTTTGGGATGTCTTCTCTAACTGTCTTCCAAACTCTCTGAAGGTCGACGCCGAAATACTCGTGGATTAACTTATCCCTCATCCCTGCTATCTCCCGCCACGGTATTTCAGGGTAGTTCCCTCTAATAGAATCCGGTATCTTTTTAACAGCCTCACCAATAATTTCCACTGCTCTCACAACAGCGTATATAGTCTTCTTGTCTTTTGCGAAATTATCGTAACTCATACCCTCTATGAAATCTATGGCGTCACCCATAGCTCCAATTATGTCCTCAATATAGTCTAAAAACTCTCTTTTCAAATGTAGATTACTTCCTCCAATATGCGTTTTCCAATCCTGGGTTTAAGCGTGTTCTTCTCCACCAGGTCCACTTTGACGCCTAATTCCTCACTTAAATAATTCTCTAAGCGGATAAAATCCAAGAGGCTCAATTCAGCCTGTTCTTCGAACTCAACTAGAACATCAAGGTCGCTATCCTCCTTCTCCTCGCCCCTCGTATAGGAGCCAAAAACCCCAATAGTTTTCACTCTAAATTTCTCCCTTAACACGGGCTTCAACTTCTCTAACTTATCTTTCATCTCCCCGATTCTTTTCATATTTTACCTCTCCAGTCTAAACCTCTTGAATGCGGGCTCTTAATTTTAACCTTTTTCCCTATGTAGAAAAGCACACTTCATGGAATTCCTTGAGGAAGACCCGTAAAGTTAAGCTTCCTTAGGTTTACTCTGTGTTCACAGGGCTCCTTGTGAGAGCGGGTATTGAGTCAATCTAAATCAATCTTGATGCTGTGATGTTCACGAGGAAGCTTGTTTGCTTCGATAGGGCAACGGATAATGCTTGAGAAGACTCTCGGCCAAGTTAAGCTCGACACCAACCGGGTTTGTCTAGCGATGACAAAAGAGTTAAAAAGGTTCTTCAAGCATAAGTTTCCTATGACAGAGCTCAAATTCATAATGGAGTTCTCAAAGCTAAGCGAAGGCATGATGATGGGGGTGAAAGCCGATAATGTTGACGTTCTTGTCGCGAACCTAAAAGGTGAGATTGTTGCCTTAAGCAATAAGTGTACCCACAGAGGCTGCTTACTCTCGAATGGCAAGCTTGTTGGAGTCATAGTACAATGTCCATGTCATGGGGCAAAATTCGACCTTTTAACTGGAGAGGTTAAAGCTGGGCCAGCAGTAAAACCTTTGAAGAAATACGAAGTTGTTGTTGAAGAAGGTAAAATATACTTAAAGATGTGAACATGCACCGGCTTAATCACTATAGTATCGCAATATTACTTCCTGAATCTCGGGGCTCCGCAATATGAATTCTAGCCTGAAGAATACGGTTCCCTCTATCTCGTTTCTCAAACAGGACTCTAGGCTGCGCTGGATTTCACTCGGCGTTGGGCTTCTGCCTTTCGTCGAAGACGCTTCACTCGGATGAAGCTGCATGCCTGCGAAAACAGGTTTGCCCGTGAGCTCCCTAACCCATTTGCCAGCGATCCCAACGTCGTCCGGCGTAACACTGTAGTCGAGATAGTATGTCATTGGGCAGAACAGGTCAACATAGTTCGCAAGCTCAGTATAGTTCTGGCCGTAGAAGAGGGCGCTGTTGAAAAGCGCTGTTTTCGAAGCATAGTTCTCAGCCTTGGAGGCTATGCTTAAAACGGTTCCCGGCGCAACCCTGTCTATCAGAATCCTAGCCTCCCTTATGAAGGAGGAGACGTGGCTATACTTATCCTAGCATTACCCGAGTACCTTACGTAGTCTAAATGTATTCCGTCGACGAAGCTTCCAGACATGTTCATCGTCAAGAATCCTGAGATGACTCTGAGCAGATACTTCCTGTACTCGTAGGACTCGGGGGAAGGCTTTCCACTTGTCCACGAGGCATCTGAGAAACAGACAATCCAAGCATGCACGCCGATCCCTTTCTCGTGAGCCTTAGGAGTAAGCTCAGACAAAACCTCTTTAACAATCGTCCCGCTCGTCCCCTTGACAAGCAGGAACAAGTGTCTTACTCCAAGCCTATTCAGCTCGTCGACGACAAGATTCACCCCGTAGTCTCGAACAGTGGAGCCATAGGCCCAGACCGCCTTCCCCTTCAAAAACACTCCCCCTCTTGAAACCGGCTTAATACCCTCCGCCTCCTGCTCATCCAGCACCTCGTAAAGCTCAAAGCCAAGCCTCTCCTCCCCTCTCTCCTTGAAACTCGATAGGAAGATTGAGAAAAGCACTAGGAAACCTAAAACGACGATCACGCTAAAAACCCTTAGCCAACCCATTCCTGCTTATTTTAAACCCTCTTGGTAAAAAGTTTTTCTAGACGGTCTTTACTGCGGGGTGAAGTGTTGTTGGGGAAGCCTGTATCTACTGCGGCGGATTTACCTTCTTACTGTATAAGATTAGGGCTGAGTCGGGTTTCTTAACTAGGCGGACTCTCAAGCCTGTTTCCATCAGCTCCTTGCCTGACGCAACACTCATCTCTCCAGTGTCTAGATTGACCGTCTCATATTCAGCAGCTGGTTCCAGTGAATTCAGTTGAAAAACCGCCTCAACGAAACTGCTTAACGGGCGTTTCAGAATAACTACGAGCCCAGCTCCTAAGTCCGGCCGGTCAAGCTGATAGGCCATCCAAGCGTCTCTAGCCTGAGTATACTGTGTCAGCGGGTAGTAATCGCCGTAGAAGAATTTCTGTATCGCGAGATATTGGTTAAGCTTTCTCTTCACCTCGTTGAATATGGATTCATCCCCGTATTGATCATCCTTAACGTTTAGCTCAAACACTAGGCCGCTTGACCAAGTGCTCCGAAAAGTGTAGTCGTCGGCTTCAACTATGTTTACGCCGAGTCCGCCTCCTGTTTGCAGGGGCACCCAAAACATTAAACCGTACGTGTGGCATTGTGCTGAAACAATGTCTCCAATATAATCGGTGCGTGAAAACACTGTGCTGAGGCCGATGGATTCCAGGTCTATGCGTCTACCACCACTTGCACAGTTATCTATTATGAGGCTGGGGTGACGTTTTAAAAGCTCACTCCAGAAGGAGTATAGGCCCTCCACATACCTTATCTCGCTCACGCCCTGGCGGTCATCCGGGTCGGCGTTCATCCAGAATTTCAACGGGGCGATGTTAGCGTCATGCCTGAAACAGTCTATTCCAAACTCAGATATTTTTCTCGAGATGAAGTCTGTGAGGAAGCGGCGTGCCTCAGGGTCTCCAAGGTTGAACAGCCTATCGCCCTTTTTAATCTGATTCCGGTTGCTTTCCGCAACGACCCACTGTGGATCAGCCATATCGGTGTAATGCGGCCAGCTGTAAACCTCATCCCCCTCCTTAATACGTAACAGCCAGTCCGCGTGCTCGCTGTACCACGGTGTTCCCTCACACACCCGTTCAGGCTCAAACCATAAGAGGAGCTTGCGGCCCGCTTGGTGGAGTGCTTCGCTTATCGGCTTGAAGCCCTCAGGATAGAGGTCTCTCTTCACCTCCCAGTTACCAGCGTTCTTCCACCACTCCCCTGTGCCAAACCACTCAGCGTCAATCCAGTAGTACTCCACCGGAAGGTCGTGGGCTATGATGCTCCTGATCTTGGCTAGATGGGCGCTAGCCGGTGTTCCACCCCAGTTGGTTACTAGAATCGGCATCTCTAGGGGTTTTCCATTCACAGAAGGCCGGTGGTGAGCTAGGATAAACTGCCTCAGCAGGTTATGGCCCCGCATCCTATCCTTCAACCAGAACAGCAGCAGGATTCGCGAGGACCGTATCTCCTCGCCGCCGTTAAGCCTTAAGTGTGTACGCGCCATGCCTGCTTGTAAACGCAGTTTACCATCACCGCTCCTCGAAAACCCGGCAAACCATTCGCCAGTCCAGCCTATCGCCATAACCACTCCTTCTCCAGCCAGTTCAAGGTTGAAGAAAGGCAGGGTTTCGCTCGATGATCTGCCGCCTCCAGCCTTAAGTTGAAATCGCGTTTTACTTCCGATTTTTCTACAGAGGGGTTCAAAATCACTCGGCGAGCAGAGCGCTCCTCTCGAGTAGTGAAGAATAGGGTCATCCTTACAGTTTAAAGTTAAGTCTAAAGGCAGAATGTTCCCCATTATAGGCGTGGCGTCCTTTCCCATGTTCTTGAAATACAGCACCCATTCGACTGCAGGAAACTCAGAGTACTCTGTTGCAGTGCATTTCAATCGAAGACCTGTTTCTACATCAGTATAAGTCAAGCAGTGTTCCCTTATCCCGCCGCTGAGCACACTCGTCTCACGCTCAAGCTTCCAGCTGGCCAACAGTTTTTCAGATGACTGGCCTCCATATGAGAAAGAGAAGAAGTTTTCAGAGGCTCGTATGAGCTTAGCGTCTACCCATTCATGGGCCTTCGCCATCTCGCCAGCAGTAGGCTTCATTCTACTAAGAGTAGACTTATTCGATATATAAAGCCTATTGGCAGGTGGCTTGTAGTATTCCGTATTGTTCAAGCGCAAGGTGGACAGATTTTTGGAGAGACGAGAAAACCATCGCCATATGTACTGCAAAACCTTATCTAGCGCCCACGCAACGCTAACCAGGAATGCGTAACCAGCGGGGCGACACCCTGTCTATAGAGGTTGTCGACCACGTACCTGTTGAATTCGTGATGGAGGAGCTTCTCGGAAGCATAGGTGTCGGAAGGCTGAGGGACAGGCGGAGGGAGATGGAATCGCTTATAGATAAAAGCCGTAGTCTCATAGAGCCTAAGGCAGTATATGCTTTCACCATGGTTCTAAACGTGGAGGGCGACGAGGTTCTATTGGAGAGCGGCCACACGTTGAAAAGCCTTATTCTCGGAGATGTCCTGACGCGTGGGCAGGAGGTTGTGCCATACGTGGTCACCATAGGTCCTAAACTCGAGGAGGAGGCCTCAAAGCTGGGGGTGTCGAACGTCTTTGGAGCATTCGTCTTGGAAAAGGTTGGAGACTATGCTGTGAGCAAGGCCAGCGTTCAACTGAGACGCCTCGTCGAGAATAGGCTTGGGGCTCCGGTGTCAAGCTTCGGACCCGGCACCGGCTCAGGCAAGCTTTTCGGGATAGAGCAGCAGAGGGTAATCTTCAGCATGTTAAACCCGCCGGAGAACATAGGTGTCCGCCTCACGCCAAGCTGCCTGATGGTTCCGAGGAAATCCGTCTCCGGCGTGTTAGCTGTGACGCGAAAAGAATACGTAGCCTGTCAGTATTGCCCTAGGAAAGGGTGTGAAGCCAGGAGGAGGCCTTTCGTCGGCGAGTATATTCCGATCGGGTGCAGAAACTTAGATTAGATTGGAAGAATTAGGCCTTCGTATCTTGAGCTAGTTGTGCAGTATTTTTTTCGAAAAGTTTAAATTTAAGTTTAACTTATAGTATAACCATGAGTGAAATTGTAGCGATTAAGGTTTCCAGAGAGCTAAAGAAGAAGATAAAGGCTCTAAAGAAGGAGGTGAACTGGCCGGAGGAAATAAGGCGTTTCATACAGGGAAAAGTAAGAGAGGTAGAAGCCAGGAAAACAATAGAGAAAATTACAAGAGAGATAGAGAATACCGAGGCGGTTCCGAAGGGGTTCGTCTTAATGCTGGTGAGAGAGGATCGTGAAAGTCATTGATACTACTGTTATAGCTGCCTATATTCTAAAGGAACCAGGTTGGGAAAAACTGGCTGACTTGCTTATGCACGCAGTTACAGTCGACATGGCGGTCAAAGAGTCTCTAAACGCTATCTGGAAAACCTATGCGAGAGGCCATATAAGCGAGGAGAGTGCTAAAGCTAAGGCTAAGGCACTTTTAGAATTAGCGGAATCAGGCTTAGAAATTGTGGACGAAAAAACGCTTTTCAAAAGGGCTTTTGAGATAGCGTGTTCCGAAAACTTATCGCTATATGACGCGCTTTTTCTAACCTTAGCAGAAAGCAGAGACGCCACGCTGTACACATTAGACGAGGAGCAGGCTAAGAAAGCCAGGAAGCTTGCGATAAGAGTCAAGGTAATAGAATGATTAAATGGGCTGGTGAAATTTTTGTTTAACCGTGCTTAGACTTATAGTCATGCAAATGCTTTCTATATGAATTGGAATATTTCGCTGAGGCTCGTGACGGTTCTTAAGCTGGAGCTCTTGCTTGTTTCGCAGGTTTTCCTCTGAATAAGTATGGGGGTTATGCCCACTCCCTCCGCCCCCCTATAGTCATCGTCAATCTTGTCTCCGATGAAAAGGGCTTCTTCAGGTTTAACCCCTAGTCTTTCAAGAGCATGCTTGAAGGCTTCCGGGTGAGGCTTAACTCTTCCAATAGTGTCTGCCCCAACTATAACGTCGAACAGCTTCTTCTCGAGACCTGCTTTCCGCAGAATGGCGTAGATGTCCGCTTCATACCCTGTTGAAACAAGCCCTATTTTTAAACCCATTCTCCTCAGCTTAACAAGCGTTTCCTCAGCGTCAGGATAGGCTTCGCAATCCGCGTGTTCAAACCAACGTGCTGAAATCTCTCCGACAAGCCTCTCATACCCTGGGATTCCGAGATGCTTAAGAACAGTTGAATCCCAGAGGCCCCAATACTCTTGATAAGGGATTTTCCCATAGAGCGAGCGATAACTGGGAGAGTTGAACTGCTCATCAGCCCTTGCCAACGCCTCCCTTACTTCTTCAATAGTCCGATCGATCCCAAGTGAATCCAATACTCTTTTAAACACGATTTCCGGTACCCATATTTTCACCAGGGTTTCGCCAAGATCGAACAAGACTGCTTTAATCTTCATGAAATCAATCCCTGTCAGCGTATGGGAGGCCAGCGGCTTATATCTTTTTAAAACTTTAATAAAGTTGGGTTAATGTTTAAGCAAGCAGCCTGATTCAATTCTAGGAGCAGTTTAAGATTCTCCTCGTCCAATCAAATACCTCTTCTAATTACGCTAACTTCCGGAGGGGAGCCTTGTTGGAGGCCGTAGTCGCTGCAATAAGCTTCCTGTGCCAGCGGGGCTCTCCAACTATCGCTTTGAAAACAGATTCTTCCAGCGGGTGGAGACCGTAAATCTTCCTTCGAAGAGCCTCGCGCTCCCTTAAGAATTCTTCGACCATTGCTAAACGCTTACGCGTTCCTGCTTTCTTCCCCTCCAGCTGCTTGTTCAACTCGAACAGCCTTAGCTTGGATGCGAAATGCGCCAGCCTCCATGTTTCCGGAGCCTTAGACGCCAGCCGGTTGAAGACGCGTCTCGCCCTCGCTAGGTCAACCATTCTCGGCCTACCCCATTGAAGAATCCATTCCGCCCACTCCTCCACCGACCTACCCTCGGCCTCGAAATATCTTCTCGCATACTCTTCGAGAACCTCTCGCACCGTTGAAAACCTGCCGCTGCTTAAACCTCCTAGAATAGCCTTGTTAACATCGTCGAAAATCCCTTCCGAGTAAGCCATGAAACCTTTTCCATGAGTATTGCTCAGCGTCGCCAGCGTCCGGGGTATTCGGCTTGGAGCAACCACGGGCCCCCACTGCCCGTAGACATCGTTGTCAGACCTGTCGTCTGAATACCCGATGTGGATGAAGTATTCTTCGCCGCATTCTTCCGGAAGCCTTCCAGGCGGCACGCTAGCCGGCTTATCCTCATTGTATTTTATCCATAGTGCCATGCTTTCAACCTCCCCCGGCATATGCTTATCCGCCCAGTCGGCGAAAAGATCATGGTCTTTAGAGTCCCACCACCAGCAGCAAAACCGCATGGCAACACCGGGAAAGTATTTAGCAGCAACACCCTGTATCTCTCTGCATAGTTCTGCGAAGGTCACGATCCATGGGTCGCATTTCCGGCATGCGCAACCGCCGAAATCGTAAGCAGCATACGTAACCGCGTCAAGACGGATATTGTTCTCAGCCAGATCTCTGAATAATTCCTCATAGTTTTCCAGGATGATTCTGCGAGCCTTGGGTATCGAGGGGCAAACCAGGTGGCCGAAGAACCGGATCTTACGGTGCTCAGCCTGTTTGGCTGAAAGGTCTTTAGCCTGAATCTCCTTGGAAACCTGGTCCGCGTAAACGTGGTTCGGAGTGACCAGTAGGTTAAGCTTGAATCCGAGCCTCCTCGCTTCTTGGAAACGGGTTTTCTTGTTTTCCCATAGAACCCTTGTCAGCCAGCACCTGGAAACCAACGGGGACATGTGGGGCTTCTTCGTCAGGTTCACCGTGTCAAACCAGTCGCCATACCAGTTGAACCCCCACCATTTGGCTTCAGCCAGAATATCTCTTGCTTCGAAGCGTCCAGCAACCTCATACCAGTTTCCAAAGTGTCCGGGCGCGTAGAGTTCTCGACGCGGAAAACCATGCTTCACCATTTAGCTCCTTTCTCCGCCTTCTTCCGCTTAAAAACGTTTCACGCCCTGCTGGTGAATACGCGCGTTTAAAACGCGGTTAACACTGGTTAAGGATGGAGAATGATCTTTAAACAGTTCTTACTCATGAACACGTTAAGGGCTTCCATGAATCTTTCCAGCGGGAACCTGTGGGTTATTATCTCTCTAACTCTTACTCTACCTGTTTTAATCAGGTTGAAAGCAGCGTGGTAATCCTTGGTTGAGCAACCCCAGCTGCCTAGTATGCTTACGCTGCTGTGGACAACTGGTTTAAGGTCTAGGCTGAGATCAGGCTGGGGGACGTCTCTGAAGTCTCCGAAGACGCATATCTTGCCTCCTTCTCGGACAAGCTTCAACGATTGCTGGACGGCGTCCGTGGATGAGACTGCAACGATGACGGCATCGGCTCCACGCCCCCCGGTTAGCTCCAACACCTTCTCTCTAATGCTGGTCTTGTTCGAGTTGAAAGCGTAGTCTGCGCCGAGTCTTACAGCAGCCTCGACGCGATGATCATGGTGGCCGCTGAGAATAACTAGGGCTCCGGCTGTCTTCAAGACTTGAGCGTTAAGAATAGCCATGGGGCCGTCGCCGATGATTAGAACACTGTTGCCTGAGGATACTCCGCATTTTGAAACCGCCCTTACGCAGCACGCTGTAGGCTCTATCATCGCCGCCTCTTCATGCGTCATTTCATCCGGGATTCTGACAACGGATTTTCCAACGAGCCTAGGAGCGACGCGAATATACTCTGCGAAAGCTCCTGGGAAAATCGATTGTTGACGGTACTCGCTGCAAAGCGTTTCATCACCATGCTTACAATAGTAGCATGCTCCACACTCGGCACGGTGGAACACCGCCACCCTGTCCCCGACTTTCAGGCTTGAAACGTTTAAACCGGTCTCAGCAATCTCTCCGGAGACCTCGTGGCCAAGCACCGTGCCGGGCTTAGCCTCATGATACATCGCCTTCCAAACGTCTGTCGAACAGAGGCCGCAGGCCCTCACCCTGACCAGAACCTCATCTGAGCCGATGACGGGGGTCTCCACCTCCTCCCACTTAAAATCGGTGAAATCACGGTATACTAATGCCCTCATCCAACTCCACCTGTATTGCTACTTATAGACGGTTACGAAGAACACTAGGAGCGGCTTGTCACCCGGATTCCTGATTCCATGAGTCTCCTCTCCAGAAACATAAAGTGTCAACCCTTCTTTAGCGGGGATCTCCTCGTCCCCAACTATAAGCATCCCAGAGCCAGAGAAAACATAATAGATCTCCTCTCTTTCAGGATGCTCATGGGGGCCGAAGACGCCTCCAGGAGGCACTTGGATTAGGCCGAACCCGCTTATCCTGTGGGCTCCAATCTTCTCCTTATCAATAATCCTCTTTATGTTTGAAACCCCCTTAGGATAAGGCGTGAAAGGAATCGTGCCAGAATCTATAACCTTCCACATTTTTAATCCGTATATAGTCTGAGCTCAGGCTTAAAAATTTATTCTGGCATGTAGAAGTGGTTTCAGTTTAACGTTCGCCAATAGGCTTTAATCCGAAGTTTACAAGCTAGTGGATAAATTTGTTAAAAAATAGTGTGGCTGGCAGGGCAACTCTTCAATGCATGGTTTAGGGGCTTACTGGGAAGAGCCTTGTCTTTCCAAGTGTCTTTCAGAAAACCATATTTTAAGGAAGACCTCTTCGTTTACAGGATTAGCCGGCGGGGTTCCCGCGAAGAATATTGATGGATACTTTCTAGCTAGGGTGATGAACCATCTCGCCTCCTCCTCCACTTCAGAAACACTTCCCCGGAACAATACCTCGTAACTCGGATGCAGGAGAAATATCTTGTCAAAACCATATTTATCCAAAAGGGTTTCAACTTCTCTTCGAGAAAACCTCGGGTCCCATTCTACATGGAAACCGTCGACACCTGTTTCAACAAGGTTCTGAATCAACCCCCTGTAATCCCCGTCTGAAACAAAGATCAGTTTTATATCCTTGTCTTTAACAGGCTTCCAAATATGCTTCCACCATTTCACGATATGCTTCCTGAACCATTCTGGTGGGAAGAATAAGCCGCCTCTCCAGGCAACATCGTCATGCGAGACGAAAACTTCTATCCCGGTTTTAGACCAGGCTTCAACGTGTTTTCTAGCCACCTCAGCATACTTGGAGATCAACTCATCCAACAGATCCGGGTTTTGACGGCTCAGCCTAGCTATCATCTGCAAGCCGATGTGAATATCTAGATACGTGAAGAGCGTTAAGTAGAATTCTCCAGCGTACAATGTTGTTTCACCGAGCAACTCCTGATACTCCTGAAAAACCCTCCTATACTCGTCGGCAATTTCACCCGTCGACCTCGGCTCATGCTCGCGAGGATCATAATTCTTCAAGTAGTTCAACAGCTCTCCATAGTTTTCGAAAGGCCTCTTTACAACCCAGAGCTGCGACGCTGTCTCCGTTCTTCTCAGCCTAAGGTTTTTATAAGCCACGTGGAAAGCATCTGTGAACGGAAAGTCTTCCCTCAATTCTTCGAAAAAACCTTCAGTCAACCTAGGCTTTCTATCGCTCCATACAACGTTTAAATCAACTCCAAGCTGGTAAAAAAGGTCGACGTCTAAAGCTTCAAACAATGCTCTAGTCTTCTCCTTCTGGCTCTTCCCGTTAACTTTAATCCCAGTCAGCTTCTCGACGAGCTTTTCATCGGTAGTCGGGGCTCCGGAGAGAAGAAGCTCCTCGACGCGCCTCAGGTTTATTGCTTCTAGTGCTCTTTTTCTCATCGCGTCCATTCACATTTATTGATTGATAGATTAACTTTTCTTTCAGCTTGCTAAACCGGGGAGCATGTTGAATGCTATGTTTATTTCCGGATGTTTTATTCGAATTAAGGAAAACTTTTTATTTAAAACACTATCTTAACTGAATAGGGATTGTCCCAGCAGAAGCCCGGGGAGCTCCAGCGGATAGTCGTATTCATTGTGATAATAATGGTTTCTTGGCTTGTCTACTGGCTTCTGAAAGCGTACTTCTTAAAACAATGGATGATTGAGGACCTGCTGCTCATATTCCTATGTATTATTCTCATCTTAATGTTTTACAAGCTTCGGGGAATGATCACGTTCGCGGTTTCCCTGCTTGTTTTCACGGAGTTCGCCGTCCTAGGAATATTCTTCTCCATTTACGGTTTAACACCGCTCTTTTCAGAAATCTCGTCTAAAAAGATTGATTCTGTAACCCTCGCCATAGTGGTGGCGCCTCATTTAGTGAACCTGCTCACCGGGGTGTTGAGCACCAGCATAGTGTTCATACTTCTGACTTCCGAGGATTTAAATTCGTACCTTGGCACGGAGGCAATATTCCCGCGTCGAAGCGAAAAACGGTTAAAAAGGGCAAGAACCAAAGCGAGGAAACCATAGTAGTCAAGCCCTTTGAAAAAGGATTTTGAGACAGTCTTCTTCGCATGCTAATCTACTATAGTGTGCTTAGAAGTGCACAACCAAAAACGTTTAAAAACATTCGTTAAGCATATAGTAGGGTGGGAGCCTTTGAAGTACTGTCCGAAATGCGGTAAAGAGCTGCCTGATGATGCTGTCTTCTGTTCCGCATGCGGCTCTCCAGTGGGCAAAGTTTCAAAAGAGGAATACTCGGTCTCGTCGGATGATCTCGTGAAAACGATTAAAAACCTTATTCACGAGGGGAATGTTACACGGATCATTGTGAAGAGTGAGAAAGATGAGACGCTGCTTGAGATTCCCGCTACCGTAGGCGTGATAGGCGCCATCTTGGCTCCGTGGATGGCTGCCCTAGGAGTGATCGCAGCAATAGCGACGAAGTGCAAGATAATCGTGGAGAGGAGAGAATAATACCGTAATGCTTTCTATGCTTTAATTATGGTTTAAAGGAAGTTCGAGCATTGCTCCACCGTCCTTAACACCCTGTTTACTGTAAAACTTCGCCGCGTCCTCGAAAACGGTGTCAACACGTATTTCGGCAGCTCTCCTTTCAACAGCATGCTTCGCAGCCTCAAAAGTGATCTGCCTGCTCCTTTTCCACTCTGGCCTTAAAGCAGGATTGTGTGACTGTTTAACCCCCAGTGCATAATGTCTAGGTAGTAAAGCATTTTGGAGAGCCACATCTATCAGTCTAAGGCATGGTTGGATGACGTGGTTTTCCCAGAAGTATGGGAAAACGATCATTCTAATCAAAATCAATATAAGTTTAATTTGTGCAGCCAGCCTTAATTCAGTATTGATTGAAAAGCTTAAATAATCTTTAAACTATTCGTTCCCGGGGATTAGGATTGGTGACGCTGGAAGAGATTCCAGAGATAGTTTCTAAGATGACTCTTGAGGAGAAAGCCAGGATCGTCGTGGGAGTAGGCATGCCAGGCATATTAGGAAACCCTCAGCCCCGTGTTCCGGGTGCTGCTGGCGAGACTCATCCTGTTGAAAGGCTTGGAATACCTTCAGCCGTCTTAGCGGACGGGCCCGCCGGGTTAAGAATAAACCCTAAGAGGGAGAACGATGATAAAACGTATCATGCTACGGCTTTCCCGGTTGAGACGATGCTCGCCTCAACCTGGAACAGGGAACTGCTGGAGGCTGTCGGCAGGTGTTTCGGCGAGGAGGTTAGAGAATACGGGGTGGATATTCTTCTCGCGCCGGCGATGAACATCCACAGGAATCCTCTCTGCGGCAGGAACTTCGAGTACTACTCGGAGGATCCTGTTCTCACCGGGGAGATGGCTGCGGCCTTCGTTAAGGGTGTTCAGTCTCAAGGCGTGGGCGCCTGCCTGAAGCATTTTGCCGCCAACAATCAGGAGACCAACCGTCATATTCTTGACACGCTTGTTTCTGAAAGAGCTCTTAGAGAAATATATCTCAAGGGTTTCGAGATAGCGGTTAGGAAGTCTAAGCCTTGGACGGTTATGAGCGCGTACAACAAGCTGAACGGGCAGCACTGTTCTCAGAACGAGTGGCTTCTAACTAGGGTTCTGAGGGGTGACTGGGGGTTCGAAGGCTTCGTGATGACGGACTGGTTTGCGAAGGATGACCCGGTGGAGATGATGAGGGCTGGCAACGACATGATTATGCCTGGGAAAGCCCACCAGATTGACCCGAAAAGGAAGGACGAGGTGGAGGCGATAATTAACGCTGTTAAAGAAGGAAGGCTGGATGAGGAGATCCTCATCAGGAACGTGAAGAACATTCTGAGGGTTCTCGTCAACTCGCCCTCTTTCAAAGGCTACAAGTATTCTAATAGGCCTGATCTCGATGCTCACGCTAGAGTCGCCTATGAGGCGGGTGTTGAGGGAGTTGTCCTTCTCAAGAACAATGGGGCCCTGCCTGTGGGCAGGGATTCTAGGATCGCTCTATTCGGAACAGGCCAGATGGAGACACTAAAAGGCGGAACCGGGAGCGGTGACACTCACCCGAGGTACGTAATATCTATTCTTGACGGAATGAGGGAGAAACACTTAAGGGTTGACGAGGAGCTTGTCGAGGCACACGTTAAATACTTGGCTGAAATCAGGAGTAAGGATGAATATAGGATTGAGAAAACAATTTTCGGAGAGATCTTTAAACCGGTTCCCCAGGATTTTCTAAGCGAGGAGGAGATAGCCAGGTTTGCGGAGAGAAACGACGTCGCGTTTATCGTGATAAGCAGGATCTCGGGCGAGGGCTATGATAGGAGGCCTGAGAAGGGAGACTTCTACCTGAGCGACGATGAGAGGAGGCTGCTGGAAAGAGTCTCTAAAGCCTTCCATGAGCGCGGCAAGAGGGTTGTGGCAATACTGAACATAGGTTCACCCATTGAGGTTGCCAGCTGGAGGAGCATGGTAGACAGTATTCTCCTAACATGGCAGGCTGGCCAGGAGACGGGGAGGATTATTGCGGACATTGTTTCCGGTGAGAGAAACCCGTCGGGCAAGCTTCCTACAACCTTTCCCATGGACTACTCTGACGTTCCCTCTTGGAGCTTCCCAGGGGAGCCTAGAGACAACCCGCAGAGAGTCGTTTATGACGAGGGAATATACGTAGGATACAGGTATTATGACACGTTTGGGGTTGAGCCCGCCTACGAGTTCGGCTTCGGCCTATCCTACACCAGCTTCGAATACAGGGACCTAAAGGTGGAGATGATTAACAATAAGGTGATTGTTTCCTTTGAAGTTGTTAACACTGGAAACCTCCCCGGGAAGGAGGTTGCTCAAATCTATATCAGGGCTCCGAAAGGCAGAATAGACAAGCCTTTCCAGGAGCTCAAGGGGTTCCATAAGACGAGGCTTCTAAACCCAGGCGAGAAGGAGAAGATTACGGTTGAGCTGGATTTTGACTCACTCGCGAGCTATGATGGTGAGAAATGGGTTGTCGAGAAGGGAGGGTATGAAGTAAGGGTGGGTGCTTCCTCGAGGGACATCAGGCTCCTAGGCGGGTTCACCATCAGCCAGTAGCTCTTGCTCTCCCCCTTTGATTTTAGTCCCCTATTCTTGCTATGATTACTTTCAACACGTATTGAAAGCTCTTGCTTTAAATGAAAGATGTGGCTTGAACATTCGACTGTAAAAATATAAGGAGGCAGTATTGTTTAACTCGGGATGGTTTCATGAGATTCAACAGTCTGAGGAATGTTCTCTCTAAGGCTGTTGGCGATGTTTTTCCAGGGGCTTCTGTAGCTGTTTACACCGATGATAAGCTTGTCTATGAGGAGGCCTTCGGATACGCTGAAACAATCCCGGAGAGAAGAGAAACCACCGTTGAAACGCTTTATGATCTTGCCTCTCTCACTAAGCCTCTGGCAACGTCGATCATCTTCGCCAAGCTTCTGGAGGAGGGCCTTATACACTTGAAACAGAAGGTTTCCGAAGTATTACCGGAATACTCTAGGACTAATGCTGGCCAAGACGAGCTTAAAAGCAAGACTGAAATATGGATGCTGCTCTCGCATTCCGCGGGTCTTCCAGCATGGGTTCCCCTCTATAAGCTGGAGAAAAACAGTAGGACTGAGCTCCTCGACGAGGCTGTGAGGTCCTTTATCAGCTGTCCTCCTGGCTTAAAGGTTATCTATAGTGATATTGGCTACATTGTTCTAACCGCATTAGCAGAGAAAGTTACTGGTGAAAGAATAGACAGGCTTTTCGAGAAACTTGTCGCAAGGCCTCTCGGCTTGAGGAAGACTGTTTACAATCCTTTGAAACATGGTTTCTCGGTTAATGAGGTTGCTTCAACAGAGATCGATCCCGCAACAGGCTTCCCCTTGAGAGGAGTGGTTCACGATGAGAATGCTAGAGTGCTGGAGGGCTTATCAGGCCACGCCGGTCTTTTTTCAGTGTCGAGAGAAGTTGCCCTAATAGGGGGCGAGCTGATGCAAGCCTACTTAGGTAGGAGCGACACACTAGTTAAAAAGGCTACGGCGACGACGATGCTAAGCCCATGGGCTATTAACGATTACTGCTACGGACTAGGATGGCAGGTATATAGAAAGACGGTTACCCAAGCATTTGGAGATCTGATGACTGATGGAAGAGCATTCGGGCACACAGGCTTCACCGGCACGTCGATATGCATGGATGTTGAGCACAATGTTGTAGCGGTCCTTTTAAGCAACAGGGTTCATCCTACTAGGGAAAACACTAAGATTATGAGATTTCGGCCGGTTTTCCATAACTTGTTAATATCTTCCTTATAGGGCAATCTCACCCATAACAACGCTCCTGCCCGCTCCCGTAGCCCCAGGTATATTATTAGGAATCCCGCTTAAAGTAGTGTGTGCGAGGATAGCCATTCCCAGAGCTTCTTTAATCTTAGAGTCGATACCTACATCCTCATGCCTTAACAATCTCAAACCTCTTTTTCTTAATTCTTCTTCAAGATACTTCACTATAGTTTTGTTCTTTACTCCTCCTCCCCCTAAGATGACCTCCTCAACCTTCACGTGTGGCAGTATAAATAAGTCGTAATTTTTAACGATGCTGGCCACGGTGAACATAGTTACGGTAGCAACTATGTCCTCTTTAGACAGGCCTTTTCTAAGAGCCTTCTCAACTATTCTTTTAGCTAGAGGCCTGCTGAAAACTTCTCTCCCAGTTGTCTTAGGAGGATGTTTCTCAATATACTCATGTGCCATAAGCTCTTCCAAAAGATTCCTATCGTACGCTCCTCTCCAAGCAATTTCGCCTTCAGGATCATATGTTAAACCTGGATATAGCAAGGATACCGTGAAGTCTATTAGACTGTTTCCGGGGCCTGTGTCGAAAGCATATACGTTTTCCACCGTGGGGTTTGCCGGTAGCACAGTAGCGTTCGCTATGCCCCCTATGTTCTGTACAATTCTTCCCTTCAATTGGTCTGAAAGAAGAGCATAGTCAACGTAAGCGATTATTGGAGCTCCTTGACCTCCTGCAGAAATGTCTCTTACCCTGAAATTCCCCACTGTTAATATACCGGTTCTTTCAGCAATCACCTGTGCAGAGCCAAGTTGGAGGGAACATCTGCTCGAAAAACCCCCTATACAGACGTATTCTGGAAAATGATACACTGTCTGGCCATGTGATCCTATAAGGTCGATTTCTCTCATGGAGATGCTTGAGTTTTCTAAAGAGTTCTTTAACGCTTCTGAGAAGGCTTCAGCTATAATATAGTTCAGAATACATACATCATGCATGGAGCCTTGCTCAATAGTGCTTAGTATGTGTTTTCCCAATTCTTCAGAGTATGGTTTAACATCCTTATGGATAATCCTATAACTAATGTCCCTTCCATACCCCTTCACACTAGCTACTGCCACGTCAACTCCGTCAGCGCTTGTCCCAGACATAAGACCTGCTATGATTCTCTCCTCTAGCGTGATTTTCTCTAAAAGCCTACTGGCTAGTGGGCCCAATTTCATGATCTTTTTCTATGTCGTATTAATCTTTAAAACTCTTCCCTATGAAAGAAAGATTAAAGTGTTTTGGGCTTCACACGTGAAAAACATGTTGCTTTCTAAACCTATGTTTCTCAAAATCATTCGATAAAAATGCTTATCGGGCTTCTAATCCTCCAAACGTTTATAAGTTTTCAATATTGTGTTTTCCACATGGCTGGAAGGGTCTATCCCTTGATAGTTCCTTCCCAGTATAAGGATAGTATTCCGGATATTGGCGGCGGCGTTGGGACACCGAGAATGGTTTACGATCCTGAGACGGGAGGCTGGCTTCTCTTCTTCACCGGATGGAGGAACGCTAACTCTAGAGAGATCTATTATGCTGAGGTTGAAAAAGACATGACGCTAGGTAGGATTAGGAAAATATTGCCATCGCCGCCGACGAGGGACGCTGTCAACGTGATTTACGATCCTTGGAGGGACGGTTTCATCGTTCTCACGACTGAAGGCGGACCGTTGCAGATCAGGTGTTTCGACAGGGGGTTGAAGGAGCTTGGTTCAAGAAGGCTGCTCGACGGGATGCAGGATTCTGGAGCCGGCATCCTCAGCCTGATGGGTAACTACAGCGAGGAGAACCCGAATGCAGCAATATTCTATCCGAAGGGGGACAGGGTTCTCTGGAGGCTTGTGAAGCGTGTTGATGATTTGAACGCTTTAGAGCTGGGTGAAGAAATGGTTTTCTCCAACTGGGAGGATTCTAACGACGTTATAGATGCTTTCAGGGTTAACGACAGGTTCGGTGTTCTCGTAGAGTATTTCGCCGACAGGCAGAACTGGCGATCCAGGATAGCCATGTGCGGAGCCTTTCTCTCTCCAAACGTGAGGGGTTTGAGCGCAAGCCTGCCCGTGCCTTTCAACGACGGCCACAGCAACTTCGGCCATCCTTCTTTCACCACAGGCCCGGATGGGAAGCCTAAGGTTCTCTTCAGCTTCTTCATGTCACATGCACCCCCGTTTCCAGTTTTAGACTACAGCAGGCAGTGGAGGCATGAGATCTGGGTATGGGAGCCTAGTTTCAATATTTTCGACGTTAAGACCTATGGGAGAATGTACGACAGGCTGGTGTTCGACGACAAGGCTGTTAAGAATCCTCCTTTCTACGATCTGCTGGGAGCTAGGAGGGTATTCTTCGGAGTATCATGCCCATCTAGGAAAACGCTAACGATTAGGGTTCAGCAGGCTGTGAGCCTGAAGGCGCATTTAGAGGGGAGTTTTGTAGAAGAATCTTTCAGGGTGGTTAAGCATGCTTGGAGAACCTTGGATAATCCGCTTGGCACACTCAGGATAAATGCTGGGAAGGGTTCTACAGTGTGGCTGGTTGCAGAGTATTAGCCTTTCGATCCTGATACCCTAATGGGACAGGCTGTTTTCGCCCATGTTTCTCTCATCGGGCTACAGGGGCTTAAATACTTGAACTAGCTTTATATCTGCCGGCTCTGCTTTCCCATAGGCTTCTCGGAGGAGGCTGTTAGATGGCTAAGCATGGTAACCCGGTTAACCTGAGGAGGTTGAACGCGTAACCGAGCGCGCCCGGATCTGGGTCACCCCGTACCGTACCCATCCCTGGTGGGAAGGTTCTCGCCCTATACTGTTTCAACAGGGCTGGAGACACTGTTGACTGGAAGGCGGCGTCAGGCATATTGTTGCAACCACATTGAAGCCCCGTATTAAGCCGGGTTTCTGATTGTTAATCATGCTTTGAGACGAGGCTTCTAGAAACGGCAGAGGCTTCTCAAAAACCTTTAAAACAGGCTTTGAAGCCCGTTAGAAAACGGTAAAGGGGAGGATTGATTGAAACCTTAATGAAGAAGGGGGCGGGGAATCCTCTTAGATGCATGCAGTGCGGCTCATGCACCTCCGCCTGCCCCGTTAACACTATTCGTGAAGATTTCAACCCGCGTAGGATGGTTGGCTCAATAGCAAGGTTCAACAGGCTTCCAGACCAGGACCCGTGGCTCTGCTCAACCTGCTCCCTGTGTACTGATAGATGCCCCCAGGCGGTTAACCCTTTCAGCATAATAATGGCTCTTAGAGCAGTCGTCTACGAGAACGGGGGTGAGGCTCCTGCAGGAATCCTCAGGATGGTTGAGCAGGTGAGGGAAACTGGTTTAGCCCTCCCGCTTACGCCGGAATCCCTTGAGAGGAGGAGGCTCTTGGGGCTTCCTGAAGTGGGGCTTAGCAGCGAGGGTTTAAGCGAGGTGCGGAGAATCCTGTCGGAGGCCGGCTTCAAATGAGTCTAACCCTGTACCTGGGCTGCGTTATAAGGACTGTTCAACCTGAGGTTGAGAAAGCTGTTAAAGAGACTCTAAGCAGGATAGGAGTCTCGTTCAGAGAGCAGCCTGAGGCTTCGTGCTGCGCCCCCTCGTGGTTCTTCTCATTGAGCAGGGAGGCTTGGCTCAGGCTTAACGATAGGAACATGAGGCTTCTAAACAGCACTGTCGTAACCGCGTGCGACGACTGTTTCGCAAGCCTTAACGACGCCTTCAGGATTCTCGCCGAGACTAGGGGTGTTAGGCCTCCCGACGTGAAGCCTTTCCAAACACTGCTGCTGGAGAGGCTGAGGGAGGTGAAGCCGCGGCTCGGCTTCAAAGGTTTAAGGTGTGCGGTTCAACACAGCTGCCGTTTTCTAAGGCCTAGGGGCAGGGGCTTGGATAATCCTGAGGATCCTAAAATGGTTAAGAGTGTTCTCGAGACGCTGGGGTTCCTCCCTGTTTCCTACGATGGTGAGCTCAACTGTTGCGGCGGGTTTGTTTCAGACGAGAAGGTTGGGGGAGAGATGGCTAGGTTGAAAGCGGGCTCGGCGGAGAAGGCTGGGGCAGACTGCATTGTTGCAACGTGTTCGCACTGCATGCTGCGACTGAGCCCAGTCAGCCGAATCCCTGTTCTCCATCTCGCCCAGCTTTCAGCGTTCTCACTTGGCTCAGACCCGCTTCAAATAGGGTTACCGGAGAGTCTGCTTAGGAGAGTGGTTAAGCGTTGAGGCGTGTGACAATAGTGCTATGCACCTGCTACTCGACCCTGCTGGGGGAAATCGATTTCGAAAGGCTTAGAAGCTTTTTCTCCGACAGCCCTCTGGTGGAGAAGATTCTCGTCTCCGACAGGCTCTGCGAGAAGAACGTTTTTGAAAACCTTGGCTTGGATGATGATAGGGTTGTTGTCGCAGCGTGTTCCACCAGGCTTCTTGAAGCTGTTTTCAAAGGCTCCGGGGGCTTCAATGGTCTTGTGGAGTTTGTAAACATTAGGGAGCAGTGCGCCAAGGCCTGTGGAAACAGGGAGGAAGCAACTTGGAAGGCAATCCGCCTGGTGAAAGGGGCTGTTCAGAAAGCTCTTCACGCTGAGCCGCTAAGCACGGAGGGTTTGAAGATTGTTAAGGAGGCGCTCGTCATAGGGGGAGGAATAGCGGGGGTCAGGTGTGCTCTCGACATTGCTGACGCCGGCTACCGTGTCTACCTTGTTGAGAAGGAGCCCAGCATAGGGGGCGTGATGGCTCAGCTCGACAAGACTTTCCCCACTTTAGACTGCTCTATCTGCATAGAAGGGCCGCTTCTCTCAGAGGCTGGGAGAAACAGGAACATCACTATTATTCCTAATGCTGAGGTTGTTGAGGTTAAGGGTGTTGTTGGAGACTTTAAGGTTAGGATCAGGGTTAACCCGACGTATGTTGACCCGGATAAGTGTAACGGCTGCGGAGAATGCGTGAACGTCTGCCCCGTCTACCAGCCTAACAAGTATGACGCTGACCTTAAGCCTGTTAAAGCAATATACTGTCCTTTCGCCCAGGCTGTTCCCTTGAAATACGTGATAAACAGGGACTACTGTGTTGAATGCGGGCTCTGCATGAAGGCTTGCACCCGGGCTGCGATAAACCTTGAGGACAAGCCTAAGACTGTTGAGCTGAACGTTGGAGCCATAGTCGTCGCAGTCGGATCAGACCTTTTCGATCCAAGGCTTAAACCCGAGTACCACTACGGGGAGTATGAGAACGTCATTACGAACATGGAGTTCGAGAGAATAATATGCGCCTCAGGCCCGACTGGCGGAATCCTCCTTAAGAGGGATGGGAAGCCCGCTAAAAGAGTTGCATTCATACAGTGCGTCGGGTCAAGGGAGTCCGGCGCCGGGATAGAGGAGTGCTCATACTATTGTTGCGCAGCAAGCATGAAGGAGGCTAGACTCATCCTTGAGCACGACAGGGAGGCCAGGGTCTTCATATTCTACAACGAGCTTAGAGCATTCGGGAAAGGCTGGGAGGACCTTCTATACAGGAGGTGTCTGGAGGACGGTGTTGTCTTCATAAGGTCAAGACCGTCTGAAATAAGGAGGACCGGAGACGGGAGTCTTCTGATAGTCTACGAGGATACTTTAACAGGCAGTAGGGGCGAGCTGGAGGTGGATATGGTTGTCCTGGCGCTCGGCTTCAAGCCTTCTAGTAGGATGATTGAGCTCGCTGAGAGGCTGGGCGTCACTGTGGATAAGCACGGCTTCATCGAGGAGGCTCATGCTAAGATGAGGCCGCTTGAAACAAGGGTCAGGGGGATATTTGTCGCCGGCACTTGCCACGGCCCAAGGGATATTGTGGAAAGCGCTGTCGAGGGGAGTGGTGCAGCCGCACTGGTTACGAGCCTCTTCGGGAGGAGCAGCCTCAGGCTCCCGGAGTATGCTCGTGTTTCCTTGGAGAAGTGCACCGGATGCGGGAGATGCTTAGCTTCCTGCGAATACGGTGCCATAGTCAGGGAGGGCGACAAGGTCAGGGTTCTCGAGAGTGTTTGCAACGGGTGTGGATCATGCTTGGCAGCTTGCCCGCAGGAGGCGATTACCCTGGGCAACTGGGGTCTGGAGCAGCTTTCCCCGATGGTTTCAGCGATGCTGGAGGACTAGGGGTTGTCGTGGAAGCCTAGAGTAATAGTGTTCACATGCTGGTGCTCCAGCTCCGGTGTCGACCAAGCGGGCTTCGAAGGCTTCACCTATCCTCCTAACGTTTTAACAGTCAGGGTGCCCTGCTCCGCAGTAATCAACCCTAGCCTCATCGTTAAGGCTTTCGAGAAAGGTGCTGACGCAGTCCTGGTCACAGCATGCAGGCCGAGCGAGCTTAGAAGGGTTGCGCCCAGCAGGGTTACGGAGGCTAGGGTAAGCCTTCTCAGGAGGCTTCTGAGGACAATCGGTGTTGAAGAGGATAGGCTTAGAATACTCTGGATCTCGTCTAACGAGGGGAGCCTCTTCTCCAGGGAGGTTTCAAGAATACTCGGGGAGGTTGAGAGGCTCGGCCCCTTGAACATAGGGGGGAGTATGGTTGAGCAGGGCTGAGGAAGAGTTGAGAAGCATCGTTAGAAAACTGCTTGAGAGGAAGGATGTTGAGCTTGTATTGGGCTACGAGTATTACGGGAGAAGCGTTAGGCCATGCTTCGTCTCAAAGCCTGAGGAGGTTGAGAGGCTTGTGTGGAACTCTGACTGCTGGTTTAACCTTGCGACATACTTGAGGAGCCTAAGGAGCAGGAGGGTCGGGATTGTTGCCAAGGGTTGCGACGGAAGATCCATCGTGGAGCTTGTGAAGGAGAACCAGGTTGACAGGGGGAGCATCGTTGTTATAGCTGTGGAGTGCAACGGTGTTTTCAAACCGTTTAAATACGGCTCGACCCATGTTGGGAGGCGGTTGGCGGACTATTGTAGAAGGTGCGTTACAAGGGTTTCGCCTGTTGCAGACTATCTTGTGAAGAAAGGCGGGCAGGCTCCTGAGGATGAAAACACGGTTGCTGGAGATAATGCTTCAGACTGGCTGAGCCTTTTCAGAAAATGCTTGAAATGCATGGCGTGCGTCAAAGCATGTCCCCTATGCTACTGCACGGAGTGCTCCATAGAGGGTTTTAAGCCGGATCTGGTTCACAGGCTTAGGGTTCCACAGGAGCTTTTCACTTTCCACCTTACCAGGGCTCTCCACATGGCTGGGCGCTGCGTTGAATGCGGCGCCTGCGAATCAGCCTGTCCTGTTGAAATCCCGTTAACCAGGCTATACCATGAGCTTAACGAATGGTTCAGGGAGAACTACGGTTATGCTCCGGGTATGAGCCTCAGCGAGGCTCCTCCTCCACTCGTCTTTAAGGAAGGTGGGGAAGACTGAGTCGCATGCTATTCCTGGATGAAGACGGTTTTAAACGTCTCCTTGAGCAGCTTGTTTCAAATATACGCGTTATCGCGCCTGTTGAGACAGACGGCTACTTCGAATTTAAAACTATTAAGCATGGCGGGGAAGCCTCCTTGGATTACTCTAACACGAGGCTCCCCCCTAAGCGTTTCTTCCTCCCGCAGAGAGAAGTGGTTTTCAAGCATGATCCTAAGACTAGGGCTCTGCATGAGCCCATGGGAGGCTTAGAAGCTGTTCTACTAGGCGTTAGGCCTTGCGACGCATCAGCCTTAAACATCTTCGACAGTGTTCTGTTAAAGCCTCCGAACCCAGATCCCTTCTACGAGTCTAGGAGGAGAAGCATAACTGTTGTAAGCCTCTCCTGTGCAAAGCCTAGGGAGGAATGTTTCTGCAATGTTTTTGAAGCAGGCCCTATTAGGGGTTCCGGTGAAGACATTACCCTTACGCGTATAACCGGGGGGTTCCTTGTTGAGGCTAGAAGCAGGAGGGGCCAGAGCCTAGTAGAAGTTTCCGCAAGCCTCTTTGAAGAAGCTGGCCCTGAGCATCTGGAGGAGTACGGGGAGCTAACATGCAGGTTGACGAGGGAGATGAACAGCAGGATTGAAATATCGAGGGAGCGCCTGGTTAGGCTTGAGGCGACTCTTGACGAAGGCTTCTTCCAGCAGGCGGCTCAGAGATGTGTAGAGTGCAGTCTCTGCTCCTTCACCTGTCCGGTGTGCTACTGTTTCGACACCGAGGATTATTTTGAGAAGAATGCTTACGTGAGGACGAAGGGGTGGGACACCTGCGCCTCAACATTGTTCACAAGAATGGCGAGCGGCCTAGACCCTAGGGTAAGCAGGGTCGACAGGTTCTGCCACAGGTTCTGCCATAAGCTCAGCAGGATCCCGATGGCTTTCAACTCCTTTGGCTGCGTAGGGTGTGGTAGATGCGTTTCCCTATGCCCAGTCGGCGTAGACATAAGGGAGGTTTTAAAAAGATGGGGTTGAACCCGTATGCTCCGAAGCCAGCTAGGATAGTAAGAATTAGGGACGAGACTCCTGACACCAAGACGTTCACGCTTAGCCCAAACTGTTTCGAAGGCTTCACGCCAGGCCAGTTCGCAATGCTCACAGTCTACGGGGTTGGCGAAGCCCCCTTCTCAATATGCTCCTCTCCATTAAACAAGGATTGTTTACAGTTCAGCATCAGGAGGATGGGGCGTGTAACCAGGATGATTCACGAGGCCCGTGTTGGAGACGAGGTGGGCGTAAGAGGGCCCTACGGCCGGGGGTGGCCGGTTGACAGGATGAAGGGTAGAGACATTCTAATAGTGGGGGGTGGAATAGGCCTCGCACCCTTGAGATCCCTTGTCCTCCACCTGCTAGAGGGAAGGGAGAACTACGGTGAGATAGCTGTTTGCTACGGTGCGAGAACACCCTCGCTGCTAATGTACAGGGATGAGCTTGGCGAGTGGGCTGGCCGCGGTGTGAAGCTCTACCTGACTGTCGACGTTGGCGAGGAGGGTTGGGAGGGTAGCGTCGGGGTTGTCACGACAATACTTGGAAAGCCTGAGCTAGACAAGGCGGATGCAATAGTCTGCACCTGCGGCCCGCCCGTTATGATAAGGTTCGTCCTAAGGAGGCTTGTTGAACTCGGCTACTCGAAGGAGAATATTTACGCCTCTCTTGAAAGCAGGATGAGGTGTGGAATCGGGAAGTGTGGACACTGTCATTTCGGAGGTAAACACGTGTGTCTAGACGGCCCGGTTTTCCAGTATCGTGAGATGACCAGTCTGCCAAAGGGCATATCCCCCTTTTAAGAAAAAGTTTCTTAAAAAAAGAAAGCCCGGTTAGCGGGTCTAAGCCTGAACGAGCTGCAACTGCTCTGCCTCTCCCAGCTGCAGTCTTCCACCAAGCTGCTGTTTGATGTTGTCTCCCAGCAACCCGGTGAGAGGCTGCTGCCAGGATCGGCTTTGCAGCCGCTTCCCGCCCAAGCCTGCTCCCCGCGCCGGGCTTCACGTAAATAAGTTTTCGAAAATAGAAAAGGGTTTCGCAAGCTCTTTTTTAGTTACAGCTCTAAAAATCTGGATTCCATGCTGAATGTTTTAATAGCCGTGGACGGCAGGTTGAAAAGAAGAATTGCCCGGAAACAAGTTCGAGGAAGACGTTGAAACCCTGGTTAAAAGAATTGGGAGGAACGTGGACCAGGATATTAAGATTAGGCTTGAAAACCTGAAGAACAGGCTTATCGAGCTAAGCCAAAAGGGGCTCGTCAAGATAAACCACTCTGTGATGGAGCTGGTCTGCGCTAAGCACCTCATGCTTAAGGGTTACGATGTTGATGTTGAACACGATCTGGGAGGCGGGCTTATCTGCGATGTTTACGCTGTCAGGGGGCATGGGACACTGGTTGTCGAGGTTGAAACAGGATACGTTCCTCCTGAGAATGCTTTAGACCCCGAGCTCTACTGCAGGGCTAGGGTTGCCAGCAAGATAACTAGGTATAGTGTTCTAGTCGACAAGTTTGGCCTAGGCATCCCACCCTACTATGTTCTTCAAATACCCCCGTCCCTAGCCAAGCCCCCGAGGTTTAGGAGAATAGAGGAAATACATGAGATAAAGAGCCTATGCGACCTGTATTATAAGAATCCGCCGGTCAGCCTTGAGGAGATTAAGAACTCGAGGCTCCACACGGTTTACGTTATTGACGTTGCGGGAGACCTTGTCTCAGAGGTTGACCCAGAGTTCTACGTTTCTGCTGTAAACGGCCTGTTAAGCCTAACGGTTCCGTTAAGAAGCGTTTAAGCCCAAGCGGTAGGCTGTGGTAAGTTTAAACCCGTTTTTCTGCGCGCTTGGAGAAAAGCTAAAGGTTTTCTCCGGATTTAGAGGAAGCCTCGTCCTGATTAGTCTTCTGAACCCTTAGGTTTTAAATTGGCGTTTAGATTCTATTAGAAACAGGGGCAGGCCGTTTGAAGGCTCAGGAAGCCCTCTTCCAAACCTCACTCTAACTGTTCCTTTCCTGCCGTGCAGGCCAGTTATCCTTCCGAAGATCTTCTTTCCTTTTCTCAGGGGACATACTACTTTCCTTCCGAGAAGCAGTCTAGCAGCCTCCCGCCTGTCAGAGACTCCTTCAAACCTTGCTAAATACTGGTGTTTCTTCACGCTCTTCATTCCGAGCCTGGGTCCCTCAACTATTCCACGGAGAGCCCCTGACCCGATCATCAGGTTGCTCCAGAAAACAATGGTTTTTATATTTTTACTCATGGGGGCCCTGTGGGAAAACGCTTAAAGCCCTAAACCGGGTTAAAGATGCCCAGCGGAACGCTGAATCCCAGTCTCCAAGGGTAAAAGGCTCCTAGCTAGAAGCCTTGCCACGCGAATCGGCTCAGGGATTCTTCCGAAAAACGTGAACCTGTTTAAAACAAGTTTCGAATCATAATCGTCTATGCCGATGTTTCTAACGAATACTTTAAAACCGTTTTTCAGCGTGACCTCCCTCCTGGGGCCGAGCTTCCTGTAGGCTTCAAGCTTTCTCTCCCAGTTGCCTGGGAAACGCTTTTTAATAGCGTCCTCAATCCCCCCGGATGGTCTGTAGGTTACTGCTACTACAGGCCTCCCCGTCTCCTCGAAAACCCTGTTAATGTCAACAATGTTATACATGCTTATGACTGCCCCCCCGATCATTATCAGGTTAATGTCCTTCCTGCTGAGCGAGCTGTAGAGGGCTATGACTGAGTCGGTAGCGTCGTCGCCGGAGACCGTTGTACGGTTTATTGCGAAACCGTCTATTATGAAGTCGCTGCGCATAACTACTCCAGCTAGAAATGCCTTATCTGAGCTTTTTCGAAAGCTTTCAGCCACCCCGAGTGCCCTTATTGCTTTCTTAGAAACCTTTACCCTCATACCGTGTGTCCGGTTGCAGATTAAGAATATATCTTTTTCAAGTCCTCGGCGAATCAAGGTTAAAACTCTTAAAAAACAAGTTTTTAAAGGCTTTTTCACGATGCTTTTAAATAAGCAAAATTTAACTACGCTGTTTAAAAGGAAGTATATAAGAGAGGAAGACTAGGACATGGGTGAAGAAAAGTCCAGCGAAGAAGCATCGTTCTCACCGCTCCTCAACAGGAGCGATGTCCAAGTGCTGCTTAAAGCTCTGATAGACAATGCTGTTTCTGAGCTTAAGCCCGAGCTAAACCAGGCTGGGGAGTTCATCTACCCTGAGGCTGAAAAAATAATGGGCTCCTCCACCAGGAATGTTAAGGATGCTCTTGAATCCTTGGCTGACGAGGGGATACTGGTTAGGGAGGAGTCGACAACTGTGCTGGCCTGCCCTCACTGTGGCGACATCCGGTTTCTCGTAGACCTCTCCGGTACACAGACCGCGTCGCCTGAGGCGAGGGCTAAGGTGATTGAAAGCATAGTGAGCAGCCTGCTCGGCAGAAGGCTTATCTGCTTGGCTGAGAAGCATGTTTTCCACGAGGGTGAAGGCGTTCCTAAGAAAATATATTCTTACAAGCTTAACGAGGGTAAGAGGAGCCTGGTTGAGAAATGGGTTATGGATCTTAAGCCTCTCGTGGAGGCTCTTAGGGCTAAGGGCTGGAGGGTCGACTATCCTGCGAGAATAATCGGCAGGTCTGGTGTTGAACACGTTTTCACCCTAGCCGTCTCCTACAGGGAGGATTCGGATAGTGTGGACGCGGTGATAGACATTATTGTGAGCAGCAAGCCTGTTGATGAGTCTGCTCTCTCAATAGTTCTCAAGGCTATGGATGTCAAGGCTGATAAGAAGCTGCTGCTCGTTGTCCCAAGCCTCTCAGACAGGGCGAGGGCTCTTTTCGACTATTATAAGACGTACGACGTGTATATTCTTGAGTGTCAGACGATAAGCGAGATAAACGATGCGCTGTTCGAGATTCTAACCAGCCTCGCTAAGATTAAGCTAAGGGAAACGTGACTGCTATTTTTAGAGTATTATAGATTCTTAAAAGTTATGCGGACGAAATCTCAGGATTCGTATGCGAAGTCCTTCTTTAAACCCGCTGTAAGCCGTGCTCCTTCATGGTTTTCTGCGTTTTTGCGAGAACCTCTTCGCTTATCTTCACGCCTGCTTTCTCCAGCGCTATCAGGGATGAGCCTATTACCGGCGGGAACCTGGGCGAGGTCAAGTAGGCTTTCGGCGCAACCTTGTGCACCTCCTCTTCAAGAGGCCCGGTTACAAGCCTACCGGCTTTGAAGACTCCTCCGATTAACCCTATTGGGAACTCGTCCTCCTCCATTTTAAGCCTCCTTATGACTCCGCTGACAATGTTGGCAAGCTCTCTTCCAGCGTCGCGCAGAATGCTTACTGCTACACCGTCGCCTCTTATAGCAGCCTCGGTCACGAGGGGGGCTAGCCGAGCGAACTCCGTGATGCTCATCCCACGCGTGTACACGTGCCATATTATCTCGTCAGGGGTCTTCGCGTTGAACTTCTCCAGCAGAAGGCTGGTTATCATTGTTTTCGGCCCCCTCTCCTCATACTCTAGGAGTGCCGCCACGATTCCCCTTTTAGCTAGGTAGAAGCCGCTTCCCTCGTCTCCAAGAATATACCCCCATCCGCCGGCTCTCGCATACTCGCCCCTGCTGTTTATGCCGGCTGTCGCAGAGCCTGTTCCAGCTATTATTATTGCGCTCTCTCTGCCTGCGTTAGTAGCGTAGAGAGCAGCCATGGAGTCATGCACGAGAATTATGCTGCCTATGGGGAACCCTTCAACAGCGTTCTGCATGGCCTTGAAATCAAGGCTGCAGTCAAGCCCCGCGAGCGATGCGACGACGATCTCAACACTGTCTGCGTCTACGCCTGCTTTCCGAATTACTTTCACGCATGCTTCTTCAAGTGTTCTTCTAGCCTGCTCCACTCCAACATTATGGTAGTTAGAAGGGCCCGTCTCGTCGTGAGAAACCACTTCCCCGTTAAGCCTGAGAAGCGCCGCCTGAGTCTTGGTTCCCCCGCCGTCAATACCTATAACGTGCTTCATTATTCCTCACTTCTTATAGCCTATTTTCCTAAGGAACTCGCGTCTATGCTTCTTATCCTCCTCGTTTTCAACACCTTTCGTCTTAACCCCGTCAACCACTCCGAGCACACCCCTCCCGAGCGTTGTTTCAGCTATGATGACGTCAACCGGGTTCCCTGTGGCGCAGAAAACAGTAGCAACCTCCTCGACGTTCTTAATCCTGTTTAAAACGTTAACTGGGTAAGCGTTTCTCAACAAAACTATGAAGACATGTCCGGCTGCAATCTTGAGGGCATACTCTACAGCAAGCTTCTCCAACTCCTCGCTACTACCCTCGTATCTTACTAGGGCCGGCCCGCTCGACTCGCAGAAGGCGACTCCAAACTCTACCCTTGGCATGCTTGAAGCAATCGTCTCGTAAAGGTCTTCAACGCTCTTAATAAAATGGGATTGGCCTATTATAACCTGCACCCCTTCCGGAGGCCTTATCTCAACGTGTTCAAGCCTCACGCTGGACATGGCTGGTTTAAAAGCTCTGGGGGAGGTAAAAAGTTTTTAGGCTGGGAGCAGAACCCATTGTTCAGGAGTGTCCTCTAGAAGGGGCTTCTTCGATCTTCGCCTTCACGGCGGCAGGGCTCCGCAGTGGCTGGTTTCAAGAATGATACGCCTAGGGGGCGCTATTGTTGAAGCAATAGTAATGGAGTTCGGCACGCTAGAGCTTTTAAAACGTGTTTCAGACCCGCTCTGGTTTCAAGGCTTCTCGAACGTTCTCGGGTATGATTGGGACAGCTCCGGCTCCACGACGGTTACTTCAGGGGTTCTTAAAACCGTCTTGACCAGTAGGGAGCTGGGGGTTTACGCGTGCGGGGGTAAGGGGGCTGTTTCCCGTAGGACGCCGGGAGAGATAGAGAGCATCGTTGACAGCAGGAGGGTTGATGCTGACCCTGGAAGGCTCGCGTATCTTTCAAGGATTTGCGCCAAGGTTGACAACTCCATGATACAGGCAGGGTACCAGCTTTACCATCACGTCTTCATGTTCGACAAGGAGGGCAACTGGGCTGTTGTCCAGCAGGGTATGAACACTCGGCTGAAATGGGCTAGGAGGTATCATTGGCTTAGCGAGGGTTTGACGAGCCTCGTAGAGGAGCCGCACTCCGGAATAATAGGCGTTTCAAAGCATGAAAACGTGCTCAACCTTACTGCTAAAGAGAGCAGGGAGAACAGGCGGGTTTCCCTCGACATCGTCAACGAGCCTCCTCAAAGGCTCAGAAGATGCTTAAGAACCGTTGGAGAAGCTTCTTCAGAAACCATTTTGAAATGGATCCCGGGTGCCTTGGAGCCCCCTGCCTACAGGGTTGTGCTTGAGAAGAATGTTAACTGGAGAGCGCTCAGCGAAGCCTACGAGCTTAAACCACGCTGCTACGAGGAGCTTCTCAGCGTCAGAGGTGTTGGGCCAGGGACCCTGAGGGCTCTTTCACTCGTCGCCCAAATAGTATTCGACGCGCCTCCAAGCTGGAGGGACCCGATTAAGTTCTCATTCTCGTTCGGCGGTAAGGATGGGGTTCCGTATCCTGTTAACAGGAAGCGGATGGATCGTGTAATAGGAATGCTGGAGGACGCCTTGTCTAGGGCGAAAATGGGTGATAAGGATAGGCTGTACGCGATGAGGAACCTTAAGTCTCTGGCTGAAAGGCTTGACGCTGAACCAGTGTAGAACGCGTGTTCGATAAAAAGATATAAAGGCGGAGGATGCTGGTCTTTTGTTGAAATGGCGCTTTTAGACGAGAAGAGTAGGGAGACGCTTCGCGGAATATTCGGCAGGGAGTTTAAGGATCCGGTTGACATAGTGGTTTTCACGGATAAGGGTGACTGTAGATACTGTAGGGAGACTCTTCAGATAGCTCAGGAGGTTTCAAGCATAAACCCTGATATTGTTGTGAAACATTATCCATCTGAAACCAGTTTGACAGAGGTTGAGATGTATAGCGTTAGGCTTTTCCCAGCCACCATCATAAGGTCTCCGGAGAAGGATTACGGGATAAGGTTTTTCGGAATACCCTCCGGATATGAGTTTGAAACCTATGTTAAGGATATTCTGATGGTTAGCAATAAGAGGACTATGTTGAAGGATTCTACGAGGGAGTTTGCCAGAGGGGTTTCCGAGCCTCTTAACATTAAGGTTTTCGTAACACCCACGTGCCCCTACTGTCCGACAATGGTTTTCTACGCTCACCAGCTGGCTTTCGAAAACGATCTGATAACCGGGGAGATGATTGAGGCGATGGAGTTTCCACAGCTCGCGGAAAAGTATAACGTTACAGGTGTTCCGAAGCTTGTCGTAAACGATTCTCACGAGATGGTTGGAATGAGGTCTGAGAAACAGCTTGTCGATTTCCTCAAGCATGTTTTAAACCATTAGCTTAACCCATCCGGCTTATGCTGAAGCAGCTGTAAGACCATTATGCACGCTACATTTAAATAAGGTTGGCTCAGGAGGAATAAACCATGTTCGCATCAACATATTACGAGATCAGGTATCGGCTTGGACAAGCCACCGTGGGTCTAGTGGCACTGGGCTCAGTTAGGAACCAGGGTCCGCATCTTCCAGCAGGCTCATTAGCAATCCTTGCAAGCTATTACTCTTCTAAAATAGCAGGGTCACTGCACCCCTACGTGTTCTACATAGACATGGCTCCATACGGGGTGGGAAGCGGCCTAATATCTTTGAAACCGGAGGTTTTAACCATGCTTGTATTGAACCTAGTGGAAGAGCTTTCTAAGCTGGGTCTCAAGAAGGTTGTTCTTCTTAACGCCGACGCGTCGAACGATCCTATTCTTAAGGAGCTCTTGGCCAAACATCCTGTTAAGAACGTTGAACTGCTTCAGTTAAACATCTGGGAAAACTATCCTGATGTTCAAGCATTGGAGGGTGAGCCTAAGGCTGGCTCAGGCGGTGCCTACCTTACCTCCCAGCTTCTATACATAGACAGGAGCCTAGTTAAGGAGGATCGCATTAAGTACGCCGGCCCCTCGATGGGTGTGGAGGGAGATGCTTCAAAAGCCAGTGTTGAAGCGGGTGAGACGATTGTTTCGCAAACCGTTAGAACGCTCATCGAGAAAGTAGAGGAGTTTATGAGGAAATAGGGAGAATCACTTCAACGTGACGCTTTTCACTCCACGTATTCTTCTCATTTTTTCAATAACCTCTCCCGGGATCCTGCCGTTAACGACGATCTGAAGCTTGGGTTCTGGAACAAGCTCAGGGTCGTCAGCGATCACCTGTCTTATGCTTATTCCGAGCTCAGCTATTATCGTGCTCACACCCGCAACTATCCCGGGCTTATTCGGGTCAGCGTAGATCTCTATGACGTCGAAACCCAAGTAGGGTGCAGCATCCACCAAATTAGGGCCGGCGGGCTTAAGTGCTCTGAAAATATTGCTTAGCTTCTCATCCTTCATAATGAGCTCGACAGTATTCCTAACTATCCTTCTGTCAGCATTAGCTGCTTTAGCTATCTTCGCATCCGGTATGTTTATCGGCCCGCAATATATCCTGCCGTCGTCAGCTATCCTGAGGCCGTTCTCAACGAGCAGTCTTGCAACCTTCACCTTCGCGGGATACCGTTTAACCTTCTCATACACCTTGCTCCACATACCGTCCTCCTTATGCGAAGCATGTATTTAAAAATTGGTTAACGCTAACGTGTTTCCCGCAACCCCGCTTCCGAGACACGTTGTATAAATGAGCTCAAGCATACATCTGCTCAAAATAGTATATATACTGCTGTCTTAAAGGGCCTAAGGCGATTCGAAGATGAAGCCGCCAGTGGTTAACCTGAACCCGGAGGAAATGCCTAGAGAATGGTATAACATTCTTCCAGATCTTCCGCGTCCACTCGACCCGCCGATAAACCCCGCTACCAAGGAGCCTCTCCCGCCTCAGGCTTTAGAAGTATTGTTTGCGAAGGAGCTTGTCAGACAGGAGGTTTCAGACCAGAGGCGTATCCCGATACCGGAGGAGGTTGCGCAGGCCTATTACGCGATAGGGAGGCCGACGCCGCTTAGAAGAGCAACCCGTCTAGAGAAGTATCTCAACACTCCTGCTAAAATATACTATAAGTGTGAGTATGTGAACGTCGTTGGCAGCCATAAGCCTAACACTGCTATAGCTCAAGCATACTACAACATGGTTGAGGGGACAAAGGGCTTGACGACGGAGACTGGTGCGGGCCAATGGGGCTCAGCCCTAGCACTGGGATGCGCATTCTTCAAGATGAAGTGCAGGGTCTTCATGACCAGGAGCAGCTACTTGTCGAAGCCATACCGGAAGATACTTATGCAGCTCTTCGGAGCCGAGGTCTATCCTTCTCCAAGCGACCAAACAGATTTTGGCAGGAAGATGCTTGAACAGGATCCAAACCACCCGGGTTCCCTCGGAATAGCGATAAGCGAGGCGATAGAAACAGCGGTGAAAACCGGCATGAAATACTCTCTCGGAAGCGTCTTAAATCATGTTCTGCTCCACCAAACGATCGTCGGCCAGGAGGCCATGAAACAGCTTCAAATGCTCGACGAGAAGCCTGACTACGTGATAGGTTGCATAGGAGGGGGATCTAACTATGCTGGGTTATCATATCCCTTCATGCGGGAAAAGCTTGCAGGCAGGCTTGATGCTGAGTTCATAGCGGTAGAGCCGAAGGCAGTACCCTCTACAACGAAAGGTAAGTACATGTACGATTTCGGTGATACTGCTGAAATGACTCCCATGCTTAAAATGTATACTGTGGGCCACAAGTTCTTCACGCCTCCAATACACGCCGGTGGTCTCAGGTATCACGGTAAAGCTCCAACGCTTAGCCTGCTCATTCACGAAGGATACATGAGGTCCGTAGCATATTACCAGAGGGAAGTCTTTGAGGCTGGTAAAATCTTTGCAGAAAACGAGGGGCTCGTACCGGCTCCTGAAACAAATCATGCGATCAAAGCTGCTATCGACATTGCACTGGAATGTAAAAAGAATAATGAGGAGAAAGTAATCCTCTTCAACATGAGTGGCCACGGGCTCTTGGATCTCCAAGGATATGCTGAGTATCTTGAGGGTAAGCTTGTTGACTACGAGCCTCCACAGATCCTAGTTTAATTTTAATAATACTTCTTAATATTTTATTCTATTTTCTTTCTATATGACAACTCGCAGCACTACTGAACACGGATTGTAGAGTATTCGGAAAAATAGAGCCGGGGGCGGGATTTGAACCCGCATACTGTGGGTCGCGGCAATTCCTTCTGCAGCCCACCGCCTCTCAGCCTTTCTCTTTGTGAACCGGATTCGACCACCCCGGCCCGCAGTTTTTAATGCCTCGCTAAGTTAGATAAAGTTTTCCTACTGATTTTTAAACACGGGTCTGCTGGAAAAAGCTGTTTTTCAGTTATGTTTAAAAACGGGTTATATAAGTATTCTCGGGCTATGACGATATACTGCGAGCACATGGTTAGATACGTTGTTCCGGCTCTAAGGATGCTTATCTCCAGGCAGCTTTCAGAGAAGTATAGTCTGAATCAGATTCAGGTGGCTAGAATGCTGAACGTTACTCAGCCATCTGTAAGCAACTACATGGGTAGGAGGAAGGGCAGTGTTAAGATAAGGCGTTATCTCAGCAATTCGGTTGTCAACGAGTATGCCGGAAACATGGCTAGAAAGCTTTTTGAAAAAGGCTTGTCATTGAAGGAGCTTGAGGAGGATATTTGCAGCCTCTGCGCCGAGCTACGTAAAGGCGGCTATTTAACGGGTTGATATTTATGTGGCCGAACCCCTCCTACCTGTTTCTCGCGGCTTTCTCGGCGGCTTT
>JAFNIX010000007.1 GCA_017601225.1 Candidatus Brockarchaeota archaeon | reverse complement strand
CCCAGGATATTACGCTCATAAGGCTCTCCGGGCATATTGAGAAAACCTCGACCCCGCTCTTCCTGAAGTCGTCAATCCTCTGGGAAAGAGCGATCATCTCAGTTGTGCAGACAGGGTTGAAGCTTGAGGGATGCGTCAGGAGGAGAACCCATCTACCCCTTAGCTCGGAAAGCCTGATCCTGCCCCTTGTGGTTTGAACCTCGAAATCAGGAGCCGGCTCACCGATCAGAACCATTCTTAAAGACTCTACGGGTTAACAGTTTTAAACTTTTATGTTTAGAACTGTAAAAACATCGTAAGCCTCCTCGTGGCTTCTCCCAATGGTTCAGCACACCAAGGCATATATGCTTTCATTAGCCTTGGCAACACCGAGCACGCGGCTTATCAAGATGAGAAACAAGCAATTTAGGAGGCGATAGGGGATTATATCATCGGTAGCTTGGGGACGCGCAAGTTGATTCCGCCTGAAGAGAGAGAATGCTGGAATTCAAAAGGCGGTGCAGGTTAAACACCGATAGAGGGATACTGGGAAAGACTCAGTATGGAAAGATCCGGGAGAGAGGGCGAGGATCGGCGAGGAAGTCAAGAAAACAGAGGGGTGTAACGATTTCAGGTTTAGCTTTTCTAATCCTATCCCACCAGGATGATTTTCTTGACGAAGTCGATTATCCTAGCCTGGTCGCCGGTCTCTCTGACTTTTTCCAGTTCCTCTTTCTTACTGTAAATTAAGAGGGCCTTTTTCGCAAGGTTTGCGAAAAGCTCCTTGGATAAATACATGGCTTTCACAGGGTCCATCCTATAGGTGAACTGGTCCTCGCCGAACCACCCATTGTAACCCGTATCGATCGCAGCATATATGAAGTCGACCATCCTCCAAACGTCGCCGGTCCCGGTGACCCTGTCCTCGTCGTTGCTGTGCGTTTTCGCGGTGTTAACATGGAAGTTAACGAGCGGGACCCCGAAGGCCTTCAGGGCGTAAACGGTTGCTGCGGGCTCGACAGCATACATCTGCTCATGCCCGTAGTCGATGCATACACCCATGTTAGTCCCGCCGGTCCTCTCGTTAACAGTCTTGGCAACTAGGGCTGCCAGATGGGTTGTTGGAATAACCATGTTCCCCTCCCTGGGCTCATGAAGCTTAGCCTCCACTCCGAACACTAGGCCAGCCCTCTTAGCCTCCCTGTTTATCATCTCGCAACCATCTATGAATAGTTCAAGCTGCCTCCCATAGTTAACCTCGAAATTATAATCCCAGCCGTCGGACCCGGGCCAAAGGGAGACGCTGCTGCACCCAATCTCCTTAGCCAGCTCAACGGCCTGGAAAGCTATTTGAAGAGCATCCTCCCTAATCCTCCTACAAGGGTTCGTTATTCCGCCGAGCTTCCACTTAGGATCCGTCCAAAGATTTGTATTCATGTTCGTAGGCGTTAAACCCAGCTTCTCAAGCTCAGCCTTAACCTCGCTAACAATGCTTTCAACCTTCCTGTAGCTTGAATCTATGAAGAGCGAGTCGTGAAACTCAACCCCTTTGATCCCGGCCCTCTTAACCCTCCTGAGCTGAGAAATAATGTCGCTCTTGAAATCAGGATTATCACTGTTATAACCTCTTGTGGCGAACCTGTCTAGGAAGTCGCCAGCAGCCCAGTGTCCGGCTGCAAACCTTATTCCAAAGTCTTCGAAAAACCTGTCCACCGTCTCGCCCTCGAGATACCCGGAGTACTCTTCCTCAAGCTTTCTGAAAACTTCCCTACTCGTCTTCATTTGGCTTTGAATAGGTTTTAAACTAAATAAAGTTTTTTCTTCGCCTTACAGCTAACGCTTCTATGCGAAGGAAAATCGGGTTTCCAATTGCCATGTTGATCCCAACTTGAATGCTTAAACTGGCTAAATCCTGAATCAGCCTGCATTAGCGTGAAGCCGGAACAGACTCCCCTATTCTATTCCTATCTTTTCCTTCTTAGTTGTTTCCAGCTCTATCTTTCGAAAATCTTTCATCCATATAGGCTTTAAGATCGTTCCTCAAGCTCCTAACCTCATCTATTAAAACATCCTGTTTCTCCAGTGCCGTATCCTGTTTTTCAAGCATTGAGCCCTTTTTCTCCAGCGTTTCATCCTGCTTCCCCAGAATGCTGCCCCCTATGCTTACGATTTTAACTAGCTGGCTCAGGCTGAAGCTTCTGTAAAACCCTTCCAGAGACATTACGCTGCCCTCATACGGTTCTTCAAAAACCTCATTAACCATCGCTGGCTCCGGATAGTTCTTTTTAGCAAAATCCACAAACCTAGTTACAGGTTCCTCCTCCCCTTCTACGAGAAACTCCACGTAATCATCCACGTTCCTAGCCTGGAAACCCTTTAAGCCTAAGGATTCTGCAGCCTCCAGGAGGAAAAGCCTGTAACCAACATCCTGCACCTTCTCCCCCTTTATCACAATCCTCCTCTTAAGCATCTTTTCAAAGAAACTACTCTCAACAAGTATTTAAGCACATATTTTAAGGAAAGAAATAACGTGAACTTTCTGCCGGATTTAAAGCATTAGAAGCATGCTTTATGACCTGGCTAATGCTTGGCTTAATTCCGCCGGGCTCGTCAAGATTTTAAAAGCACTACGTACCCCTACAAGTTTAAAAACAGTCTCCTCAAGCTTCCCCAACATGTTTCTCAAGGTTAAAGCAGTACTGTTCGACTTGGATGGGACCCTAGTCGACACTTTCGAAGCATTCCACATCATGGTCAACGATATTTTAAGGAGGTTCAACATGCCTGAGAGAAGCTTCAGCGAGAACGCTAGGCTTGTCGGGAAAACCTCGAGAACAATAGCTGAAACCATCGCCAAGGAAACAGGGTTAAACATGAACTTAGAGGAGTTTTCAACGATGATGGTTAGAGAATGGATCTACACGTATATGCCTAAATACGGCAGGCTCTATCCTGATGCTCTGGAGACACTTAGAGAGCTGAGGAAGAGAGGCTACCTGCTTGGAGTAGTGTCGAACACGAGCAGGGAGGAATTGCCGAACTATTTGAACAGCTTCAAAATAGGAGGCTTCTTCAACGTGACTGTTTCAGCCGGGGATGCTGAGAAACCCAAGCCGGCACCCGAGCCTGTTCTGAAGGCCGTTAAAATGCTGAATGTGAAGCCGGAGGAGGCTTTGATGATCGGGGACAGGCCGGAGGACATTGAATCCGGGAGGGCTGCAGGCACATACACGGCAGCAGTATTAAGAAGCGTGAGGCCAAAGTCTGAGCTTGAAGCAGCTAAACCAGACTTCATAATAAACGAGTTGTCCGAAATACTTTCAATAATCCTATAGTAAGGATGGCTCAAACGGGTACTGCAGTTTCAAATAATCCTTACGGGTTTTCTCTCTTTAGTTTCCAGCTCGCCTCCGGAACATAGGCATCGAAGGATTCCACCTCAACCCCGTGTTCCCTCAACACCTTCACGATGGTTTCAGCATTCTCTTCCGGCATGATTACGCATCCCTCGCCAATCTTTAAACCGCCCAGCCTATTGATGAGCCCCGTATTTCTAGCCCCCTTCTTGCCATAAAGCTTGTAGAGAAGCCTCATCTTATCCTCTTGCCTCAGCCTTCTCATGCTGTAAGTTAGGAGCCTTATGCGTCTAAGGTTAAATGGCACCAGGTAGGATTGAAACGGGTACTTTGAATAGAGAAGCCTACCGTGTTTAAAAACCTCCCCTAGGAAAGTCGGCTCGCCACCGGTGAACTCGTCGAGGCTCTTCGGAATAAGGTGAACAAGCAGGTTAAGCCTCCCAACCTTCTGGAAAAGCTCATCCCACCTACGCCACATGCTCCCCCTATCCTTGAACACTACGAGCAGATCGTAGTCAGAATACTCGTCGTAGTCTCCCCTTGCAACACTGCCGAAAAGTATTATTGCAATAACCTCGTTGATCGAGGAAACCTCCTCGGTTAAGCTACTTAAATCGTACTCCAGTCTTCTCTTCAAAACCATTGAGAATAACCTCCATAGCCTCCAAAACTTTTCCAGCCCTCTCGCCATCAACCCCCTCGTAGCCAAGCATACCGTACGCACCCCACAGCATATCCACATAGCCCGAGAGTTCCGGGAATTTTCTCTTAACCCACGATATCCTGTCGGCATGCGCGCTCCTGGGACTCGTGTGGAAGTGCAGGCCGTCGAGAGAAGCTAAGGCCTCTATGGCCTGCTCCACAGCCTTAATCGCCAAGTCTCCGACAACAGTATACCTTTTCTTCTCGTATTCTTCGAAAGCAGCATCTTTTTTCTCTTTGGAAAGTCTGCGGTGGTGTTCTAAGCTTCCCATAGTCTTATAAATAAGACTTTAGTCTTACTTATAAATCTTTTAAAGTCTTAAACGCGTGCCTACAAGTACTGTTAGAAAAGCCCCTGCCTTTTAACCTCGCATTAGTATAAACACGATTATCGCAAAGGATCAATAGCACGCATTTTTCGCACCAGCACGGCTTGCAAGACCGCCATCATGAATAGACAAGACCAGTGAACAAGGCTTTTTTAAAAAAGAGGTATCTTAAATAACTTCCAAGGGATGATTTTTCAAATAGGAAATGATAAAAGTGATTATGCTGTTCCAAGCGTGCGCTATGATTTTCAATAGCGTAAATGAAAACATTCGTGTCAACATAAATCATTTAAATTCCTCTCTGGCTTCCCTTACGAGTTTAACAGCATCCAGATCAAGCTTTACCTGGGATGTCAGGAATTTTACAGGATTTTTCACCTTTCTCGGCACGTCTACAACAACCATCCCCCTGACAACACGCCATTCAACCTTTTCTCCAGGCTTTATTCCAAGATGTTTTCTTATTTTCTGCGGTATAGTCGTTTGATACTTAACAGTTACTCTACTCTCCTCCTTTTCCATATCCTTTTTTAAGTATTCCTTTAGCACCTACAGCACTTGAGTTAGACCTAGAAGGAAACACATCATACGTCATATGATACACATAAATCTACACGGGGTTAATTAAATTTCTTTTAATTCTCCGATAAGCTTATTGTAAAAACTGAACATCTTTTCGTCGTTACATGGAATTCGAAGGGCTCGTCGAAACCTTCTTTCCTCAGCTTTGCAATAACTTCACTAGGCTTCAACTTTGTTAAGATCAATAAGTCTATATCGCTTGTTAAGACATGTTCTCCACTCGATACAGAACCGAATAGGAAAACCTTGGATTCTTTATCTGCCTCACTCATTACTTTTTTAACCCTCTTTAAGAGCTCCGCAGGTTTTTGAAAACCTCTTCCCTTCTGGCGGCTTCTCTAATTAAAAGCTCTTCCAACCAGTTCCTCAACCTCCTTGGCGAAATCCACGAGTTTCCTCGCTTCCTCCTTCTCGAAATCCCTGGGGAAATATCTTGCGGTGATGCAGGCGTCCTCTAGACTCGCAAACTCCAAGGCTTTTTCATCCGCGAATCTTTTAAACTCATCCGGCTTCCTCAGGATTTCTCCAAGCAAAAGGAAAAGCTTTCTTAAAGTATGAGTCTTAGGGAATTCCGCTCCCTTTTCCAGTAGCTTAGCTTTTAGAAAAAGCTGCAGTGACTGCTCTATGTTGAACGCAGCCAGATCATAATCCTGCAGAAATGGAATTCAGCAGCATCCCTAAACTTCTTAGACCTATCCAGCAGCTTCTCAACCTCCTCCCTTCTCATGAACCTTTAATGCCGTCATGAAATAAATAAGTTTTATAGAACGAGCTTCACCTTTTACTAACAAGATTCCAATTATCTTGTTACGTTCCGTCTTAAACGCTTTTTTCACAATGCGTCCTAGTATACGGGCACAACGGAAACTATTGAAGGTGCAAATTGGTTCAGAAACATCCTGTAATACATCAGGCATTCTTCAACAGCATTCTTAACGTTTCCGACGACCGTGCGCCTGTATACGTCCCCACCCACTACGATGTCGAAGGACTTGGAGGCGATGAGAGTGGCTCCAGAGTATATCTCGATCCTAGCGTTCCTGACTATAGGCTTAGTGATTACATTCAGGCTTGCGACTCCTCTGGTGTTAGCGTTAGCACTTGCTACAGTAGCACCGTTTTCATCCTTAAGGACTACTGTCCAACCAGGTGTGAGCCCTGTGATGTTCACAAACCTCGGGTTGGCGTCCGCACATGCGACGAAGTCGTCGAACCCTGCAGCCACAGGGCCGCTGCCCATAGTTGGATCATATATGCTGAGGCCAATCCTGTTTATCGATAGGGAGGTGTCGGTACAGGTTAAAGAACCTATTGTTTGCGTCCCCGCGCTGTTGAAAACAGTCAGCGCCATCGCTCCAGTGTTAACATTCCTGCTTCCGAGAAATATGAGCCAAGTATTATCTGTTAAGCCAGCTATGTTTGAAGATTGCCTTATCTGGTACCATGAACCGTCATATCGCCATGCTCCCAGTCGCCTATTACCTGCCTGAGGTGGGTTGGGGGTTAGACGAAATGCATCCAGCGTGTAGAAGGCATTGTCAGAACCGATCATCGCCAAACCCGCGCGCTGATTCGGATATGAAAAGACGAACAGTTCTTTCGAGAGCACGTATACCGTGTTTGCTCCAGGAGGCGTGTTGTTTACAAAATAAGCAACGTGTGCTCCCCCCCAGCTTCCTGAAGGACCGTCAGCGGAAACCTGCACGTATCCGGCTGGGTTCCAGCTCCAAGCGCCAGTGTTCGCTACAAGCCTCCCTGAGAACGGGTCGGTGGAGAAATCATCGTATATGAAAGCATTCCTCTTCGTGAGTTCAATATCTCCAGCAACTGTTCCGCTAGTGCTCTCCACCGTGGCGAAGGGGAGCGCGTTAGGGTCAACGCGCGAGCCGGTAAAGTTACGCCATAAGCTAGCATTGTAAAATATGTTTGCTGCCCTAGCACCCTCCGTAAGGAAACCAGCCACTTTGAACTGTATCCTGTTAGCAGGGTCAGTATTATATACTTCGCTTGTAGCCCCCATCCTCCAATATATTGCGTCATACTCCATTACTCTCCTCTGGAAGTCATAGGTAGTCCAGACCCAGAGCTGGTCTCTCCTTACGTTGTTTATGAAGTAGCTTCTAAGCTCGTCGATAAATTCTTCAGAGGCGAAAATCGCCATGCCTGCGTACTCGTTATAAACTACGGTCCAATTACCGTAAGACTGGGGAGATGGAACATTACTAGGATTAACGTTATTCCTGTCCCTATGCATGATGTTTGCACGGTTGGAGTAGGTGCCGTTGACGATGCTCGGGTTTGCTACTGAGGTTGCGAAGGAGCCCCATTGTACTCTCAAGGGGCTTCCAGCATCAGTGTCAGTCCCGCCTATCATCCCCATTAGAGACATGTAAGCAATATCCATGCGGACGCTTCTAAGCCAAGTAGCGTTAGCCACGTACAGGAAGTATGAAACATTGTAGGGAATGTAGAGAAGATTCTCATAATACATTTCGTCGTTGCTCACAGGACCTTCTGGGGGTCTCTCCTGAGTCCTGTTCGACTTTCTGAAAGCCACAAGCCTAACTGGGGCCCTGGCAACAAAGACGTTGCTCTCGTTCACTGGTGTCGGGAGTATCGTCCAATCGTCTGCGGGAACCTTCCTCGGGAACCACCAGCCTCCACCTGGCATATTGTATACATCGTAGCCTAGCAACACGTATTCGACATGCGTCCCGCTTCTCGGGTCTAGGAGGCTTATCGACCAGTCCACCCAGTGGCTCGTGGGGCTAGCAACCAGTGTTAAAACGTATTTCCCGTTGTTGACGGTAGCGAGGCCAGCGCTCAGAGTCATGTTGAGACGGTAATCCGGAGGCGTGGCGTCAGCGTCTTCAAACCATGTCAGCCTAACCTTCTGCAGCCTGCATCCAGGCGGGTAGTTCAGCTCGAAGACAATCTTTGAACCATTCATAATCCTCCTCCTCCAGTCCAGGAAATGCTCGCTGTTCGGCCAGAGATACCTGTCGTCCCAAACCTCAGTCTGATAGGGTACTTCTTCGAAAGTAGGGTCACTAGGCCAGTTTCTCGTCGCCATAACCCTCACCTGCTTAACCGGTGGAAGTGGGATAGGCGGATTATTAGTTGGCGACGATAGCTTAGTATTATACCAGTACATCGTTCCGTTTGCGATCAGCTCGAACACATACGTCTCCTTAACCTTAGACGGATCGCCGGTGTAAAACGGTTCCACAGCGTTCTCCTGTATCGCGTACTCTATTCCCGAGTAGCTGTATGATTCAACGATTATTCCCCTGTTGTCCTGAACCCTCACTAGGAAAAACTGGTAGTAGCCAGGCTGGTGCGGCTGGTTACCCTGCTGGGGCTCCCATCTCCAGAATAGCCTAACCCTGTCACTAAGCGGATCATGGAAGCTCGGCACAACCCTTATAGTGTAGCTTCCACCACCGTTGTAAGTAAGAATCATCGAGTTGGGGCTAACTCTCTTCCAGCAGTATACTCCGGGTGGGACAGTCGGGTCGAACAAGTATACTTCAAAGTTTTCCTTCCTAAGGTCGTTCACCGGAACCCCGTTCTCCCTGAGCACCGTCACGTACAGCTCAACATAATTGTCCTTCTCATAGGGGATTATCGAGGTTATCGTGAGGTTTAACAGGACGATGTGCGTAGTCCTCCAGCCCACCACGCCTTGAAAAGTCGCGTCGACGCTGATTTCAGCGCCTATTGCTGAAATACTGTTAGGCCTGTACCAGAAGAGTTTGAAAAGCCTGTCCTGAAGCTTCCTCTCAGCATAGTTGAACACGCGGTCACTAGGGTTGCTTGGATACCCCTGATGGTCCAACCCGTAGACGGTGAGAGTGATGCTTTTAGCCTCCTGCACAGGATCATCCACCCACCTTGTTTTAATGTTCAAGCCCTTACCCGTGTAGGCTGCCTGAGTTGACACAACCCAGTATGAGAAGGTAAGGTTCGCAACCCTCCTTGGGAAATCCATCTCGGAAGTCATGTTGTAAGTCGCGGTGGCGTTTGCAAGAATCCTTGTGAGAACCCTGTTGAAATCCGAGTCTATGCTCATCACTATCTCCCTGCTCGGGTTATAGTTGAAGAACAAGTGTTGAGTCGAAGTCAAGTATATTACTGTCGAAACCAGCAGGATTATCGTTAACAGAGTGATGCTCATCACAAGAATTACCTGGCCACTCCTCCACCCACTGGTTTTCATCTTCACCACCTCTTAGCCAGCTCCAGGTGAATCTTCAAAACCCATCTCCTCCTAGTGGTGTAGGTTATGTCCGCGCCAGCAGCCTCCTTCGCAAGCCTGAAGTCCTCCGGAGAAGCGTTTGAAACACTTCCCAGCGGCTTAACCTCGACGAAATCCTCCTTCCGGCTCATGTTGTAAACAAAGCTCATGTTGTAAACAGTCATGTTGTAGAGAGTGTTAGCCGGTAGAAGAGCGTTTAAAACATTCTTCATCAATCCCTCCCAATCTGGTCTAACGCCGGTGGAGTTGAAAATCACCTCGTCGTAAACCTCCATGTCCGCCAGGTTCATCAGAAAATCGTAGCAGTATTTCTCAGCCTCGCTCTTAACCTTAGCACTATACGGGTCTGGAGCCCTAGTCAGGTTTATCATGCTCCACATCGCAACCGCGATTATCCCGCTTGCCAGAAGCGCCTCGACAACCCTCATCTGACCCCTGGAGTCCATCATTCTCCCCACCTCCAAACCCTGACCTCGAAAACATAGTGGAATGAGCCTATCCTAACCATCCTTCTAAGAACGCTCGTCTTAATGTTTCCTGAAGCCGCGCCTATTTGACATATGACTATTGAAGACGGCCTGCGGAAGTTTACGACGTAGTACCTCCCAAGGTATTTCACCGGCATCATTATGAATGCGACATTCTCGTCGATAGTGTTTGAAACCCTGTATACACGGTAGTCTTTAGCACCCCTGTTAATCACCATGCCGGACTCCCCAGTAGTCTCGTTGAGAAGCTTGCTCAAGTAAATGTAGTAGGGAGGGTTAGCTAGGGCGGTCTGGTTTTTCAAATGTCTCGCACCAGGTATGTAGGGTCCACCCTCGGGGAACCTTACTATAAGGTAATCGTCGACCGTTGAGCCTTCGAGAATATCAGTCTCCCCTAGCAGGGAGGAGTTGACCGACCTAATCCCGTAATAGTCAGCGTAGATTATCGCGGCTGAGAAGCTCCTCTGCAGGTTGCCCACCCTGCTCTTAGCGTCTTGGAGAAAATCGGTGAAGTCCAGCGTCGCGTAGCCATCGGTGTCGACGATGCTCGTCCTGTCAATGTAGTCCAGGTAGCAAACATCCTCATTACCCTCCTTCTGGATAACCATGAGAACGTAGATCCCGGTGACGTTCGCGCTTATCGCGGGCCTGCCCTCGGGGGTCTTAACATTCGCCTTAATGACGCTTGGAACCATAACGCCACCCTTTAAATCAAAATATGCTAAGGGGGTCGCGGTAAGGTTTAGAGCCGGCATCATGCGTATGCTTAAGCCATACTTGTTTTCAATCCCCAGGAGCCTGGCTATCGTCCCAGGATCTATCTGGACAGTTTCGGGAAGCTGACCGACGCCAGTGTTCACTATTCGTAGAACCTTATCCATGTCGAGCTCATAGGGCTCTCCACCCGCCTTCTGGAGGCCGAAGGCGTAAAGCTTGCTGCTGTCCTCAACCACAAGTATGTCGCCCCAGTTTTCAGGTATTCCCGGGCTTAATAGAACCTTATCCATTATTGCTTGAGCAACCTCTTCCAGCTGGTGTTCTCTGGTTATCGTGAAGGAGAGGTATGCTGTTGGAATAATGTAGCCCATGAAGGTTACGAGTATTAGCAGGAGGACGAGGAAGGCGAACATGTTGTCCAGGGTAATATGCATTAATCATCCTCCTCCATTTTTCTCAACCCAGCCCACTCCGACGGTTATTGAGCCATCTATCCTCCTAGCCCAGACAACAGCGTTCCTCCTGCCGGAGTGTAGGACACCAGTGTAGTTCACAGTGTAGGATCCCACTTGGAAGGAGCCTGCGCCGGTTTCAACAAAGACCTCGCTACCGGGCTCGCTCCATAACGGTGAGGAGGCATTTATCGCCCTGTTGCTCTCAAGATAGGCGACGACATGCCAAACCCCCCTGATCTGTTTAAACTCTATCGCGTAGCCCTGCTCCGATATTGAGGCAGGGAGGCTTATAGGCTTGAAAAGGTCAACGTTGTTCCTGGGCTTCTGGCACATCGCGTAGAGGCCTGTTACTTCTGAAGCAACCTGGTTAGCCATCTCGCCGAGTCTAACCCTGAGAGAATCCACCATGACCCACTGGTAGAGTACTGAAAGCATCAGTAAAGATATCAGCAGGACGCCGTAGAAGGCGGTTGTCAGGATGACTGTTTCAAAAGGCGTGGAAGGCATTTTTAACCCCCTACTGAAAGCTCGACGTCGACCACGTTAAAGAATATTATCGTGCCTGTGCCCCCTTGGTCTGGAACACTATAGCTCTGTGAATAGGGGCCTCTTTCAACACTAACAGTAATGTTCGTCAAATCCGGAAGCCTAATCACTTTGGTTGTAACGTTAGTAACCCTGGCAACAACATTGTAAACATTGGTTCCGCTGAAAGCCCCGTAGACTATCCTAACATAGGTTATTTCGATAACGTTGATGGGCTCCCAGTTCAGCCCATTGTCCTTCGTAACACTGATTGTGCCTGAGGGGACAACCCTGATCCTTCCGAAATCCATTATGACCCACGCCCCCTGTTCACGCTTCAAGTATACCCATCCGAGGGGTGCCGCCTTATCCGGGCTGACTATAAGGTAGTCCGTTGGAAGAGCGTTAGGAACCCCTTTAAGAACCTGGTAGTCGAGAGAGGAGACGCCTGCCCCGCCCCTGAACTTGGGCAGGTTGACAGCGTCCTCGAAGACCTCGTAGGAACCCCCGCTCTCGTCTCCTACAATTATCTTAAACCGCTCAGCCCCGGGTGTTAGAGAGAGGCCGCCGCTGCTCACTGCAAACCTCACGTATCCCGCTTCACCCTTAACAAGGCTCATGCCCTCTATCATCTGCGCTAAGCTAATCATGCTCGCCTTACCGTTTTCAAACTCAGTCGCCTGAGCCTGCATGGAAAGGTTGAGCTGGGCGAAGAACACTCCCCCAACGATCATCCCTAGAGTAACGGTGATGAGCATGACTGTCGCAACAACCTCTGAGACACCCTTGTTGTCGAGCCTGACCCTAGCCAATTGTGCCACCGCCCGTGGGCACGGGTGCAAAGGAATAGTATGGCGCTAATATTATCGTCGCCAAGGTGAATATTAAGAGCATTAAAGCGTGGAAGAAGCCTGAGGAAACCTCGCCGTATGCAATCTTACCCCCGACCAGGCCCATCATGTACACGTGCAGGATAACTGGGGGAAGGAGGAGTTGAACCATGTCTGCGAAAGCCATTGAGCGCCCAGCCATGAGAAGCATCGACCTGAAGAACGTTAGGAGCGCGATGACTGTTACAACCAGAACCCCCGTCCCAATGTAGGGTATCATGAGCAATGGCCTGAGCTCAGACCTCTTCTCCTTCTCCATGAGTATTATCGACTCGTTGAACCTTGCAAGCGTTTCAAGAGTCTCTGGGGTTCCTCCCCCAACCTCTATGGCGTCGAGAAGCAGGAACATGCTTATCTTCGTAAGCCAAGCCCTAACCTTCTTCGAAAACGTCTTATATATTTCAGCATGGCTTATCCCCCATGAGATCTGCGTGGCCATCGTCTTAATATGCCTGGAAAGGTTCCCATAGTTTCTCTCGGAGAGCGCTATTATGCATTTCTCAGGGCTCAGCCCAGACTTCCTAATCTCCACAAGGTCCCTAAGGAAGCCTGCGAACCCAACATCCATACCCCTCTCCTTGAAACTAATATACATCCTGTAGGCAACCACAGGGATTGACGCGAACGACAGGGTTAGGATGAGCCCTATGGTGGGCTCGTAGCCGCGTTCAAGCTGCAAATACTCTCTAAGCCAGACGATGAAGTTGCTTAGAAAGTTGAAAGGCGGCATCTCTCTTAAGCCCGGGACTAGGAAGGAGATGCAGAACCCGGGTATGAGCAGCGCAAGAATAGGCGTGGCTGTGGCTGCGAAAACAATGTAGGGCGAGTTGTCCTCCATCGGGTACTTAGGCTGAACAATGTCTATGAGCCAGAGGAACATGAGTGAGAAGAAGGGTAGGAAAGCGTAGCTGAACAACACGAATGACAAAATGTTTCCAAATATTCCGCCGCCAGCTCCTGCTACAAGCTCCCCGATAGACATTTGAACAGCGTAAATAGTGTATATGCCGAGCAGCAGGAGTATCGCGAAGACAATGTAGACCTCCATCAGTTGCCCAAGCCTCCCGCCGATGAGCTTAAGGTTCTCAAGCCTCTCCTGGAAGAGCAGCTCAGTCCTTCGAAGAAGATAGTGGACAACGTCCCCGCCGGTCTTAAGAGTTGAAGCATAGCCTAGGAGCAGCTCCCTGAACTCTTTGGAGGGAAGCTTCTTGCCAATCTCCTCCAGGGCTGTGACAGGATCGTAGCCCAGGCCCCTGACCATGATGTCGAGAAGCTTAGCCGTCTCGGAGAAAGTTGGGAGAAGGGGGACGCGTGAAAGCCTCATTATGCTCACGTATGGTGAAATACCCCCGGTGGACATAACCGCGGTGTATGCTGCAGCATAGGGGACCTCTGAGGAGAGAGAAGCCTTAATGCTTGAAATCTTCATCCTGGGCCAAGCTATGCCTAGGAGGAAAACAATGACTGGGAGACACAGTAGCAACACGGGTATCAGGTAGACTTCGCGGAACCCGAGGTTGACGACGAGCAGGTCGTAGCTTAGAAACAATACGCTTGACAACGCCACTGAAACAATAGCGGTTATGAACGTTGCCAGGAGAACAGTGGCGCCGTAGGCCCTCGGGTATACTCTTATCCCGGAGGCTTCAAGGTCGCCGCAAAACTTGGCGACGCTGTCTCCAAGCGGGCCGAACAGCCATGCGGCGAAGCTCGATATGGACAAGACTAAGTATTTTAACCATAACATGTTTCTTATATTCTTTTTCCAGAATTTAAATACGGGTATGCGTGTCTTAAACACGACAATCAGAAGTGTCGGTTGAATGACGAAAATCGCACTCCGTCAATCTAGAGTATAAGGACAAGTCTTTTAAAGCAGGTTTTGCAAGCGGGTTTTTCAGAGAGTTTTCAAAGTTCTAAATGGTTTAAAACAGTTCAGCTCGATTTAAAACGCTTAATCCGTTAACCGCTGTAAGTCCCTTTTTTACGTTAAAAAAATTTAAATACTATCTTCCATACAAGTCTAATACGGTAAGAGGTGAAACAGGCATGAAAATGCTGAACGACAGAAGGGGCGTAAGCCCAGTGATAACAACAGTAATCATAGTCGCCGTAGGCATAACGATCGCGATAGCAGTAGCACTCTGGATGACAGGACTAGTTGGAGCATTCATGGGATACGAGAAGATAGAAATTAGAAGCGCGTACGCAAGTCCAAATGGAACAGGATGGAAAGTTAAGATAACCTTTAACAATACAGGTTCATCCCCAACTAGAATAGACAATATTTTCGTCAACAATGTGCCTCTTAAAGAGTGGGATCCAGATATCGAGTGTGATCAAAATCTTCCACTTACTGTCGAAGTTGGTCAGGGAAAAACTGTAGAGTTATCTATTGAAGGAGGAACTAAGACGTCCGGCATGACTCTGGCAAGCGGCGTCACTGTGACGATTAAGCTCCACTCAACAGGCGGCAAAGAGTACTTCACCAGCGTAGTCCTCCCTTAACTGGTTTCGACTAGCCCCCTCTCCCCACCCCGTATTTTTTCTCATGTTCCTTTAGCCGTGGCCTAATATTGGATGTTAAAAGTTTAAACATCTGGATTTCGCTACCCGCTTTACAAGCGGGGGGTTTGAAAGTTAGAGTGTTTAACAAACTTTATAAAACTCCCCCCTATTCATACTTTAGCCAAATGGGTTCTGCGGATCCCGGGGAGAAGAAGGAGGGTAATCCTGCTGTGGCTGAGGCCAGGGTTGAGGCTAAGCCTACGGTGGTTGAGAAGAAGGAGGAGAAGCCTAAGCCCGTGAAGGAGGAGAAGAAGAAAAAGAAGAAGGAGGAGGAAGAGGAGGAGGTCGTCGAGTATGTTTTCGAGCCTGTTCCGGTTAACGCTAAGCCTGTTGACGAGTATTGGATTGAAGAGCCCTTCGTCAGGATACTGATTGTTCCAATCCCGGGGAGGGGTGGTGAGAAAGGATACTTCATCGACGAGGTTTCCCTGGATAAGACTGAGAGGAACGCTTTCAACAGGCTTAAGGATATTTTGAGCAGGGAGCTTAAGCCCCCTGAAGACATGTCTGTGGAGGCGAGGAGCTACGTTATGGAGGAGGCCCGCAGGCTCATGAAGAAGTATAGGAGTATACTGGGCTCTCTGAACGAGGAATCCATGAGGAAGGTTGAATACTATATTAGGAGGGACCTTATAGGCTACGGGCCGATAAACCCGATAGTTGAGGATAAGAATGTTGAGGACATTTCCTGCGACGGAATCGATAAGCCTGTCTACGTTTGGCACAGGAGGTATGAGAGCCTCCCCTCGAACCTTAGGATTGCGGACAAGGGTTATTTCAACGACTTCATCATTAAGCTGGCGCACTTCGCCGGGAAGCATATTAGTGCAGCCTTCCCGATTGTCGACGCTATGCTCCCAGGCAGGCATAGGCTAGCTGCAACGTATGGGGACGAGGTTTCAACATTCGGCTCAACCTTCACCATAAGGAAATTCAGGGAGGAGCCTTTCAGCATCGTCGACCTTATAAAGCTGGGGACGATAAGCCCTTCTCTAGCAGCATACTTCTGGTTCATCCTTGACAACAGGCTGACTGTCATGGTGATAGGTGGAACGGGCGCTGGTAAAACTTCTTTCCTCAACGCTCTGACAAACCTTTTCAAGCCAGGTTTAAAGATCGTCACTGTCGAGGAGACTGCTGAGCTCAACATTCCGCACGACAACTGGGTCCAGTTCGTAACCAGGGAGAGCTACGGTCTCGGAACCTCTAAGATTGGTGAGATAACGATGTTCGACCTCGTCAAAACCTCTCTGAGATATAGGCCTGACTACCTGATCGTCGGGGAGATTAGGGGTGCTGAGGCCTTCGTGCTTTTCCAGGCCATGGCTACTGGCCACGGTGGTTTAAGCACTGTTCACGCTGAGAACATTGACTACGCTATTAAGAGGATGACGAGCCCGCCTATGAACATCGCTGAGTCCTATATTCCGCTTATGAACGTCGCGTGCCTTGTGGAGAGGGTTGTCCTGCCTAAGAAGGCGGGGGTACCGTTCGGCAGGAGGGTTAGGCATGTTTGGGAGCTTGACCCTGAGGGGAACAGGATTACGATTTCACACTGGGACCCGATGGAGGATGTTCACGAGGTTGACTTCAGCAGGTCCGTGCACCTTCCAAACGTGTGCAGGAAGATAGGCATGCCTCCAGACTGGTATGTTAGGGAGCTTCAGGTTAGGGAGAGCGTCATAAGATGGATGATGGATAATAATGTGACCCACTTCAGGGACGTTGCCAGGGTTGTGACGGAGTTCCACGTTAAGAGGGCTGAGGTGCTTTCAAGACTAAGGTGAATTGTCCTACTGGCCCTTGCTTGAAAATGCTCGCAGCATAGTCTCCATAATGCTTTTCTCAATGGGTGCAATACAGGATGTTAAGAGCAGGGAGATAGACGACCGGATCTGGATTGTTTTCCTCGCTTCAGCAGTAATCCTGAACGTTCCGGGTGTTTTAAACGGTTCTGTTGACCCAGCCTGGTGGCTTCTCTCCGCAGGCCTCCAGTCGGGCCTCTTCATCCTCCTATACTACGGGGGTGTCTACGGGGGTGCTGACGCAAAGGGGCTTATGTGCCTGAGCCTAATGTACCCCTCCACGCCCACAGACTTCCTGGTGGATCTTAGCATGGGGAGGCTTCCAGTAGCGTTTTCAACGATGAACAACGCGCTTATGCTCACAGTCCTATACCTCCCGGTTAACCTCCTATGGAACCTCTCGGTTAAGCTCAGGGGGGTTGAGCTTTTCAAAGACTTAGAGAAGGAAAGCGTTTTCAGAAGGGTTGCGGCGCTTCTCCTCCTAAGGAAAGTAAGGTTCTCGCAATACCTTGCTGAGAACAGCAGGTTCCTCCTCGCTGAAAGGAGGAGCAGGAGCGGTGTTAGAAGAATAGTTTTCTCGAGAAAGATAGATGAGAAGGCTGAGCATGTTTTCAAGCCTGACGAGCATGTTTTCGCAAGCTTCCTCATGCCCCTGCAAGTCCTGCTTCTCCTAGGCCTAGTCATACGGCTTTTCTACGGCGATATTCTGCTAGCGCTCTCGCTCCTTGTGGCGAGCCGCCTAGCAAAGTAGTTTTTTGAAAAAACATAAAAACTTCGCCACCCGGTTGAACCCCGTGTTGAAGGTGTTCGCATGCTCGGATATTCATCTCAGGCTGCAACTGCTTGAGGAAGCGTTGAAAACCTCTAGGCATGCCGACCTCGCGGTCTTCCTGGGTGATCTAACGGTTTACGGCAAGGGCTTGGACGCTGCCCTGGAGAAGCTTAGGTCTTTAAACGATAATGTTCTCGCAATACCCGGTAACAATGAGACTCCTGACGAGCTGGAGGAGAAGGCCTCTGTCAGGGGCATCGTTTCCCTGCATGCTAGGAGGATGGTTTTCAAAGGCTTCACGTTCGCCGGCGTTGGCGGTAGTCTCCCAACACCATTCAACACCCCGTTTGAAATCGGCGAGGAGGAGTTTAAACGGGTTCTCTCAGGCTTCAAGGGGCTTGATAGGCTTATCCTGCTTTCCCACACTCCCCCTTTCAACACCTCTTTAGACCTTACTTCCATGGGTGAGCACATCGGCTCAGTTGAGCTGAGAAGGTTTATCGAGGAGGAGGCTCCGCTAGCATGCTTATGCGGCCATGTTCACGAGCGGGCGGGCTTGTCTGAAAGGATTGGTGGAACCCTTGTCGTCAACCCTGGGCCCAGGGGGATGCTCATAGAGCTTTGAAGATCCTCGTGACGGGGAGGCCCGGGATCGGTAAGACGACGCTTGTCTCAAAGCTTGCCCAGATGCTTAGGGAGAGGGGTGTTAGCGTGGGCGGCATGATAACCTACGAGACCCGGGAGAAGGGTGTTAGAACAGGCTTCCTTGTTGAGGATTTGAAAACCGGCTTGAAAGGCCTAATGGCGAGCGTCAACTATGACTCCGGCCCAAGGGTTGGGAAATACTTTGTAAGCGTTGCTGAAATCGAGAGGGTCGGCGTCAAAGCAATACAGAATGCTGTTGCATGCGACGAGGTGGTTATCATAGATGAGATAGGCCCAATGGAGCTTTACTCAGAGTCCTTCCGTAAAGCGGTTTCTCAAGCTTTCTCCTCGCCGAGGAGTGTTGTCGCAACAATTCACCACAGGGCTTCTCAAAACTCTTTCTGCAGGAGCATTATTTCATCCAGCGGGGTTTCAACATTCACCGTTACTCTTGAGAACAGGAATCAACTTCCGAAAACAATTCTAGATAAACTGTTACCGTCCTCATGAGCGTTTGTTGACAGTAGTAAGCCAAATTCTCCCGATAAAAAGGTGTTTAAACACGGGTTCCGCTGACTACGGCCTAAGCCGCGAAAACCATGGAGCTCGCCGGGTTAACAGGGTTTAAACCGGTTTAAAATGCTTCTAACCTGGCTCGGCGCGAGTCGATGTTTAGCCTTCAGGCTTGAAGCGGGAAACTTTTATAACATTCTTCCTCAGCCTTCTGTTGAAGCCTGATGGTTCAGCAGGATGCAGCAGAGCTTAAAGAGAGAATGATTCAGGTGGCTGGCCGCAGGATAATGGTGGGCGGTCCGAAGCCTGTTCTGAAGGAGGGCGAGGAGCATGTTAAGGACACGCTTTCAGTCTGCCCAGAGTGCTACAGGCTTCTCCCCGCTCTGGTTTACGAGAAGGATGGTAAAATCTGGATTAGGAAGAAGTGTCCCGAGCACGGTGAGGTTGAGGACCTTTACTGGGGTGATGCGGCGATGTACAGGAGGGCGATGAGGTATGAGGCCCCACCCACCAGGGTCAAGTACGCCTACAAGCAGCTTGAAAACCCATGCCCGTTCTCATGCGGCATATGCTCCATCCACACCACTCAGACGGCTCTCGCAAACGTTGTCGTGACGAACAGGTGTAACTTTTCATGCTGGTATTGTCTCCCAGGGGATGAGGAAACTCTTTTCAAGACTGGTGGAGAAATGGGTCTTAAAAGCTTTGAAGATGTTTCAAAGAACCTTGCATTCGACCATAGGGTTGAGACTGGAGGGTTCGCTGGAGACTACGCTATTCCGGAGGATCTGTATGTTTTAAGTTTTGACAGGGGGAGGGCGGAGTGGGCGAGGGTTGCAAAAATATTTCGAAGAAAATACGAGGGCAGGGTCTTAAAGGTTAAGACAAGAACTGGGCGTGAAGTCAGGTTAACGCCTGAACACATGGTCTTTGTCAATGAGGATGGTGAAATAAAGAAAAAACGAGCCGAGGAGCTTACTGAAAAAGACATGCTCGTCTTGCTTTGGAATTTTAGTAGCGATGGTGATTTCAGGGAGATCAACCTTTTGGAAGAGTTTCAAACACTTCCAGAAGAGGACAAAGAGAAGGTTTACGTTAGAGGTTTGGAGAATATTAATGTCCTCGTGTTGAGGAGAAGATATGGGAACGTAGTTTACAGTTGGAAGACTAATGGTTCAATGCCGTTAAAACACTTCTATGAGTTATATCCTCCCGGCGAGTATAGGCTGGGAAGAGACGCTACCAGACACGAGGTTTCTCCCAGATTGGAAATAACTCCTGAAATGGCTACGCTCATAGGTTATTTCATATCAGACGGTAATTATACTAGCAAGGATATTAGAATAACTGTTGGCCAGAAGGATGTGGAGGAAGAGCTTGTTAACATTCTTGAAAAACTTGGATTACCCTACAGTTTTCTTATACATGAAGGAAAAGCGAAGCAACTTGTTGTCGGAAGCAAGTTGATAAGGCTCGTTTTTAAGCATGTGTTTAAAATACCTGAAAAGTCAGCAAACAAGAGGCTTCCAAGAGGCTTCCTGAACTTCCCATTAGAGTCTAAGGTGGCTCTATTGAGCGGTTTATTCAATGGAGACGGATACGTCGTCAAAGGAACCAGGCATCTAAGTGTCGGTTATGCTAGTGTTTCTAAAGGCCTTATTAGAGACATTCTCTTCCTTCTGGCTTCGTTCGGAATATTCGCTAGGGTTCACAGGGTGAGCAAAGAGAAGATGAAAGGTGCTAAACATGATCTTTACAAGATTTACATTGCTGGGAAGGATCTGGTTAAACTGGTCGATTTACTTAAGCTTAGGCATGGTCATGTAAAGAGGCTTGGAGATATCGGGGAGAGGAAAGAAGCTAAAGTAGTGAGGTATGGCGACTTCTATCTCGATACAGTGGAATCTGTAGAGGAAGAATATTACGCTGGTTATGTGTATGATTTGGAAGTGGGAAACGAGAGTCATTCGTTCGTAGCGTCAGACGGTTTTCTGCTGAGTAACTGCTTTTTCTTCGCTGAAAGATCGGGATACGTGTACGAGCCCACATTGGAACAATATAGAATGATGATGAAGCATCTTAGGAAGCAGTATCCTTATGGTTCTAAGGCTATTCAGCTCACTGGCGGCGAGCCTTTGGTGAGGGATGACCTCGTCGACATTATTAGGATAACGAGGGAGGAGGGCTTCACGCATATTCAGCTTAACACTCACGGTGTTTTCTTCGCGCTTGAAGGCGGTGTTGAGCTCGCCAGGAGGCTTAGGGAGGCGGGTGTGAACACTGTCTACCTGAGCTTCGACGGCTTAGACCCGAGGATAAACGTGAAGAACCATTGGGAGATCCCCTATATTTTTGAAAACTTCCGTAAGGCGGGTATGACTAGCGTCGTCCTAGTCCCCACGGTGATAAACGGCTGGAATATTCACGAGCTCGGTAAGATAGTGAGGTTCGCCGCTGCTAACAGCGATATTGTCAGGGGTGTGAACTTTCAACCAGTATCGCTCGTCGGCCAGATGCCTAGGAGCGAGAGGGATAAGCATAGGATAACCATCCCGGAGGTGATAAAGCTCCTGGAGGAGCAGACCGATGGCGAGATAAGTAGGGAAGCCTGGTACCCCGTCCCGTTTACACTCGTTTTGACAACGTTCCTTGAGAAGCTGACTAAGGGTAAGGAGAGGTGGCACATGCCTATTCACCCAGCCTGCGGAATGGCCACCTACGTTTATCTCGACAGGTCTAAGGACGGTATCCATTTCGTGCCGATAACTAGCTTCGTCGACGTAGAGGGCCTCTCGGAATACTTGAGGCAGAAGACTGTTGAGATGGAGAGGGGGAGGAACAGGTACATGGTGATGCTTGAACTAGCCCGTAGGCTTAACGGCTTCATAGATAAGGAGAAACAGCCGAAAGACCTCAACCTGGGAAAAATACTGACGAACATAATCCTTAGAAGAAGCTACGGCGCATTAAGCATATTCCACTATAAATTTAATTATTTAGGAATGATGCACTTTATGGATCCATATAACTATGATGTTGAGAGGGTTATGCACTGCGGCGTCCACTACGTGACGCCTGAGCCGAACGTAGTACCATTCTGCACCTTCAACGTCCTTCCGGATCTCTACAGGGATAACGTTCAGAAAGAGTTCTCAGTGAGCCTTGAAGAGTGGAGTAAGCTTAAGCCTGGAACAGTTGGCGATAGATCTAAGTATAAGAGGGACGTTAAGAAGCTCGCATCCGGAGAAATATATAAGAAGACGTACGAGGGCTTCCTTGATTAAGCTGAGGATAATGCGCTATGAAAAATCTTTTTTAATTTTATAATTTCTTTCCCCTATAAAACTAGCATGCGCTATTTACGGTACGACTTCACCTCAGGGACCATACGCAATACACGTCTATCTTTAATGTCCTATTTTTACTATTTTAAAAAGACCGGGTGGTCCAACATGAACGCTGCCCCATTAAGCCTTAATGACGATGGATGCAGCGTGAACCAAGTGAAATAATCGACTTCGTAAAGAAAAAAATTTTAAAGGGATGGGGATAGAGAAGCCTGTGTTTTCCACGATAGATTTAAAAGTTGTTAACGCATTCTAGTCAAGGTGGGTTAGGGTTGGGAGGATTCCTCCTCGGTTCAGACATAGGGACTTCTGCGACGAAGACAATACTTGTCGACGCGGAGGGCAGGGAGGTTGCTAGCTCAACAGCCGAGTACGGCGTTATAACTCTTAAAACAGGCTGGGCTGAACAGTGGCCCGACGTATGGTTTCAAGCATTATGCCAGACCATTAAGGAGGTTGTGAAGAAGGCGTCTATCGACCCGCGTGACATAGCCGGGTACTGTGTTAGCAGCCTCTACGGCGGCTCAGGCATACCGTGCGACAGGGAGATGAATCCTCTTAGACCATGCTTAATATGGGCTGACAGGAGGGCGACTGAGGAGTGCAGGTGGGTCAGGGAGAACATAGGGGAGGAAAGGGTTTTCAAAGAAACCTGCAACACGATAGACCCATACTACGGTTATACTAAGATGCTCTGGATAAAGAGGAATGAGCCGCAGGTCTGGAGCAGGATCCACCAGCTGGTCACGCCCAACGCCTACTGCATATATAGGCTAACTGGGGAAATATCGGTTGACTATTCTTCAATAGGAAACTACGGTGGGATTTTCAACCCTAAGGAGAGAAGGTTCGCCGAGGAGCTGATGAGAGACCTGGGGATACCTAGGAGCTTTTTCCCGGAGAAGATAAGCATGTCTAAGGATGTTGTCGGCGAGGTTACTTCCCAGGGCGCTGAGCTAAGCGGCCTCGCTAAGGGTACTCCTGTCTGCACCGGAGGGATAGACGCACCCATGTCTGCCCTAGGCGTTGGCACGCTCGGCGACGGCGAGCTCGCGATGATGCTCGGCACCTCTGTCTGCAACGGTTTCATCCAGGATGAGCCCAGGTTCTCCCCGAAGCTCATAAACTACTCCCATGTGGCTTACGACGATAGGAAGTTCTATTCTTTCGCCGGAATCATAACCGCGGGCTACGCGATCAGGTGGTTCAGGGATAATCTTGGAAGCGTTGAAAGCATGCTTGCAAAGGAGACTGGTTTAAGCGCCTACAGCATCTTGGACATGGAGGCTGAAAGGGTTCCCGCTGGCTCCGACGGGTTGATATTTCTACCCCACATGATGGTTGGAGAGAGAGCCCCGTGGTGGGACGAGTATGTCAGAGGGGTTTTCTTCGGCTTAAAGCTGAACCATACTAAGGCCCACATGTACAGGTCTATTCTGGAGGGCATCGCGTACGCCATAAGATACTGCGTTGAAACAGCTGTGGAAACAGGTATCCCTCTGAGGAGGGCGATACTCGTCAACGGTGGGGCAAGGTCGAGAGTCTGGAGGAGGATTATAACAGACGTTTTAAACAGGGATGTGGAATACTTGGCTGCAAGCATAGGCGCACCCTACGGCGACGCCCTTCTTGCAGGAGTTGGAACCGGGACTCTTAAGGGGTACGAGGTTATAAACGAATGGTTGACGAGCAGCGAGACGATTAAGCCTGTTCAAGAAGCAGCTTCAAAATACAGGCAGCTCTACAGGATATACAAGAGGCTCTACGAAGCCCTCAGGGAGGATTTCAAGGAACTAAAGAGGCTTGAGTCACAGTAGTGTGCCTCACAAGGCTAAGCAGTCGAAGATCATCGCGGCCTAAGCCTCTGTTGAGAGGGCTACCAGGTTTTCGCCAAGCTCCTCCTGTACGCTTCTGCCTGAAGCCTCCTGATTGCTTCAGCCTGCTCAGCCGAAAGGGATTCAGGCTTCCCGCCTGGTTTAAGCAGGCCTGCTAGAATCCAGGAGAAAACAGTGATCTTAGCGCTCTCCTCCATTATCTCCAGCCTGTAGTATGCTTCTCTAAGCGAGGAGCCGAGGGTGATTACCCCATGGTTCTTTAAAAGCATGCAGTCATGGGTTCTCGCAGCCTCGCCGGCTGCTTCAGCAAGCTCCTCTGAGCCAGGCGGGTAGAACGGCAGGTTAGCAACCTTCTCCAGGAAAACCGCGTGATCAGGGTAGAGGGGAGTATTCAGGTTAAGCCCAACAGTCGTCAAGGCTATGCAGAAGGGCGGGTGAGCATGTATAACAGCGTTGACATCGTCTCTAGCCAGGTGGCAGCTTGCCAGAACCCCCACCTCCATTGAGGGCTTTAAAACTCCTTTCACCACCCTAAGCGTCTTCAACTCCACTTCCACAAAGTCCTCCGGCTTAAGCTCCCCAAGGTTGAAGCCACTCGGCTTAACTAGTATTGTTCCCCCACGGTTCAGCCTGGCGCTTAACGTTCCACCTGGTCCAGTCGCCAGCTTAGCAACGTATATGGCGCGCGAGTAGTCGCTGAGCATTTTCCTCAGCTCTTCCTCAGACGGAGTAGTGTTAAGCTGCAACCCTAATGTTGCAGCCAATTCTTTAAATAAAAACATTTTGCGTCTCAACCGGTAAACGAGAATAGAAAAGTTATGCTGGTGTTTGAGCATTAATCTGAAGGCTAAGCATGGTTTAAGTTTTCACGAGAGTGCGAATCGCCCCCACGTCTTTTTCAACATGGTTCGGCTCCATACCATGCCACTTGTTGACAAGCGTTAAAAGACCAGCGTTATGGCTAAACAATCAAAATCCTTAAACATGTTTCAAAGCTCCAGCCATGTCCCCACTCCTTTCTCCAAAGCCCTCCTATATATTTCAGGAGCCACCGCCATGTCCTCCAATGCTAGTCCAAGGTTCATGGCCATAGTCCTCTCATCATCCCTCTCTCTTCCAGGCTTAAACCCGTTAACTATCTCGCCCAGGTCCGCGTAAGGGGCTGGTGTTGAACGGAAATACCCTATACTCTTATAGTACTGGAACTGCGCGTGGTCATCAGTGCTTATCTTGTCGAACTGGGCAAGCGCCTCCGGCTTCCAGTAGCTGTCGAAGTCCACTGCGCTAGCGAAGCCGCCTGGCTGAAGCCAATCCCTGTCGATAGTCGGCCTAGGGTTCTTCAAAATTGGGCCGGAGGTCACCACGATGTCGCTTTTAACCACGGCTTCCCTAGGCTCGTTAACCCCGATAACTTCGACGCCAAGCTTATCGGACATCTCTTTCACGTATTTATCCTGCGCCTCCCTAGAAATATCGTAAGCGTAGACACGTCTTATTTTAAACAGACATGTTAGGGCCTCCAGGTTTGCACGCCCCTGAACCCCACAAGCCAGTATGCCGACGGTGTCACTATCCCGTCTGGCTAAGTATTTGGCCGACAGGGCTGTTGCAGCACCAGTCCGGTAAGCAGTTATCCAGGTGCAGTCCATGACCGCGTAGGGCAGTCCTGTTTCAACGTCGTTCAATATGAGGAGCCCGCTTATATACGGGAGGCCATGCTTATAGTTCTCCGGGTAGCCGCTCACCCATTTTATTCCGGCGGACCTCATCCCCGGGATGTAGGCTGGCATCGCGTGGATGAAGGCGTCTGGCTTCGTGTGGATACCGGGTTTAGGAGGCATTTCTACGAGGCCCCGGCCCTTAAGCCTGAAGGCTTCCTCCAATAGGCTGATTATGGTTTTCAAGTCGAGAGCTACTTTTTCAACGTCTAAACGGGACAAGTATAGTAGTCTCCGGGAACCCATCAGCGTTCCGAACGGGTAGCAGGATAAAAACATTTCACCCTGTTTACCAAGTGGATCTTAAACGGTTCAGGCAATACTTTTTTAAACAAGCGGGGAGCGTTAGACCCGATGGGCAGCAGGGAGTCGGCGGTAGAATGGTTCAGGAACGCTAGGCTCGGAATATTCATACACTGGGGGATTTACTCTATCCTTGGGAGGGGGGAATGGGTTATGCACAACGAGAAGACGAGTATTCAAGAGTATGAGAAGCTCGCGAGCGTTTTCAACCCTGTGAGGTTTAACGCTGATGAGTGGGTGAGCGTTTTCAAGGAGGCTGGCGCCAGATACATAACTTTCACCACTAAGCATCACGATGGCTTCTGCATGTTTGACTCTAGGCTTACAGACTACAAGGTTACTAGAACACCCTTCCGCAGGGATGTTTTAAGGGAGCTGACTGAGGCTGCCGGGAGGGCGGGTCTTAAAGTATTCTTCTACTACTCTCTTTTAGACTGGCATCACCCTGATTACTATCCATTGGGCTTAACCGGGCAATACGCTGGAAGGAAGCCGGGCGGAAACTGGGAAAAGTATCTGGACTACTATATTGGCCAGGTCAGGGAGCTTTGCGAGAACTATGAAGCCGGAGGATTCTGGTTTGACGGATGGTGGGACAAGCCTGACGCCGACTGGCGTTTAACAGATCTTTATGAAACCATACGTTCGCTCCGGCCTTCAGCCCTCATAGGAAATAATCATCACGTCGACCCTTTCCCCGGCGAGGATTTCCAAATATTTGAGCAGGATGTTCCCGGCGAGAACACGGCTGGGTTCAACAAGGCTAAGGTTTCAAACCTGCCCTTGGAAACCTGCATGACTATCAACAACAGCTGGGGCTACAATAAGGATGATAAGAACTATAAGTCTAGTGAGGAACTAATAGGAGTTTTGAGGAAGGTTAACGGGCTTGGTGCAAACCTGCTTTTAAACGTTGGGCCGCTGCCGAGCGGTGAACTTGACCCGGAGCAGGTTAAGCGGCTTAAAGAAGTCGGAGCCTGGGTGAGGAAGAACTACGGGTTTTAAACAACCGCAAGGCCTGATGACAATGCGTAAAACCCGGGCGATCCTCTTCTCAATAATTCTTTCAGCAGTCTTCTCGTACGCGTTGCTCTACTCCACGCTTGAACTCCCCGTCTTTTTGAACGGGCTGCTGATGGAGGCTACTCCACACTACGGTGCCGGCGATTGGAAGGAGGCTGAACAATTCGTAGACTCCGTCAGACCCTTAGGCTATCTTTGCCTGGGGGCCGTTTTAATCCTAATAATCCTAGGCTTTACACTAGGAAGATACAAGCTGAGCCTCCTGGGTTCAGCCAGCCTCATCCTCCCAACGTTCAGCTACTTCGCCTCAGCCATGTTCTTCCTCTCAGGAATAGGTTTCTTAAGGATCATTTGGCTCCCCGTCATAGAGCTTTCACCAGGTTCCTCCATCTACGAGAAGATAAGTGCGGCAAGCAGTATTCTCGAGCTTGGCGACATTGCTTACCTGCCGTACGACGGTTTAAGAACAGTGTTAAGCCCTTTCGACGGGAGGAGCCTCGATGAAACGCTTTTCAAAACAATAGTTTTTGCGGCGTCAACACTGTTTTTCGCCAGCTGCGCAACATGGTTCTACGCCAGGTTTCAGGGAAAGGGTTTCGCAGACATGCTGGTCTACAAGTATTCGAGGCACCCTCAGTACTTAAGCTTCCTAGCCTGGAGCTACGGGCTGCTGGTTTACGACAAGTATGTTTTCACACCTCCTAGAGGAGGGTATTTCGCGCCGCCGCCGTTGTTCTGGGTTGCCGCAGCCCTGATAATCATCGGGATAGCTCTGCGGGAGGAGAAGGATATGCTTGGGAAACACGGCTCGGAATACGCTGACTACAGGTCTAGAACCCCCTTCATGCTTCCCTTAACCAAGCCGGTTGGCAGGGTGCTGAGGACACCGGTTAAACTGTTTTTCAAAAAAGATTACCCTGAGAAAACAGTAGAGATAGTGGTGACACTAACTTTTTACGGGTTAATCCTTCTGGCGGTTTCAGCCTTGTACTAAAAAAGTTTTCATCAAAACCGTGTTTTTAAGGTGTTCTTTAAACCCTTCTCAGAGCCGGCTCTGCGAGAATAGCTGGATTGAACTTTAAATTCGGTTTAAATCAGTTCATTTCAGTTCATTTCGGTTTAAAAGGGTTTAAGGGTTTTTAAACAAGGGAAAAAGCTTAAATATTTGGACGGTGTTAAAAAACATAGAGGGGTGGGGGGAGGGGTCGAAAAGGTGACAATGACGAGTGTAAAAAAACGTATGGATGATAGAGGCTCGTCTAGCCCCAGACCCCTCGTTTCCATGGAGGTGTCTACTGGTTGAGCTGGAGCGAGAGTGAGGAGGAGCTGCTCAGATACCTGAAGGCCGAGCTTAAGAAGATAAGGGAGAAGAAGGACGTTGTCATAGGCCAGGATGCTTACACGTTATTGTGCAAGAAGGAGAAGACCCTGATGGAGGAGATTTCGAAGCTTTACGCTCGGCGTCAGGTTGCACAGCAGACGGCTAAGGTTAGAGCACGTGTTTAGAACAAGCGCCAGACCCCTCGTTTTACCGGGATCTTAGGCTAAGGTTTTTAAGCTTAAGCCAAGCATCTTAACTAATGGGTGAGGAAGAAGAGGGTAAGCCGGTTTTAACCGGGATCATGAAGGAGTATAGAGATTATTTCACTAAAGTAATGGAGTCCGGCGACGAGGATAGAATAAGGCTGGCCACGGTCTTCTACGATTGGATTAACGACTCCGTGGAGGAAGCGACGGATGCTGCTGAAAAAGCATTCCTGTTCCGCTCTATTTTCGCGATGGCTAAGAGGCTGCTTGACTCCAGGCTTGGCGAAGACAGGCTTTCGAAAATAGGCTTGATAATAAGCAACCTTAGGTCGCGGCAAGACTCTAGGGACGCCTTGTTCACCGCAGAATACTTGAAGCTGCAGCTTTTCGAAGACTGCGGGCTCGACTCCGGTGAAACAGACTGGGAGCTGGTGGACAAGTATTTGGAAAACTGGGTTGAGGCCTCCGGTAAGGAGGAGTTTGAAATCACCTATTATAAGCGGGGGGAGGATGGAAAGATAGTGGCGGACGAGAATAGGTTTTCTGAGCCTGGACCAGCCTTCTTCAAACACTGCTCAGCAGAATGCGTTGAATGGTTCTACAGCATGATGCTTAAGCCGATAGACTATACTCCGGGCTCGCTTGTCGAACTCGACAGGGTTATTGACGCATACTGGCCCAAGCAGCTTTTCAAGGATGTGGACATGGAGGATGAGGAGAACACGTACAGCACTATACTGTTGAGGCTTGTGCTCATGACCGGCAGCTACTTGGGAGAAGTATTAGTCAGGAACCTCGGAGGCAAATGGGAGAAGTCTGAACCTTCAGGATGGCATATTCTCCTGAAAGAGTCGAGGATAAACGTGTTCCACATAGCTGAGGAATCGCTTAAAGGAGTCTCCAGGCTCCACGACGCGTTTAAACTCGCGGAGAAAATCAGCGCCCCTGACACCTAGCCTTCAAGAGAAGACGCTTCAAAAGCTTTAGCGCGTACGCCGCATCCCCCCGATAAATAAAGCTTTTAAGGCGCGGGAAAATGCTGATGTTAACGCGTTGATTATTCTGCTCACTACAAACCCGGGTATTGAGGACATAGTTGAGAAAGAGGTCGAAGAGGTTTTAGAGGCGAGAGCATCAAGGTTTCACAGTCTACCTGGCAGGATTAGCGTTGAAATCGGTGAGGAGAAACTGGCCAAGGTTTTCTCTCTGCGCTCAATATACCACGCTGTGAAACACGTTTCTGTCTTAGAAATAAGAACCGGGGAGGAGGGCCTGCTCGACGTTTACAACGGGTTGAAGAATATTGAAATAGAGGATTTGGAGGGTGCTGAAACCTTTAGGGTTACGTGTCAGAGAATAGGCGAGCATGCTTTCACCTCCGTTCAAGTTCAGAAGCACGCGGGGCAAGCCCTGGTTGAGAAATACGGTAGGAAGGTCGACTTGAAAAACTTCGACGTGAACATTGTCTGCGACGTGATAGGGAGTAAATGCTACGTGGGGGTTCAGTTGACAAGGGAGTCTTTACACAAGAGGTTTGAAAGGCCATTTAACCATCCTGCTGCAATAAAGGCGCCGCTAGCCTACGGGATGCTGAGGATAGCGGGCGTCAGGGAGGGTGATGTTCTTCTGGACCCCTTCTGCGGGGGCGGCACGATCCCTATAGAGGCGGCCCAGGTCTGGGACGGCAGGATAACTATTTTCGGCAGCGATATTAACAGCAGGTTTCTGGAGGGGGCGAGGAGAAACGCTGAGGCAGCCGGTGTTGAGAAACATGTTTCCTTCAGGATTGCTGACGCTCGGAGGCTTGAAGACTATTATGATTCAACCATAGACAGAGTGGTGACGAACCCTCCCTACGGGATCCGGATGGGGAGGGAGAAGAACCTTAGAGAAACATTTTTCCGCTTCCTCAACTCGGCTTCAAAAATAGTTAAGCCAGATGGCAGGATCGCGGTGATAAGCCTTAAGGCAACCGCATTCCGAAGCATTGTTTTCAAGACGAAGAGGTTCAAGCTGGTGCATGAAAGAGTTGTTGAAACAGGCGGGCTATATCCCCATATTTTTGTGTTGGAAAAAATTTAGTTTTTTCAAGGCCGGAATAATCCTGAGTAGGAGTAATTTTTAGCTAAACCATCACTTGTAGAATTGTGGAAGCCACTCCCTTTCAGCCTCAAACATCTCGTTAACCATTTTCCTGATTTCCTCAGGAGTCAAAACCGCGGCCGTCAACGGGTCGAACAATACCGCTTGGTAAGCAAGCTCCCTGTCAGCCTCGAGAGCAGCCTTCACCGCCAGCTCCTGAACATTAATATTGGTCCTGTTCAACGCGGCGCACTGCGGGGGGAGATCACCGACATAGCAGGGGTGAAGCCCGCCTTCGTCGACGAAGCACGGGACCTCCACGCAACACCCATAGGGCAGGTTGGTTACAATACCCGTGTTTTCAACATTACCGTTTATCCTACGGATTACCCCTGTCTCCATGGAGTCTATTATCATAACCCCGTACTCGTGGGAACGCTTCACTTCAACCGGTTCCTCACCGGAGATCTGCCTCATTATATGCTCGTAATGAGGCTTCCATGCTTCCTGACATATTTGGTAGTAGAACCATCTCGGCTCGCAGTACTTCCTACGCCTCTCCTCATTCACCCTGAAATAGGGAACGTATTCTCCAAGATGATGGCTCGACTCCGTTATGAAATAGCCGAGGGCCTTCATCATTTCGAACCTAACCTTATCCTTCTCATAGACATCCGGCTTCCTCATGGCTTTCCACAGCAGCGGGTAAGCGTCTTTCCCAAGATGCTTAAACTCCAGGAAGAAGGCTTGATGGTTAATGCCAGCCACCCAGTAGTAAACCTCCTCGTAGGGAACGCCTATGTAGCTTGAAAGCTGCATAGCAGTCCCCTGAACACTGTGGCAGAGCCCAACGTTCCTTATTCTCGTCGCCCTGTTCATAGCCCAGCAGTTTATCGCCATAGGGTTCGCGTAGTTTATCAGCAGAGCATCAGGACAGAGATCCTCCATGTCACTGCATATGTCGATGAGAACAGGTATTGTTCTCAACCCTCTGAAAACACCGCCTGGCCCCAGAGTGTCTCCAACCTCCTGGTTCACACCGTATTTAAGAGGAATATAGATATCCTTCTCAAACGCCTTAAGCCCACCCACCTGTATCATTATTATGACGTAGTCAGCGCCCTCGAGAGCCTCCCTCCGGTTAAGCGTGCTGCTTACTCTAACGCTGGGAGCGTGTTTTGAAGTCATGATTTTCGCGAGCTCAAATATCATTTTAAGCCGCTCCGCATCAATATCCATCAGGCATAGTTCAGACTCTCTGAGCGCAGGGTAGGAGAGAATGTCTGAGATCAGGGTCCTAGCGAAAACAACGCTGCCCGCTCCGATGAAAACTATCTTTGGGCCTTTCAACCCTGAGGGCAATAGGACCCGCGCATAAAAGCCTTACTGCCGCTTAAAAAAGCTGTTAATATGGCTCTACTGTCAGCATTAAGCGGTTTGCCTGCGGGTTTAAAGATTTTTAACCCTAGCCGTGTAATAATCTATGAGGGGAGGATGCTTGTCCTCGGAGAAGGAGGAGAAAAAAGTCAGGGACGTTATGTCTTCTCCCGTTGTCAGCGTTCTTCCAACGGACTCGGTGTTTGAAGCGGCAAGCAAGATGATGAGTCACGGGGTGGGGGCTGTTGTGATAGAGTCAGGGGGTAGGCCTGAGGGGATAGTGACTGAGAGAGACCTTATAAGGAGGGTTTTAATGGAGGGTAAGGATCCCAAGAAGGTTGCTTGCAGAGAGATAATGAGCAAGCCTCTTGTCACGATAGACCCGGAGGCATCCATCCTTAAAGCGATAACGCTGATGAAGGAGAAGGAGATAAGGAGGATCGTTGTAGTTAAGGGGGGCAGAACCGTCGGAATAGTGACGGAGAAAGAGCTGATAAGAAACCTGCTTTAGACAACAGTTCCCTATTTTTTCTCACGTAAGTGTGCAGAGGCTACGCTGTTCCCGCCCTCGGCCAAGTTTTTCCAAACAGGCTTCCGAAACCCTGGTTAACCGTTGAGCGTGAACGCTTGTTCATGAATATGGCCGGGGAGGAGGAAGCATGGCTTGGTAAGCATTCCTGACTTACCGCGTCATTGTTCCCGAGGCAGTGTATTCCAGCTGAGGGGGACGCCTCCTCGCCAGCATCCTTCTTAAAAAGGATGCGGCCAGCGGGATGACGATTAGGGATATGGCCAGCAGGTAGAGCCATAAGGGTATGCCGACAGTGTATGTTGAAAACCCTGTCTGAAACCTGTTGCCAGCGTTATCAACAGCCTCAACATAGTACTGGACCTCTGTGAAGAAGAACTGGGAAGGTATTGAACCCTTGTAGAGGCCTTCCTCCAGAGTCATCACCGTCCTAACCCATGAAGACCCTTTATCCGTAGAGTAGTAGAGGTAGACTTCTCTAACGCCTGAAGGCTCGTCGGAAACAGTGCACACTACTGTAGCCGCCTCCCCGAAAACAGGGTTTGAAGGCCCCGTGAGGCTTGTGATTAATGGAGGCCTAGTGTCAATGATAAGCGTGAACGAATAGCTGTAAACATCCGAGTTGTTCAAATTGTCAGTCAGCCTAATGCTCCAGCTGTGGCTTCCCTCGCTTAAGCTCGCAGACTTAATATACCTGTCACCGTTTTTAACCATGAACCCGTGCGGGATGCCGTCTATGGTCAGCTCAACATCCCTGACCCCTGATGGGTCGGCAGCCTTAACTATTAGAAAGATGGTTCTGGAGCTTGAAAAGAATCTTCCGGATGGGGATGCTTCCTTGACGCTTGGGGGAGACTTATCCAGGAATAGCTCTAGCTTCCTCTCCGCCTCAGCATTATCAGCCCTGTCTACGCTGTAATACCTTATCTCACGCCTGCCTTCAGAATAGGGTGAAAGCGTGAAGGCAGTATTGTAAGCCTCCCAAGGGTTCTCGTCAACCCTGTAAAATGTTTTTTTAACACCGCTCAAATCATCCTCAGCCGTGAACAAGAGGAGTGTTGAACCTGAGACGTAGAGGGTTCCATTAGCCTCGTGCTTCGGCCCCCTGATCGTTATCAGCGTGGCGGGCGGAAGCCTGTCGACGAGAACAGTAACGTTCGCCTTGAACGTGAAGCCTATGGCGGAGGCTGTTAAAGTATGGTTTCCAACCATGGTGTCAAAGTAGTCCACTTGGACGGTACTGGAGCCCGCTGGAATCGTAACGCTCGTTATCCTCGCAGCTGTTCCGGGGAGCCTGAACTCACCCTGGGGCGAGGATGTTGAAAGGCTCACGGCCACGTTTAACGTGTTGTTCGCCTCAAAACCCTTAACGTCCCTCAGAGATAATCTTAGGCTTTGGTAAACTATGCCCGCAGCCATCTTGAAGCTACTTGGCTCGATCACGAGCTTCGCGGGAGGGCCTGCTGTAACTTGAAACAGGTTGCTCTCGCCTGTTTTACCCAGGCCTGTGGTCGTGATCCTTACGCTTCCGCTTATCCTGCTGATGGTTACGGTGCCAGTCCATTTCCCGTTCGCGAATACCCCGGTTTTATTAGGGCTAATTGTTCCAGTCGTGTCTGAAAGAGTGTTAACACCGTTGTAATCAGTCTTGACATTCCCGTAAATGTCGCGCGCGATAATGGTTATCTGGAAAGGAATCGCAACCTGCTTAGGAGAACCTATTGTTTCAAACTCGAAGCCTTCTAACGGGCCGGGAGTAACCCTCAGGGTTTCAGCGTCGCCAACATAGTCAGGGTAGTCCACTGCTTTAACGCTTACACTCCATGTTCCAGCCTTCTCCTCGTAATAGTAGAAGTCTGCGAAAGTCGCGCCCTCACGTATTGTCAACTCTGTTATCGCATCCCCGCCCTGCGTCAAGGAGAATTTTCTACTCGTCGAGTTCGAGTTTGAATCAAGCCTAACCCTGAGGGGGTCGCGAGTAATCCTTTCACCAGCAGCCGTCTCCCTGTAGACCCTCATTTTAACCCAGCCCCCGGCCTGCATGGAGTCTCCGGAGGGAACCAGGTCCAGACGGGGAGGAGAGTATTTTACTTCAAGATAGGGATGCTTGCTCGAATCCTTATGCTCCCTGGAGCACATCCAGAACGGGTGGCTGGCTGAACCCGTGCCCTCAGCGTAATCCCTCAGCATCCAGCCGAAGTTAGGCTCGTAGCCAGAGTGGCTCCCGGAGACGAATTTTACGAGAGAGCTCTTAACGTCCAGCTTAAGCCACTTAGGCTTATCGCCTGTTGAAACCGACGCTACGAATAGGCTTGCAGCCGGCTGGTTTCTCCAAGTAATACTGTCCTCCCTCCAGTCCCCTTCAGTAACCTGGTAGCATGCTAGACTCCTGTTCACATCAGGAGGATCATACATGTATATGTTTAGGAAGGCGGAAACAATTATTGAACCCGGAGGGATGCTGCTTAAATCGAACATTATGAAGGAACGGTCTCGGAAACCCTCCATGTAATTAACCCCTATTTCCCAGTTGAAGCCGAAATTACGGTCAGGATCATCCTCGTAGACCACCGCGTCCTTCAAAGGATAGAAGACCCTAGTGTACTGAGCCCCGCCGGCTGACGTGTAAACGGTGAACCACGGTATAGCGGTGTAAACCAGTAGTGCAGCCGCGAGATGGAGCAACACTATGCTTTTCAAATCCGCCAGTATTACTGGGGCTTCTGAAATATAACTTTTAGCCAAGCAGCTTATGGAAAAACGGGCTGTGGCAGAGGCGGCCGAGATCACCCAAGCCTTTCGTCAAGCATACTTATGAATTCCGAGAGCATTCCCCGTGGAATTCTTGCTCCGGCAGCGTTAGCGTGACCACCGCCGATCCCCCCGAGCGCCCCGGCGACGCTCGACACGACCCTGTGGAGGCTCCTTAACCCCACTGACCTGATGCTCAGATCAATGTTCCCATCCTGTTCATCGGCAGCAACCCCGACTATCGTGCCACCGTAAGCCCTAGCGTAGGTCGCAGCCTTCCCAAGCGACCACTCCACGTTAACAACGTAAGATACTTTGCCACGGGTCTTAACCAGGCTCTTCACCAGGCGGCGCATCTCCTCATCCCTCTCGGATTCTCGTACGGCAGTTTCAACAAGGCTTCTATCGGCGCTTGGAAGCCTGTTTTCAGAAAGATAGTTGACGAGGCTCCTCTTGAAATCGAAATCCCTCCTTCTAACACCCTCCAGAGCAGCCACCAGGATCCCGGCTTCCAAGTAGAGCTGCCTCTTATCCCATTTCTCCAGCATCCTTCTAACCCCCGGCGTGTCATCACTATAGTCGCCTATCGCACCGTAGATCGCAACCCTGCTCATCTCAGGCTCCAAGTCATCCTTAAAATAAGCGTAGGCGAGCTCAGACGCACAGGCCCCCCTAGCTCCTTTAAGCGTCTTAACAGGCAGCCTACTCACTCTTAATCCCTGGGGGAGAGGATGGTGATCCAGGTAGACAACCTCGTTCCTCGAGCCAAGCCTCTTAAACTCTGAGGCTATCTCATCCTTATGTTTCGAAGTCAACGCTACATCCAGTATTATGATGCTCCCGGCTTCGATAGACTTGAGCTCTGAAAGAAGGCCGGCAGGGTTTGTGAAAACTACTTTAGCATTCCTCCTTGCTGCTAGAGCTATTGAGGCTGCGCAAACCCCGTCGCAATCCCCATGTGCAAGAATAAGGCTTTCCAACGCATAGACGTATAAAACCAAGTATAAAAGGCTAAAATTCCTTCTGAGGATTCATAGCTGTGAAAAACCCTTTTACCTCCTCAGGATCCCCATCGTAGGAACCAACGATCCTGGCCTCAACCTCCCTTACGAACTCCCTCGTAAATTCAGCTGGCAGCGTGACGCTTTCATCAATAAGGTCTATTGCGAGGGGCAGGCCTGTCGCCATGTTAAAATTGTCAACGCTTGAGAAGAGGATGCTCAACACTTTATCCTCGGATTCAACAGGTACTTCAAGCTCGAAGGGAGGGTTCTCGGCACTAACCTTTACTTGAACCCTGTTTATCCTGGATTCAAGCCTCAAGGCCGTTTCATAAGAAACGTCTAAAGCCTTCGTCAGGCTTTCAACAACCCACGTCTTAGCCTGGTCGAAAGCATCCTTGGGGCTTAAACCCCCTCGGCCCAGCAGCTCGCTAACCCTGCTGTAGGCCCTCTGGAGGCCCGGCTGCTTCAAAAGCTCCCTATAGTTGAGGATTGAAGGAGGCTTCATAAGGTAGTGTAGAATCTGCTTATCCAGGCAGTCTGTCAAAGGGCTTTTAACCCCCTCCTCCATTGACAACCAGCCTCCTATGGCCCTGCTCCTCCCCCTCTTAACAACGCCGGCGCACCTCCCGGAGTCAAGCAGCTTCTCCGTAGCCTCCAAGGTTTCCCTAGCGATGTCGATTATCCACTGGGGAACCGGGACTACTCTCCTAACCCTGAAAAGAGAATAAGCGAACCCTAGGAAGCTCCCGTCTAGAAGCAGCAGGTCAGGGTTCTCCTTCAAGGCTTCTAAAGCGGCTCTCCTCTCCAAAAAGGATTCCTGCACGTGTAGGACAGCGCTGGAAAACTCCCTGCTGTGAGCCTGATCGTGGCGCACTCCTCCAGAGAAAAAACCCTCCTTAACTATCTCCCTACCCTTCACCATTATGAAACCTGCTGAGTACACTGTGAACCTTGCCCCAATGGTTTCAGCAGGCCTGGGTGAGAAGGAGCCGTCGACAGCAGCTATCGAGAAATCCCCGGAGGCCTTGAACTCCAACCTGTGTAGGTATGGCTCCAGCCTATTCTTGGCCAGCTCTATCTTAGACCTTAAATCCCGTATGACGCTTGTAAGCCTACGCGCCTCCCTCTCCGCCCTCTCGTAGAACTGCTCCTGAAGATCTATGGGGAGCTTGCTCCACGCTGTTTCAGAAGACATGCTGCATCATTTCCCCGGCTTGAAAGATATTAGGAGTGGTATTGGCGACGGGTTTGCCTTCCCCACGAAGTAGAACTGGCCCGGCTTCAGCGAGAGGAGATACTCCCTCTGAATCCCGTAGGGCTTAAGCCAGTTGTCAGCCTCCTGCATGTCGAGCGGGTGAAGGGCTCCGAAGAACTGCGTGTTAAGATTCCTTCTTACAGCAGCGTTAATGCCTATGTCTCCAGCTATCCCTTGAGATATCAGGATGATGCAAAGCCTGTGTTTCCTGCCCAGGGCGCACAGATTCTTAATGTGCTCGGTGGACTCGTACTGTATTCCCTTGGGCTCCCACGGGGCGTATTGCGGGCCCTCGTCTATCACGAGCGCTATCCCGAGCGACTCCCCCAGCTCCATCCCCTCCTCCAGGAATCTTGCGAGAGAGTTGAAGAAGGAGAGCTTCTCGTCGCTCCCCACCAGGCTCATGTCGACAACCCTAAGACCCTTCTCCTCCCTTCTCAAATCCTCCACCAGCTCCTCTATGCTTAACGAGCCCCTGACGGCCTCCAGGTCTATTGGCCTAAGCTTCTTGAAACCGTACTCCAGCCGGCGTAGAGCAGCCCTCTTAAAATCCTCTCTCGTCAAAGACTGTTTAACACTGTTCTCCAAATAATTCTTCATGTCTAGGAAGATCTCCTCGGGGGATTTCTGGCTTATCTCACCCCATCTTCTTGAGACATAGTCCTCCAGAGCCTCCCTTACAGGGTTTGAATCCCTAGCTTGCCCAGTGTAGCCGAAGTGCTCAGCCTTCTCAACTATGTATCTCACCACCGCCTCCTCGTCCAGCTTAAGGTGGGAGATGGGGATCGCCTTATCCTTATAGTATGGAGCATAATCCTCGCCACTCCAGTCTAGAATCAGAACCTTGAAGCCCGACTCCAGGAGGACAGGGACCAGGACAAACCTTGTCAGCCAAGACTTACCGCTCCCGGTTGCGCCGAACACGCCGATATGGTACGGTAGGAAGGAGCTGTCGAAAGGTATTCTCCAATCCTCATGGCCCTCTAGACAAGCGTTCCAGACAACAGGCTTGCTTCTCGCAACGTGTTCAAGAGGATTGGAGGCGCCCGGCTTAAACATGTAGACGCTGCTCCTAGGAGGTATTATCATCCGGTTCTGCTCAACCCCGTTCTCAGTCAAAACCCCTATCACCATTATTTCGAAAGTATATATCTCCCTGGCTCCAGAGGGGACTCCTCCCCTTTTAGCGTAAGCTACGCTAGGCCTGTAGGCGTTTGCCCTGAGAGCCTCGTTAACCCCGCTTCCGCTTCTAAGGACTCCGAGCACCTCCCCCGTTGGAGTATCGATCACCACGATCTCCTCAGCTTTAACCTTAAGCTCCTTCTCCTCCTCCAGGAGGAGCCTAGCCCTGGTTTCACTCGAATCGCTGGCGATTATACCAATTTTCTCCAGATCCTCCTGTTTGAGGATACGCATGGTTTACCGCGTGCAAACATGCTTAAAAAGTTAAAAGTAGGAGTCGACGCCGTCTTCCTCGTGAAATCCTTTTGAAGCGCCACCCTGGAGCTTGCACGCTATGTCATCTGAAAAACCTTCTCGACGCAAAAAAATACTACACCATGCTCCGACGGTATGAATGGCTTAAACCCAGGGGCGTTGTGCCACCGATACCTTCAGCGTCCTGCCTCCGCACTATGTCTGAGAAAAATACTCCGTCCCTTTTTCAGGGCACGCTAAGGAGAATTGGGCAGAGGGTTTAAGTGGGGGAGATGTTGGACCTTGTTCTCTTCCTCAAGAATAGCGTGAGAATCGCTGCTGCAATAATTCCCACTGGAATCGCGTAGAACACCGGGCTGAGAGTCTTTTCCCATCTCGCTATTAACACCTTTGGAGAATCCATAGTGACCTTCACTTCGAGGCTTTCACCGTACGCGTCGCCACCCCATCCCTTGAACACGTAGACGTATGGGAATTCGGCGAGCCCTAAAGGGGGGATGAGCCTAACTACGACGATGGAGTCCTCATCATACCAGCCTGAACCCGATACAGCCCCGTAATCGGAGTTGACTGTTAAGAGACACTGTGTCTTGAAGTATGCGTGATACGAGCCTGAACCCCTAGCCGTTATGATCCTTGACGATGATGAGTCGCCGTCGCTCCAACCTTGGAAAACATGTCTCTTACCCTCCGATTCTTCGATAACCTGTGGTACAGAGACGTTGTGAGAGGAGCCTTCACTCCAGCGGAAGGTTGCCGAACCCCTGTATTCCCTGCCATCGACTATGAAAACCAACCCCGATATTGAAACAGAGTAGACTCTTAGTATTAGAGAGCCTCCGCCGGGAACACTGTGAACCCAGTAGGAGTTTTCTTTGCTCAAGTTGAGGAAACAGTACGCATCGGGGTTCAGGAAAATTATTCGAGAGTAGTCGGGTCGCCAACTATAGGTTTCCTCATCCAACCTTTTGACCGTTACGTTGCATAATAGGGGGATTGTCGAGTTGTTTTCAACCTTAACCTTCCGCATGTCCCCCAGCTCTTCCACTGATAATTCGACCGGCGTGTCAACGTAGTCGAGAAGCCTAAAGCCGGTCAGGGTCACGCTGTAAGTAACGTCCGTTATCGCGAACCCAGGGGGAGCGTTTCTCAACTTGTATCGCAGGGGAGGCTCACCGTATTTCCTACTCGTCGCGATCCTGCGCGCATCCCCAATGTCGCCCCATGTCGGATCCACCTTTAGCCAACCGTAGTCTGGAACCCAGACTTCAGCCCAGCTGTGCAGGTATCCACCGACATCCCTGTAAAGGAGCTGGCTCGGATCCGCCACGTTAAGACCGTACCCTAGGACGCGGCGCGCCGGAATCCCCGTTGCCCTGCAAAAGGCTATGAAGAGCGTTGAGAACTCGTCGCAAACCCCGGCGCGAGAATCGAATACTTGAGCATCCGTCAACAGTGCCTCGCGCCCAACCTCCTCGTCGTACGCTATATTCTTCCTTATCCATTCAACGAATCTCGCCACTGCTTCAGGAATACTCCCTATACCGGTTGCCAGCTGCTCCGCTTGACTAACGACCTCGGAATGAAGCGTAACGTATTCGTCCGGCGAAAGATACTCGCTCATGCCGCCCACCGGCAGCGGAGGCTGGCTTGGAACGGGTGGAGTGGTTAAGTTTACTCTGACGATGAAAGTACCGGTGAAAACATTCGTCGCATAAATGTTCGTAGTCTCTATAACCCAAGCCTCCCGACCATCTATAGTTTCTATTCCACCATGCTGCAGCACTGTTTGCACTTGCTGGCTGGTGGTTTGCAGGGGCACGTCGAACAATTCCACGCGTATAGAGGTTCTGCCGGGATAATATTTTCCGCTGCACGTCACCCTTACCGTATACCTCAGAGTATACTCTGCAACAAGCATAACGCCCCTCCCACTCCAAGACGCGTTACAACCGTAAAAATTACTGGAACAAAAGATTACGCTGAAAACGATGGCAAACAACAGTCTACGGAGCGGTTTAGCTTTCGATTCACCATCCCCTTGCGAAGCCGGGGGGAATGATATTAGGGTCATTTTAATCCTCTTAGCTCGTGGGAAAACACTTTGCGTACAAATTTAAAAAACTTGCCATTATTCTTTGACGATGACGAGAAATTCTTTTTAAGAATATATTGAGGAAGCGTGTAAGAAGCTTCCGGCTTAAGTTAAAACGTGTTAACCTGTTCCTCCCGCGTTATCCATAGCTATGAGGTTAAAGCGTGCCGGATGAGCTTTGAAACGATCACGTAGAGGCAGACGCCGACAAGGGTTCCGCTGAGGATCCACAGGGGCTGCCCCTCCAGAACCCCTCTGACGGATGCGAATAGTGCTACGGATACTCCGATGATTAGGGGCATGAGTTTCAAGAAGGAGTCTGTCCTTCTAAGAGCCGGCTCGGTAACCACGCGCGTCTCAGCGCCCGCGGCCACCCTAGGGCTCTCCACCTCCTCCATTCTTGAATGGATTTTCAAGACCTCTGAAACTATAATCTTGGCGGCTTCACTGATACTGTAGACCTCAGCGTTCTCAACCCTTCTCTTCAAAACAAGCCGGTTCTTCTCAAGAACCCCCAGGTGGTGGATTAGGAGCTGTTTGGAATAATTGAGGGATTTGGATAGCGATGTAATAGTGCCCTCTTTCTCCAGCAGTGCTACCAATATTCTCATCCTGTGGGGTTCAGCTGCAGCCTTTATCATGTTGAGCCTCTCCGGCTCAAATTCGATTTTCTCGCCTTCGTTTGGCAACATCTCTAAAAAGTGCCCAAGCCTTTTAAGGATTTAAGGAGAAAGGGGGTGAGGATTTGAAACCAAAGCAGTTTTACTATAAAATGCCGAATAAGGTAAACAGACGTTTACCTGGGGTAAGCGAATGTTTACCTGCTGGTAAGTGAAAAATTCCAACGTGTCATCATGATGCGTGTCGACGCTTTTAGTGGCCTCTACAGCCTGATTTCTCCGGAGAATTCGTGCTTAAACGCCGCTCCCCGAGCTGGCTGAGAACGGTGGATATAAATCTTCCGTTGGTAAATTTTTGACCAAAGGTAAGCGGAAATTTTCGCTTACCTCATGTTATAAATATACGTTTCACAATACTTCTATACGTGATGGAGAATGAGCATCGTTAAGACCGTCCTGAAGCTTGGTGCAATACTTCTGTCAGGAAGCCTGGTTAAGAGCCTTTTAGATTCTATTGGACACTTCCTCAGCTTAGACCTCGGAGGCTTAACGAGCCTAATCGCCATAGCGGTGATGGCGTTCTTAACAATATCCCTTTTGCTTCCGAGAAAGTACTTTAAGGAAAGTTTTAGAACGGCCTTTAAAAGAGGATTCTCCTTCCTGCTGATCTGGCTGGTGGCAGCACTCTTATCAGCCCTCTTCCACATCAAGTATTATAATCAAATAGGTTTCATAGCGGCGTTCCTATGCCTCATCCTCTTTACGCGCGAATCCCCGAATTCTAAGATTAGGCTAAGCAGGCTAAGGATAGTGTGCGAAGAGGAGCATATCATACCTGAAGACCACGCGATCCTCCTGTCCCTTGCACCAGTCCCTAGAGTTGCTTTCCTCCACGGGTTTAGCCTAGGCGGTTTACTAAGGGTCTTAAGGGGGAGGGCGAGGCTCCGCATGAGGCTCCCTGAAGACGCCTTTATAGAGTCCTTTGAGCATCGCCAGACGCTTAAGTTCAAGGGAAGCCTGTCTTCTTTCGTAGAGACCGTCGGTAAGAGCTTACCGAGTAATACCGCTATACTCTGCGAGGCTAAGCCCAGCATGGGGTTAATGAAGGTTGAAGTCGCCTCCGATAATCCTCAGGCTCTTGAGGAGTTTAAGAAGACTCTGATTGAAGCAGGCCCAGGCTCCGGGCAGGATATACGGCAAGCCTTGGAAGAATGGTTGTCTCTGAAGCCATACGTAAACCCTGCCCCGGAGCTGCTTGATCTAAACCCTAGTCGGCTAGCGGGGAGGCTGCTAATAGTCGGTGAGGAGAAGGGCGCGGAGGACCTTGCCCTCCAGCTATGCCTCTCGCAGTTGAGGAGGAACACGATGATCATCATAGTTGACGTTAAGGGGAGGACTGGGGATGAGGTGAAGAGGAGGCTGGTTGAGAAGGGTTTCAGGCCTACCGGGAGCAGGCTGCGTAAGAAGCCCGTTGAAACCTACAGGTGTAACGGTGGGATGGAAGTAGTCTTCGCCGACGAGCCCTCTGGTGAAGCCCTGCTTAAGAAACCCTTGTCTAAACCAGTAGCCGCCATCTGGTTTAGAGGCCATGCTCGAAACCTTGGTGCGAACGCCCCGATTGAGATACTGACGCTGAAGAAGCCAAGGGTATGCTCAGGCTTTGAAGCGGACAACGTCATCCTCATGGGCTGCAGAAAGGAGCATGTTGAATCGTTCCTACCAGCCAGGGGGCTTGCGTTCGAGAAGAGGACTGTCCTAGTTTCCAAACAGGGGGTGAGGGTGCTGAAATGAGGGTTAAGCCTGAGCAGAGCCTAGGTTTGCTGGAGGCGTCTGTGAGAATAGGCGTAGCCGGCAGCAATTTCAAGGCTGCTCTAGTATACCTGCTTCAAGAAGTGTTTAGGGACGCGAAGGTAATCCTCCTTGACTTAAACGATGAGTTCAGCTGCGTGGCAAGAATAGGTGCGACGAGATACTATGATGTCGTGAAACATGGCTTAAACCCGATTAAGCCTCCGAATCGTGAAAGGGTTGAGCAGTATGTCGAATCGGTTGTGGAGATAATTGACTATTGCCTTGGAGCTTTCAACATGAAGAGCATTGTGGCGAAAACACTCCTGGACGATGTGTTAAGGTCATCGGAAACCACGATACCTGAGGTTGCTTCAAGGCTTGACTTCGAAGCCCCGGAGGGCGGGCTATCGGTTTACACTCCTCTCGAACCATTCACCTTCGGAACCCTGAGGCAGGCCTTCGGCAGAAGGGAAGCAGTAGAGTTCAGCGATGCCTTGGAGTCGAGCATGGTCTTCAACCTCTCCGGGTTTACAGTTGCTTCGCACAAGGCTTTCGCAACGCTTCTCATATTGGCGAAGCTTACCCAGCTTAAACCAAGGCATAGGACGCTTGTAATCGTAAGCTATCCGAGCCTGATATGGCCGAGAAACAGGAGGCTTGACAATGCGAAGCTATTCGTTGAAGAATCCTTAATTGGAGAGTTGGAGAGGAAAGGCTATTCGATAATATTCGCTGAGAAAAACCTGTCGCAGGTCTCCGAAAGGGTTTTGGAGAACCTTGATTCAATAGCCTTCTCACCTCCCTCTAACGCCGCCAACCCGTGGAGAACTGGTCCCGTACTCGAGAAGGATGCTCCAAGCAGCTTCATGCTTATCCTCAGTAAGAATGGGGAGTACGGTTTCACAGATGCTCCCTTAAACATGTTTCTCAAGCCCCTTAGCGAGAAGGAGAGGGAAGCCCGTAAGCCAGACTTGAAAGCCTTGAGCCCTGACGAAGAGCTTAGGGAGGGGCTCGGCGAGCTCTATGAGGCTGGAGCCAGGATAATCGGAATGCTGAAGGAGCTTGGTGGAAAAGCCGGCTTGAACGAGTTCATAGAGGAGGCGAGGGCCTCGCTGGGCGCGGAGGGGCTCAGGGCCCTTGCTGCGCTCATGAGACAGGGCTATCTGAAACAGGTTCAGGAGGGGGAGAGACAACTCTTGATTCTCACGGAGGGGAGACCAGGATGAGGAAGCTGAGCAGCGGTATTAAGCAGCTGGACGAGCTGACCGGAGGCCTTCCAACAGGTGTTTCAAACCTGGTTTACGGGAGCCCTGGAACAGGAAAGACCACGATTTCCCTAACCCTGGTGGCTGAGGCTTTGAAGAACTGTAGGGAGAACGATGTGGTGATAGTTGTGAAGACAGAGGAGTGGGACCCCGACCGGTTGAAGACAATATGCTTGAAGAGGGGCATCAGGGAGGAAGCGCTGACAAGGATCAAAATGTACCAGGCCAGCGGCCTCTTCGAGCAGCATAAGGCTATAATCGAGACAATACCTAGAGAGGTGGATAAGAACGACTGGGTCCCCGTGCTAATAATCGTCGACTCGCTGGTTCCCCATTATCACGCGCAGCTGTTGAACACGCCTATTCAACGCTTAGCCTCCACGGCGAGGATTCTTCAAGGCAAGCTCTCGCTGGAAGTCAACACTCTCGTGGGAATGGCGACGGGCTACGAGTCGCTCCTCTTAATAACGAGCTGGCGGAGAAGCGAAGCCGCAAGGAGTTTTCAAGAGAAGTCTAAGAAGGAGGTGGCGGAACACATTGATAAGAAGAGTTTCCCAATAGACCCTGAAGCCGGCTTCGGCGCCAGGGAGTTCGACGTGATTGGCGGGCAGCACCTAGTCTACATGAGCAAGAGCATTCTCAGAATGGTGTCTACAAGCCTGGGCGAGGATGTTAAGGCGGTGATCCTGGAGAAATCGCTTTCAAAACCATCCATGACCTGCTGCCTAGTCAGGATCACGGAGGCGGGCATAGAGCCCTACAAGGATGTTAACCCGGCGCCAGTCGCCGAGATGATTAAGAAGAAAATCCTGAAGGAGTAGGGGGGACGGTTGTTTGAGTAGCCTTCTTCCCCTCCAGGGCTTCGCGAAGGCTGGGCTAATCCTCATCTTAATCCTTTCAGCAGCCCGATTTGTCAACACGTCCGCCGCGAGCATCGAGCTGGCTTATGATGACGGTGGAGCCGAAGGATTCTGGAGTGACTACTATCCCAATGGCATGGCTGTTAGTTTTAGTCCTCCTGCTTCAAGATGGAAGATAACCGCTATACTGATCTACGGCTTCATAATAGACAGGGGTGGAAAACCCTTCATAGTTGAGGTTAGGGATGAAGAACTGAACGTAATCTTCAGGGCCTCTCTACCGGTTTCCGAATATTTCAAGAATGCTACGCTAAATTGGGCTAAAATACCCTTGCCAAGCATGATCGTAACAGGTGACTTCTACGTCTGCGTCTACCCGATGCTTGAGCCAAACGGGACACAGCTCTGGATAGCTGTCGACGAGGACACCGCTTCCGGGAGAAGCTTTCTCATAGACTGCTATGCGGGTAGAATGAGCAGGTGTGAAGCAGGGAGCGCGATGGTGAGGGCTGAGGGGGAGGAAGCAGCCTGTTTCGCCGAGATAATTGTGGAATCAATTTCCGCTGGGGAAGAAGGCCTCGGGCTAGTTTTTAAAGTGGTTTCTCCGAGCAATGCTACGGAGGTTAAAGCGGTTCTGCAAACAGGCTCAGCGATTGAAGACTGTAAGGTGACGCTTGAAGAGAAATCCTATATGGTGACTGTCCCATGGACAGAGCTCTCTGGCCTCACGCAGCCAGCTGGGCTCGTGCTGAGCGTTAAAGCGTTAAACTCGACCATAACCCTAGCCATAGGGCTCAGCGAAAAACTCTTCTCGAAACATCTTAAGCTGATGGAGGAGAACAGGCTCCTGAAGACTGTGCTCAACAGCTCCAGGCTGGAGCAGGAGGCTTTGAGAAGCATGGTTGAAAACAGGGAGGCTGATGCAACAGTCCTGAAGGCTTCGCTTGAGGTCTCTGAGGGAAAATGGCTGAAAAAGGCTGAGGAGGCTGAAAGGCTAGCCCGGGAGCTTCACGCAACGAGGCTCTTAACAATACTCCTAGGGGTCTCCACAGTCCTCCTCTCTATCCTCCTCCTGAGGAGGAAAACCTCGCTGGCCCGGCTTCGAAGAGATGGAGAGGCTGAATAAAAATGAGTAAGAAGGCAGTGGCCATAATCATCTCAATCCTCATATTAGCCTCGCACTTCGAAGCCACGTTTCTCCTTAGGGCGCACGGGGAGGATAAGGATGTGTCAACTGCCCTAAGGGAGACGGAGGAGGAGCTTGAGAAGGGAGGAATACCGAGCGGCTCAATAACTGAAGCGAATTTCATTATACCGGAAGGATTCCCGGTTGAGCTCGCCAAGAGGCTCTGGCTTTTCACAGCCCAACTAATCTCTACAGGCAGCTCGACGGATGAGGTTCGCCGAGCAATAATCTATGCCAACGATACTCTGAGGCTGCCGGCACGGGTAAGCTACGAGCTTAAGAACTACACGATAATCCCGGAGTACGGTAGGGCTCGAGTCGTTCAACACGACGATGGAAGCGTATCGGTAGAGATACCCTGCAGGGTGGTTGATGTTCAAGGGAGAGATGTTGACGCGGGCTCAGTGAAGTACGAGAGCAACGGGACAAGCCTCCTCCACGTGCTCCACAGGTATCCTAAGAGGAGAACCTACCTAGTTAGAGCCGTCGACCCCGACGCCTACACCCTAACCTTCATGGATCTGAAGACCGGTGAAGCGTTCAACAAGACTGCTAGAATAAGCATCGGGCTCTTCCCCAACGTTGCTCAAGGAGGCTTCTTCGAAGGCTTCATCATCGCTGTACCCGGCCACTTCGAGGAGACGCGTGAAACAGTAGTGTCTCAGGTTTGCGAGTTCAAGGTGTTGCTTCCAGCCCACGATCCCCTCGTGGTAGACACTTCCCTCTCGCAAACAAGGGTTAAGGTGGGGGATGTAATAACGGTGAGCGCTCAAATAAGGAATCCCCAGGAGGCTAAGGATTTCAGGGTTCTGCTTGGCGCAAGTTTCTCCGACGAGGACGCGTTTGAAGCCTGGGCTCCTCCTCCAGTAGGCTTCCCGTATGGCTCAGGATGCCCCGTCTCCTACCTGTACCTTAGGGCTAAGAGGCCGGGCGTTTACCAGGTTACTATCTACTTCGCCGTCGTGGAACCGAAGAACCTTGACATCGTGTTCTGGAACGGCGGGAAAACAGTAACCTATGTTGTAAACGTGCTGCCGGAGGCCCCGAGGCTAAGGGTTGAGCTCGGAGCCCAAGTCTTAGCTAAGTTCGCAAACCTTTCGATAACGCTGGTTAACACGGGCGGCCAGGAGGCTAACGACGTCAAGATATTCGTAACAGGCGACGTTGAGGAGAAGCAGCTTAACATAGGCAGGGTCTGGCACAGCTGGGAGGGAAACGTGGTAACAAGGCTCCTGTCCCCCTACGCTAAGGTCAACGTTACCGCGGTCTACCACGACCTTGAGGGCGGGAAGCATGTCAACACAGCGTTAACCACCGTCTCAACTGAAAACCTCGTAACACCTGAAGAGTGGAGAACATACCTGGTGGAGGTTCCGGGATACGAGGAGACCAGGAGGGTCTTCATCCCAGGGTATGAGGCTGCGACGCACGTTAAGCCCTACCTGATGAGGATTGACGTAGCTCCTTCCCCCGTCTCCAACTATTTTAACAGGGTCAGCCTAATACCGTTTTCTCCGAAAGGCTTCACCCTGAAGCTTGAGAACGCGAGCAGCATCCCGGAGGCGGCTTCGAAGATTCCTGAGGCGAGATACATGCTTCTCGACGTTAAACCAGGATTCCTATGCGAAAGGGTATTGAGGGAGGATGAGGTTAAGAGGCTTTTCCAACTCGATGAAGACAAGGGATTAGAGCCTGGAAAGATACCGAAGGGCTACGAGGTTAAGCTCCTCAAGGAGGAGGTTCTCAACCAGTCTGAAACCGTAACGGTTGACGACGAGTTCTACGAGCAGCTAAAGTACGGCGGCTGGGAGGACAATGACTACAAGTATGAGGACACAGGGGTTGAGAAGTGGGATCTTAACAAGGCTTCAGCAAGTGTTCCGCACGGGAAGACGATAGAGCTCATCTACCGTCCGCTATCATGCCGGGGAGAACTGGTCAAGGGGGTTTTAGTCAGGAACTATGCTTACAGGGAGACTTGCTACAGGCTTGAAATAATTCAGGAACCCGCGGTTGAGGCCTTGCCGGAAAACGTTATGCTCAGCATCCCAGCTTACGGCTCAACCCCCCTGAACATCGTCCAGCTTTCAAGCACGTATTCTCCAATCCTGATCCGCTTGAAACATGGAGACAGGGTTGTCGCATTCCTCTGGATCCGTGCTGGAGGCATGGTCTCAGGATTCTGGAAAGGCTTCTGGGACGGGGTGAACGAGAAGCTTCCAGGGATACTCGTAACCACGACGATAATGGTCTTGCTAGCAGCGCCTACCGGCGGAGGCTCGCTCCTAGCCTGCGTGAAGAAGCTCCTAGCCTCCGGCTTGATACCGGCCCTGATGATTTCAGGCGCAGCGTTAAACGCCGGGGAGTTCCTTGAAGCCCACGCGGCCTACGTCAAGATGGATGAGGCTGCTGAAATGCTCGACGGCTTCTCTCAGAGGGCTGCGTACGCCGGGTACGTGAGTACCTACGCTTTCCTACAGGGCCTCAAGAACAGTGTTAAGGAGAAACAGGGATTCATAGTTGAGAGTACGGCGCTAGACCTTATTGGAGACGTTGCTGTAAGAGACATCCTAGTAGCGTTAGGGAAGGAGGATGCGACCGAGTATGAGAAGGGGAGGGCAGTAGGGAGGCTGGTTGGGGCCGCAGCCTCGTTCGCCAGCTACACGTCCATCCGTTACAAGCTCTTCAGCGAAGGGCCGAAGCTTCTCTCATGGAGGGGAAAGATAAAGGAATACGTGAAGGGTGTTTACAGCTGGGTGACGCCGCCAATATGGGACCTCGGCGTCCTGGCGGGGAGGCTCACCGCGGGCGAGATAGCGGCCTTCCTAGCATTCTCAGAGCATAATCCGTGTCTTAAGGAAAACCTTGAAGACTACCTGAACAGGGTTAGGGAGGACGAGGAGTCGCTAAGCGTCCTGCTCAAGAGCCTGAAGTATTCAGACGAGTATCTTAGTAAAGCCCTGGATGTTTCCAGCAGCCTCAGGCTGAGTGAGGAAGCATTCCTAAGCCTCCTGAGGATATATGGGGAAACATTCAGAAAGCTGAGGGAGCAGGACCTAGACGCGTTTCTCGAAAACATTCGTAAGATAGGCAGTAGGAGCAGGGAGTGTGCAGATGGGCTTCTGCGGCGGATTTACTGGATTGAGGATGATGCGCTGGAAAAGGTTATTGAACTAACCGGTAAAATCAATGAACTGGATGAAAACGGCCTGAAGGCCATTAGGGTCATACTTGAGGACCCCGCGTTAACAGAGAGATTCTTACTGGAACCAGAAATAGCGTTTAAGACCCTCTCGAAACTACAGGGCGCGAACTACTATGAGCTAATTGATGGAAGAATGGATGTCAGTGGGCGCATATATCTCGGAAGGTACATAGAGGCTGGTCGATACAGGGTCATAGCTGAGGTGAAGACGGGTGACGGTATAGAGAAGATAGACTGGTCGATGGAGACCATGGGATGCGACTACGCGTACGTTCCGAGGGCCCTTAGGGAGAAGCACGGCCTTAAGGGAGGGGAAACGATAAAGCTCCGGATAGTTAACTACATGCCCGAATTATACTTTCCGAAATCCTTCGCGGACAACATATTCATGCTCGACTTCGCTAAGAATAGCCTGAAGATAGGTGGTGAGGAAATAGCAGAGTCAAGGTTCAACCCTGACGAGATGCTGAGGGATACTCACAAGGGCTTCGCCATAACCGTGGAAACAGGTCTCAGGAGCGTTACCGGCGTTGGAAACCCGCTTATACTCCGATTCTACGAAGACGGTTCAGTCAGCCTCGTATCAAGATCAGTAGATGGAGACTCAGTGGACAATATTGACGCGATACTCTTGAAAAACACTTTCGAGGGGCTCGTGCTCAAGGAGGGAGGCGTGGAGAGAACCGTGAGGCTGGAGGAGGGGGAGATACGCTATCTAGAGCTGGAGTCACATGGCCATAGATACGTATTCCCAGTTAAAACGCTGAGCTATCAGGAGGGGAAGGACTACAGGATATTCGTCGAGGCGCGCGGAGAGAAAAACACGGCGCTCCTCACGTACCTCAAGATAATCTTCGGCTGCGACACCGTTGAGAAGATACAGGAGGAGATGAAGAATGGTAGGCTCAAGCTCGTGGCAATGCTAGAGGGTAAAATGGAGACGACGACCAGAAGCCCAAGGTTGGAAGTCACAAACGAGGGCTTAAACATCCTTTCGATAGGCTTCTATTCTCCTAAACTAGAGCCGAAAATCACGTTTGAAGAAGCGTGTAACCACCTCAGGAGGATCGGTATGAAGGATGAGGAATTGATCAACAAAGTTGTCGAGAGATACATCGAGCTCATTGGATATGGTGCGGAGGAGGTTGAAAGCAGAGTAGGAGATGACAGAAATTATCTAGGGGATTACGGGGAGTGGCTAGTAATCGAGCACGATGCCCCGAAGGTTACGGGAATACAATATGTAGTTTACATAGGTGGGAAACCACGTAGGGTGGACATTGTAGAAACAGATAAAGTAGTTGAAGTGAAATATTGGAGAAATGAGGATTCATATAAGACTTGGTTTAATAATCCCATAGCATTCAATGACCTCGTTAATGATCTAAGGGGAGATAAATATGTCATGGAGCAGAATGGATTAAGAAAAGTATGTCTTGTTTTCTGCAAGAAAGTTTTGGATGATGCTACGTTCAACGGTTATATGCAGAAGCTGAGGGATGCATTGGGTGGGGATACGAGCTGGCTTGAAACGTTCAACGGCTTCGAAGAGTACAAATCGAAATATCCCTGAGAGAATATTCTAATACTCGTAGAGCCTCCAGCCCCTCTCCCTCCTCAGCTTCTCGGCCTCCTCCGGCGTCAGAACCACGACGAAGGCGAACTGGTCGCCTGAGCCGATGAGGTAATACTTGTAACCAGTGCCCTCCATCACCTTGTTGAGCTGAGAGAGGAGGCGTTCGATGTTAAGGAAATCTTCCCGGTAAGTGAACATGACCTCATGCTCCTTACCTCTGAATGTGAAGCAGATTCTCTCCCCCCACATGTCCTTTTTACACCTCATATTCGACGGCTGGAAAACGCCTCTCGATATCTCCGCCAACTCACTCAAGAACCTCATCTCATCCTCCGAAGAGGGGAGATATCCGAGCTCCGCATCCCTGCCCCATATCCTCTTAAAATCGGAAGTTGCTATGAACCTATCTATTTCAAAAACGCTTTCCTTCTTCCAATCCTCTTCTTTCAAGTTCTTTAGCAGAATACTCCTGTCCCTCAATTTCTCAAAGATCTCCTCGGAGGTCAGGTTAGAGTACTCTTCGAAGAAGCCGAGCTTCCTCAGGTACTCGATGGATTCTATGAAGCGTTGCTTAACGTCGCCCAATGCTCCATTATTCTTACAGCCGGTTGATTTAAAAATTCCCATACCCATGGTTTCCGTAAACCCTGCATCTACAGTGGCTAAGAGGCGCGCGCGATTCTCCACGGAAAAAGACATGGCCTTGTTACAAGCACCCGTCTCGATAAACGAGGGCGCTGCTCACATACATGTCATTAACAACGGGATGGCGGAAGGCCCTATTACAGAATTTTTGTATAAATTGTGGTTCTATTCTTAACTTTTTTGTTAAGGATAAAACACTTAAATATACAGGATGCCTTTCAACACCGTGAGCCTGGAGAGAGTCTTAATGAGGCTGAGACAGAGCTCGACGGCGGTCTTCACAATCACCGACCTGAGGAGGATCACCGGGTGGAGCAGGGAGACGGCGTACGTCTATCTTAACAGAATGGTGAAAAAGGGGCTGGTGAACAAGGTGGAGAAGGGAAGGTTCACTGTTTACGACGACCCCTTCCTCGTATCCACCCAGCTGACCTATCCGTCTTACATCTCGTTTCTCTCAGCCCTCTTCCTGCACGGGAAGACTACTCAGACGATTAACGAGATCCTGGTTGCAACCCCGAGGAGGAAAAGAAGCGTTGAGGCATTCGGGATGAGGATAAGGTTCGTCAAACTCAATCCGAGGCTTATCTTCGGCTTCAAAAAAGTGAGGAAGGGGAACAGCTTCATCTCCTTAGCCGAGTTGGAGAAAGCGATAGTTGATTCCCTTTACCTCCCCAGATACTGCCCGTTGAGCGAGACTTTCAACGCGTTGAGGGATGCGGATGTGGAGAAAGTCCTTGAATACGCGTCTAGGTTTCAGAGGGAGGCTGTGAACAGGAGGCTTGGATACATGCTCAGCCTGCTCGGCGTTAAATCCAATCTAGCAGTTAGAAGCAAAACACCCTACAAGCTTAATCCAGCGATTAAGGCCCTCGGCAAGTTTGATTCAAAGTGGAGACTCTACGTTAACGAGGTGCTGGAGTAGGATGATCGATAGAGAAACCCTGGTGAGAATAGCTAGAGTCACGGGTTTAAAACCGTTTCAGCAGGAGAAAAACTACGTTCAAACAATTCTTTTAAGAATCATTTACTCCAGGGTCTCAAGGGAAATGGTTTTCAAGGGTGGAACAGCGCTCGCATTCTTCCACGGGTTAAACAGGTTCAGCGAAGACATGGATTTCACCCTGAAAGAGCATTTCGACCTGAGGAGGCTGGTGGCGGAGATAAGGGAAGACCTTGAAATCCTAAACATGAACGCGAGCCTGAGGATAATTGAAGACAATCCCCATTCGTTTTCCTTCAGGGTTGGCGTTGAAGGACCTCTTTTCACCCAGGAGATTGAGAGATGCTTCGTCAGAGTTGAAGTAAGCAGGAGGGAGAGAATCATGAGGGAAGTAGAGGTTAAAGAATTAAGAACAGTATACCCGGATATTCTCCCGTTCCACGTAGCAGTAATGAGCCCGGAGGAGATTCTTGCAGAGAAAGTCAGAGCCTTAACCCGGCGCGGGAAACCGAGAGACCTGTACGACCTCTGGTTCCTGCTTAAAACCGGGGTTAAGCCCGACATCCACCTGATAAACGAGAAACTCTCATATTACAGAAAAGAGTTTAACCCAAGAGAGCTTATGGTTAATGTTGAAAGAATCAGAGCAGTCTGGAGACGGGAATTGGAGCCAGTGATCATCGGAAGCCTACCTGATTTCGAAGCAATAGAGAAAGACCTTAAGCCTTTTTTCTCAGAAGCAGGTTAGAAAAAGCAGGCATCTAACTGGCTTAACGAAACCCTAATGGATAATCCCCTTGTGAATTTAGTGAAGCATAATAGCGCGCGAGCCGCCTATTCCCCGCAACCCATTAGAATACGAGCACGCCACCATCTGAGAAATGTTTAAAAGCAAGTCTGCGCATTGTGTAACACGGGAAATATAGAGAGGTGTCGATGGGAATGGTCACCCATGGCAACGTAACTCTTGCGGGGAAAGTTCGTAGTCTTACTCCTAAGTTGGCTCCGCGTGAGCGTGCGCCGGATATGCCGCGTAGGAGGGTTAGGAGTATTTATCGTAAGAGGGTTGTTTTGAATCGTCAGCCTGGTCAGATTTGGAAGCAGATGCGTGTTTAGATATTTAGGTTTTTAATTTAGTCTTTTCTTAGCTTCTTGTTCATTTCGTTCAACATGTCGTTTTTGTCTTCCTGTTTTTCAAGCAATATTTCTGTGAACTTGTTAGTCAGGCTTATCATAATTCTCTTAGAAGTTTAAGGATTTCTTCTCTAGTAAGGCCTGCTTCCTTTATGATCATGTTTACGAGGCTTGGCTTCACATCCTTTATAGGATGCATGGGGACCACTATTCTAACTTTTTTATCGTTCATCGTTATGATGTGCAAGCCTCTTTGCCTTATGATTTTAAAGCCGGCCTTATCGAGTATTTTAACCGGTTTCTCCGGGCTTACTGGAGTGATTCTACCCTGGGATGCTCACTCTTTGGATTCCGGAAACTTTTTGCTTTAACAGGTCTCTCTTCTCATCCTCTTCAAGGGTTTCCAGGTAGAGTTGGATTGCTTCCTGAACATTCTTCATAAGCTCGTCAAGGGTTTCAGCCTGAGTGCGGCAGCCCGGTAGTGATGGCACTGAAGCAACGTATCCGCCGGTCTCATCTTCAATTATCACGACATCAAACTCCAAGGCCATAGCTAGGATACTTGGAAACCTCTTTTAAACGTTTTCCTCTGTGAGGGTTGTTTTTCACTACAATCAGAAAGTATTACATGGTAACCCGATTAATACGGGTTGGTAAGCATTTTCAACAAAGCGCCTCTGGGAGAGACATGGAGACATTCAATTTCTCCTACCGCAGAAAAATAGGTTTTAGAATCATAGGATGCGATCAAACAGGGTCTAAGGATGCTGATCCTGCCCGTTTCTTAAGGTAATGGAGCAACTTCTATGGAGGAAATAGCGCGTGCTTCTCGTGATTCTTGTTAGCTGTTTTCTTTATGGTTGTGTTTCCTTGTTTGGCTTCGCTTTCCAGGATGCTGGTTGCCGGTGTTCTAGCTTTCAAGGTAATGTATTGAAGGATGGTGGTGCGTGCTATTTGCGAATCAAAACTTGATTTCATTCACGGTAACCAGTAGTTCATGGTTGAATTTATTCTCTTTCAAAAACTTTCTGAATGCTGTATCCATTGTTAGAACTTTTATTTTTGTTCTCTTTGAAACCGCGTAAAGTATTGAATCGAAAATATCGTTCCAGCCTGATGAGATTAAATCGTAGCTCGTGTATAAGTCTTCTTCAGCAGGAGGAATCATTTTCACGTATTCTCCGTAAACTAGTGAAATAAAGCTTTCAACAGCCCTCTTCGGGACTTCCTTTAAGGACAGTTTTCTGGCTTCTTTAAATACAACTCCCTGTAATTCGACCAGTAGTAGCAGCGGGTAATATGTTTCATAGCTTCCAGTTATTTTCTCAAGTTCTTTTTCCTCTACGCCGATGACTTTTACCCCTAGGTAGGGAAGTATGAATGAAGTGTCTAAGATTAGTTTCCTAGAATAGTTGTCTCGTGATTTCTTCTCCAACTTCTTCTACTTCCTCTGGCCTAATCTCACTCCAATACTCTTTCGTTTTAAGCGCCTTCACCGGCCTTAACACGATGCTGTTTTCATTAACCTCAACTATGATCCTGTCTCCTTCTTTTATATCCATTTTTTCGACTATTTCCTTCGGCAAGTAGAGCGCGTTTCTCTTCCTAATCTGAATAATCTTACTCATCAGATAAATCTGATATTTGGTTAGAATATAAAGTTTTTGTTAAGCGCGTGCGCTAAAAGAGACAGGCTTGAATACTGTAACGATGATAGGTGCTTTTTGGGTGGGGACTGGTCACGCTAAGCGTTGGCGGAGCCGATCGGAGAGATTAAGGTGTTTGGCTAGTTAAGGGTATTGTTTGAGCGCGCTATATGTTCGTTGCTAATCCTAATGATATTCTGGCTATTTCTTATCTGGGAAAAGGCTTTTATATTAGAGTGGTAATACGTACCTACGGATATACGTATATGAGTAGGAGGAAGCTAACCCTAAGCATCGATGAAAACATTATCAGAGAGATTAAGGCAATACTGGCCAGTGAAGGGTCGAGTTTAAGCAGTGTTGTTGAAGAGTTTCTGGGTTCATTGACTTCTAGATGGCTGGAGGAAATGGCTGAGGATCTGGGCTTAGGAAGTTTAGACCCGCTTGACCCGGCGGAGATACCTAGTTCAAGACCCGAGGGGTATGATTCTGCTAGAGTAGTCAGGGAGCTTAGGGAGCAGAGGTCCTCTGAGGCGGTTTCCTTCTTTGAGTGAACTCTACTACTTGGATACGAGCGCCGTGGTTAAGAGGTATGTTAAAGAGCGTGGAAGCCAGATGGTGGACGACTTGTTTAGTAGGGCGCATAAAGGTTCAGTAGTAATAGTCTTATCATACTGGAACGTTGGCGAGGCAGCCGTTGTGTTCGACAAGTATGGTGAGAAACTGGGGTTGAAAAGTACAGAGGTTTTTAGGACGATGCTGAGGGAGCTCAGGATGCTTCTCAGGGCACGCTCCGCAATCATGGTTAACGTGACCCCGAAAATCGTGAGGGAATCCTTGAAGCTTGTTTTCAAACACCATCTTTATGTTGCTGATGCTATTCAAATAGCGTCTGCGAAACAATTTGGTGCACGTATGCTTGTGACGGGCGACCTGAAGCTTGCGGAGGCAAGCATGGCGGAGGGCCTGGAAACACGGTGTCTAGCCTAGGCTGTTAGACTTGTGCTGCAAGTTTAATAAGCCGAATGGTTTTCAAGAGTTAAGAAACGAGTTAGGATGGAGTCGGAGGAGACCGTTAAGACATGCGACTACTGGGCTGCCTGCAGAGAGATAGCTATGCTCTTGGCTTCTGAGAAGCGTGTTGACAGGCGGGTGGTTCAAAGGGTTAAGCTCAAGGTTTCATCGAGGTTCAGGCTTCCCATGGTTCCCTCTAACAGCGATATTCTTGCGAGTGCTCCGGAGAATCTTAGGGAGAGGCTTAAGAGTATTCTTATGGTTAAGCCGTCCAGGAGCTCCTCGGGAGTGGTTGTCGTCGCAGCGATGACCATGCCGATGCCCTGCCCGCATGGGAGATGCTTCTACTGTCCAGGCGGCCCCTCCAGGAATACTCCGCAGAGCTATACTGGTCTCGAGCCGGCTGCGATGAGGGCTATTCAGAACGATTATGATGCTTTCAAACAGGTTTCCCAGAGGATTAGGCAGCTTGAGGCTGCTGGGCATGCTGTGCAGAAGGCTGAGCTGATAATAATGGGGGGAACGTTCCCAGCCGCCCCATTGGAATACCAGGAGGCTTTCGTTAAAGGCTGTTTCGACGCTTTAAACGGGGGGGCATCAGCCTCCCTGGAGGAGGCCCATAGGCTCAACGAGTCCTCGAAAGTAAGATGCGTAGGCTTGACTGTTGAAACTAGGCCCGACTACTGCAGGGAGCAGCATGTGGATGCGATGCTTAAAATGGGTGTTACAAGGGTCGAAATAGGTGTTCAAACGCTTAGAGACGAAATATTGAAGGTTGTTAAGAGGGGGCATAGTGTTGAAGATGTTGTTCAAGCGTTTAGGGTTGCTAAGGATGCTGGCCTGAAGATTGTTGCACACATGATGCCTGGGCTGCCGGGTCTCAGCTTTGAAGAATCTATTGAAGATTTTAAAACACTCTTTTTCGATGAAAGGTTTAGGCCGGACATGGTTAAGATATATCCTACTCTGGTTGTTGAAGGCACTGGGCTCTACGACGCCTGGGCTAGGGGGGAATACAGGCCGCTTGGCGACGAGGAGGCTGCTCAACTAGTTGCCAGGGTCCTCGAGTTTACTCCGCCGTGGGTAAGGGTTATGAGGGTTCAGAGGGATATTCCTGCATACGCTATTGCCGCCGGCGTTAAGAAGAGTAACCTGAGGGAGCTCGCCCACAGGGTTCTTGAATCAAAAGGGGCCAGGTGCCGCTGCATAAGATGCAGGGAAGCAGGTTTCGCGAAGACTAGGGCAGACCCTGAGAAGGTCGAGCTCGTCGTGAGGAGATACCTGGCTTCAGAAGGAGTTGAGTACTTCCTCAGCTTCGAGGATGTTGAGAACGATGTGCTCCTCGCATACCTGAGGCTTAGAGAACCCTCTGGAAAAGCCCATAGGCCGGAGGTTAAGGAGGCTTGCTCCATGATAGTTAGGGAGCTGAAGGCTCTTGGAAGAGCCCTGCCGCTTAAAGCCAGGAGCAGCGAATCATGGCAGCATAAGGGTCTGGGCGCCAGGCTGATGGCTGAAGCCGAAGAGTTGGCTAGGGAGCAAGGCGCCCGTAAAATGCTTGTGACATCGGCTGTCGGCGTAAGGGAATACTACAGAAGGCTTGGCTACTTTTTCGACGGCACATACATGGTTAAAAACCTCTGAGTAGCATATGCCATAAATGTTGCAACGCTCAATACGATTAACGATGTTCAACAGGCTAAAGCGGGCCTCGATAATATTTTGTCGACGGGCAGCCTAAACACCTCTTCTCATGGTAGCGTAAACATCTTCCACAATTCATCCCGCACGGCGCATCCTCATCCGTTCTGGTTGCAACCACCTTTATCGGCAAGTATCTGGGAACCACTGGCGCCTCGCCTATTATAGCTTCTGAACGTCTAATGCCGCCCTTCCGTGCCCTCACGGAACATCTTTCTATTATAGCGTTCAGCGTGTCAGCGTCTTCCGCCACCATGATTGTCATCAGATTGTAGGCGCCGGTTGTCATGGTTAGGAAAATCATCCTCGGACACTTGGAAAACATGTTTACAAGCTCCCGTAGACGTTTAGGAGTTTCAACCTCCGCGTTCACGATGGCGACGCGGAAACCTAAATAATCCGCGTTCAGCCCGGCTGAAACCTTAATCAGGTTTTCACAAAGCTTATCCAACCTTTTTCCCACAGCTACATGTGACAAGCCAAGCTCTTTACCTATTGCCAAGAGGGGCGTCCGGCCATCTTCCTGAAGGATTGATATGATCTTTTTATCCACCTCGTCCAAGCTCATTTTGTTACAATATGTAACATAAAGCGTATATATGGCTTACGGTTTGTAACATTACGAGTGGTGATGGGCATGGAGGAGGCGTTGGCGCAGAACCCTGGTGAGAAAAACAGTGGAGGGACCAGGGTTTCGACGGTTAAAAGTGAAACGTTTTCGTTCAGGAGGATTCTGGTTCCGTTAGACGGCTCCGAGCATTCGGTGAAAGCGTTGAAAATGGCTGTTCAAATAGCTCTAAAATTCGGCAGCAGAATCACGCTGGTGCACGTGTACCAGGTTGGCGGCTTCGCAATCTCCCCGACGCCTGTCAACGAGTTTATTGAAGCAATACGGAAGATGGGAGTCAACATCTTGGAAGACGGGGAAAAGAGGGTTAAATCCAGAGGGGTTGAAGTCGAAAAGCTGCTGGTGGAGGGACGCCCAGTTGACCAGATAATCAGAACATGCAGGGAAGGCGGATTCGACATGATCGTAATGGGTGCTAGGGGTTTAAGCAGGATGAAAGAGATCATATTGGGAAGCGTGAGCGAAGGAGTGGTGAGGCACGCCTCCTGTCCAGTGCTTGTGGTGAAGTAGCCGATGGCTTTGGCTGACACCTTGCTCTTAACAGCAATCACGTATTCCATCGCACTAGGTTTCGGCTATTTGTTAGAGAGATACTTGAGAATGCCATGGATGTTCACACTCGTTTTATTCGGCATGATCTTCTCCGCCTTCGGTTTCTTCATGCCAGTCATAAACGACGCAGGCTTCCAGCTTCTGGCTAAACTGGGGATGCTCGCCCTCCTCTTCATGATCGGCCTAGACCTGAACCTTAAGGAAATGAGATCCCTGGGAGGGCACATCGCTGCAGGCAGTATTTTCCTCTGCCTGTTCGAAGGCACTATGCTAGCGCTATTATTCTACTTCTGGTTCCCAGCTGATGTGAACAATTCCTTCCTTATCGCGCTGATCACAGGCATAACTTTTGGAACAATCGGCGAAGTAGTCTTGTTCGCAATCCTCTCCGAATTCGGATTAGTGAACACGAAGTTCGGCCAGCTCACGCTTGGAATGGGGGTTTTCGACGACGTTATGGAGGTTGCGATGCTTGCAGTTGTAGCAAGCCTACCGGTCTTTTCGTCCGGCAGCACGACGCAAAATACCCTGAACGCCACGCTGCCCATAATCTCCTATTTATTCCTTCTGCTTCTCGCAACGTTCACGATGGTGAAAATCGGGGGACGAATTAGAAGGATGCTGGAGAAGACTGTCCATAGCCCACCCTATATCCCGCCGTTCCTCATATTCCTAGTGTTCTTCTCCTTCGCCGCCTCAGGCGCACTCGTATATGAAACCCTGGCTCCAGTGGCCTCGATAATGGGCGGCATAGTCACGCAGCAAGTGTTTCCAGAGAAGATTCTGAAGGAGAGCAGGCGACCTATAAACTTCCTTGGCAACTTCTTCCTCTCCCCCTTCTTCTTTCTAAGCCTAGGTTCAAGCGTTTCCCTCGCCTCCCTAGTCGCTTTCCCATTACTGGTCATAATAATCTTCATGGTCTCATTCAGCTCGAGGGTTTCAGCCGCCACAGTCTTCTTCAGCAAGCTACTTGGGTTGAAATATGCTTTCATAATGGGCATTGGGCTCTGCACAAAGTTCAGTACGAGCATCATAGCGGAGACGCTTCTGCTAAACTCTGGAGCCATATCTACGCGGCTGTTTTCAGCGATGATAGCTACCTACATGATTATGAAACCGGTGGTGGCAGGAGCATACTCTTGGGGCCTATCTACAGCGAGGGATGAAATCTCCAAGCTGTTCTCCATCGAGGGTTTGAAGCCCTCTTCAGGTGGTGATAAAAACGCGTGAGGCAGACCTAGTAGCAAGCACTGTGGAAGCGTGGCTCGGCAACCCGGTCTCCAGGGTTCTTCTGAGATGGATTTCAAGGAGAACGGAAAAAGGCAGTAAGTTGGAGTCAGCCTTAAGGAAATACGTGGTGAGCGGGAGCGACTAAGCTTTCAAGAAAAGCTAGCCTATCTGGTTGTTAAGCTGGCTATCGAAAAAGGATCTGAATCCTTCGGCGTCTCCAGGGAGCAGATGAAATCATCCCTAAGGGATCCCCTAATAAGGAGGAGTATTGTAAACATTCTTGAAGGCATAGGTTACTTTGGCGTGCAAAGACCCCAAACCACAGGAGCCCCATTTCTCGTAGTGTGGAATTTCACTAAACAATGCAACTTGAGATGTAAACACTGCTACGAAAACGCTGGACCGAAGCCTGCACCCGATGAATTAACAACCGAAGAAGCCAAAAAAGCCATAGACGAGTTTGCAAACGCAGGAGTAGTGGCCTTAGCGTTTTCCGGAGGTGAACCACTAGTTAGGAGGGACTTCTTTGAGATTGCTAAGTATGCTGTCGAAAAGGGTTTCTACGTTTCAGTCGCATCCAATGGGACACTAATAACTGAAAAAGTTGCACAAAAAATGAAGGAGGTGGGGATCCAATACGTCGAGGTTTCCTTAGACGGGTTCGAGAAGACTCACGACGAGTTTAGAGGAGTGCAGGGGGCTTGGAAACGGACTGTAGAAGGGATTAAAAAATGTGTTGAGGCTGGCCTATATACGTGTGTAGCTACGACCGCAACACACTATAATTTGAAAGAGATACCGAAGCTTATAGATTTTGCCGAAAAGGATCTTCATGTGCAACGTTTCATAGTTTTCAACTTCATACCTGTAAGTAGAGGGAAAGAAATAGTCGAACAGGATCTAACCCCGAAAGAAAGGGAAGAACTTCTTGACTTTCTATATTCAAAACTTGTTAGCGCGAAGGGACTGGAAATACTTTCCACAGCACCCCAATATGCAGTAACCTCCTATAAGTTTGCCTTCGGCCCGTTGATCGTCACGCACTTCGAACACAAAGAAGCCATGGAAGTGCTTAAAGGTAAGACCCGCTCCCTGGCGCAATTCATTGGAGGATGCGGAGCTGGCCGTCTTTACTGCGGCATGGAACCGAACGGTGATATTGAGCCATGCGTCTTCATCCCGATAAAAGTCGGAAACATTCGAGAACAAAGCTTGGTTGACATCTGGAGAAACTCTCCAGTCTTGAAACAGATAAGGAACAGGGACCTTTTCAAGGGATGCGGAGAATGCGAGTATAAATACATTTGCGGTGGATGCAGAGCAAGAGCCTACGCTTACTTCAACGACCTGCAAGGCCCAGACCCTGGGTGCAGCATAAACCAGAAATACTGGGAGGAGGTGAATAGCTTGAAAACCGTTAGTCAAGCCGAGGCTGGTGAACCTCAAACCATGGATGAGGCCCCGAAAAAGCTGATAAGTGTTCCGCAATCTTGAGGAATAAGGGTGCGTAGAGTTGGAAACGCCTGAGATCGGGCTTGTCGTGTGCAACAGCGGGGCTTCAAACACTGGGCAACTGACAGGGTTGGCTGCGCTTGAAGTGGTTAGAAAGTTGGGGAGCGATAGAGTCGGGATATGCTCGCTGCCCGCGTTGGCCAACAAGATTCCAAGGCAAGTCATGCTCGCCAAGAAGATTGGGTGCCTCATCGTTGTCGACGGCTGCCGCAACGAGTGTTCAAGAAAAATATTGGATGCGCTGGGGATCAAATACGACAAGTACCTGAATCTGGAGTATGATCTTGGAATTAAAAAACTGGGGCCATTCACCACTATGAATTATTCAAGATGATGTTGAAAAGGTTTCTTCAGCTATAGTACAAAAGATACGGGAAACATAGTTACCGAATCTTCTCCATTATCGTTTTTTGTTAGGCAAGCATCTTTTACATCCTTATAATTCAACCATGATTAACAGTTATGCTTTTAAACCATTCCAACGTTAGTCTTAGGGGTAATTGGGCAAGGGCAGGGTTCTGATTAGGGGTTCGAGGGTTCAGGATGTTGGCTACAGGCTTTTCCTATTAAACTTGGCGAGCGAGTCAAACCTTACTGGGTTCCAGGCTAGGAACGTCGATACGGATTGCATCGAGGCCCTGTACGAGGGTGGTGAGGAAGAAACTAAAATGTTTGTGGAGAAGGTCAGGGAATTAGCGCCGAAGGAGGCAGAGGTCTCCGGCATGAAGTTCGAGGAATACGAGGGACCGGTGAAAAACATAGAGGTTTTTCGAAGCGAGTTTACAACAATCCAGCTTGGAAAAATAGTTGAAATAGGTTTAGGGATGCTTGGCAGGCAGGACCAGATGCTCGGTAAGCAGGATGGAATGCTGGGAAAGCAAGATATAATGCTGGAGAAGCAGGATGAAATGCTGGGGAAGATGGATCAGATGCTTGAGAAGCAAGATTTAATGTTGGGAAAGCAGGATATTGTGATTGAAAAAATAGACAACCTTGGGGTGAAAATAGATAACTTGGGTACGAAGATTGATGGCCTTAGAGAAGACCTAAAATCCATGCTTGATAGAAGGCTAGCCGCACTGGAGAAAGACGTAGCACTAATAAAGAGCAGACTTGGAATCGCCTGAACTTAGGCGTCTTCATGCAGTCTTCTTTTTCGACACGCTAAAAATACGTAAAAATTTGCTTAGACTTTAAGGTTAAAATACCTCCATAAGCATTCTAGCCCAGGTTGAGCCCTCTGAAAGTAGGCCTGGAGTTTCACCAGCGTCTCGCATTCCGCAAGCTTTTCTGCAGCTGCCCCTCCACATCCACGGGGGAGGCCTCGGGGAAAGTGGTGAGGAGGCTTAGGGCTTCCGCGAGCGAGCTGGGTGAGCTAGACCCTGCCGCGCTTGCTGAAGCCTCTAGAAGCAGGCTGTTCACCTATCATGTTGACGACTCTTTCAACTGTCTCGTTGAGCTGGACGAGGAGCCTCCCCATCTTATTGACGACGAGATTCTCGACGCAGCGCTGGAGATAGCCCTCTACTTCAACATGACTGTTGTCGACGAGGCTAGGGTGATGAGGAAGACGGTGATAGACGGCAGCAATACTTCAGGCTTCCAGAGAACACTCTTAGTGGCGCTGGGGAGCGATGATTCTATCGTCGAGACTAGTGAGGGCCCGGTTAGGCTGAAGAGCCTCTGCCTAGAGGAGGAGTCGGCCTTCATAGTTGAAAGCGGCAGGGAGGCTGCTGAGTACAGGCTTGACAGGCTTGGCATCCCGCTTGTCGAGATAGCTACTGAACCCGATATTAAAAGTCCTTCGCAGGCCCTTGAGGCTGCTGAGGAGGTTGGGCTAGCCTTAAGGATGACTGGGAAGGTTATGAGGGGGCTCGGCACTATAAGGCAGGATCTGAACATAAGTGTTGAGGGCGGCGCCCGGCAGGAGATTAAGGGTGTTCAGAACCTTAAGCTGATTCCGGAGATAGTTGAAAGGGAAGCGTTGCGGCAGAACAACCTGCTTAGGCTCAGAGACATTTTGAGAGCCAGGTGCTCCCCGGACAGCCTTACCTATGATCCTGTGGACCTGACGGGTGTTTTCAAGGAGACTCGTTCCAAACTCATTTTGAAAGCTTTTTCAAAGGGCGAGGTTGTCTACGGTTTGAAAGCACCCGGCTTCAAGGGGCTGCTTGGAATGGAGCTTCAGCCCGGTAGGAGGTTTGGAACCGAGCTTGCTGACTACGCTAGGGTTTGGGGGGGACTGCAGGGGATTATTCACACGGATGAGCTCCCTGGTTACGGGATATCTGAGAAAGAGTTTACCGAGGCATGCAGGACGCTTGGTCTCTCCGACGAGGATGCCGGCGTAATCGTAGTCGGAGAACAGGCTAGGGTTGAGGCTGCTCTTAAGGCTGTTTACAGCAGGCTTCTCAAGGCTTTTGAAGGCGTCCCCTCTGAAACCAGGAGGGCTCTTGAAGACGGTAACACTGACTATCTTCGCCCCCTCCCAGGGTCTGCGAGAATGTACCCTGAGACAGATATTCCGCCGATCCCTGTTTCCAGGGACAGGCTTGAAAAAATAAGAATGATGCTTCCGAAGAAGCCTCGGGAGAAGATTAGGGAGCTTGAAGCAATAGGTTTAAGCAGCCACATGGCGCAGCAGCTCGTCAGATCCCATTATCTTTTCGTATTCGAGAAATCCATCAAGGCCTCGGGGCTTCCGCCTGTAGCCATAGCCTCTTTCCTGCTAAACACCCTGCCCTATGTCAGGAGAGAGGGCGGGAGGGAGTTCAGCGACGAGGAGCTTATCACCGTGCTCAGAACCTTTCCGAGCGACCTGCCTAGGGAAATGATTCAGGAGGCCTTGACGCTTTTCGCCGACAAGCAAATGAGCCTGGGGGAGGTTTACGAGCAGCTTAGGCGCAGGAGAGTCGGGGAGGAGGAGTTAAGGGCTGAGGCGAAACGCCTCGTTGAGGAAAACATTTCATACGTTAAGGAGAAGGGTGTTGACTCAGTTAAACTGTTAATGGGAAGGATGATGGAGAAATACAGGGGGGTTGCAGAGGGCTCAACGATCTACAGGATTCTAATGGAGGAGGTTAAGAGGAGGCTGGAGTAGAAATGCCCTATTCTCAAGAGGTTGAGAAAATTCTTGCCGAGAAAGGCGTTAAGCCTGGTGACAGGATCATGTTTAAACGGGGCAAGCTTACCGTGGAAGGCGTTCTCCTTCCCCGGGAGGAGGTAGACTTTGGAGACGGTGACGCTATCGTCATAAAGCTTGACAACGGTTACAACGTTGGGTTCAGGCTTGACGGCGGCGAGATAGTTAAGCTTGAGGGAACGGTTGAGCTTGGAAGGTTTAAGGCGTTGGAGAAGGTTGAGCAGGATAAGACGCTCCCACCGGTCTCAATATTTTCCACGGGTGGAACCATAAGCGCTAGAATAGACTACTATACTGGGGGTGTCTCAATGCTTTTCACGCCTGAAGAAGTATTCTACAATGTTCCGGAGGTTTTGAAAATCGCCTACTTGAGGAGGGTTGAAAGGCTATTCAGCCTAGCGTCGGAAGACATGTCTCCCAGGGAATGGTCAACCATGGCTAGGAAGGCTGCTGAAAGCCTGGCTGAGGGCGACGCCGGCGTTCTGATTCTACACGGGACCGACACGATGCACTATTCTTCAGCAGCACTCTCATTCATGCTCAGGGGCTTGAACGCTCCAGTAGTGCTCATAGGCTCGCAGAGGTCCAGCGACAGGGGTTCGAGGGACTCTGACATGAACATAATCTGCGGGCTTCACGCAGCCACCAGGATGAACATTGGAGAGGTTGTTGTATGCATGCACGCCGAGTCCGGGGACACTTTCAACAACGTGATAAGGGGTACGAGGGTGAGAAAAATGCACTCTACCAGGAGGGATGCTTTCAAACCAGTGAACTCGCCTCCCTTAGCAAGGGTCTGGCCTGATGGGAGGATAGAGATGGTTGAGAAAGAGCATAGGCCCAGGGGCACGGAGCCTCCTACTGTTGACGATGTTTTCGAGCCTAAGACTGCGCTGGTTAAAGCGTATCCAGGCTCAGACCCTGAGATTATTGATTTCCTAGTGGACAAGGGGTACAGGGGTATTGTGATAGAGGGCACCGGGATGGGACATGTTCCTACAGAACCTTTAGATAGGAAGCTGTCCTGGGTGAACAGTGTAAAGAGAGGACTGGAGGAGGGTGTTGTTATAGCTATGGCTTCTCAATGCGTGTTCGGCAGAGTCGACCCCTACGTTTACAGGAATGCAAGGATAATGATGAAGCTGGGCGTAGTTTACTGCGAAGACATGCTGAGCGAAGTAGCGTATGTTAAGCTCGGGTGGCTCCTGGGCCACGGTTTCGACAACGAGACTGTTAAGAAGCTGATGCTGCACAATTTCGCGGGTGAAATCTCGAAAAGATCCCTCTTCTCCACCTACAGGCTTTGACATCCTCAAGTACGAGGTTCCCGGTTCGTCAGCCTGAGGCTTCATCCTGCCGGGTTAAGGGCTGTGTCAAAGCAGCCCCTGCCATACGCGTGTAGCACATGGCCCGCTTCATTATGTTCATCGCACCATTGTAGTCAGCGTTGCAAGAGTAGTTGCAGCTTGCACATTTGAAGAGGCTTCCCCTTCGAACCCCTCTGTTTCCGCATTTGTGACATAGCTTCGAAGTATTTCTTTCATTCACTTTGACCACCTTGATTCCGAGCCATCTCGCCTTGTACTCTATGAACTTGCTGAGCTTATAGTATGGAAACCCATTTAGTTTCCTGTTGAATCTCTTACCCTTATCGTTTTCCCTGATCCCCTTCAGGTTCCCCATTGCTATCATCGCATCCGTCTCCAAGGCCTCGTCCACTATCTCCCTGCTTATCTTATGCAGTATGTCGTTCACCATCCTCTGCTCCTTGTCTCCGATCTTCTTTATCGCACCATACGCCTTCTTCAACGCAAGGCTCCTTCTCAGGTGGAAAAAGTGTCCTTTGACTTTTCTCAGCTCCCTACTATAGAACTTGGGTAAGGGGATCGCTCGAATTCACAGTGGTCGCTATCCACCTTATGCCCATGTCGACAGCCAGGATATTCTTTGGAGTTCTCTCCTCGACCTTCTTCTCGACGCAGATGTGGACGAACCACTCGTTACCATTACGAATTACCTTGGCCTCCTTGCACCTCATGTCGCCCGTTATAGGCTCGTGAGTCCTTATTGGAACCCTTATCCCTCCCCAGACCCCGTGGATGGGTATCTTGAGAATGTAGGGGCTCTGCTCGATGTAAATCCTGTAGGTATCGTTCCTCAGGAGTAGCGGATACTCCCTTTTCTTCAATCTCCCATTTATCCTCATGAGAAGGCTTTCAGCAGTTTGCTTAGTAGCAGAGTATAGCGGAACTGTTTTCTCGCCCCGAAGGTATCGCTGGAAATTCTCGTACTCACACCTAAGGAGTCCCTCTTCCTTCCCGTTTAGCTCAAGTATCTTCGCCTTTATTGTCTTCCTAGCTATAATGTACTTTGGAGAAGACATTCTTACACCACCTCCTGGGAGCTGGAGCGATAGCCCTGGCTAACGCTATGTTTTAGCGAAAAGCCACGCGTGGCCTGTGCCCTATTAAAGGCGGGCCTCAGCCATTATAACGCGAGCTAAGATGCCCCTTCAAAAACTCCTTGTTTCGCGCTCCTCCACAGCTCCCATCTACATTAAACAAGTGGGCAGCATATTATTATTCCGATCGTACTCAGATCGTATACAGATCGTACTCAGATAAACTCAGATGAATTCAGATCGTATCCAGATGGATCGTGGGGGAAAAGCTTTTGGCAAGAATCCTTAGAGGTTTAGGGCATATGGGGATGCTGGGGCATTTAGCGAAGCTGTTGTCAGCCTTGTTCCTCGGTTTATTAGCGCGCGCTAAGCCGTCTACCGCACCTTAAACCCTCTCGACCCCCTCCTCTCTAACCTCATAGGTCTTGGCCTGATGTTTAGCTTACCATTCAAGCTCATCCTAGTCTTCTAAGGCAGGCTTCAATGGGCCAAATACTTCTTTGCCCTAATTTGGATCGCTTACCTCGCAGGAATATGGATGCACATGCTCGTAGGCATGTCGGCAACTCTTCCAAGCTATTTTTAGATCCCAATCGTAGCGTTCCTATAGGAGGGATGATTTTTCTGACAGTTTTAGCGTGCTAGGGGGTAAAGAAGGTTCATAAGCGATGAGTCATTAATATTAAATCTTTTCTCATATCCTATAAAATATAATGTACGTTGTTTTACCGTTTATTACTACTCTTAGTTGGTTTGATTTTAGAAGCACTTGTTCTCATGCTTTTAGTCCTTAATCCTTCTTTACTTTCCTTACGGTGAGGGTCTTAGCCTTCCTGTCGGATAAAACCCTGTATTCCCCGCTCAGCTTCTTCCTGCTTAGAAACCATCTCACCGCCTTCCTCAGCCTCGTGTTCGAAACGTTTTCAACCACTATCTTCCCAGAGCTCTCCTCAACCTTAACCGCCAGCTTCCTGCTAAGGAAGTCCCTCAGCTCCCTGAGAGCCTCCCCCGGAAGCTTTGAAGCGTCCAGCTCAGCCATGGTTAAGCGTCGAACAAGCTGGTTTAAATGGTTTACTGATACTCGTATGAGTTAAGACCAGAGCCTGCTAACCATGCTGGTGAAACCCTGGTTCCCAACCAGAGCAGCCATGTAGAAACCCATCAAACCCATTTCAATCCAGGCTTTAGCAAGTATTGGCATGAGGAGTGTCACCAGGAAGCCTGCAGCAGCCGGGGGCGCGAAGAGAGGGATAATAACCAGGAAGAAGAACACTGTGAAAAGGCATTCCGGAACATAGCCGAGGAGCGTGGAGAAAATAGTCAGCAAGCCTTTTCTCCTCCTCTCCATTATCCTGAGGCTCCTGCTGATCAGACCAACAGTCAGGCCTGTAAGCATCTTGCCAATTATGAACCCGGGTAGGAACAACCATACTAACCCGCTCGTCGAGCCGAAGTACAGCCCGCTTCCAAGCCCGGCGATAACCCCGACGGCTGAGCCCGCCAACGGTCCTCCGAAGAAGCCAGCTATCAGCGTCCCCATGTGAGACAGGTCTAGAGCAACCTGACCCCAGTTCAGCACAGTTACTGAAGCGAGGAACAGAATGTTGCTCAAAGCCCCCATCATACCTATGAAAGCCACTTTCCTAGCGCTGCTGAAAGCGGCAGGGCCTACGATGGTTTCAACCCTCCTCTTACTCCCCATTTCCATTCAGACACCCTAATCCACAGGTTTATAAATTTTGAGACAGACTATACTTTTTTTACAGTCGCTTTTTCCTTAAACGTGTGCTTGTTAACAGCACTGGTGCACACCAATTTTCCACTTGTGAAGAACAATATCGCAACATCTGGATCATACATCCTGCGGATAAGATCTGAGAATCCGAGTTCTATGTTTCGGATTATGATTAGTCTGAAAAGGACGGAAGTGTTAAAGTAAATCTCTTTAAAAACTTCATTTCTTTGAAAATATCTTTTTTAGGCAGTACAGATTAGGCCCACAAAGATATGCAACTATAATGGGAAAGGCAGGTGGACCTCATCCCCATACCAGAAGAACGGTATGAACTTCTCTCCGTCGAAGCTAAGCCCCCCGTTACGGTGCCATCAAACCTCCAGAAAAACGTCATGGCGGAGAGCCCTCCATTCATGACTTTTCTCCCCGGGACCTCCTCCAGCAGGGTGTCTCCCCTGAACGGTAGTGTCCTGCCGTCCTCCAGCGTGGCCGTGCCGACTATGGTTCCGTCAGGCAGGAAGCTGGGATATTTCACTTTAATCACCTTCTTACCCCCTATGCTTTCGATCAATGTTTCTCCCTTGAGCAACAGCTCCCTACCATCCTCCAGCTTTATGAGGGACACTGGTTCTCCATTCGGCAGCTTGAAGAGAAAACTTCCCTCCAAGACCTTCATGCCTTGGACCTCATCGATAACCTTGTCCCCAATGAAGGGGACTTGTCGACCATCCTCTAGGGAGACGTCGCCGGCCAGCACATCGCCCGGGAGGAGTAAGCAGCGGTTATGGTGCATGTCTCTATGCCTATGGTGCTAAGCAGACACACGAATGTTATTAGGCCAAGCGTCTTAATTAAACTAATGTTTTTCATATTCACACCTCCATTCTTGTTTCGCGGTTGAGATGATTTAAGCACACATATTCGCTGATCATACATAAGGATTCTGTTCACACTATATTGCTTCTGACAATATTTCCATAAGTATTGTTCTCATCGTCAAAAACCTGCTTCTCTGACATTTATGTCTTTTCATACTTGCTGTAATGAGTCAGGTTAATTCGTGTTTTCGGAGAAAAGCCTTTCTAAGCTCAAGAATTCCTGTGAGAAAAGCAGAAGCGTCGAATTATGGAAGCGTACATTTAGATTTTAATTCGAGGTATTTTTGCCGTTCATAAGCCGATTAAGGCGGTTTCACGGTTTCGAAGGGTTTAAAAAGAGTGTTTCAGGAGCCTCCTCAGACTTGAAAACCGTAGTTGGGCCGGCGAGCACAGGGCTGGGTGAGAAAATATGTTCTCTAGCGGGCCTGGAGAAGATCCGTTTCTCCTTCAAACAGTTTCCGGATGGCGAGTTGTACGTTAGGCTTCTCGAAGACGTTACTGGGGTTGACGCTTTAATAATACAGTCTCTGGCTCCGCCTCAGGATAGGAATCTGATGATTCTCCTCCAGCTTTTATCCGCGTTCAAGACTAACGGCGGTGGGGAAGCATCCGTCCTTATTCCCTACTTGGCTTACGCTCGCCAGGACAGGATGTTTCTCTCGGGGGAGCCTGTTTCAGCCCACCTCGTAGCCAAGCTTATTGAGGCTGCTGGGGCGGACAGGGTTGCGCTAGTTGAGGTTCACAGCGATGCTGCTGCTAAATGCTTTAGAAACAGTGTTCTGATAGAGACTGTCGGGTCTTTTGCAGAGTACTATTTGAGGAACGGGTTTGAAAAAGCCTACGTGGTTGCGCCCGATAAGGGTGCGACCCCGAGAGCTAAGAAGCTTGCAGACATGATTCAGGGAGGGGTTGGATGGGTTGATAAAACAAGGAACAAGGAGACTGGCTGCGTCTCCTCTACCGAGGGGGAACTCAATCCTTCCGGTAGGAAGACGATCATCATAGACGATATTATAAGCACTGGGGGGACGATCATCGAGGCTATTAAACTGCTTAAGAGCAAGGGTGCCTCTCAAATATCCGTGGCATGTATTCATGGTCTTTTCGTAGGCGATGCTTACCAGAGGATTGTTAACGCCGGGGCTTCAAGCGTGCTTTCCTCAGACACGGTTGAAACCCAGTATTCTAACATTTCCGTGGCGGGCGACGTGGTTAGGACACTCAGGGAGAAGGGCTGGCTCTGAGTGCTAAACAAGGCTGGGCGCGGCTTTTCGCAGTCCTGTCGGGCGAGCATGAGAGGCTTCCCGCTGCAGAGGTTGAAGCAGTATTCGAGGCTGAGAATGTTCCCCGGATTATAATGGAGGGCTTAACACAGGTCTACAGGTTCACCGCCCCGTTGGAGCCTGCTTCGAAAGCCTTCAAAAGACTAGCCTTATCGCACTTTCTATGCGAGGAGATAGGTGTTTTCAAGCAGGGTGTTTCATGCGACGAAATGATTGCCGCAGTGCTTAGTGCAGGCTTAAACGGGAGTGTTGCGTTCAGAGTTAGGAGGATAAGGGGCAGCATCCCGCCTGGGGAGGCGCTGGCTCTTGAAACAGGGTTGAACAGGCTGGCTTCGAAAACCCCCGGCATCGCTGTCGACCTGGAGAATCCTGAGAACATTTTGGACGTCGTGTCTTCAAACGGCTTCCTGATCTTAGGAAGAAGGGTCTGCAACAGTGCTAGGAGGAGCATAATGTCTAGGAGCGGCGGAAGGAAACCGTTCTTCCATCCTTCAAGCCTGAAGGTTGAGCTTGCGAGAACCATGCTGAACCTCGCAAGGGTTAAACAGGGGAGTATTGTTGTGGACCCGTTTTCTGGAACAGGGACGGTTCTGGTGGAGGCGTATGAGCTGCAAGCCCATGCAATAGGGTTGGACGTGGATCCTTTGATGGTGTATTCTTCCTGTAGAAACTACAGGTGGTTTCAGGCGCTTGTCTTCCAAGCCTTGGGTGATGCTAGGCAAATGCCTTTCAGACTTGCCGACGCTATGGTTACGGACCCACCTTACGGGAGGAGGGCTTCGACGCATGGCTCTGAGTCTCTAAGGCTTTACGAGGGCTTCATCAGAGAGGCCTCGAGGATTCTCAGGGCTAAAGGATGGCTTGTCTTCCTCGCCCCCAGTGTGCTGCCCGTTGAAACAATCTTGGTGGAGAATGGTTTTGAGCTTAAGGATAAGTTTCTCATTGAGGTTCACTCTAATCTGACTAGGAAGCTGCTGGCAGCCTTCAGGGAATAACCTCTATGTCCATCAGCTCGAGGAAAACCTCTTCTTCTAATCCTAGAAAGAAGGATAATGGTGTTAAGGGAATTACATTCACCAGCTCATCATTTACTGTGATCCTAGTATTGTTCAACGTTCTAAGTAACCCGGGTATTCTCATGCTTGTTATGATTCCAGTGTTTCTTTCGATGAACACGCTGGGCATGCCCCATATAGTGTTATTGCAGTAATATGTTATCTCCAGTGTGTCGTTGCCCGCAAGCTTGGAAAGAGCTTCATACACGCTCCATACCGGAGGCTCAACGGGAAGCTCACTCACCAACCATGTTCTATTAAGCTCCGGTATACATACCTTGCCCTCCTTAAGATAGACGAAAATCGTGAAGACTTTAGATGCCCATACCGAGGAGGGTGGCGGGTAACTGCTTATCTCCGGCTCAAGAACACCCAGGGGGATGAACTCAGCGCTAAAAAGGATAATCTTGTCCTCCACTGGTTGGAACAACGGTAGCAAAACCCCCACATCCCTCCCCTGCCAGTAGAACTTTTCAGTAGCTGCATCATATTCGAAGATAGTGCATTTTCTAAACTCCCTGAAGACCCTCTTGCCATCCTCACTATAAACAGAGTGGCCTTCAACGTAGATTGTAAAGTTCAAAGTGTAGTTGTTCCCGCTTCTCTCGATTTCTACGTTCAGAGTTGCGTTACGTCCAGCGAGTTGCCTGAGCTCCAGAACTTCCCCAGGCTCAATTTCAATAAGACCCGTGATGAACTTGTATTTCAGCCTCAAAATCCTATTTTCCTCTAACCCGCTAATGTAGTTGGGGTTTTGAGAGGTGGAGTTTCTAAGCCAACTCGAAAAAAGGATTGCTGTAGCCGAAGCAACAATAATAATAGGAACCAGAATGATGATTCTAAACCATATTCCAACCCCCATCCTCTTTTCCCTACTCTCAGACAAGTATTTGAAGGAATCCATTTATAAGCCTTACTGAGTTAAACGTTATATTTCGCGAGGCTGGTGGTTAAAAACGTGTTGAAGAAGAGCCAGCCGTTCGGAAGACTGCTATTTCTGGGAACGTCTGCAGCAGTTCCGACAGTCAGCAGGAGCCACCCCTGCATAGCACTCTGGTGGAGGGGGGAGGTGCTTCTCTTCGACTGCGGGGAGGGGGCTCAGAGACAGTTGATGAGCGCCAGCCTCAGCTTCGAAAAGATATCGAATATTTTCATAACGCATATGCATGGGGATCATGTGCTTGGGCTTCCGGGGCTGCTCATGACTATGACTCTTCAAAACAGGAGGAGGCCTCTCAACATTTATGGCCCGAAAGGGCTTAGGTCGTTCATCGAATCCTGCCTGCCGATGATATTCTACCAGCCTATTTTCCAGATCAGCATAAAGGAGGTCGGTGGTGGTCTCGTCGCCTCAGGGAGGAAGTATAAGGTTTATTCGCACGAGGTTAGGCATTCTGTCGAATCCTACGCTTACTGTTTCAAGGAGGATGATAGGCCTGGCAGGTTTAACGTTGAGAAGGCTGAGAAGCTGGGCGTCAAGCCCGGGCCCCTGAGGAGCATGCTTGTTGAAGGTAAGCCGGTAACGCTTGAGGACGGCAGGATCGTTATGCCCGAGGAGGTTGTTGAGCCTTCTCGCCCAGGGGTTAAGATCGTTTACACGGGTGACATGGGGAATACTCCGGGCTTCGAGGAGTTCTGCATGAACGCTGACATTCTTATTCACGAGGCCACTTTCGACGAGAGCATGAGCAGCGAAGCGGGTAGTCTGCAACACTCGACCTGTGTTGAAGCGGCTAAGCTGGCTGCTGCCGCACGCGTTAAGAAGCTCATACTTACTCACGTAAGCTCCAGGTATGGTGATGCTTCAATCCTGCTTGAGCAGGCAAGAAGGTTTTTCAAAGAGGTTCAGGTTGCTGAAGACTTTTTATCTATCGATATTTTTTAAAGAATCCTCTTGAGTTTCCTCTCAACGGCCTCCTTGAGGTCTTCGAGGCTTCCGTCGTTCAAAATGTAGACGTCGCTTAATGCTAGCACCTCCCCAAGCCCGACGGAGAGCTCAACCCTGTCCCTCTCCTCAAGCTCCCTCAGAGTCTCAGGATCGTCTAGCCTGCCCCTGTTAGAAAGCCTACTATACCTGAGGCTTACTGGGGCAAGTACTGCAATCCGGGTTATGGAATATCCTTTAGACTTAAAGTATTCCGCTTCCCTCAACGACCTTAACCCGTCCACTACAATGATCCTGCTATCCGATTTCTCAATCCTTTTTTCAACAAGTCTAGCGACAGCATCATTACCCAGCTCCCTCCTAAGCTCAACCATAAACCTGCTCATCGACACTATGTCTCCGCCTACCCCCCGGGTCTCAGCTTCCTCCCTGACAGCGTCCCCCATTGAGACCACTGTAAACCCATGTTCGCCAATAAGCTTCGCGACAGTCGTCTTTCCCGAGCCCGGCATCCCTGAGATGAGAATAAGCCGCTTCAACGATTGCTTCAGGCTTAAGACGGTAAGGTATATAAATTCTTACCCGGTTTTCAACAGGATGGTGAGAATCTTCGTTTCAATGGATGTTGAAAACGAGAATGTAGGCCGGAGAATACTTGAGGTTCAGAGAAGAATGGTTGAGACTAGGGCTGATCTGAAACTGGTGGACACGAGCATCCTCCACTTAACATTGTTCTTCATAGGAGAGGTTCCTGAAACCATGGTTAACACAATATGTGAAAGGCTTTCACAGGTTAATGGAAGCCCGGTTGAGATAGAGCTCAGAGGCATCGGAGCTTTCCCAACGGTTTCGCAACCAAGAGTCGTTTTTGCGAAAATCGGAAAGGGCTCTGAGCAGCTTGTTGAAAGGGCTGAACAGGTTTCGGAAGCCCTGTCTAAAATCGGCTTTAGGATGAACGAGCAGTTCCATCCCCACTTAACCATCGCAAGGGTTAGGAGCCGTTTAAACATGGATAAGCTTGTTCTTTTTATCAGGAGTAATGGGGATATCTTGATAGGGGAGGCTCTTACGAGCAGGCTCAGGCTTAAGAAGAGCACTCTGACGCCACGGGGACCAGTATATGAAACCCTCTGGGAAAAAATTGATTAGCAGGCACCCGTGTTGGTAATATATGCCGAATAGTCTTCAAGAGGTTGTCCAGGAGGTTCTGAGAAGGGTTAAGCCCAGTTTAGAGGAGGAAGAGCGGGTTAGCAGGATACTTTCAAAAACTGTTTCAACGCTCAGGGAGGAGTTTAACCGGTTGGAGCCTGAAGCCGAGGTTCTCGTAGAGGGATCCATGGCTAAGGGCACCTGGCTTAGCGGCGAGACGGATGCGGATATCTTTGTAAGGTTCCCTGTTAAATGGAAGAAGAGCGAAATGGGGGAGACCCTGATAGAGAGTGTTAAAAGAATATTTGGTCCTGAGAAATGCAGGCTCCGGTTCGCAGAGCACCCGTACGTAAAGGTTACGGTGGATAATATTAACGTGGATGTTGTCCCATGCTACAAGGTTGAGAAGGGCTTCTACAAGAGTGCGACCGACAGGACTGTTTTCCACACGGAGTTCGTAAAAGAGAGGCTGAGCCTTGAGCTGAGGGATGAGGCTCGGCTCCTTAAAAGGTTCTTTAAGGGAATAGGGGTTTACGGCGCGGAGATAAAGACGAGAGGGTTCAGCGGCTTCCTTGTTGAGCTACTCGTATACTCTTTCGGCGGGTTCGTGAAAACCCTAGAGGCGCTCAGGGACTTTCAGCCTCCTCTCATACTTGATCCGGGCGGGCTCTACAAGGATAGGGAGGAGGAGCTTGCTAGGAGGGCTAGGGGGAGCCTGCTATGCGTCATAGATCCTGTTGACGAGCTTAGGAATGTGGCCGCCGCGGTTAGTGGCGAGAGCCTAAGCATAGCGCAGTACGCTGCTCACATGATGCTCGAGAAGCCCTCTATAGAGTTCTTCTACCCTGTCTACAGGGCTTCCAAGGAGGAGCTTAAAGAGACTGTGAGGAGCAGGGGGCTCAACATCGTTTCAATCACGATACCGGCTTGGACGAATATTCCGGATATTCTATGGGGCCAAGCCTACAGGCTTCTTTCAAGGCTCAGCGGCTTCCTTGAGGAAAACGATTTCGGAGTCTTGATGGAGAGGGCTTGGAGCGATGAGGAGAAGAATATTGTCCTATTATTCATACTGGAGGAGGTTGAGAAAAGGGCAGCTATACTCCATATGGGTCCACCCTATTTCAGCAGCAATGTGCCTAGGTTTGTTGAAACCTATTTGAGCAGCGAGAGGATGCTGATCCACCCGTTTCCCCGGAATGGGAGATGGTGGACTGTTCTCAAGCCTAAAGTAAGGGATGTTAGGGAAGCCATCTCTAAATTCATGTCTTCAAGCGAATCTTTGAAAGGTTTTTCGGAAAAAATCCTTGAGTCTCTCTCAAGATCCACAATATGCGTAGGCGATAGCGTTGTGGACGCGGTTGAAAATCCAGAGTACACTTCTTTCTTGGAAAGATGTATAAACCCCTTCCCCTGGCTTTCTAAATAAGCTTTAGAAAAAGCTTCGCAGAGTCGAACATCTTAGCGTTGTTGAAAAGCACGTAGACTTCCTCAGCATCCTCAAGACCCTCTATCAGAGTTTTCAGCCTCTTCAAATCTTCACGGCTATACTCGTACTTGTAATTATAGCGCCTCCCGAGCCCGTGAAGCCTAAAATAGTACACGCCTCTAGTAAGAGGCTGGTCCCAGAAAGGGTCAACCACGTGAATAAGGTCAAGCTTCTCCAGAATACTTTTCGTCACGCTTTTCTTCTCAAGCCATTCTCCCCGCGGCTCCCAGGCCAGCCGGACTCCTCCCCTATCTATCTCCCCTAGGAACTTCTTCATGTTGCCAATATTTTTCGGGGAGGGGTTGAAGCTCGGTGGGGTTTGGAACACAGCTATCTTGGCGTCAAGCTTCCTAACTATCTCCAGGGTTCTAAACCATGCTTCAAAGGCTTTTCTCGAAGGGTTGAAATCGCCATAGCCCTTAAGCTCATTCTTACTTAAACCGCTCCTTTTCCACGTGGGGCTGTCGGGAGGATGCGTAATCCCCTGCCAGACTTTCACGGTGAACTCGAAGCCCTCAGGGGCTTGAGCCCTCCATTTTTCAGCTGTTTCAGGCTTTGGAAGCTTATAGAAGGTCGACTGGGTTTCGACTAGGCGGAACTCGGAGAAATATTTCTGCATTGAAACAGTATAGCCGCAGCAACCAACCTTAATCACGGTCAACCCGAATACTATTGTCAACTGGTTGCTTAAACTTTTCCCGGGAAAGCTTAATACCCCCTGTTTCGAGGGGGATGAGCGTGCTGGAAAATGCTCACGGTCATCGTGTCGGGTTTCTTCGGTGACGAGGGGAAGGGGAAGATCGCCGCCTTCTTAGCGCTTAAGGAGCGTCCGAAGATAACTGTTCGCACGGGTTCCGTTAACGCGGGGCATACTGTAGTGTATCGCGGCGTAACCTATAGGCTTAGGCTGGTGCCCTGCTCTTTCATAGTTCCGGAGACAAGGCTTCTGATAGGTGCCGGTGCAAACGTGGATCCCAAGGTTTTCATGGAAGAGGTCGGTTCACTCGGTGTTAAGGGAAGGGTTTTCATAGATGGTAATGCCTCAGTGATTGAGGAGAAACATGTTGAGGCCGACAGGCACAACGGTTTCTTCAGAGAGTTCATAGGGACGACTGGCACGGGTGTTTCCCCAGCTCTGGTAGACAGGGTTGCTAGGAGAGCTATGCTTGTTAAAGATGTTCCAAGCCTAAAGAGCTATATTACGGACGTTGCTGAGGAGGTTAACTCCGCACTAGACAGGGGGGAGAATGTTCACCTTGAGGGTACGCAGGGCTTCTACCTTAGCCTCTACTATGGGACTTATCCTTACGTGACTGGGAGGGACACTACTGCTGCAGCGGTGTGCAGCGAATGCGGCGTGGGTCCGAAGAGGGTTGACGAGGTTCTTCTTGTTTTGAAGAGCTTCGTGACCAGAGTTGGCAACGGCCCCCTTGAGGGTGAGCTCTCCCCGGAGGAAGCTGAGAAAAGGGGCTTTGTTGAGAGAGGAACTGTAACCGGTAGGCTTAGAAGAGCCGCCCCGTTTAATTTTCAGATGGCTAGGCGTGCAGCCATCGTAAACAGTGCGACTCAAATAGCTGTTACGAAACTGGATGTCCTGTTCCCAGAGTGCTCCCACGCTAGGAGGAGGGAGGAATTGTCAGACGAGTGCCTGCGCTTTCTGCGGAAAATCCAGGATGAAACAGGCGTCCCGGTGACGATAGCCAGCACTGGCGCGGAGGCGGAGGACACTGTTTACATCGGTCCAGAAGGAGTCTAATCCTAAGGGGGAATAGGAAAACAGGGCCTCTTTTTACATTGCTTTCAGCTTACTGCTGGTTTTGCATGACGCTTTGAAGCCTTACTACGAGCGGGCTGTCAGCGTCGCGCTGCCTGTTACCACTGTTGATGGCTCTCAACAGCTCTATGAAGTTACTTACTCTCTGCTGAGTCACTACTTCTGGAGACATTTTCTGCCTCAAGTTTTTTAGTCTCGCCATAATCGACTCCGTCTCCTTTATCTCTAGAAGAGTTATGTCCAGATTGGTCTCCAGCATTGTTTCAGCAGCCTTATAGCTTATCTCATCCACCTCGCCTGTTGAAAGCTGAACCTTGTTTATGGATCTGACTCTCATAAGCGTGTCCAACCTGTTTTTAAGCTCCTCCTGAATCTTGCTGAGCTCTGAAGATAATTCTACAACCTTGTTGCTGAGCTCATTCATATCCTTTAAATATGTTCCTTTAAGCTCATCATATATGTTAGTAGGTATCTGGTGTTCCTGCCTCAGGTTTTCAAGCGCCTCAAGCCGCCTCCTAGTTATCTCAACGCCTCTTATCAGACTCTCAGCTTTTATCTTCCAGAAGTTTTTCAACAAGACATAGTCTTTCCCAGCCTCCACAGCCTCCCCGTCTACCTTTATGAAGCCACCGTTCGGCATCATTATGAAGAACTTTGACGGCATACCCCTAGGGTCTATTTCGAAGCCGACCAGGGTTCCTATTTCCCTGTCGTAAACATCCTTAACGGGTAATCCTAGAATCCTACTGTTATCCATTGCTTAATGGATTGTTTATGGCTGTTTATTTAACATAATTCTAAAAAGGCGTTGACAATACGCCACAATATTTTTGACATCCTCTATGGTTCGTTTAAGACGGATAGCATTTTATTTATTAACCGCTGAACTCGCCGAGGCTCGTCTGAACACCCTCCTCCTTAAGCCTCCTCTCCCATTCTTCGCCACGTATCAAACCCCCAGCCTCCTTCTTAATGTTTAAAGCAAGCTTTTGACCAATGCCGGGTATTCTTGAAAGCTCCGCAACGCTTGCGGAGGCTATTTCCGAAACCTTTTTGAAACCATGGTTGTAGAGCCTTCTCGCCCTAACCCTTCCAACCCCCTCAAGGGATGATGCTAGCTCGATGAGCTCAGGCTTAACACCATACTCTATCCTTGCCTCAAGCTCGCCGAATCTTTTTACAGCGTCGAAATCCTTCACCAGCCTGGCTATTTCCTTCGCCGAGTAGGCTAGCCATTGAGCCGTCTCCTTACATGCGTAAAGATCTCCTGGTTCAACGCCCAGCTTAAGGTAGATATCGTCCTCGCTATACTCGTTTATCCACATCCAGAGCGTCGCCACCGTCTTGTAGGTTTCCATCGGGTCGACATCCCCTGTGTCCACGTAAAGCTCTTCCTCATGCCTGCCCACGAACTCCACTACGATGCTCTCAGTAGGCCCGGTTACGCTGAACCTCGGCCTCATGTCTGGGGATGCGCATATGAGGTTTAACCCGCTCACCTCGGTGAAGACACGCGGCTTATTCTTCAAACCGTTGAGGAACATTATTCCGGTTGAGGGAGAAATATACAGCTCCGATATTCTCCTGCCCAGGGGTGTTGCCTCGAGAAAACCATTCCTCTCAACAATAAGCCCGTCTTCCATGAGAATCTTAAGCACTCGTTTCACACGGGTTGAAACCCCCTTCCCCTTCTGAACATGGTAGAGGGTGTTTCGGAAAACTTCAACTATGCCTTTAACATCAGTAGCTATCCGGCTGGCTACGCATGCCAGTATCGCCGTCGAGAAGTATGTTCCTAAGCCGAGCTTGGAGGTTATTTTTTCAGCGGCCGAGTCAACGTATCTCGCGAAAAGATAATCAACGTCATTCTCACTCCTAGCGTAGATCACTGCTTCACCATACTTATCGTATTTAGGTCTACCGGCTCTACCCGCCATCTGCTTATACTCCATTACGGTTATCATGTTGCTAACGTGTGTTTCAGGGTCAAACCTGTTCACTGAGGTTACGCAGACAACTCTTGCAGGAAGATTGACGCCTGCTGCAAGCGTGGGAGTTGCTGTAATAACTTTCAGAAGCCTTTCTTTGAAAGCCTTCTCAATCGTTCTGCGTTGGAATGTTGTTAACCCTGCGTGGTGGAATGCAACCCCCTTCTCAACGACGCTCGCAAGGTCTTCCCCGATTATAGTGGACTCGCTGTTCTCCCTTATCTCCGCAGCCAGCTCTCTAAGCTTCTCTCTTTCTCTATCAGAAAGGTGAAGGTAAGATACTGAGGAGAGTTTCCTCGCCAAGTATACTGTTTTCTTCCTCGTTTCGACGAAGAAGAGGGCTTGCCCCCCATCTCTCAGAGAATAGGCGAGCAATACGTGCAAGGGTTCGTTGAAATCCTCCTCTAAATCAACAATACTGCCATCGTTAAAAACGATTTTCGAATCGTAGAAAACTCCTTCTCTCAGGCTGACGGGTCTCCAGTCTGAGACGACACATTTAGCGTTGAGCCATTTAGCAACCTCGTCGGCGTTTGAAACCGTGGCGCTTAAAGCTATGAGTTGTGCTTTAGGAAGAATCCTTCTCGTAAAAGACACTAGGGTTTCTATTCCTGGGCCGCGGTCCTCAGAGTCAACGTAATGGATCTCGTCGAATATTACGAGGTTTACTTCATCAATCCATCTGGGCCTATGCCTGATTATAGAGTCGAATTTTTCATAGGTTGCAATAATCACATCATGGTCTGCGAGCTCCTCCGCCTTCGAATCATAGTCTCCAGTAGCCAGGGCTACCCTGATCCCTCCTTTCAAACCCCTGATCTTCCTGAGGATGTTGAAATCAACGTATTTCTCCCAAGCGATTGCTCTTAACGGCACCAGGTACACCGTTTTACCGCCCTCGTTTTCAAGCTTATGTATTGCAGCCAGCTGCGCCACCAGCGTTTTTCCTGAGGCCGTGGGCACGGCCAGCAGAAGGTTTTCCCCTTTAAACAGCCCTGCTTCAACAGCCTGTTCTTGAGGCGGGTAGAGAGTTTTAAAACCCGCCTTAAGAAGCTCGTCCTTAGCCTCCTTGCTTAGTGGTAGCTCTGCAAGCTCCATCTCAACGCTTTATTCTCCTAACAGTATCCTCATCCGGAAACATGATTACTCCCTGCTCCCTCATCTGCTCTATAAGCTTGTAGAATTCATCGGGCTCTATCTTCTTTTCTGCACATCTTCTTCTAAGCTCGCTTAAGGATGCTTTCCCGATCTCAGACTCAAGGTTCTCTATCTCCTTGAGAATAATCCGCATCTTCTCCCATCTGCTCCTCGACCTGCCGGTCATAAGGATGTCTATGTCTATTTTCCCCGATGAGACGTCTAGGCCGGCTGTGCTTAGGCTATAGTTCATCAGCCTTATTGCCACCTCCGCATCCTCCACGGTGACCTCCTCTCTCAACATCACCCTGGCCCTTGCGACGCTAAGCCTTATCAGAGACTCTAGGTGCCTTGGGGTTATGGGTATGGGTGCATTAGCCTCCTGGCTGCTGCTTCTCAGCTGTAGGAAGAAGTTTTTAATTCTCTCAGTGGCCTCGGGCGACAGCTTAGGTGTTATTTTCTTACAGTATGCCAAGTATTTTCTCAGCATGCTTGGAGGTATCGTCTGGTCACCGTAATCATAGGCCTCCATGTGAAGCTGCAGGATATGGTCTGAAAGCCTAGCATCCCCCTCCTTATCCGGCCTGTCTTTTATTATGAAGTAGAGGTCGAACCTTGAAAGCAGCGTCGAAGGAAGATCAACGTTCTCGCTGAAATTAAGGCTGTCATCATACCTGCCGTAAACCGGGTTCGCCGCCGCAAGTATCGCCGTCCTAGCGTTCAGAGTCGCCACTATTCCTCCCTTCGCAACGCTTACTGTTTGCTGCTCCATCGCCTCATGTATCGCAACCCTATCCTCCGCCTTCATCTTCTCAAACTCGTCTATCGCAGCTATCCCTTTATCAGCGAGCACAACGGCTCCTGCTTCAAGCGTGAAGCTTCCAGTCTTGTCCCTTACAACCGCTGCCGTGAGACCTGCCGCTGTAACACCTCTGCCTGAAGTATATAGTCCTCTAGGAGCTATCCTCTGAACGTATTTGAGAAGCTGGCTTTTAGCAGTCCCAGGGTCCCCTATGAGAAGCAGGTTTATGTCACCCCTTACGGTCACGCCGTCAGGATAGGTTCTCCTAACCCCGCCCACCATTTGGAGAAGGATTGCCTCCTTAACCTCTTCTAAACCGTAGATCGAAGGGGCTATGGAGCGTACCAGCTTCTGGTATATCCACGGGTCTTTACTCATCTCTCTAATCTTCTTCTCCTCCTCCGGGCTTACAGTAACCTCTCCAAGCTCCTGGGTTAATGCCTCAATATAGTTGACCTCAATCGACAGGGTGAAGGTACTGTATTGAAGATTCTTCACAGGGTGTCTGTCAGGCATAGCTACGACGATACCGGTTATCTGAACCCTGTCACCAGGCCTAACCCTGTCTGTCAAGTCTCCCGTCAACCTTAGGCTTATGCTGTGAGGCATGACTCCGGCTGGAAGATCCTCAGGCTTCTCCTGAACCCTTATCTCCTGATAATCTATAAACTTGGACTGGTCTTGAAGCAGCTCGAAGTTTGCAAGCCTGCTTGTTCCACACTCTTCGCAGCGAGGCGCCTTCAGGATTATCCCTGTCTGAGGCTCCTCGTAAACCCTGTTACAAGTCTTGCATCGGAAAACGCCTTTAGACAGTATGCTTTTTATCTCAGATATTCTCACTACAACTCCTTCGAAGCAAACTAGCCTGCCCAGTAGGCTTGACTTTATGTCCCTTATCGAAATCTTTTTACCTAGCCCTCTTACCCTGACCGAGACCTCCTGTATTTTCGAAGCATAATCCTTATCCAAGCTACTTAGAATAGAGAGTGCCACCCTGTTCATTTCCTGCAAGATAGCAGGGTTTTCAACGAGCTCTTCAACCATCTCCCTGTTATAGGACAGCATGTCTTGGAAATCTATGACGATGGAGGTTCCTCCCAGAGAAGGCAGGGAGGCGATCTGCTCGTAATACTTTCTCTCACCGTTCTCATCCCTAAAATTGCGAATAAAATCTAGAAATAGGCTTTCGACAGGTATCTTGGCTTTAACTCCGCTACTCATCCGTATACATTAACCCCCGTCGCCACACGTTTAAAGCTTCCCTTAAAAGATTATAAAGGAACTTCTCCTCCGCCTGAAGCTTTTCAAGAATACCCGTAGGAGGCTCTTTTAAAAACACTAGCTTAATTATCTTCCTGACCCTTATATCTATGATCTCTTGAAGATCGTTTTGAATCATGGTTTTCTTATCATCCTTCTGCATCTGCGCCAGTTTAGCTGCCTTTATGTAAAAGTAGTCGGGAAGCTTGATAAGCCCCTCCTCGGAAGCCTCAAGCCACCTCATCGCAGCCACGTCTTTAGGAGTTAAAGGTTCCTCCCCCAGCCTAACTAAACCCGAATCCGCCAGTTGGATGGCTATTCCTCTGGAAACCCTTATTGCCCTTCCCCTCTCAATGGGGAGCTCTCCCAAGCCTGGTAGTTTCAGGCTCCTGGAATCGACTTGCGGGATTGCCACAGTCTCCTCCAGCTCATACTCCAGCTTGGTTCTCTTTAACTCGCTGCTTATTACCCATTCCAACAACTCTATGCCCACGCTGGCCAAACCTTGTTTAACCCTGTAAGCGAAACATTTAACTTTAAACAACCACTATTTCCGCTAACGATGAGCGTAGCTGATCTTCTATGGGTGGAGAAGTATAGACCCAGGTCTCTCGACGAAATAATTGACAGGGAGGAGGTTGTGAGCAGGCTGAAATCCTTCATTAAAATAGGCAATGTTCCAAACATGCTTTTCGTAGGCCCTCCAGGTACTGGGAAAACAACTGCGGCACTAGCTCTTGTAAATGACCTGTATCAGGGTTCTGCTTCCGGAAGGTTTCTGGAGCTTAACGCTTCAGACGAGAGGGGTATAAACACGATAAGGGAGGTAGTTAAGGATTTTGCAAGAAGCCGGCCTTCAACAGGTGTTCCTTTCAAAATACTCATACTCGACGAGAGTGACAACATGACTCAGGATGCTCAACAGGCCCTTAGGAGAATAATGGAGAGATATGCTTCTGTGACGAGGTTTATACTCCTGGCGAACTACCAGTGGGGAATAATCGAGCCTATTCAATCTAGATGCGCGGTCTTCCGGTTCCCACCGTTGAGCCCCACTCATATAAGGGAGGGCTTAATAAGAGTGCTTGAAAAAGAAAAGGTCTCCTGGTCTGAAGAAGCATTGGAGGAAATAATTAAGGCTTCAAGAGGAGACATGAGGAAAGCGATAAACATAGCTCAGTCTGCATCAGGCGGTTCCAAGAAGCTCACTAGGGAGAGCGTCCTACAGGTTGTGGGTGTTCTACAACCTAGGGAAATAAGGGAGATGATTAACGAGGCGTTGAAAGGAGATTTTGTCTCTGCGAGGAAGAGGCTGGCTAAGCTTCTCTATGATGACGGTTTATCGGCAAACGATATTCTTCGAGAAATGAATACTGAGCTGATGACTATCGAGATGGATGAGAGAAAAAGGTTTCAAGTTGTCAACGCCTTGGGCGATGCCAACTTCAGGGTGTCGATGGGTGCCGATGCTGAGATACAGATAAGCACCGTATTGGCCGCTCTAATGGCTGACTTTCAGAAATGAGTGGTTCAAAGCTAAGCTGGGTGGAGAAATATAAGCCGAAGAGTCTAGACGAAATAGTTGGAAACGACGCGGCTAAGAAGGATTTCATAGACTGGCTTCAAAGATGGGATGAGCGTGGCAAGGCAGCTATGCTCCACGGCCCACCCGGCGTTGGAAAAACCGTGCTCGTCGAGGTTGCAGCCTCCGCGCTTGGCTACAGGCTGATAGAGACTAATGCGAGCGACACTAGAAGGGAGGACTATTTGGAGAACGTCATTAAGCCTGCTGCCTTCAACAGAAGCCTGTTCAGCAGCAGACTGATGGTTTTTTTCGACGAAATAGACGGTATTTCAAGAGAAGACTCGGGAGCCTTAAATTTCATTCTTGAACTAATAGAGACCTCTAGGGTACCGATAGTTATGGCTGCTAACGATCCTTGGGCTCCAAGCCTTTTTAGAATAAGAGAGAAGGTATACATGATTCCGATGCACCGGATAAGGGTGCAAAGTATTGTTAAAAGACTTAGGGATATTTGTAGAAATGAGGGGGTTAAGTGTAAACAGGAGGTTCTCATGCTAATTGCAGAACGCTCTGAAGGAGATATGAGGGCGGCAATAGAAGACTTGGAGCTTCTTTATTCTTCTCGTGAAGACGTGGATCTTGACGAGGCAGATAAGATACTGTCCTATAGGAACGTGGAGAGGAACATATTTGAAACACTAAGAATGGTTGCCTTCGCCCCCACCCTGGAAAAAGCTTCAACAGCATTATCTTCATCGGAGGAGAAGCCTGAAGACATTTTCGAATGGGTTTTTGAAAACATTCCTCATGTTTCTCCAAGACAATCGCTATACCAGTCTTTGAGATATGTTGCAGAGGCCGATGTTCTTTTTAAACAAATATCGAAAAACTCCATGTGGAGGCTCTTGCCATGCTTCTACAATAAGCTGGCCAGTGCCTTCCTAGTTATATCCCAGAAAAACAGGGCTAGCTTCTCTTTTCCAAACAGGATGAGGGAGAGGTTTAAAAGGTTTCAGCACGAGAAAAACCTCAGGGAGCTCGAATCCTTTTTCATGAAAGATCTTCACGTAGGCAGGGCTGCATTCAGAAGAGATTTAATACCTCTCCTACGGTTCCTCTCTAAAAACGAGGATTTCAGAAAGAGCCTGCTTAACAGGATGGTTGACCAGCATTTGAAAGAGCTTTACAACTCAATTATTCTCGGAGAGGCTCGTAAGAGGTTTTCTTAACCAAGTCCAGTAACAGGCGAATACTCGGATTCCCCTGGTTTATCATGTATATTCTGATCCTCCCGAAAGACTTCTCCTTTACCAGACCCATTTCGACCATCCTGCTGATCCTCTTCTTTACAACATTATGGTTCAGATTAGTCTGTCTTATTATTTCAGAAAGACTCATCTCGCCGTTTCTTAGCAGTCTCCAGAATATTCTCGACCCGCTCACAGAGCTCGATATCTCTTCCAGCATGCTTATAATCTCATCGCCCAGTTTAAATCCTTCCTCCAAACTACACCTGTCCTCCCACCCTCAAAACTCGAAACCTTAAACTCTAAAAGCATCTTGTTTTCAAGAATTCTTATTCTTTTCCAGAGCTGCGTGTACCCTAAAGGCCTAATCCCTTTCTCCCTAGCGATGGCCCTGTATTCTTCGAAAAGATTTTTGAGACGTATGTTAGGAGTATGTTCTGAAACTATCTTCAGAATCATCCTATCATGAATATCGCTAAGATTTGCACTCATGTATTCTAAAGGATTATCGGCTAGCTTTCTCGAAACCTCTAAAACATGTTTTTCATCAACATGCTTATCCTTCGAGGTTTTTAAAGAGGTTTTTAGAATCTCTAGGGCGAGCCGAGCGTCTCCGCTGAAACTGGCTATTCTGCTTACAGTGTTCAGAGCCGGTTCATCCACGGAGAAACCTTCGTGCCCTCTGAGAAACTCAGTAAGAATAGTGCGAATTTCATCAAAAGTATATGGTCTAAAGTATATTGTGTAAGCAGGTGGCGGAACCCTGCTGATGTCAACCGGAATGCTGTCCGATCTGAAGATTAAAAGTATGAAAAAGCTTCCTTGGGGGAAAGCCTCACTTATCCTTAAAACTGTGGAAACCTGTTTATCTTCAGGCGAGAAAATTTCAACGTTATCGATCACTATGAGAAACCTGTTTCTTAGAAGGCGGAGTATTTCCAGACCAGAATAGCCTCTTAAGCCGCACGCATGTTGAAGAGCGCTGAATAACCCTCGGCAGCCGGCGGTTTCAGGATCAAGATATATCTGCTCAAGGTTTTTCCAAGCATGTTTAGCATTATCCATAAGCTTCCTCGCCACAGTTGTTTTCCCGGTTCCCGGTCTCCCCCATATTATTAGCATTACAGTCAAGGGGTCGTCGCTTTCCATGAACATTCTCAGAAGCATCCATATCTTTCCGTACTCCTCAACTCTCAGCCGGATTGATTCTCTGCCTAAGGCTTCTTCCAAGGCCTGTGCTGACACTGTCTTGCCATGCTGCTTATTTTTGGATTACGAATGTAAATTGGTGAGGGAGAGAGTAGGGTGAATAAGTAATGTTTTTAAGTAACCCCGGGTAGACGGGAGGTGATGCCGGAACTCCAGTGTTTAGCCTGCAACAGGGTTATAAGCGAGGAGGAAATGTCTGAGTTTAGGGGAGATGTGAGATGCCCCTATTGCGGCTTCAGGGTTCTGAAGAAGACACGCTCGAAAAAGATTGCTAAACAGGTTTTTTCCGAGTAAAATTTATATAAAGCCCCCTAGGCGTTTATAGGGGAAACGGTGAGGGTCGTCCTCCGTGTATTGCTTGATTCTAAATATCCGTGAGGACATCCCCCACCCTCACCGTTTTCCGTTCAACATTTACGATGGCGGTTGCTCAGCTTCAATATTTTAAAACTGGTCTGGCGACAAAGCGAGTGAAACGATGATTCTTAAAACAAAGTTTTTAAACCGCTTGATGGGTTTTGAGGAAGGGGTCGTCGTCTAGAGTTGAAACGGGCAGCTTGGTCTAGGATACCAGCCTGGGGCGCTGGCGACCTGGGTTCAAATCCCGGCGACCCCATTGTTTCAACCATACTTATTAAGGCCAGCTTCTCTGCAAATTCCCATGGCTCCCGAAAAGTTTATACGTCTACCTTATGCTCTGTTCAACGTTGCCAGCTTACTATTGTCCGGAATGCGGAGGAGAATTGAGATACGAGTCGACAACTAAGATATACATTTGCAAGGCATGTGGAAGAGTTTACGAACTGGAGGAGCTGAAGACCACTAAGGAAAGATTTCTGAAATCTGTTATGGAAAGCGATGAGGAGAAGAGGAAGAAGCGTAGGCGGGAAATTGTTAAATGGTGGCTGGGCGATAAGTCTGCGGAAGAGTAACTCAGCATGCTTTTCCACCGGTTCAAATTGTTTTCCATTTCTAAAGGGGTTTAACATTGCAAATAAATGTAGATGGATGATTAAGCCTATCCTATCAATTTTTACGAGCCGCGGAAGCATTAGCCGAGCTGCGAGTAATTTTTAAAAGCATAAGGTTTTCCGGGTCTATTAGCAAGAATGACTGATCCGGCTGATCGTTTTAGCCTATCTAGCTTCAGTGACGATGAAAAACGATATGTTGAGCAGATAATGCTTGACGTAAGGAAGAGAGGTGATAAAGCTCTTTTAGACTACACTTCCCGCCCCAAGCCTTTCGACAATGTTAGACTCGCCAAAAGCCAGCTTGTAGTCAGCGAGAAAGAGCTTAAAGAATCTGAAGAGAGAACAACAGTTGAGGTTAAGAAAGCAATCCTTTTTTTGATGAAAAACATTAGGAAGATAGTTAAGCTGCAGACGAGGGCTTTTCGCCCAATCTACTTCCGAGAGAAGGGATTCGAGTATTCTCTGCGTCTCCACCCTCTTGAGAGGATCGGTGTTCTGGTTCCGGGTGGAAGAGCATCCTATGTTTCAACGCTAGTCATGGCGGCTTACCCGGCCGTCTTAGTGGGGGTCAGAGAGATCCATGTTTTAACTCCTCCGAGGCCAGATGGATCCGTCAATCCAGCGATACTTTACGCTGCTAGGCTAATGGGTTTAACAAGAGTCTACAGGTGTAACATGGTTGCAGGAGTAGGTGCTCTTGCTTTCGGGACAAAGTCTATTCCAAGGGTCGACAAGATATTCGGCCCGGGAAACAAGTTTGTAATGATAGCGAAGATGATTGCAAGCAGTTATGGTGTTTCCATAGATATTCCAGCTGGGCCCTCGGAGCTCGTTGTGCTCGCGGATTCAAGCGCCGACCCTAGTTTAATAGCGCTAGACCTAGCTGCGCAGGCTGAGCACTCGCCAGATGCTTTTACAGCACTCATAACAGATTCACGCCGAATAGCGAAATCCGTTGAGAAAATTTTTAGGATGATTTCGGAAAGGAGCCTTTTAAAAACAAGATTGAACCTGTATCTTGTCAGTTCAATCGAGGAAGGCGTGGGGAAATGCAACACGCTGGCACCTGAACATGTATCGCTGCACGTCAAGAATCCTAGGGCGATAGCCAGTAAGCTGACGGTTGCTGGAACGGTTTTCCTAGGAGGAGGTTCTCCACCTGCTGTAGGGGATTATGCCTCAGGGAGCAACCATATTCTCCCAACATCCGGACATGCGAAAGCAAGGGGTGGCGTGACTATACTAGACTACTTAAGGCTCGTCTCCTACCAGGGTTTTTCAATGAAATACGTGAAAACAGTTAGCAAGCATGTTGAGGCCCTAAGCAGTGCAGAGGGACTTCCCCTTCATAGTGCGAGTGTTAAGGCGAGGCTAACCAGGAGGCGTAATGTATGAAAGCGATCTTCCTGATAGGTACGGCTGGAAGCGGTAAGACAACTTTTGTAAAAAACTTCTCCCAATGGATGGAGGATAAGGGAGTGGATGTTGCAAGGATTAACTTGGATCCAGGAGTTATAAGCCTACCCTATACTGCTGATTTTGATGTCAGAACATATGTTGACACTGAGAAGCTGATGAGGGATATTGGACTCGGGCCTAACAGTGCCCTGACGGTTGCTTCAGACCTTATAGCTGTGAAAGTTCATGAGATAAGCGAGGAGATTGAGGCAATGGGTCATGAGCTTGCTCTAATCGACACTCCTGGCCAGATAGAGCTTTTCGCCTTTAGACCAGTTGGGAGAGCATTCTCTGAGAGATTCCTCAAGGGTCCGAGGATGGTGATATACCTGTTCGATTACGTGCTAATGCTTGAACCATTAAGCTTTTTAGCATCGCTCTACCTTAGCATTTCTGTTTACGCTTCCCTCGCGATGCCTCAGCTTAACGTCATCAACAAGGTGGATTTAGTTGAACCGCGTTTGGTTAAGAGGATTGAAGAATGGTATTCTAACCCTTTGAAGCTCTATGAGGCCATCACTAAATCATACAGGGGGGAGAAACTAAAGCTTGGGCAAGAGCTTTCAAGAGCGTTGTCTCTCTTAAGCAGCCTAAATAAGCCTCTGCCTGTTTCAGCCGTCACGATGGAGGGATTTGTGGACGTTTACTCTCAGGCGACGAGGATTCTGGGCACAGGCGAGGAATTCTCGCATGAACAAGCCTTTTAAACGGTTTCTGGGCATGAGAAATATTTATTAAACCATTATTAAGGTTCCTCAACGATTTGCCCGCCTTCCAAGAAACAGAGGGCCTTGAGTCAAGGGCTTATGTTAGACAGATTGAGGAAGAGCTTAAGAAACAGAAGGAGAAGCTTACAGAGCTCGTAGCCCGTAGAAGACAGTTAAGGGACGAGATTGCAGCGATAAGCAAGCAGATCGACGAATATGTTGCTAAGAGAAATGAGCTTAATGCTCAGATTAAGAAGATTAAGGAGGATATAGAGCAGCTAAGGGCTTCAGAGAAAAACCTTAAGGAGGAAATGGAGCGTAAAAGAGTTGTAATAAAAAGCCGTTCCAAGAAGATAAGGATAAGCGAGAGGGAGGCTAGGGCGCAGCTCTCCAAGCTCGAATGGAGGCTTGCGACGGAGCACTTAGAACCTAAAGAGGAGGCTGAGCTCGTTAAAGAGATCGAGAGGGCCAGGGCGATTCTGCGCGAGGTTGAAGCAGTCGTCAACATGAAGAAGAACATCGGTGATTTCGAAAACAAGATAGGTGAAATAACCTCCATGATAATGGAGAAGAATAATGAGAAGGCTAAACTTGTCGAGTCTTCTAATCTCTACCATGCTAAGATTAAACAGCTTTTGGAGGATAAGAGAATAAAGAAGGACGAGCTTGCTAAACTTGATTCAGAAATAGATGAGGCTAAGAAGAAGAAGGACGAGCTTTTTATGAAAATGGTTGAGATAGATGCTAAATCATACTTGGCTAGAATGAGGCGTGTGCTCATGATGCAGGAGGAACAGGCTAAACGTTTAAAAATGGAGGAAGCTATTAGAAGCAAGCTTGCCCTTGACGCTCAGGAGAAGCTTAAACGCGGCGAGTCGCTTGACTGGGAAGAGTTTAAGGCTATGATAGAGGCGCGGGGCGGTCAGTCCTAATTAGGATAGTTTATCGTCGTTTTTATAATTTTTGGACATACAAAAGTTTTTTAACTATAGAATACTTAATAATATTAAAGAACCTATTGGAAGAGAATGCTAAAAGGGCGTTAATCATATGCGTGGATATGGATGACGATGTGGGCAGTAAGACTGGGTTAGAGACCCCTATAATCGGGAGGGATAACGTTCTTAGAGCAGCTGAAAAGCTTGCCCTAGTCGACCCGGAGGAGGCTGATTCAAACGCTATGTTCGCGTCGATCAGGCTTTCCGACGAGCTTTTCCAAAAAGGCTATTTGACGGAGGTCAGCGTGATCGGCGGCGTAAGGGACGGTGGCCTCGAAGCGTCCAGAAAGGCTATGGATGAGATAATGCGTATCGCAAACTCCTTCAATCCCTCAGAGGTCTACGTTGTGACAGACGGGTTTGGAGAGGAGGATATTGAGCCCGTCATAAGGGCGAAGCTGCCTCTAGCCGGTGTGAAAAGGGTTGTGGTTAAGCAGAGCCGCTCCATAGAAGCATCTTACATAATATTCGGAAGATATTTGAAAATGCTTTTCTCGGATCCAAGGTTTAAGAAATGGTTCCTCGGGCTTGGAGGCATCCTCATACTTACGTTAACTCTCTTAAGCTACTACGGCTCCGTAAGAGAGGTTTCAACCGCCTTCTGGAGCATAATAGGTTTAGCTATTTTGATGAAGGGGTTTGACTTGGACAGGCTTGTTTCGGCTGGTCTTAAACATGTTTTCGGGGGCGAGATGCCTCCGCAATTCCTAATACTTAAAACATTGCTACTATCCACAGGCATATCCCTAATCCTGTTCGCTCTCTCCACAGGGCTTTCCACAGGGTTTCTTCCGGATGAAACCTTGATAGCTAGAGCCGGAAGGTTCATCGCGCAGACAATCGATGTCCTGCTTTTCGGCGTTGCGATAACGCTTTTGAGCGGTGCAATAAAATATCCTTTAACTGCCTCAAGCATTCAAGACTCGCTTACAATACTTGCGAACATAGTGACCCTTATTCCCATGCTTAGAACACTGGGGCTGGCGGTAGCAACCCCATCTTTCGAGCTCAAAATACTTTTACACGTCAGCCTTCTTACCCTCATGCTTGTTTTCGCGGTAAACATCATGGTTTTCTTAACGATGAGACTTCTCTACTCGTTGAAAATACTTAAAATCAGCCAGAGAACGAAAATAGCCTAATGATAGGGATCGTAGAAAGCATTGCTTCAAGGATTTCGAGAAACAGGCTATCCCTGTGGCTTTACGAGAAGGCGCTCGTAAGGCAGGTTAGACAACTGCCACTCCCGAAACACGTAGGCATAATAATGGATGGTAATCGAAGGTGGGCTGAATCAAAAGGCTTGGAAAAATACTTGGGGCATGTTTTCGGCGCGAAAAAGGTCGGCGAGGTTCTTAAATGGTGCTATGACCTAGGCATCAAAACAGTAACGCTCTACGTTTTCTCAACCGAGAACCTTAAAAGGCCACGTGAGGAGGTCGAGTTGATATTTAAGCTCTTCAAAGACAAGCTCATCGAAATGATGGATAAAAAGGTTCTGCATGAAAGCAAGACACGTCTTAAGGTGATAGGCAGGAGAGATCTTATCCCCATGGAGATTATGCAGCATGTTGAGAAAATAGAGAGGGAAACAGAGGACTATTCCTCGCACTATTTGAACATAGCCTTCGCATATGGCGGAAGGGCTGAAATCGTCGACGCCGTCAAGATTATTGCCCGAGAAGTTGCTGAAGGACTGTTGGAACCGGGCAGCATAGATGAGGAAACTATTTCGAAAAGACTTTATACCGCTCACCTTCCGGAGCCCGATCCCGACCTAATAATAAGAACCTCCGGAGAGGAGCGGCTCAGCAACTTTCTCCTCTGGCAGTCGGCATACAGCGAGCTTGTATTCATAGACGTGTATTGGCCTGAGTTTAGGAGGATAGACCTGCTAAGAGCAATAAGAACATATCAGAGGAGGAAGAGAAGATTCGGCGTTTGAAGGCTTTAAGAGAAAAAGCTGAAGAGGCTCAACTAAAGGAGGCATTAGTGAGTTTTAATGCCCCGGAGTCTGTTATGAGGTAGGTGTCTTCAACCCGGACCCCGCCGACGCCAGGTATGTAAACCCCAGGTTCAATCGTTATAATGTTCCCTGCTTTAAGCTCCTCGTTGCTAGAGGGAGAGATGGAGGGTGGCTCATGAACATCTATCCCAACTCCGTGTCCAAGGCTGTGTGCAAAATACTTTCCCAACCCATACTCTTCCAGTACTTCATAGGCCGACCTATCTATCTCACATGCTTTAACGCCTGGAAACGCCTTTCTCTCAGCCGCCTTCTTAGATTCCTCAACAGCCTCTATAATCCGAGCAGCCTCGCTTCCCGTAAACCTTTCTCCAAAAACCATCGTCCTAGTCAAATCACTTTTATAATTGAGATAGTCTGCACCCGCATCTATCAGCACGATATCGCCTTTCTTAAGCCGTCTCGCCGATGGTGTTGCATGAGGGTTGGACGCGTTCTCTCCAAACGCCACTATTGTTTCGAAAGCGGGTTTGAAAGCACCGTTTAACACTATTTGGGAATCATATTCGCTAGCAACCTCCACTTCTGTGATGCCCTCTCTCAGCCTGCTTGAGATTTCGCCGACAGTTTGGCTCGCTATTTCAGCAGCCCTCTTAACCCTGTCTATTTCACGAGGATCCTTAACAAGCCGCATCTCCCTAACTATCCTGCTACCTGTTTTCAAGAGGACGCGGAGCTCTTTTTCAAGCCTTAAAGCCTCCTGCATCTCTAACGAGTCGAACTCCACATACTTCAAACCAGCTGGTTTTTCTTTCAAAAGCCTCTGTAAATATCCTTCACCCCTATCCAGCTTCACGACTCTAACCCCATTCAGTGAAGAAGACATGTTAACGCTTTCCAAGGGGGTTACAAGAAGCTTGGCTTCACCGCTCCTAGGTAAGAGGAGCATTCCTGAAACAGGCTGCTCGCTGTCGAGAGCATAGATTACGTTTCCTGGATCCCTTAAAACAAGCAGGTCTATGCCTGTTCTACTCAATCTGTTTTGAATTATTTCTATTCTGTTCATAATCTTGCTCTGTTTGAAGCCGTGCTCTTAAAGCTTGCTTAAGCTCATCATCGCTGCGCGCACCGAAAATGCTTAAGCCGGTTGGGGTCAGCCTAAGCATCTTGCTCCTCCCCTCCCTGCTTGCTTCAAGCAACCCCATTTCAACCAGTCTCTTAATCTGCTTATATGCATGCGACCCCCTGAGGCTTACGATTCTCGATTGAGCTATGGGTTGTTTCAAACCTATGAGCGTGAGTGTTTTCAATATGGCTCGGCTCATCATTGGTTTAACACCTATTCTTCTAACGAAGCCCGAGTACTCGGGTTTAACCCTCAACATGTAATTCCCCCGCCCTATCTCAACTATTTCTAAGCTCGTGTCCCTAGCCCCGTATTCTTCAACGAGTTCTCTCAACGCTTTCTCAACCTTCTCAACCTTTCTAGCGCCTGCAGCTGATTTTAACTGCCTAATTGTCAACGGTCTCCCAGATGCGAAGAGGGCTGCCTCAATCCTCTTCCTATACTCCGAGTCCCTGGAAACCATTCTCCATCACTATGTAGTACTTTCCCTCCTCGAAAAGAATGTCGAAACCGGGTTCAGAAAGCAGGAAAAGGATCAGTATAAAGGTCCTGGCCATCTCCAAGGGCTGTTTGCCTTCCAGCAGGGAGCTCAATGAAACTCTTCCTTCTTGGCGGAGCATAGTGTAAAGAGCGTTCCTGAACTCCTCGACTTTCTTCTCGATCTCTCTTATGAAATCATCCGGCTGGGGTACAATGGGTGGAAGCGCCTCCTCCTCTGGAGTCCTCTTAGAGTAAGCCTTTTCCAGTATTTCAGAGAGCGCTTTTACGAGGCGTTCAAGATCTATGACTGGTTGAGAAGGCCGGATTGGGGCTTCAATAGGGCTTATTTTCTCAAGCAGCTCTAGAGGAATATCCAGCGTCTCCTCCGCAGTAAGGGGCCCCTTATGCTTAATCTCAGAGTCTATTGAGAGAAGCGCCTCTGTCTTTCTAAGATAGATTATTGAAGATGCCAGTAACACTAGTCCGGAGAGTGTGAACTGTAAATATCCTTTTTCACGCAGCTCCCCAGATAGTTGCTTCAGAATCCCCGCGATCTTAATGTCCCAAGGGTTTACTCTCCTGAGTTTAATCAGGTCGAACACTATATCAGTTGCTTCCCGTGCTTCATCCGACAACCGTTGTCTCCTCCAACGCTTTCCCAGCAGGCATTTCTATGAACCTTGAGAAACCATTCTTAACGTATACTCCTATAACCTTGTCGGCCTTGCTTACAACGACATCCCTGAGGGATACAATTATTATCTGGCTTTCCTTCGAGACTTCTTTTAAAAGCTCCGTCATCCTTTCAACATTAACGTAATCCAGGTGTGCATCAGGCTCGTCGAAAATGTAGAAAGCTGCCGGGAAAAGTTTTTGCATAGCGAAAATCAGGCATAAAGCCGCCACAGACTTCTCTCCTCCACTAACTCCGCTTATTACTCTCGCCTCTTTCCCCGGGAATCTGACGTATACTGTTAATCCGGCTTCAAAAGGTCTTTCAGGATCCTCTAGTTGAAGCCACCCGTCTCCACCAGTCATCTTGTTGAAGAAGATTGAGAAATACTTGTTTATCCTGTTTAATCCGTCTAGGAAAGCTTCCCTTTTTCTCCTTTCAATGTCCTCCATGAATTCCTGGATGCTCCTCCTTTCTTCCTCAAGCTCGTTAATCCTTTCAAGGGCGTTCCTGTAGAAATCGACCTCCTGCTCATACTGGTTGATGGCAAGCATGTTTACCTCTTGAACCTTCTCAAGCTCGCTCCTAAGAATCGCCAAATATTTTTCCGTTAAGCTTTCCTTATCCTCTGAAACTTTAAGAGGCTGACCTGGGATCCTGCTTTTCAGCTCCCGAATCCTATTTTCACTCATCTCTTTGTCAACCAGAAGCTTCCTCTCAACATCTTTAACCCTGTTTATCTCTGCATTCAACCTTTCAATCTCATCGTCCAGCTTCCGTATTGTTGAAACCAGGTCTCGCCTCCCATCTTCCACACCCTCGCGTACAACCTGTATTTTTCCACCCATCCTTTCCTTCAACTCCTCAATCCTTGCGTTTAAATCACGAGTCAGACTTAAAACAGCTCTATTGTCTTCCCTGAGCTTAGTGATTTTCTCGCTCAAATCCTTCTCGACACTCCTGTATTCCGCGCTCTTCCTATTCAGATTAGTGATGATGTTCTCAATCAGGGTTAGCCTGTTTTTTAAAACATCTCTCCTCTTTTCAAGCCTACTTATCTCTTTTCCAACCAGCATTATCCTTCTGCGAACCCTACTGATTCTCCTCTCCTTGGCCTTGATTAATGATTTTAACCTTATCCTTTCCCGTTCTAATAGACGCTTTTTACCCGAGTCGCGTTTTCTAAATGCTTGGCTCAATCTTCGAGACGCTTCTAAATATTCGCTGGTCAAAGTGCTTAACTGTTCTCCCAGCTCCTCCATACGAGAGTCAATAGTGTTCAGGTCCTCGGCAAGCCTGTTTCGAATACTTGACGCCTCAACTATTTTACTGTTTAAAACTGGTCTTACATGATTATTCATGGTTTCAAGTATTCTGGATAACTCTCCAGCTTTCTCGGAGAAGCCTTTCACAACGTTTCTAATACTTTCAAGCTTCTCCTCAATATTTTCCCTGACCAGTCCTCCTTCTATAGTGAAAACCTCACCGTTTATGGTTGCAGCCCTAAACCCTCTTCTAGCGAAGACTAGAGCGTCCTCAGCAGTATTAACCACAACGCTGTTCCAGAAAAGCTTTAAAACATGTTTCTCAATCCTCTTAGGGTATTTAACCAAATCCATTATATGCTTGCCGCGTCTACTGAGTTCAAGCGGTATTTCTTTCCTGTTTACCTCTCCCTCAGCAGTTAAAACTTTAATCCCAATGCCTTTTCCTCCAAGAAAGTTCATTAGGAAAAGCATGTCCAGAGAGCTTTTAACGAGTACAGCATCCATCCAATCACCAGCTAGGCTTTCAACCGCCCTACTAAGTTCCCTTGGAAACCAGAGGTTTTCCCTAAGAACCCCGTAAATGCTTAAGCTTTTTTTCTCGGAAACGTTTCTCACAAGTTCTAGAAGCCTCCTCCTTCTCTCATCCTGAATAGCATAGTCTGCCATCCCCGACACTTTTGCAAAAAGGATTCTGAACGAATCTAAACTGCTCATTAAGACTCCAACCGTGTTCATTATTTCATCCAACATCCTTTTCCTCTCTGATAAAACCCTGTCGAGATCAGCCAGTTTCTCCATTACCCTGCTCTTCTTAGCCGTCTCCATCTTCCTCCTCCTACTCAAAAACCCTATTTTCCTCTTTAGACTGCCATAATAAGTAGCGACTTCTCTTAACATTCTCTCCGAATTCTCCTCTTCAAGCACCAACCGGTCTAAATCCCTCTCAACTAGAACCAGTCTGTTCATCATACTGGAAACCTCTGCCTCATGTTGTTTCTCAGCTTCTTGAAGCCTCTTCTTCTCACCCAGGAGACGGAGTATCTGGCTGCCGATTGAAGAGCGTTCTTCAAGCATACGTCTATAATCCTCTGTCAGGCTAGCTTTTTTCCTAACGCTCTTACTCCTCTTCCGCCTGGTTTTAGACAATGCTCTCTTAACAGTGTCCAACTCACTCCTGTTTCTCTCAAGTCTTTCAAAGGCTTCCCGAAGACTTTTCTCCAACTCTTTCAACTCGTATTGGAGCCTAATTCTCTCAACGTCAGGGGTTACTGGAGCAGCCTTTTCCAAAAACTCTCCCATCCTCTCTATAAGGCTTCTCTTCTCCGCCTGTCTCGAGGCAAGCTCTGCTTCAAGCTTACTTCGGAGGACAATATTTTCCTCGAGGCTTCGCGTAATTTCCTCAAGTTTTCTGGCGAGCCTCCAATATTCGAAAGAATTGATAATCATCTGCATCCTCTCAACTTCTTTCTCAAGCATTCTTCTCCTGAGTAGAATGTTTCTCTCCCTTTCCAGTTGAAGCATTCTTCTATCTATCTCTTGAAGCCTGGCCTGTGCCACCCTGAGATTATTGTCGGCCTGCTGCAGGTTGCTGAGCGCCTCCGCTTTCTTCTCATCGTATTGTGCTAAGCCTAGCGCCTGTTCTATCTCCTTTCTTCTATCCACAGGATTTTTATCAGCCAGCCGCGAAATCTCTCCCTGAAGTATTATGTTGTAACCTCTTGCAGAAAGACCTGTTGATGAAATAGTATCTTCAACAACATTTTTAGAGGTTCTCCTACCGTTTAGATAGTAAGTACTCTCCCCGTCCCGCCCCATTCTTCTAGCGACTGTTATAAGCGCCTCCTGCCCAGGTATTGTTGAGTCACTATTATCTATGGTTATTTTCACATAGGTCTCAGCATCTCTGCCGGCATTATCATTAACCAGGGAGGAAAGCCTATCCGTCCTAAGAAGCCTAGGATTGTTTTCACCAAGTGCGAAACGTATCGCATCGATTAAATTGCTATTGTGAACTATCAAGCCGTCTCCGGCAACATACGAGCCAATGTTCTCAACGTATATGTCATATACTTCTCCTTTCCAAAACCTCAAAACTATTCTTTTTAAAACATCAATGCTAGGTTTTCCACCATCCATAACCATTATCATCATGCCTTCTGAAAGCCGTGAAGCCTCCAACCATTTGCGTACCCCGCCCCCATAAGCCACCATCAGCTTATGCTCAGAGGTTACTTCGATACTTCTGCCAGTCGCCGTTTCCATTTTTAACAAGCGGCCCTCATAGGGCTTCCTGAACATGGCGCTAACACTAGCTTCAACGCTTCTCCCTAGTTTTGGATGGTAGCTTATGAGCAGCCCCCTTCCCTGAGGAATTATATATTCGCCATCCCTCCGCTTGATTCTAATGCTCTCCGGGTACAATTCTTTGAAAAATGATTCTACAGTCATTCCCCCCCAAGGCTGCCCTATGATTGTCCAGGGGGCTACGCATTTTCCGGAACCGTTTCTACCGGTTAAAACAGTTAAGCCTCTGCTTAGGTTTATTACCTGCCGGCCCCCCACCGACTTGAAATTCCTGATCTCAATCCTTGTCAAATGCAATCTCTAAACCCTCTCCGCGTCAGCTGCATTTTGAGCATTAGAATAAATCTTCACAGGCTTTTTAATGTAACTTGCGGAGTCATCCTTTCTTCGAAAACTAAATGTTAAGGCGCTCTCAAGCCTCATAAAGCTTAGCATAAGCGTCTAGGAATAAGTTTTTAAGCATTATTTTAAGAAGTCTGGGACAGGTTGTCGGTATATCACGGAGACATATTCAAGAGGAAGAAGACGGGGGGTAAGAGTCACCCAAGTAGGGGTAAACGCAAGTATGAAATGGGCCGGCCGCCAACCCTTACGAGACTCGGGGAGAACAATATCGTTGAAAAGGTTAGGGTCAGAGGAGGAGGATTAAAGCTAAGGGTTATTCAGGCCGCCTACGCCAATGTCGCTGTTGAAAAGGACAGGGTTGTGAAAGCAAAGGTTCTAGACGTGGTTGATAATCCTGCGAACAGGGAGTTTGGAAGGATGAAGATAATGACAAAGGGTGCTATTATAAAGACTGAAGTGGGTAATGCGATAGTTACTTCTAAACCGGGTTCCAACGGGGTTGTGAACGCTAAGCTGGTTTCTGCAAGATGAAGAGCATCTCTAAGGAACGCTACGTGATAGTTTACCCGCAGTATTTTGACTCCAAGGCTTCGCGGAAAATGGGTAGGCGTGTCCCTAAGGGTCTTGCAGTCGACTCTCCAAGCCTAGCTAGGATTGAGGGAGCCTGTAGAAAGCTTGGCTTAAAGGTTATTCTGGAACCTGACAAGGCTTATCCGAGGGTGAGCAATGTTAAGTGTGGAAGGATAGTGGTTTTCTGCAAAGACATGCGGAAGAGGAGCCTTATTGAAAAAATCGGGAGGATCATGAAGAGTGGTGCTGGTTGAAACGTAAAGGGACTGTTGAAAACATTCTTAACAACAGGATTGCTTTAGTTAAGCTGGAGGGGTTAGTTGGCTTAGGCTCCCTGGTCCTAGGCAGGGATATGAAGCCGCTAGGCAGCGTTACAGACATTATAGGTCCTATTAAAGAGCCCTATGCCGTGGTTGTTTTAAAAAGAAACGCTAAGAAAATTGGGAAAGGCGACGTCGTTTTTTTTAAACCTAGAAAAGCATAGCTCTCGGAAAACCTTTATAGCTTGGAAACGCTATTACCAAAGGTGGTGATAAAGCCTCGGTGGTCAGAAAGGTCTCGAGAAGATACAGGCTTGAGGGGAAGGTCCTTAACATCATAATGCGCTCCAAGGACGGGGTGGTTCAGACAGACCTATACAAGATGCTTAACATCTCAAGCAGAGAGGGTTCGAGAATCTGCTTGAAACTTGAGTCCTGGGGACTGATAAAGAGAGAGAAGGTTCTTCACAAGGAGAGATGGACCTATAAGCTCTACTCGACGCGTAAGGTTCCAAAGATAGATTCGTTGAAGGGTTCACCCTGCTTCGCATGCCAGCATTTTAACAGGAGTTGTTCATCAGGGTCTGCAATAAGCCCTGAGCGTTGCGAACTACTTGATAAGTGGATACTTACGATTGACGTTGGAGGATCGGATGTTGAAGTCAAAGAGGCGATGGCTTCAAGAGAGGAAGCGTGACCCTTATTTTATACTTTCAAAGAAAGAGGGTTACCGTAGCAGGGCGTCGTACAAGCTTAAGCAGATACTTGACGAGTACAAGCTTATAAGAACTGGAGATATTGTTCTAGATATTGGATGTGCCCCAGGAGGATGGCTTCAAGTTGCCTCTGAAGCCGTTGGTGAAACTGGGCTGGTCATCGGGGTGGATGTTAAGAAGGTTGAAAACCTAGGGTTAGAGAACACTAAGACAATCGTTCTTAACGTTTTTGACGAGGGCTTTGTTGAAAAAGTTTTAAAAGAATCTAAAAGCAGGTTCGACGCAATTCTTTCAGACCTATCGCCTAACATGTCGGGGATCTATGAGCTAGATCACGCTAGGCAGATTGAGATGGTTGAGAGAGTCATCCAACTGTCTAAGTACCTGTTGAAGATAGGAGGATCGATGGTGATTAAGGTTTTCGAGGGAGAGGGTTCTGACAGGGTTTACAAGAGAGTTTCGAGGCTCTTCAGGTTTGTCAAAAGGGTTAAGCCTAAGGCTTCCCGCAAAGGGAGCTCAGAATTCTACCTAGTCGCCAAGTTTTTCAAAGGCTTCTAATAATTCTAGTAAGCTCGTCGAGCGAAGCATTAGTCCTTATGCAATTATTGTCGAAACCACTTCTGCAAGCCGCAAACCCTTCTTTCACAAGCCTCTCTATAATAAGGTTTCTCCCAGGGGGGTTAACATGCAGGCTTGAAGCCAGCCCAGTTAAATCAATGCCTCCCACAATCTTCTGATCATCCGAAACGAGTGTTTCAAGAGTTCTGAAAACATCCCTATCTACAAATGTTTTCTCTGCTTTCTGAAGCAACATTTCCTCAAGCCATTCCCTTGAGTATGTCTGACCACTGTAGAGCGGGCCCAGCAGTAAGGAATCCTTCTCGCAACCTTCTTCAACTTCAACCACGCCGAGCGGCACGTATATTTTTTCAAACCTCCTTACTTTAAGAAACCTGATTTGCGAAACACTTTTGAAGGCGTGTTTCCTACCCTTTAAAACCCTTACGAAAACCTTGACGTAATGTCTTCGCGTGATTGAAACAATAGGCTCTATACCCCTTTCATTCCTAGCAGCAGCATCAGCCAAAGCTTTAAGCAGAACCCTGACTCCAATCTCCCGCATGAAACCGGTTTTAAAAACATTCACACCGTAAAGCATCCTTGCAGCCCGCTTATGTACTCCGAAAAGGTTTGCAGTGTCTGTAGCGGTTACGCTGAGCACGCCACCATGTTTAACAGCTTGAAAGCAGGTGTCAAGAAACCTGATGGGGGTTCCGAAAGGATCTATGTCAAGCATGTCAAACCTGCTGCCTCTGAGAGAATGCGTTACGTGGAAAATATTCGCATCCATTTTAGAGGCATGCATCCTATCCTCTAGCCTGTTCAATTTAATGTTCATAACTATGATTGAAAAAGCCCTTTGACTGTTATCGTTCACATATGCTTCATCCCATCCCGCCTCCGTAAGAACTCTTATCGACCTCACTCCGACGCCCGCCATAGAGTCGCCAAAACAGAGGCTGCGCCCAGATTCCTTCTTAATCACGTTAGCAACCATGACTGTAAAATCCCTGTTCTCCTTCATCAAAGGATTGTAAAACACGGGTGCTTTAGAAGGAACATACTCGTTCGGCGAAACCCTGTAGTAATCCAGCTTTGGGACAATTATTTCAGCCCTCCCTTCCCTGAGCCTCATCGTTTCGAAACCCGTCTCGTCCCCCTGCTTCTCCACGCTTTCAGTATCCATCCATCTTCTTAAAAACTGTTGAGAAACCCTTTTATCCATCCTGAAGCCTCCGATGCCTAAAATGTACGACGTGTGCGTAGCGGGTGCGGGTGCAGCTGGCGCAACGCTTGCTAGGGAAGCCGCCAGAAAGGGGCTGAAAGTCCTCTTAGTGGACAAGTCTCCCAAGGAGAAGGTTGGCGACAAGGTTTGTGGAGACGCGCTTGGCTCACACCACTTGGAGAGGCTCGGATTAACCCTGCCCCGTGAAACCTATTTCTCCATATACCCGGGGATAGAAATACACTCTCCCGATATGCAGAGCCGCCTAAGCGTAATTGCAGAAGGCGTGAGCGCTTACGCTTTAAACAGGCTTGAATTCGGCCAATTCCTCTTAAAACTGGCTTTAGACTCTGGTTGCGAGTTTAAGCCGGAAACACACGTCAGGGAGCTGATCATCGAGCAGGGTAGCGTAGTAGGAGTCAGGCTGGCGGGTAGGAATGGTGTTAAGGAGGATGTTTACGCTAAGGTGACTGTAGACGCTACGGGTTCTTCAAGAACCCTCTCCAGAATGCTTCAACCAGCTGGTTTCGACCAGGAGCTTAACGATGATGAAACACTGGTTTGCTACAGGGAGATCTTGGAAACAAGGATGACTCCCCCTATGCCAGCCATCTATCTGGATATGAATGATGCTCCCGGAGGATACTTCTGGGTTTTCCCTGAGGGTGAGGGAAGGGTTAACGCGGGCTTGGGAGTCACCAAGGGTTCAGCAAACCCCAAGCTTCTCTTCAGAAAATGGGTTGACAGGCTTCCCTGCCTCAAGAACAATATTGCAGGTGTTTTCCACAAGGGTGGAGGAATAGTTCCAGCCAGAAGGCCCATAGACTCCGCTGTTTGGAACGGCTTCATAGCCGTAGGGGACGCGGCTTTCATGGTCAACCCTCTGCATGGGGGGGGAATAGGGTCCTCAATGACAGGAGGCTTCCTAGCCGCCAAGGTTATTGCGGAAGCGTTGGAGAAGGGCCGCGTAGACGAGGAAGCCCTATGGGGGTTCAACACGGAGTATATGAGAAGCTATGGTGTTAAACAGGCGGCTCTAGATGTTTTCAGGGTTTTCCTCCAAGGCTTGAACAATGAGCTGATAAACTACGGCTTGGCACAAGGTCTTATTAAGAGTGAAGACCTGTTGGAGGCAAGCATGGGTGGTAAGCTTAGGCTTAACATTACTGAGAAGGCTGCGAGGGTTTTCGCAGGTATCGGTAAACCAGGCTTCCTTCTGAAGCTTAACAGAACCGTTAAACTAATGGAGGATTTCAGGCAGTTTTACATGGATTACCCGCCTCCCAGAGGGTTCTACGAGTGGAGGGTTAGGGTGAAGGCTTTCCACGAGAGGGTTCACGAGGAAGTCGGAAGACCGTCTTGAAAAGCTGTTTCTATACCAATAAACGCTTATGTTTATCACCATCCGGCGCCGAGGGAAATGCTTATTACCCCTTTTTTTCTAAAAGTTTCTCCAATTGGGAAACACGGTGCTGCCTACTGTTAGGCCCAGTAAATCAGAAGTAGTGTTAACATGGTTGAACAAATATTCATGCATATACGTTGCCACCCAGACGCAAAGACTGCTCTTCAACCCTTCCGAGATAAGCGTTGGCGAAGTTGAGCCTGTAGACTACACCCTGATAACAGACGAGCAGCCTGAACATTTTGACGAGAACCTGATAACGGAGCTCTGTCTTCTGAAGAAGTCTGGGAAAATAATCGCTGATGAAACAAGCTACAGGATTCTCCGGTCGCAGATCCCTAAGGAGATGCTTATAGCAGCCAAGCCTAACAAGCTGCTGATAAGCAACGGGCTGATCATCAAATCCTATCCGAGTGAAAACTCCGAGGCTTCCACGCCAGTAACGTACATGGTTACGCTTGAAAACGGGTGTAAGATTTTCCAGACGGGTGCCTCCCCAGTATCCAAGTCTTTGAAAAAGATAACTATGGAGGAGAAGCCTGATATAACTTTCATACCGATAGGCTTCAACCCTACGCTTAACGCCGCCTCATGGGTTGAATCCGCTGAAAACTCCAACTCTAAAATAGTAATACCCTACCATGGTGAGGACCTTACCGTTTTCCAACGCACCGTGAAGAGGAAAGGCTTGAAGATAGGGATCGTGGTGCTTAAAGTCGGTGAGCCATTTATATATAGAATTGGCCAGTAAGACGGTTTCAATATGCTGGCTTGGCAAGCATGGTTTCAAGGAGTGCTCACCCTCTCAACGCACACCGTATCCTAACTATAGTAGTTCTAGTTTTTCCCTGTTAGAAACGCTTAAAGATAAGCTGCTATGCTTAAATTCGGAAGCTATTTGTATAGGTTAGTCGACCTCGTGGCTAAAACGCTCGTTAAAACAGGCGGCTTCCTAGCGTTGCCTGCTAAAACTGATGAAGGAGTCCTCCAACCGTTCGTACTCGACCTGACCACGCTCCTAAGCCATCCGCCTGTTTTTCTTAGGGTCGCATCAGGGCTTCTCAGAGTCGTTAAGCAGAAAGTCGGGTTGAACAGCTTCGAGTTCGTCACAGGAGTGCCATTGGCGGGGATACCCTACGCTTCATTCCTCTGCGTCAAGACGTGTAAGCCTATGCTGCTCGTCAGGGAAAGAGGTGGGGGGAAGCTTGTGGAGGGACCGTTGAAAATGGGGGACAGGGTTATAGTAATCGATGACTCCGTTGTGACAGGCAGGCAGATACTGGGGACTGCTAGTAAAATCGTTTCAGAAGGAGGGGTTGTTGAACAGGCTGTCGTAATAATGTGTCAGAGCAAGAGTGCTGTGGAGAGGCTGAGAAGCAAGGGGATAACGTTGCACGAGTTAATCGATTTTAAAAGCCTGGTTGAAAGCCTGAAGAAGCTTGACGCTTTAACCGACGAGGAATACGATGCTTTACTCTCTAGTGCCTAGAGGCCTCTGACTCTTCAACCAGAGGTATAATCTCATCGATGCAGAACCTTATGAAAGAGGCAGGGTCAATCCTGCTGAAAATCGTTACGACAGCATCTCTCGTGATTCCGGCCACTAAACCGGTTTTTCTATGCGCGATCACGATGTACCATATGTTCCCGTGTTTCAGGTATTCTGTGAAGAGGCTAGTGTTAGCGAGCGAGGGCCCGTATAGAGAGAGCTTCTTAATGTTAGGTATGTCGACATCGTCGAAGAAAACCACTTTAGCAGCATCGCTATTCGAATTATGATAGTTTAACATTACCTCCGGGGAAATCCTTGCCTCGACAATCCGGCCACTTTTAAGAAAGATCACTTGGCTAAACATGTTGGCAACCATGTTTGCAACCGGCTTCTTCTCCAAAACTATTAGAAAGACTCTCCTCCTCCTGAAAACGAAGCTGAACACCGAGTCAACCGTTTTAGCAACTATCTCCGTTCTCTCCCTCCTCCTGATCGTCAGAGGCACGTCCCTGCTAATAACCCCCTCCAGCATGTTTTGAGAAGCCTTCAACTCGGCAATCTCAGTCACTAGGCTCAGGTCAACCCCCTCCAGCGGGGTTTCAACCCTGTAGCCCTTAAGCCGCTGAGCAATATCGCTCTGAGGCAGGTACTCGTCCAGCCTGAATATCTTTCCCGCAGTAACCATACTCCTTCATAAAGCCAAATCATCTGTTTTTAACCGTTTTCTGACTTTCTAAAAAGGCCGTTACCCTCAAGTTACCCAAGCCAGAACCTAATATTCGAGTATTTTCCATAGCTTCCAAAGCTACTAAAAAGTAGCTTCGAGCTTTTAATTTACTTATCAGCATCTCTACAAAACCCCTAACTAATAGTTCCCTACTTTCTCCGTAGAGAAGAGTATTTCACCGTATGTTGCAAGCAATTTTGCTTCCTCTCTGGCTTTCGAAATCTCGCATTGGTGGTGCCAGAAAACAGGGCCTCACAGTAAATAACCTCCCCCTAATTCTTTATTCTATTCTAAAATATTTTGATTTCCTTAAGACTCATGCTCAATATTTCTGTCTCATCTAGTAATTTCAATACACCATATACGGGAACTCGTTAAGACTTAATGCCTCTTTTATCTCCTTCCGAGGAATGTCGTCGCTCTGATCGTCCTCCTTAAAAACGATGAAACTAGCACTAAGATCCCGAAAGCAAGAATGATAAGTAGATCTATGTATTCCGATTCCGAAATCCCCTGCGAAGACATTCTTACTCTCAAAGACTGAACGGGGCTGAAGTTTAAAATAATAACATATATTCCTCTGTGAGCAATCCGAAGAACCGTGGAGAAAGAACCCTCATACGTGTCCATTTTAACTCCAGTTAGAGGTCGATTCTAGCGCGCGACTTGTTTTCTAGCTCCATGTGTTTTCTTATTCTCTCTTTGAATGGCAGTTTTTCCATGGATGCATTTTGTGAATGACAGTGTGTCTGAACAGCATCCAGTAATCCCTTTTGTCACTCATTTTGAGTAAGATTTCGTTAGATTTCACGAGCAGCTCCGCCTCCTCCTGAACCTCTTTAATGTCGAGAACCTCGCATGGCCAGAAGGCTCTGAATCCTGTCATAGGAGTGCGGTCTATCTTAACATCAACTTTGCTCTCAAGCTCCTTATAGATTTCCAGCATTATCCTCCTCCTTTTCTTCGAGAGCTCCTTCGGATGCTCATCCCCATAGGAGCCGCCCTTCTCAAAGGCCCAAGCAAGTATCGTCGGAACATATTTCAAGCCCTTGTGAAGCATAAATGGTATCCTGAGTATAAGGCTAATCTCGCAGCTAGTTTGAAATTGTAGTTCTTTGATTTCCTTTCTGGCCTCGGATGGAGCACTCTCTGCCACTATGATGTGAACATAATGTTCAGTCAATGTAAATAGCCTCCAGTCCATGTTAATATCTTTAGTATTCTACTTGCTTTATCCGCGTCCATGCTCAGTATTACTGTCCCATCAGGCAACTTCAATTCACCAGTATTCAGAAACTCATTAAGAGCACTACATAGTCTTTTCATTCCCTCCTGAGAAACTTCATTATGCAGTCAACTTAAAATACATCCAATCGCGCGTCGCCTATATTATTGGATGAGAGGCCGACTTCCTAGAGGCATTAAGCCCCTCGAAAATCTTAACGGTCTCATAACCCATTTCAACCCTTCCCTGATCTTCTTAATGACCCATCCGCTGGAAGCGGAATACTTTATCGTCTTGTTGAACACGATGGTTGAGCCGCTGTCCGTCCATATCACTGAACCTATCAGGGTTTCACAACAACCCTTGTTTAGCATGCGCGCGCTATGTGCTCGAAGTCGAGTGCTTGAGGTTTTAATCTTCAAAATTCAGACTGAACTTGGTTACATTGTTCCACGATTATCATCCTCCGGTCACCAAAAACCAGAATCTGATATTCGGATACTTCCTATGAACCTCCAAGGCTTTTAAAAAGTAGTTTCCCCATTCTCTGAGTTTTTCATTTACTATTCTCACACCCCTCTCCATGCATTCTTTCCGTGGCATCTTCCGATGGAGCTCAAGCTCATCTACGAAATCTTTCCTGACCAACCAGTAATCCCCCACTTTCTTTGTAGAGAACAGTATTTCATCGGATGTTGCAAGCAATTTTGCTTCTTCTTGGACTTCTTTCAGGTCGAGTATCTCGCAAGGCCAAATCACCGCCTGAATTGCTCCACTAGGATATCTGTCCATCTTCACATTAACCTTTCCTTCGAGTTCTTGATAAACATTCAGCATGAGATCCCGATGCTTCTTTCGAACCTTCACACCCATATCTCCATATGACCCTCCGAACTCGTGAGCCCACGCTATTATCGTCGGAATATACCTCAGACCCTTATGAAGCATAAACTGTATTCCAAACACGGGAGAAATGCTTCCTAGCGCTTCAAGTTCCTTCTTGATATCGGGAGGAGCGTCATCGGAGATTTTTATCCAGAAAAAGCAGGTCGTCATGGTAAATAGCCTCCAGTCCATGCGAGTATCTTCAGCACCTCGTTTGCTTCCTCTCGACTTACATTCAGCAATACTGTACCATCGGGCAGTTTCAATTTACCCGTATTCAGAAACTCGTTAAGGGCATGGTATAATCCTTTCATTCCCTCCTGAGGGATCTCGTTGTTCTGATCGAGCTGGAAAACATAGTGGATCCCAAAGTAATCTGGGTCTTCGTCGCAAATTCTAATATATTTTGCAGCTTGTTCGATGAGATCTTTTTCCTTAGTTCCCTCATAAATTGTCTTGAACTCCAATATTACTCTCTTCTTATCAGGTTCAATAACTACAGCGTCGAACCTTGCAGAAGTCTCTGTCTCTTCACCATAAGAACACTCCATCTTCTCGATCTCCCAGCCAGCATACACCTTTTCAAACTCGTACTTCAGGAAGCTTGCAACAAACCAAGCATGAGAGGCTCGCTCGTCAAAATATTTTGGAAGTTCTTTCGATAATCCTATGATCTTATAGGTTTCCGCCTGAATACAGGCAATATCTCCAAGATATTTAACATCCGGTAGTACCTCAAATTTTACTATGCTGCTTACTGCAATTTCTTTTCCCTTTATTTCTATGAAGGGATTGTAAATAACTGATCCAGCTTTTTGATCATACTCAAATCTATAAATCAAATCTAATCCTCCGATGGTCTTAGCCTTCATCTGAAGGTATGGCCCAAGCGAGGTGAATGTGACATCCGCCTGTAAAACCCTACTATAGGATCCCTTGGTTATCGACAAATCCGTCAAGTATGTTCTCTCTGTTTTCTTCATCACGTTTCCACCAAGACTAATTACAGTATCTTCAGCGATGTTTGTCGACAGCTCCTTATCCATCCTTAACACTAGAAAGCCGAGGGCCTCAGAACCTTCAGGAAGGTTCTGGACTTCAAGCTTCGCCGGGTAAGCGGGCTTAACTATAACCTCATCCACATGCTTATATATCAACGCTACCCTAGCCTTATCGCTTTTCAACTCATCAACCGTTTCCCCTCCGAAGATATCTCTGAGTGGACCTTCGAGCCAGACTGAGCCTCTTTGAATGCTTATGATTTTCTCATCAGTCCTAAAGGTGTTGAGGAAGCTCCAATCCGGTTCCGTTCTGCTTATGGGGAAAATAGTGCTCATCTCCTCTCCCACTTCGAGGTACTTCAAGTAAATCAGTCTAGCTACGATTCTTTCCCCGCCTCTCACCGTCTTTTGGGAGAACTCCTTAATTATGTATGGGTTTTCACTAAACATGATGCTGAAACTCGGCTCACCGTTTTTCCATCCAATATGGAAAGTACGCGCCTCCCCATTAAGATCGGTGATCTTAAATTCAAGATAAGAGTAGCCAGGTCCTCCCTTAAGGCCCGCCTCCACGTTGGCAACTTTCTCACCGCCCATAATTAAGTAAGTGTCACCACTTTCTTTCATGAACGAGAATCCCGAAAGTCCATACTTCTCCGCAAGCCACTCGCCAATTGTCTTCCCGTATTCTCCCGATGCATCCCTGATCTTAACACGCTCAAAGAAGTTCTCCACATTAACGTCTCTTAGAATCAGAATGTAGTTTTCCCCCGCCTCCACATTCTCGAAAGTGAGAGCCCTCTCCTCAGGTCTCAGAATCCTAAGGCCCTCGTCTACCTTCCTTCCCAAGGTCTCGCTAATCACTTGAACCCAATAATGGCCCGGGGAGACTTGTCCATGGCCATCCCCAACCTTATCCTCTATTTTGAGGTTGCCATTCCCGAGAGTGCTTATGTCTACGAGTATCTTAAACCTTTCTTCAATCGCATCTCTCCATATTCCGAGTGCTTCCGGATTCTTCGAAACAGTCTCAGCCAACGCGTTTGCTACTTTTTCACCATATTGTTCCAGCTCAATAGTCTTAAAGTAAGTGTCGAACAGCTTAAGCCCGTTCTCGAAGCTGTCCCCAATCTTGCCCAAAGCTTTCCCTAGGCTATTGAGCTCCTCTTCGCCCAGCCCAGCGAATTTCTGCAACGCGTCGAGGGCTTCATCTGACTTCTCCTTTTCCAGGCTTCCAAGCCAGTCCATCAGCAGTTTCCCAGGCTCTTCTTCTCTCCCCCATGCCTCCAGCTCGCTTACCCTCTTCCATGCTTCTACGATGGTTTCAGCGGCGTCCTCTCTGCCAACGTATTCCTCGCCCATCTTGCTCAGTATGCTTAGGATTCTTACTCCAATGTCTTCAGGGATATCTTCATCCATAGTAACCTTGTCGACGATGTTCGAGGCTCCTTTCGCGATCTCCTCTGGTTCCCCTCCGTCCGGGAGCGTTTCCAAAGCCCTTCCAACGGTTTCGCCGAAGCTCTTGCTAGCTTGATCCGCGAAGATGAGCTTTGAAACATCTGGTAGGTTAAGCTTGCCCTTCAACCATGCTCCGAATCTAATCCCTGTCTCAGTGAGGTCCCATATTGCTGGCGTCACCCAGGCGTAGAGGCCCTGCGCAAACCTCTTCAATACTGAGGATGAGGAGAGCTGCCCGGCTTCCCCAGCTGAGGTGAGCATGTCCCTCGCCGTTGAGAACTCGTAACAAACGGTTGCGAACGTCGCCGCGTAGGTTACTGCCTCAACCATAGCACCCACGACTTTACCTGTTGCATAGCCCTGCTCGTACTCGCTCGCCTTCCTCAAGCCTAATGCTGTCTTAACGTCTTCGAGCGTAACATCCATTACGAGCCTTAAACCAAGGTCTGCAGCGACCTCCTTCGCTTTATCCAAGAATGTTTGAGAGAGGTTGTCGCAAATGGTTGCGAAGCCATTCTTACCCTGGAGCCTGTAGCCGTCAGCCATCCCGCGGTATATTAGCCCCATGGCTGTCAGGTTGCCTAACGCCATTGTCGCGTTGAAAATCTCGCCCCGTTGATTGTAAACCTGGTATGCCTTCATGAAGCCTAGCGCGGCCGCTATAGCTGGCATGAGCTCCCTGGGGACCATCGCGACCGTGCTCAGCATCATCGTGTTCATCATTATCCTCGGGCTTCTTTCTACGAGGCCTATGATGAAGCCGCGCCACCATTGTAGGGAGAAGGGAAACGGGAGGCTTAGAGTCTTCGGTAGGAAGAGCTCGGCGACAAGCCTGTCGCCCTTGCTAAGCCTGATCCAGAAGGTTGTGTTTGTGAAGAGGAGGATGCTTAGCTCCTTGCAACAAGCCTTCTCAGCTTTCAACGCTGTGTTCTCAGGCTTCCCAGGGGGAAGGGTGACTGGCTCAACAGTAACGGTGTAATCTATGTCTTGGGTAGCGTAGTTTCTCAGCCAGATGCCCCTTACCAACGAGCTCTCCAGAGGAGTCTCCTGGAGAGGATGGTAGACTAGGACGATCCTGTTAGCGTAGAACTCTCTTTCCAGGGGTGTTGCTTCACATATTGCATCAGAGGAGGGC
>JAFNIX010000053.1 GCA_017601225.1 Candidatus Brockarchaeota archaeon | reverse complement strand
AAGCCTCAGAACCATCCCGTCGCTGAACCTCACCGAGCCATCCATGCTTAGCCTGCCCTTATCCAGGGTAAGCTTACCGTTTGAAAAGCTGAAAGCGTTGAAGCCGAATGTTTTCTCAGCCTGCTGCACAGGTATTGCCTGCAGATCCTCCTTTAGGAGGTCGAAAACCGCTGGGAATCGTTCCTCAGCCTTGAACGTGAAGACGAGGTATTTGGTTCCTCCAAGAGCCCTTTCCTCAGCGTATGTCAACATGCCTTTGAGAACAATGCTCCCCCTCGCGAACTCAAACTCTACAACTGCGCCCTTCTGAATGCCCGGGTAGAGCTGGCCTGTGAGGCCCTTCTCAACACCAACCTCTATTCCTTCTTCGCTAAGGCTCAATACTTTAACTACATCTGGGCCCAGCTTAGCAAGCTGCTTGAAGGCCATCTTGAACTCAGCCACGCGAATCATCTGCAAGAAGTCTCCTCCAGCACTCTGGGAGAGCTGCATGGCTTCCTCGGGGCTCAGATGGAGGAGCGGGCTAAGCTCACTCCTAAGCAGAGGGCTTCCGAGCCACTCCATTATGTCGCCAGCGTGCTGGCTTAGGAACTCGTCTCCCATCCTCGATGCCCATTCAAGCATGCTCGCAATGTACAATGCGTCTTGCCTGCTGGCTAAGGCATCGCTTAGAATCATCGTTACGAGGCTCTTCGCATCCGGGGCGTCGAGGTGGGAGTAGAGATTCCCTATACTTCTCGCTATCGCTGAGGCTATTGGAGTCCCATAATTCTCCTCAATCCCGTAGAGCTTCCCATATATTCCGGGGTCGCTCCTGAGCTCCCTCGGCATCCGTAACATTGCAACATCCAAACCTATCTTCTCTCCCACGAAAACCCCTAACGGCGCTCCTATCATAGCCCCGATTATTGAGGCCCTAGCATTATCATCCATCATCGGGTCGGCTAGGGCTCTTACTGGAGCAAGGATGATTCCGAGCGGGCTGTATGTCAACGCTTCCTTAGCATCCCCGGTCTGAACGTAGATTGAGAAGGCGTTTATGCTGCTCAGTGCTAAGCCTGCTAGGGCGATGACTGTTCCGACGAGGGGATTAGCGATGGATATAGCCGTTATAGCTGCGGTAGTGCCAAAACCAACTAGGAAGCCGCCTATGGTTTCGAACGGGTGTCTAGCTATGGTTTTTCCAACGTCGAAGCTCTCAAACGTTTCAAGAATTCGTTGCTTGGCAATGAGCCTCCCGTTCCTAAGAACCTTAACCATGAAGCTGCAGGTCACTTGGCCAGTAGGCCAGTATGCGCTATTCGTGCTGGAACTACCGTATTCCCTCTCCTCAGTATTTCTAATCCATGCTGTGAATCCAAGCGAGTAATAGGCTCCCCCTGGAGGGACTGGAAGAAACCAGTTGCCCGGCTCCGCGACCGGAACCATGGTTATCCTCTTAATGGCATCAGGCCCATGAGGCTGGTCGTCTGGAGCTATTCTTTGAACCCACACCTCGTTCTCAGCCTCAATGACAACCTGGTAGGTCAGAGTGTCTTGAGTCGGGTTTGCTATGGAAATGTGAAGGATGTTCTGCTTTCCAAGCATGTTTAGCTCATTCCTCTCAACAGAAGCCTGTAGAACCTTCATGCTGAACCTTATCGGGCTGCCGGCTGAAACCCTGGCGGGCTCGACCCAGTACCCCTCGTCCCAATACTTTTTCGCAAGGTTTCCGTCAAGCGTCTCGCAGACGAGTTCAAGAGCCTCCCCGGCTTCAACAACCTTGGGGACAAGATAGTATTTCGACGGATCGCTGTATTTTTCTCTAACAACGCTCTCAGGCACGTTTGACTCAACAAGTATGCGTTGGCCGGCATCCATTTCAACACCGGTTTCAACAAGAACCCACTTTGCTCCAGTCTCCTCCTTCCTTACGACGATTGGAACCTGCTGCTTCTCCCAGTGAAAGACTTTATACCTTACTACTCCATCCTCAAGATAGTATAGCTTGTAGAGGTCTGCGACGTAGCTAACCGTCTCCTTCTTCATAAACTCCTTAATATAGGGCGGGGTTGTATACTGGTTTGCAACATTCTCCTCAAACGTCCCAATAAACTTCTTACTCTCAATTTTGTAGAACGCTTCATACTTCTCGTCGCTCGGAACATTATCCGGCTTGTTCTCAACATCGCCCCGGTAAACCCATTCACCGTAGCCTCCAACATGTAGGCTGACATCGTCTACGATAAGCTCGCTGTTCTCGGATGCTACGAAAGAAATAGTGTAGTATCCCGCCTGGCTGAAGACGTCGCCGGAATCCCTACGGAACCTAGCCCAGCTACTACTTCCACCTAGCGTGAAGACGCATGCTGAGCCATCCGGCTTCTTCACCGCTATGGCTCCACCTCCTCTCAGAACATACCAGAAGTCTAACACTGGGCCTGAGCCACCTGCATCATAGTAGAAGGTTTGCCTCCACGCACCCCTCCCGTTTCCCGACACTATTCTAAGGCTGCTCTGGCTGCTCCGGTATGTTGAGGAGCATAACTCGCCACTAGCGTCCCCAAGGCTTTCGAAAACCCAGGCTCCGCCGGATGAAATGTTCCCATCGACAATATACTCGTGAACTGGGTGATCAACGTACTTGTAATAGTGATATAATAGCCTCCAAGTTGCATTATAAACATCGTAGTAAGCTATCTCTCTGGTTATAGTTGTGGTGTTATGTTTCTCAGCTACGTAACGCGGGTCACTGCTCATCAAAACCTGTGCTTCCCACTCCGTGACTATTCCGAGGTATGTCTTAGACGTCAAGTTGGCAACCTCGGGCGTGTAGACCCATGTTGAAGCATCATAGGTTTCAGGAGGCTTGTTCACGTAGCCCTTGAAAACCCAGCCCCACCTCTCTTCATAAATTGTCTCGTTCCAAACCTTATAATAGGGTTGAAGCTCATAGATATCGTAAACCGGCTTCAAGAAGACTGCAGTAACGTAGTACTGTTTAACCTCTCTGGCGGAGGTTTCAATCCTCGAAACAGTTTCCCCGTATGGTTCCACCCCGCTGGACACGTAGTTCATGCCCCTATCCTTAGCCCAGCTCCTCAGGCTTGTCTCAACAACCTGCTTAGAGGCCTCAGCGTCCACTCTAGACGGGAAACCCTTCGCGTAGCCGGGTAAATCGCCTATGTTGATCTTCTCCTCCTCGTAGCCCCTAGGAATAACAACCTGGTATACTCTCTTCGTTTCATAATGGGAAGTGTCTATTCTACGGTATATTTTCCAGGCTATAACGTCGCCCTCCTCCTCTGCCTCCCCCTTCTTGTAGAGCCTTGTTGCAGCATCCCCCTCTGAAGCATAATAGTAGAAAAGGTTTCCAAGGCCCCACAGGTCCCTCCCGGTCTTAACCATCCCGTTTTCAAGCATTTTTTCGAAAACGTCCCTCCTGATCCTAACCTCTCCGGAGGGATAGTGGCCAAGGTAGATCGGCCCCAGGAAGAGAGGAGAATACTTCTCAAACACATAGACCATGATTCTCTCCCTAACCTCTTCAACCATGTAGTTGCCCTCATCCCTTGCAACCATCATGGCCTCATGCTTGTTGGCTGTCTCCCTCTCGAAAACAAGCTCATACGAGTAAACCCATACTTTCTTCTCAACCATCCTAATTTCCGCATATTCAAACATCCCGGGGTGAGTGTAAATGTAGTTCTCAGCATCCCAGTAGGTTTCGAACTCACCCCTCACATCATACTTAACCACCCTTACCGTTGGGACGATCGCATACCTCGTTTCAACCCAAGTTACCTCGCTAGACTCAGTTTTCAGAAGAGTGTTGGATGTGATCCTCGTGGCGTTAGCGTAAGCCTTAACTTCCTTCTCCTTAGCCAACGCGTCGTCCAGCGTCTCGAAGGGGCCGAAATTCTTCTCCTCACTCCTATAGCCGGCTAAAACGTATCGCTTATCCCCAATCCTTACCTCGCTTGAGCC
>JAFNIX010000052.1 GCA_017601225.1 Candidatus Brockarchaeota archaeon | reverse complement strand
ATAGACAGGGAGCTTGAAAGCCTTTCGCAACTAGTTAAGGAGGGGGGCTATATACCTATGGTTGACCACAGGGTTCCCCCAGACGTGTCGCTGAGCAACTACGTCTACTATTTGAAGGCTAAGAGGAAGATGATAGGGAGAAAAGAGGAACTACCTTATCCAAAGACCTCGAGAGAATCCTCTTAATCATATGTTTCCTTTACTGCTTAGCTCCGGTGAATTTTTAACCTCAGAGTGTTGAGCTGAGTAAAAATATGTGTAAAAAATTGCAAAAACATTATTAACAAAAATTTCAACGGGTAACTTTATGGATTACGCTATTGAAGCGGAAAACCTGACGAAAATATATTCAAAGAGTAAGAAGGCATTAAACAGCGTCAACCTTAAGGTGCCTAAGGGCAGGATTTTCTGCCTAATAGGAAGAAACGGCGCCGGGAAAACAACGTTCCTCAGAATCGTTGGAACCCAGCTTGAGCCCACATCAGGCAGAGCAGTCGTGCTGGGTCACGACGTGGTTACGGAGCCGGATAAAATAAGGCCGAGAATATCCGTTGTGCCTCAGGAAGCTAAAGTATGGAATTTCCTGACACCGTGGGATTACGTTTACTACTATGCTAGATTAAGGGGTATTTCTGCGGGAGAGGCGCGGGAAACTTGTGTTGAAGCGCTTAAGAAGCTTGACCTCTATGAGGATAGGAACAAGCTGTGCCTCCAGCTCTCAGGCGGCATGAAGCAGAGAGTATTGGTCTCTATGGCGATAGTTTCTGGTGCTGAACTATTGTTGCTCGATGAACCATCGATAGGCTTGGACCCCATCTCTAGGAGACAGCTCTGGTCGTACATTAGGAGGATTGTCAAAGCAGGCCATACGATCGTTTTGACAACCCACTACATGGATGAGGCGGAGGCGCTTGCCGACAATGTGGCAATCATACATGAGGGGGAAATTCTGTCGGTTGTAGATATCAACCAAATACTGGAGGGAAATGGTTCAAGCATGATCCTTGAGGTAAACGGCAACGATGTTTCCTGGGTAAGTGCCTACGGCGGCGAGCAGGTTATTGGGGGGAAGGCTAAGATTAAGCTGGACGAGGACGAAAAGATCATGCTTGAGATTATGGTTAAGGCAAGGGAAAAAGGATGTAGAGTAACCTTCAGACGCCCGACTTTAGAGGATTATTTCATAAGGCTTGTGGGAGGTATTGAGCTTGAGTCTTCGTAGGTTTGTTGAACAAATACTCATCCTAGGGTGGATGAATAGTCTTCCAATGCTTAGACAACCGGTGCAGCTTGCCTCCCTAATAGTTTTCGCTGGCTTACCATTATTCTACATGTGGGCGTTAGGAGGAATGCATCTTATCTCCATGGGGCTTGCAGGGGCAATGATCTCGGTTGCCGCGTTCTCCGGCATGTTTGTCTCACAGGACATAATATTCAACAGGGTTTGGACGAAATTTCAAGATGTTATGGTTGCCTCCCCAGTCAAGCCATTAGCATACCTTCTCGGAATAGCTTTCTCAAACGTTGTCTCAGTGGGGTTCGCGATAATCCCGTACTCAACCCTTCTCATTCTTCAGGGGAAGCTGAACCCGGGTAACGCAGCCTCAGTCTTGACCCCCATCCTGATTTGCTACCTGTCGAACCTCATGCTTGGCTTCTTCCTAGGAACAGTTGTAAACGACGTGAAAACTGGGAACTCGTTGGGAAACATTCTGCTTTTAGCAATGGTCTATCTTCCGCCTGTCTACTACCCAATCACCTCCCTTCCAGAGCCGTTGAGGCTCATAGCATTAATCATCCCAACCGTAAGCGCTGCACAAATCGTGAACAATGCCCTAAACATGCCAACCGCCATAAAAGAATATGTGTCAATCGGATGGATGATCCTTCTAGTTTCAACAATCATATTGGCCCTTCTAACTGTGAAAAAAATAAGGTGGAGAGAAAAGTAACTGCCCAATATCGTGGACGAAAAACCCACTAACACTGCGGGAGGAATTAAAATCTTAATCAGATGGTTCGTTGCATGCTTTTCCATCCGTCCTCTGCTTAGAGATTTTCGTTAAAGCCTTATGTATGGTTTAAACCGACTCCTCGAGAAGAGAGGGTTTGCACGAACATCACGCCCATCACATCGCGGAGTTTAAAAACAGGCTTATTGCTAGCCTAATCCTTACAATCCCGATCCTGCTCTTCTCAGAAGCCTTTCAAACAATGATCCTTGGTAGTAAAGCAATATTTTTCCCAATGCAGAAATACGTGCTGCTGTTCCTGTCCGCGTCAGTCTATGTTTACGGCGGGTGGCCATTCCTAAGAGGACTGGTGAACGAGTTGAAAAACAGGCTCCCAGGCATGATGACGCTCATAGGCACAGCCATAACAGTGGCGTTCACCTACTCTGCAGCAACAGTTTTCATTCCACTTGGCATGGAGTTTTTCTGGGAGCTCGCCACCCTGATAGACGTAATGCTCCTCGGACACTGGATTGAGGCGAAAAGTGTTCTCGGCGCTTCAACAGCCTTAGAGGAGCTTGTGAGAATAATGCCTACGATAGCCCACGTTTCAAAGAACGGTGAAACAGTCGACACCCCGGTCTCAGAGCTTAAGCCGGGGGATGTCGTTATCGTCAAGCCCGGGGAGAAAATCCCTTCTGACGGCATTGTTTTAGAGGGCGATTCCTTCGTGAACGAGGCTCTTCTAACAGGAGAGTCAAAACCTGTTCAAAAGCAGGGGGGCTCGAGAGTCATAGGGGGCTCGATAAACGGCGAGGGTTTCCTGAAGATTGTTGTCGAGAAGACGGGTGGGGAAACATATCTGGCTCAAGTCGTGAAACTGGTTAAACAGGCTCAGGAGAGCAGAACCAGGACCCAGGACCTGGCGAACAGGGCTGCAGCCCTGCTGTTCTATGTCGCGTTAACCGTTTCAATAATTGCCTACGTAGCGTGGCATGCCTATGGGAAGCCGGGTCAGGCTCTTGAAAGCATGGTTGCAGTATTGGTCGTAACTTGCCCACATGCCCTAGGCTTAGCAATACCTCTGGTCGTCGCCATCTCAACCTCGATCACCGCTAAAAGCGGGATACTGATCAGGGATAGGAAAGCATTTGAAACGGTTAGGAACGTGGATGTTGTTGTTTTCGACAAGACTGGCACGTTAACACTCGGCGGCTTCGGCGTGAGCGACACTGTCCCGCTGATACCTGAGGAGGAGCTTTTAAAAATGGCTGCAAGCGTCGAGCTGAAATCAGAGCACATTGCGGCAAGGGCGATAGTTGAGTATGCTAGGCAGAAGGGTGTGGAGCTTCTTGAAGCAAGAGAGTTCAGAGCAATCCCCGGTAAAGGGGTTTATGGGAGGGTTGACGGTAAAGAGGTATACGTCGGCGGAGTAAGCCTTCTGAACGACATGAAGATAAGCGTTGAAAACGGGAAAATAGGTGATCTGATGAGGCAGGGTAAAACCATGGTTTTCACGCTGGTCGACGGCAGGCTCGCAGGCGCGTTCGCCCTCTCAGACACTATAAGGAAAGAATCCTACGAAGCCGTGGAGAAGCTTAGGAAAATGAAAATAAGGGTTTACATGCTTACCGGAGACTCACGGGAAGTCGCCAAGTGGGTTGCGGAGGAACTCGGCGTGGACGATTATTTCGCACAGGTATTGCCGCATGAGAAGGCTGAGAGAATCAGGCTTCTGAGGATGAAAGGCTTCAGGGTTGCGATGGTCGGGGACGGGGTTAACGACGCGCCCGCCCTCGCCACGGCGGACGTCGGCATAGCTATAGGCGCGGGCACGGATGTAGCGATAGAGAGTGCGGACATAATCCTTGTTAGAAACGATCCGAGGGATGTTCCAAGGATAATCGAGTTCTCGCGAAAAACGTATTCCAAGATGGTTCAAAACCTTTGGTGGGCAGCCGGCTACAACATTGTCACCATACCCCTAGCAGCAGGCGTATTCAGCGGTTTCGGTGTGGTTCTACCAGCCTGGGTTGGTGCACTCGTCATGTCGCTGAGCACAGTCATAGTTGCTTTAAATACTCAGACCCTGAGAAAATACGAGCCGGAGGAGACGAGGACGGTGAGGATGAAAACAGTAACCGACCCGGTGTGCGGGATGAAAATAGATCCTGAAACTGCTTACAGCAGGCTGGAGTACGGTGGACAAACAGTATACTTCTGCTCCAAGCATTGCGAGGAGGAATTCAGAAAGAACCCGGAAAAATATAGGAAAAAGTAAGACTCACCAGAAGTTAAACTGAAAACGAAAAAGCTAGAGAGCGGGAAACATGTTAAAACAGCATCCTGTCGATTCGTCCAGACACTACTTCCTACAAGAAAAAGCTGAGGCGAATAAGAAACGTTAAAACCATGCAGATATGCCAGATTAACCCTGAACATGGGAGGGGATATTGTTGGAAACATCGATAGATGAAAATATAAAGTCAGCCCTTGAATGTAAAACGATTGCTGTGGTAGGAATATCTAGGGAGCCGAATAAAGACAGCCATAAGGTGGCTAACTATCTGAAGGCAAACGGATACCGTATAGTCCCCATCAACCCTTTCGAAGACGAGGTCTTGGGCGAGAAGTGTTACAAAAACCTGCTTGAAACCCCGGATGAAGTTCAAAAGACCATTGAAGTCGTCGACATCTTCAGGCCATCTCAAGAAGTTCTTCCAATCGTTGAGCAGGCGATTCGTCTAAAGCAAAAACACGGTAAGCCCCTCTTCATATGGATGCAGCTAGGCATAGTCAACATGCAGGCCGCTGAACTCGCGGAGAAAGCGGGTTTAACGGTTATAATGAACAGGTGTATGATGAGTGAGCATAAACGATTAAAGCGGACATGAGATCACCAGATAAATACTTAATGGCGTATGCGTGAACATGAATAGTGTGTGCCGCTAGGCGCTTCTTTAAAGCCTCATTTCCGGAAAGCAAGCAGATCTAGGCGTTTAAGCTTTAAAGCGTAAACCAGCGATGAAGCTTTGAAAAGATATGTTGCAGGTTTCTTTAATCCTTCTAGTCTTCATCAAGCTCTAAACCTTATTTGTA
>JAFNIX010000051.1 GCA_017601225.1 Candidatus Brockarchaeota archaeon | reverse complement strand
TTTCGAAAGGATTGAAGCCATGGTGAACTTGCTGCTTTTCTCGAGAAGCATCACCGGCTGGAAACGGTTCCCAACTTGGGCGAAGAAGCCTGAGAACGGATATGGGCGCCTAGTCCTTAGATATATGAACCAGATCGGTAGAGATTTATCCGTAACCATAGTGTGATTCCAGAAGCCCCATCCTGCGCTGCCATAGTGTTCCCCTAAGAGCCTGGCTTTAGTCTCGAACGTCTTAAACATCCACGGGAGGTCGTCGAAAAGACCGTCAGCTATCTCAGCGTTCGAGTAGTAGAGGGCTTCCGTCGGCCCCATCCACATTCTTAAAACGCTCCCCTCAACCTCGAAGCCAGCATGGTTGTCTATCCTCCAGCTCCAGTAGGGCGACTTGTTTTCAAAATCGTCTGAAAAGCCTCCTTCCTCAACAGCCTTAATCCTTAAATTCTTCTGGTCATCCATAATTGGAAAACGGTTAAGATTGTTTTTAACCGTTTTCTCCATTCAAAAAAACAGTCAAGCTTCAATAGTGGGTTTAGCATGCTTAGAGTGTCTCGACCCAAATATGGCGTAGGCTAGAACACTGGCGACGAGCCCAACTGCCAGTATAGGCAAACCGTATCTGGCTGCCCAGAACCTTGCTTCACGAGAGGTGAAAAACACTCCTTTCAACTCTCGATCCATAAAGTCCAAGATCCTTGCAGCAACTAGATCTAAAGGAAGATCGTGTCCGGAGTCATACCAGTATACTTGCTTTGGCTCTCCAGCCGCCTTGTAAAGCTGCTCGCCGGATTCAGCCGGGACAATCCGGTCGTATTTCCCAAGGTGGAAGACCACTGGCCTAGGCGAGAACTTCCCTATGAAGTTGAGAGGGTCAACAGGGTCTAGTTTTTCCTGAAGCTCCTTATACGTCATGTTCTGTTCCTCCAAGTATTTTCTGATAGCAGGTATTGCAGGATGCTGGCTCCTCATTATCATCAGGCTCATGTTTCCTCCTGCAACAAGGAGTGCAGCAGCCTTAACCCTGGGCTCAACGCCTATGAATATTGCTCCCAGGATACCGCCCATGCTGCCACCCACGTATCCGATCTTCCCAACATCAATCTCCTCCCTGGTTTCCAGATAGTCCACCGCCCTCCTAAGGTCAATAACGGTTTGAACTATGCCGTTTCTAGACTCCTCCAGGTTCGGGGAGTATAATGCTTTCCCCTCCTCCCTTCGCTCACCGTGGAACTCAGCGTCTATGGAGATAACCGCATAGCCCTCGGCTGCAACCAGGCTTGCAAAAGACATTATGTCTTCTTTAGAACCACCGTAGCCGTGGAGAAAAACAATGCACGGGTGTTTGCCTTGGCCTGAGGGTATTGAAATCAGGGCAGGAACCCTTTCGCCGTTCACCGAGTTAAAATATACTTTGAATATTTTGCAAACCCCCTCGTCTCTGACTAGTTCTTCAACAGGATTCAGAGGAATAGACTTGTCATAGGCGTAGAATTCGGAGAAATCATCTTCAGCAAGATAGTCAGGTATGGCTAAAGAACCCAGTGTGCTGGTGAAGAGTGAAGCCAGAAGAATTAGAAGAAGGATATGAGACGGGGAAAAGCTCATCCTCCTCTTCCCGGGTGAACGACACGTAGCGCGTGCTAAACGTTTTTCTCCACAACTTCCTCCGGAACCGGGGGGCATGTTTACAGCTTCGTCTCGGATTTTTAAAAACATATCTTCGTTAAAGCTACTGTTCAAGGGGCTCCGAAGCTGAAAATGAAACCGCAGTTTTTACATCTAAAAGCATGATTACCCATAGGCTCTAAACCGGTTGAGCTGAAACACTTTGGGCAGAATGCTCTGTTCGTTAAACCGCCTTGGTATAGCCGTTGGAGTTTATGATTATTCACCATGCTGGTCGTTCTAAACATTTGAAAAGTCGCGGCTGCAAAAACGATTAGAATTATTGCTAGGGACAGTAGCCATGGGAAGCCTTGCTTGTCAATCATATGGTTTCTCTTCACCCTCATTCAACATCATCACCCCAAAGGGTTAAAAGCTTTATCATTCTTTTTTAAGCGCGTTGCCAGAGGTCTGCCAGATCCTACACTATGCTCCTGCCTTCACTCGCCTCGTCCACTTTTTTCGACGAGAAAATTATGAAGGGGTAGCATTCTGGTACGTGCGAGTCCCACACGTAGTGAGGGCTCCAGGCCCAGCCTCCAGAGTCCTGTGCAGGAGGAGCCTCTTTATACTGGTTGAAGCGGAAGAAGTTCATACGCCATGTTTCCCCATCCTTAGGAGGCAGTGGCTTGTTTTCAGGCATGGCGAGCACCCTCATCCCCTTCCAGGGTAAGGCTAGTTCAACAGTCCAGCCCCTATCCCTATCCTGGTTGTTGTTGAGAGTGCCGTCCACATGGACGCCTGCTCTCAAGCCTGGATAATCCCAGTTCCAGAATCCTATTCGCCCTCCACGGGGATGGTTTTTGAAGCCTACTCCTGGGAACAGCCTTACACCTGGAACGTCTCTTCTAAACTCTGGAAGCCTACTGTAGCCGGATTTCTCGTAAGCATCCTCCCATATGAAGAGAACCTCGTAGAAGGTTCCAAGCGCGTTGATTTCAAACTCGTAGTAGGCGTCTCTGCCGGCAATAAAGAGCTCCACGTCATTATCCTCGTAGATCGGGGAGTCGCGCTCAGTCAGGGTGGCGGTCACTAGGGGCTCTTCAACCCAGAATCCGACGTACAGGTTTTCATCATCCCAGAGTACTGCTGCAAAAGTGTCGTAGAGGGTCGGCCGGCCGCTCACGAGGTCGACAAACCGGGGGGAGCGAGGTGCTTTTTGCCAACAGGCCTCGTCTAAAACCCCGTCGACACGGATGGGCTCGTAAACACGGTAGGCCGTGTAGCGAGGTATTTTCTCCTCGGGACAGGGAAAGGGTTTGCGGCTCTTCAGACACATGGCTTAATCCCTTAATCTTAGCTATAAATAAGGATTTACAGTTGCCGGCTAATGCCTAAATAGGGATTCGCCGCTGGTTAAACAGGCTTGCATGATAATAGTCTTGACGCTGGATTCTTAGTGGCTGGCTTACCCGACTTGGTTCGCCGCCTTGAGGAGAAAGGCTTGTTTAAAGAGGCTGTGAATGTAATAAACCGGTTGCTGGCTGGGGAAAGAGTGCTCCCCAAGGTTCTCAGATCCAGGTTGGAGTGGGAACTGGAGAGAATTAAGAGGATTGAGTGGGACTACTTTCTTTCGAAAGAGGATGCTTTCAAACTGCTTAAGGAGCAGATTCCAGATTTAACTATAAGTGAGTTCGAAGAATGGCTGGGGGAAGGCTTAATAGAAAATCTGGAGATAGAGGGGGAGATAAGGGTTTTCAGAAACTTTCTGCCGAACTTAGTGAGAGAAAGGAGTGAGGTTAGAAGCAGGCTTAAGGCAGGGGATGATTCTCGGATCGCCCGCATGCTGTGTGAACATTTAGACACGGTGGTTCACATGGCGACAGTTTCGGGCGCAAGGCTCGTGGAGCCTGTGAGAAACAGGGTTTCAATGGTTTTAAGGGTTAAGCCTGACGCTGTTCCAGAGGGTGAGACTGTGAGAGTATGGATTCCTTTTCCTCAAAGAAACGAGCTGCAACCATTTGTTAGACTAGTGTCAACCATGCCTGAGAACTATCTTCTCGCTCCCGAGAATAGTCCTCAGAGGACAATATACTTCGAGGGGAACTCCGTTAAAGGTAGGGAGCTTGAATTCAGCGTTGAATACGAGTACACTGTGAACGCTTCCTACGTGGAGGTGAATCCTGAGAAGATAAGCCCCTACGTGGAGGACGGGTCCTACAGGAGGTTCACTTCCGAGTTTCTCCCACACGTAGCTTTCACCCCATATCTTAGGAGGCTTGCAGACGAGCTTGTCTCCGGGGAATCAAACCCCTATCTTAAGGCTTGGCGCATATACGATTGGATAACGGGGAACGTTAGTTACGCGCTGGTACCAGAGTACTCGACGATTGAATGCATTAGTGATTATGCTGCGAGAAACCTTAGGGGCGACTGTGGCGTGCAAGCTCTGCTCTTCATAACCCTGTGCAGGATAAGCGGGGTTCCAGCCAGGTGGCAGTCAGGATGGTATCTTAATCCTATTAGGCCGAGCCCGCACGACTGGGCTCAGTTCTACGTTGAGCCCTATGGCTGGCTTTATGCAGACCCGTCTTTCGGCGGCCGTTTTAGAAAGGTTGAGAAGTATCATCGGTTCTATTTTGGTAACATCGATCACTACAGGCTTGTAACGAACACGGATCTCTCCGTCAACCTTACTCCTCCTAAAAAGTATTTCAGGTCGGATACTGTTGACAATCAACGCGGGGAAGTCGAGTGGAAGGGAGGAAACCTGTACTACGATAAGTGGACCTACGAGTTGAAGATTCTGGCTCACGAAAAAATTTCTAAGACTGCTTAAACCTATTTTAACATGCTTCCGCGGGGCTAGCTGTTTTATCGTGAGCTAATTATGGGCTCGTCAACAGTAACTCTATAAATAGCGTGGCTAGTAATTGGGAATGATGAAACATGAGGATCATGTTCCTGGGGACAGCTGCGGCTGAGGGATGGCCGGCAGTGTTTTGTCAATGCTCGAACTGTAAAAGAGCCAGGGATGCAGGAGGTAAAAACGTGAGAACAAGGTCATCAATACTGGTAAACACTGATTTGAAGATAGACTTTCCACCGGATACGTATCACCATGTTCTAAAGCATGGAATTGAGCTGGCCGCCGTTGAGAACCTGCTTATTACACATACTCATCAGGATCATTTCTATTTTGAAGAGCTCTACATGAGGTCGAAGCCTTTTGCGAAGCTTTTAGACGGGGCTGTTCTCCATGTCTACGGGAACACGGCCGTCTATAATAAGATTGAAGAGTTAAACTCCTCAACGAATGGGAGGCTGAAGAATGTGGTTGAGGCTCGTGTTGTTGAACCCTTCAGGGAATTTAAGGTTGGAGGATACTTGGTTACGCCGCTGATCGCAGATCATTCGGCAGCGGAGCAATGCTTAATCTACATAGTGTCAGACGGGGAGAAGACGTTTCTGCACGGGCATGACTCAGGATGGTTTCCGGAGGAAAC
>JAFNIX010000006.1 GCA_017601225.1 Candidatus Brockarchaeota archaeon | reverse complement strand
TATCATAGTTGTCCACTGGCTTACTCAGCATAACGTCGAAGGCAAGCTCCTCAAGGCTAAGCTGCCTGTTCATAAGCTTCTCAACGTAGTCGTTCATCATGCTTTTTATGCTTGCCACAGCGGAGTTGAACTCCTCCTCGTTCCTAACCTTGCTGAGAATACTCACCATGTCGTGGAAAGCCTGTTTCACGAACTTCGGGGTTGAGCTTTTCTTACCCACTAGGCCCTTTATGTCGACGTTACCGTCCTCCGTTACACCCAGGTAGTTCTTCTTACGCTGGCTGAAAACCCCGTAGCGGTAAACCTTGTCGATGTTAAGCTCAATACTATACTTGTTCCTGACCATCTCGATGAGTTTCTCCACTTCCTCCGGCTTAGGGTTTCTCAGAAATATTGAGTCCGTGTCTCCGTAGACAACTTCTATTCCTAGGGTTTTAGCGGTTTCAACGAGCTCCGTGAAAATGCCTCTGCCTATCCATGTTACTGTTTCAGCCGCGCAGGGCGCGTAGAAGTGGAAGGAATCAGCCCCCATGACTCCGTAGCTAGCGTTTATAAACACTTTTATTGCCCTCTGCACAACATCGTAGAAAGACCTTTTCTCCTCATCCCTTGTTTTCTTCGCAAGAGGCTGATAATATTTGACGCGCAGCTCCCTTAAGGCACCTATCACGGAGCTTTCAACACCCCGTCTCTTCCTGCAGATCCAATGCGGAGAATTCATAGGCGTGTTGCTTCTACACTCTTCGTGCCCACACCTGACTGTTTCATAGCTTATGTTGAAATTCATTATTATGCTTGGATACAGCGAGGCGAAGTCGAGCACAACCAGGTTGAAATAGAGACCCGGCTTCGGCTCAAGCACTATAGCGCCCCTGTACTTCTTACCCTTTATTATCGCTTCAGAAACCTTTGCGCTTTTAAACTGCAGAATATCCTCCTGCCGAGGTATCAGGTAATTATTCCTCCTATGTATGCTTAGAAGCATGCTTTTAATCCATGTGGAAACACCGTGCCTAACCACATCCTCCAAGGGGAGCCTACTTATCCTCATGAAAAGGATGAGCAGCTTAAGAAGAAGATAGTTCTTGTTAGCAACTAGGTCGAAAGTAATCTCAGCATCTCTAAAACAGTATTCAGCAAGCTCCCTTGGCTTAAGCATCCCAATGTCTTCCTCTAAAGCTATCTTACCCTTGCCGACTAACGCTTTTCCAATAGCGTCGAGCGTAGCCTCCTTGTAAACCCCTCCGTAAGCATAGTTCTGAATAGACTTGTTGAAGAAAACCCTGTAAAGATCTATGTGAACCCCGTGAACCAGATCCACATAGTCACGCCCCCTCTGCAGCGGCATTTCCCCCTCGACGGAGAGCCTGCTCGCCCTATTGTAGAGATACAGGAGGTCGAACTTGTCCCCGTTGAAAGTAACTATTACAGGGTACTTTCTAACCTCCTTTAAAACCTCTGAAAGCAGCCTCTTCTCGTCGGACACGTGGATAATCTTCTTAACCCCGTCGTCCTCCTCACCGTCAAAACCATCCAACACATAGACTTTCGGAACCCCAATGTTAGGCTTGAATGCAACGGCTATCACAGGGTCCTCAGCCTTGTTAGCGTCAGGCACATGGTTCGGCCCCGGCGGCTTAACCTCTATGTCTATGGAGGACAGTTTCACGAAGGGTATTGGCTGGTTGAGCGTTTCAACAAGCTCCTTAATCTCCGGGTAACTGGATACAGGCGGCTTAACAGCATCCTCAAGGACTGCTTCAACAGGCTGCTCAACCAGCCTGCCGTCGACAATAGAGTAGTAGAGCCCGGGCTTCTTCCCAGTGTCGTAAATATAGCACCAAACATAATGGATATCGGCCTCCCACGCTCTACCAACAATCTCCCTTATGGATGTCGCTGTCCCGCCTATTGACAGAGGGTCTTTAGCAATAATCTTCCTGAAAACCTTCTCCCTGTCGTCAAGCAAATCATACTTCTTAACCTCTTCAATCCTGTCGAAGCCATGGTGGCCAACCAGCTGCGGATTATTCATCAACTCCTCCATGCTCAGGTCGGTCAACAAGTAGGGCTGATGGTTTTCACTCGATGGGAACAGGAAAACCTCCTGGGTTTCAGGATCGTAGAGCTTTAAAACTATCCTCCTGCCCTCCCCGTCGTACGAGGCGGAAACCAGCATAAGGTTTCTTCTCACACCCATCCCGCTTTCCTTCACTCAATAAATGCCTTCCGCAACACTATATAGGTTTATTTCCCGCCTGGAAGCATAAGCATTAAGAGGCTAATGCCGGTTAAGCAGTACAGGGTTAGATACTTGGTGCTTAAGATGGAAAACGTTCCCATTGAAGAACGCAGGAGGCTCGTTGAACTCTTGAAGAACGAGTGTGAAAAACACCAGCCGGGCTTCCGTTTCAAAGTAGTCCGTGAAACAAGGGGGATTCTCATCGCCAAGTGCCCCCATAAGGCTGTGCCGTCGATGAGAAGCCTCTTAAACAGGCTTGCTGCAGACCAGCCCTTTTCCAGCGTCCAAATTATCGGTGTTTCAGGAACCTTGAAGAAGGCTATCCGCAAGTTCTGCCACGACACGGATGTAGAATAGGGCAAATATCATAGCTGAAAAAGGCAGTTACAATGCCTCAGAGTAGCGTCGACCGCACTTGCTTCCTAACCACTATTCCCCTGCTTGCTAAGAACTCGTTCATCATGTCCCTGTTCTCGAACATCGCCTCCACCTAGAGCATGATATCAATTCGCCTTAAGGCCTCCTTGATTATCTGTTCTTCGCTAATCCCGGTTGAGTCGAAGGTAGTCGTGAAGGCGGGTCTCTTCTCTTCCTTGAATTCGATGCTAAAGCCGTACTTGTCACTTAACCTCTTCGCCACACATGGCATACGTTACTTGATTGATGCTCCTCAGTCCCGCCTAGGTTGACTAGGATTAAGGAGGGCGAGCGAGTACGAGCAGGGCTACGCAGCAGGTATAATCGTGGGCGCGATGATTGAGGCAGTAGCCTACGCAGCGACCTTCGCAACCGTCTCCACGAGTTCTCAACGGCAAGAGACATGCTCACCTCAACGGGGGAAGCTGGACAGCTTTCCTCATCCTCAGTGCTGAAGAGGTTTGCACAGGGCCTCTATGCCTGGGTGACGCCAGCGATATGGGACCTCGCTGAGAACACGATTAGATTCGGAGCCTGGTTGAAGGGCAAGCTCACCCTACCGGATGTTTCAAAGCTCATCTTCGCAGACCAGGCTAGCAAGAGCCTCGGCGAGACTGTTGGAGAAGCCTTCAAGGGACTTAAGGGGCTCCCGGACGGGGGAGAGCCTGAGGCTATTGTGAAAGGAGCCTCGAATATCGTCGAAAGGGTCACCTTGAATAGTGATGTTCCTGAAAGCATTGCAACAAGAATGCTGAACATACTTAGCAAGATCGGAGAAGAATACGTTGGCAGAGAGGACTGGGGAGAGAAGACTTACCAGGTTGCGGAAACCATGGTTGAAGCATGGAAGAGAGTCAGTAAGCTATACGTGTGGGAAAGAGAAGGCGAGCCCGGGAAACTGCTCCTAGACTTATTAGAAGGCATTGAGGTTAGGAGGACGGGGGAATCCCTTGACATGCTTCAGAGAATCTCAAAGCTTAGAGACGAGGAGCTTGAAAACGTGGGCAAAGTGCTCACAGTTAATCCGAATACGGAGATATTGAAGCTGGTGCTCGAGGAGCCTGGGAGGCTGGAGGAGCTTCTCGCCGGAATAAAAATATTCGAGTTCGCAGAGCCGAAAAAGGTTACGCTGAACATGGGGAAGGACTGCAGCCTCCATATGGGGGAGGGGAACGAGCTGAAACCCGGGACCTACATGGTTAAGATTCACTGGGAATACGGCGTGAAAAATGGGGTGATGGAGTTTCCGATTGTTAAGGAGGTTGAATCACACAGGGTCAGTATACAGAGCGAACAGGTTGACCAGGTTTTAAAGGAGATAGGGGAGGACAGGGCGGATATTCTGGTGGCTAAGGCGGAGTTCCTAGACTACAGGCTATTCTTCCCGAGAATGTTCTCAGCCAGAGGGATCGAGGTTAATCTCGACATCTACGGCAACAAGATGGAGCTCAACGGAAGAGGCTACGAGTTCAGGCTCAAGCGAACAAGAGTCCACGATGGAAAACTCCGCGTCTATGTGGAGCTCCAAGCGAAGAATCTAAAAACTGGCGAGTGGCTCATGCTCTCCTTCTCTCAGGATGGGAGGGTTGGGATGGAACTCGGGGAAAGGCCCTATTCCGCCGAGGAGATCAGGATGAACGACAAGCTGAATTATATTGAAATCGCGTATTCTGAGGGCGAGGCTGAGTACAGCTTCAACCTCAAACCACTTAGCGAGCAGATAGGCAGATATTCTTATGAAATACCGTTGAGAGAAGGCGAGGGGAGAAGCAGCATCGGGTTGAAAGAAGAGATGCGAAGGCTACTCGGCTACGACGCAGGAACAGAGCTGGAGGAAGGCATGGGAAGCAAGTACGGGCTACTCGCGGGATTCGACAACGGCAGGAAGGCCTACACCGGGGCCAGCAGACTCGTAATCACGGTACCCGAGGGCGCGAGCAAAATAGAATGGGTGGAGATAGTCTCCATAGAGGACAAGAATTCTATACAACGTCTACTCCATGAGGTAATTGAGACAAAGAACTCGGTTAAGATAGGAGAAGCTGGAGAGCGTATCGCAATTCTAAGGGAAATAGAGGGGATAAACTACCAAAAGGATATACTTGCCGCGCTCTCAAAAAGCTGGGATAGAGCTTGATGGGCTTAAGGTGAGTTTTAAACGTATCGGGGGAGGTGGAAAAGTAGATGGTGTGCTAATCGTCGAAAGTGATGCTACGATCAACGGAGTGACGTTTAAGAGCGGAAGTGTAATCGCTATAATAGAGATGGAGTCGACGATAAAAGAAGGAGAGGACCTAGAAGACCTGTGTATGGGTGCATATGCAAACCTTAAGAAGCACATAAAGCTCAGTGGGTATGAGAATGTTCCATACGGTATTTCGATAGGCTTCTTTTACGACCCGGAGGAAGCCCTGGCAGGAGAGCCTGGCACGCCGCCGCTCATAAAGGTCTATGCGAGAAGTGAGCTCGAGGGATGAGTGAAGATATCATTGAGAGGGTAAAGGGTCTGCTGGCCGAGAAATTCGAGCTCAAACCCGAGGAAATAGAATTGCTCACATCCATACCAACAGAAAAGTGGATGATAATTGCTAGACCCCCTCCTTTAACACATTATGGTATTTTCATCACGAAGTATGAAGATGGAAGAGTCAAGGTCGACACCGGCCCCATTCCTACAAAAGTCTGGGTGCGGAATTACTTAAACAACAAGAACTATGCGCGAAAGTATAGGGAGGCTAAGACCCCGCAGGAGAAGGAGAAAATACTTGAGGAGAAATATAAAGAGCTCGAAAGAATCATTGAGGAGGATTTTAAGCGGGGAGCGTTCGAAAAATACTTGAAAGCTAAAGGGGGCACTTCATACGGAAGTATTTCATACTGTGCGAAGCTCCACTTGTGGGCTGGCGAGATATCTAGGAGGGTAAGTAGTAAGTATGGTTTAGAAGTTAAATTCGAAATAGACACGGAGTCCAGCTTCGTTACGGAATTTAACTCCTCCGGCATGGACAAAGAGCAAGAGGTCAATGAAATCAAGAGGAGGATAGATGCCATCGCCGAGGCTAGGGAGATGCTTGAAAACGAGGATGAAATGAACGAATTCCTAATAAGCAGGGGAATAGAGCCATGGAAGTCAAGGGGAAGGCGGCACACCCCAACTTGTTAGATAAGAACTGTGAGCGGCGATAACCGTCTAAGAGCCTCCTCGCAGCCTCAATATAGCGAACTACTCTAGCATGTTAAACATCACTTTCCTGCTCATCCCATCGCCGTAGTAAAACCGCCCGCCTCCTCGTTACCCAAGCGGGGCAAAGATTATAAAGGGAGGGTTAACCCTTATCCCCCGAGGAAGTAATGATACCCGGCTACGAAAGACTATACGGATTCTCACCCGACGGGCGCATACTCCAGGTCGATTACGCCATGGTTATGGTTAATAATAGTCCGACTGCGTGGGGGATTCAGGTTGAGGAGGGTATTGTGCTGGCTGGTTTGGAGAAGAGGATTGATATGCTTCAGGATAGGACTTTCAGCCAGAAGCTGTTTCAGATTGATGAGCATATTGCTACGGTGGTTGCTGGTTTCAACTCTGATGCGAGGCTTCTGGTTGAGTATGCTAGGAATGAGGCGCAGATTAACAGGCTTCTTTACGATGAGCCGATTGACGTGGAGTTTCTCGTGAGGAGGCTTAGTAATACTGTTCAATCGTACACGCAGCACGCGGGGATGAGGCCTTTCGGCATCTCTATGCTTATTGGGGGTGTCGACATGGTTGGTGCCAGCCTGTATCAGCTTGACCCCACCGGGATATATTTCAAGTATTTCGCGTCGGCCATCGGTGTTGGCAGGGAGGACATATTGAAATATTTCAGGGATAATTATTCCATAAGCACGAGCCTTGACGAGGCGATAACGCTGGGCATACGGGGAAGCGTGGAGGTTTTGAAGGATGAGGTTGCTCCCGACAGGCTTAGAATCGGAGTAATCAGGACGGATGATAAGAAGTTCAGGGTTTTAAGCTTCGAGGAGACCAAGAAATACTACGAGAGGGCGAAGTAGAGCTGAATTGAGCAGGCCTTCAACAATAAGCCGGCTTACTCTTCACGGTGAGAAGTTTGAGATAATCGTTGCGCCAGATCCTGCGCTAAGCTTCAAGCTGACTGGGAAGGGAGATATGAGGAAGATTCTCCTGGTGGATGAGGTTTACTCAGACTCTAAAAAAGGGCTTCGCGTACCTTCTGAGAAGCTTAAAAAGTTCTTTGGAACAGTAGACGTTTACACGATTGCTGAGAGAATACTTCGAGAAGGAGAGTTGCAGCTTACCGGGGATCAGAGGCGGAGGATGATTGAGAGTAAGAGGCAGCAGATAGTGGCTATGCTTTCCAAGCTCCTGCTTGAGCCTTCGACGGGCAACCCTATTCCATCCCTCAGGATTGAGCAGTCCCTCAGCCAGACCAGTGTCTCAATAGACCCTTTCAAGCCGCCTGAGGAGCAGGTTAAGAACGTGATTAAGGCTTTAAGACAGGTCCTCCAGTTTAAGGTTAACGAGGTTGTTTTAACGCTTACATGCCCCCAGACGCTGTCTAACGACGTCTACGGGTTTGCGAGCTCAATGGGCGAGGTCGACCAGACCAGGGTTCAGAAGGATAAGAGTGTTAAAATCACCGTCAGAATACCTTCTGTAACCATGTCCTATTTTCTAGAGGCCTTGGGCAAGAAGTATGGCGACCAGGTAAAAGTTGATATAGGGGCTTAGGCACCACCCTAGCAATAGGAAGGAGGCTAAGGTTTGTTGCGAAGCAACGAGCAGCAGAGACAAAGGCCCATAGTCGTTCCAGGGGAGTATGTTGGAGACAGCAGGTTCCATATACCGGGCTTAAACGTTTACAGGCTGTCTGACAGGATGCTTGCAACCACTGTTGGACTTGTTAGAACTGAAGGGAAGCGTGTCGACGTTGTGGCTTTAAAATCTTTCTACCAGCCTAAGGTTGGCGACCTGGTTGTGGGGATTGTTAAAGAACCGGGTACAGCAGGCTGGACGGTTGACATAAACTCTCCCTTCCTAGCCTTCCTACCCTTGTCGGAATACCCTGAGAAAAGGATCCGCTTGTCAAGGGACAGTATTGGCAGGATTCTGGAGGCTGGGACGGTTCTCATAGGTCTTATTAAAGACGCTTCGATCTTCTCATCACCCGTTTTAACGCTGAAGGGCAAGGGGCTTGGAGTTGTTTCAAACGGGTTCCTGCTCAGCATAACCGCGTCGAAAGTACCGCGTCTCATAGGGAAGAAGGGCTCAATGCTTTCCACCATAGAGAAAGGTGCTAACGTTAAGCTTACAGTCGGCCAGAACGGGCGTTTAATAGTTCACTCTGAAGATTTAAACGTGGTTATGAAGGTTAAGGAGGTTATTGGAATGATAGAGAAGGAGTCGCACGTCTATGGTTTAACTGAAAGAGTGGAAGCACTGCTTGCGGGAAGGAGGCCATAGTATAAATGGGTGAAAAAATCGTCCTGTTTAGCGAAGACGGGAAGAGGTCTGACGGCAGGGGTCTCGACGAGCTTAGGCCTATAAGGATTAAAGTAGGAGTATTGTCTAACGCTCAGGGCTCAGCCTACATCGAGCAGGGCAAGAACAAGATTCTCGCAGCAGTCTACGGCCCCAAGGAAGCTTTGCCTAAACACATCTCTCTCCCCGACAGATGCATCTTGAGATGCCGCTACCATATGGCGCCTTTCTCAACGACGGAGAGAAAAAGCCCTGCTCCAAGCAGGAGGGAAATAGAGCTCTCAATGGTTCTTCGAAACGCTCTTGAACCGCTTGTAATGACTTCGCTCTTCCCCCGTACAGTAATAGATATTTTCATAGAGGTTCTGCAGGCTGACGGTGGTACTCGCTGCGCGGGTCTTACTGCAGCAGTATTGGCGCTGGCTGACGCGGGAATCCCGTTGAGGGGCTTGGCTGCAGCATGCGCCGTAGGCAAGGCTGACGGCAAGATAGTTGTGGACCTTAACGATCTTGAGGATAAGTATGGAGAAGCAGACATGCCTGTGGCTTACAACCCTACTTTAGACGGGATAACTCTTCTGCAAATGGACGGGATTATGTCTAAGGAAGAGGTTGAGCAAGCATTGTCCCTAGCTATAACGGCTACGCAGAAAATGCACAAGATGCAGGTGGATGCCCTTAGAGAAAGGTTTTCCGTTCAGAGGAGGGAGGTTTAAATGTCTATAACTGAGCAACGGCCGATCATCTCTAAGCTTGAGCAGCAAGAGCTGCGGCGCCTTCTTGCTGAGAACAGGAGGATTGACGGTAGAAGCCCTCTTCAATACAGGAATATCAGCGTTCAGCTAGGATACGTGGAGAAGGCTGAGGGCTCAGCCCTGGTTGAGCTCGGCAACACTAAGGTTCTGGCAGCCGTCAAAATCGGGATCGCGGTGCCTTTTGCAGACACGCCTAACGAGGGTATTCTAATAGTTAACGCGGAGCTGGTTCCCTTGGCCTCGCCGACTTTCGAACCCGGCCCGCCCTCCGAGGAGTCAATATCCCTCTCGAGATACGTTGATAGAAGCATTAGAGAGTCTAAATCAATAGACCTCTCCTCGCTTTGCATAGTTCCCGGAAGATCCGTCTACTCGCTTTACGTGGACCTCTATATTCTCGACTACGATGGCAACCTTATCGACGCTTCAGTAATAGCGAGCGTAAACGCTCTTGGCATCACCAACATGCCTAGATACGTCGTGGAAGGGCAGGCTATTAAGAAGACCGATGAATACTTTAAACTTGAGCTTAAGGATCATCCTGTTTCATTGACCTACGCTTTCCTAGACGATAAGTATGTTGTTGACCCTTGTCTCAGCGAGGAGTATGCGTCAGACTTCACCGTCTCGATGACTGTTAAATCCGACGACAGGTTTTGCGCAATCCAGAAGAACGGTGGGGGAATGATTTCTCCGCGGAGAGTCATAGAGCTGCTCGACAGGTCTGTGGAGCTGGGGAAAGAGTTAAGAACAGTCGCCTACAGGCAGCTTACTAGCGGAAATGGCTAGGAAGAAGGAGTCTGGGGCACTGGGTGTTAAATACGGTTTCTCGCTTAGAGAAAGGTATATCAAGGTCCTTAAGAAGAGGAGGGCGAGATACGACTGTCCAAAGTGCGGTACAGGAGTTCTAAAAAGGCTCGGCGTAGGGGTTTGGAGTTGCAGGAAGTGCGGTTACACCTTTGCCGGAGGAGCGTATGAGCCGGTTACGAAAACCGGTGAAACCGCGGCGAGAATCGTTACCAGCGCGTCCAAGCCTAAGCTTTAAGGATGTAAATGATAAGGGTTAAGATTATTCTAAACTATGTGGATCAGCGGGAGGCGGAATCCCTCTATTTAGCCTGTCTCCAAGAAGCACTTTCAGACCCTAGAACCGGGCTGAGGGCTAGGGTGGATGGAAAAAGGCTTCTACTTTTCTTCCAAAGCAGCAGCCCGTCTAAAATCGCTGAGAGAATAAGAAGCGTTTTAAGCCTACTTAACATGGCTCAGCAGGTTTACAGCATGCTGGGACCCGGGTGACGGCTAGACTCCTCTTAAGAAATATGTTTTTAAGCATGCTTCTAAAAGGTAAAACCAGATAATGTCCCAAGAGCTGCCTCTTCAACTGCAGGAGAAACTGTCCAGGCTTCAGCAGCTTCAACAGACTCTGGAATCACTCTACATTCAGAAGGAGCAGGCTAAGCTGGAGGCGAGAGAGATTGAGTCAGCCCTGGAAGCGCTTTCCTCGGTTGACGATAACACCCCGGTTTACCGGATAACTGGAAGAATACTGGTCAGGAAGAATAGGGCGGAGTTGATAAACGAGTTGAACGAGCAAATGGAGCTTGTTAAAGTAAGGATAAGCGCGATCGAGAGGCAGGAAAGCAAGGTTAGGGAGAGGGCTGTTGAGCTTGAAAACGAGTTGAAGAATGCTCTGGCAACGGGAAGGGGAGGCCCCCCTGCTTAAGCCTTTTAGAATGTTTCCACTGCTCAGCCATTGGCTTAGGGTTTTTAAACCCTTCCAGTAGTCTCAGGCAAAAATAGAAATGGCAGCAGTTGAACTGAGGAAACTGTGTTTCCGTTACGCGGGCTCTGAGAAACAGGCTTTGACAGATATTGACCTCACTATTGAAGAGGGAGAGAGTGTGCTTATAACAGGCCCCTCAGGCTGTGGAAAATCCACCTTAGTCAGGGTCTTGATGGGGCTGATTCCGCACAGCTACCCTGGCGAGCTTGAGGGCGAGGCCTACGTGTTTGGGATGAATGTGAAAAACACGCCTGTAAGCAGGATAGCTACGCGCTGCGGGATGGTTTTCCAGAATCCCGACAACCAGCTGTTCACTTTCAGCGTTGAAGATGATGTTGCGTTCGGACCTGAGAACCTTGCTCTCCCGCCTGACGAGATTGGGAGGCGGGTTGACGAGGCTCTGCGGCTTGTTGGAATAGAGCATTTGAGACACTTTTCTCCCAACAATCTTTCAGGTGGAGAGCAGCAGAAGGCTGCAATCGCCTCAATATTATCTATGAGACCCTCCCTATTGATATTTGACGAGCCGACCTCAATGCTGGACCCTTCCTCTTCAGCAAGCCTGATCCAGAGGATCTTCGAGCTTAAACGAAGCCTTGATGAAACCGGTAGAAGTATCACTGTGGTAATAGTGGAGCACAGGATAGACCTTTTGCTCAAGCATCTCTCCAGAATAATTGTGGTTTCTGAGGGAAGGGTGATTCTGGACGGGGATCCCTTGAGGGTTCTTGAAGAAAGCTTTAGGAAAAGAGTTCCAATAAACATTCCTCCTCTCCTCCAAATATATTTTCGGGTTAAAGACAAATGCGGGTTGAAAACCACGCCTGCCACCGTTAAGGAACTGGTCTCCATGCTCGGAGGTGGTGCATCGAGTAATGGTTAAAATAGATGTGGAGAACCTTTACTTCCGTTATCCTGAAGCCTCAGACTACGCTTTGCGAAACATCAGTTTTAGAATTGTAGAAGGGGAGAGCGTTGCAATTCTCGGCGAGAACGGCGCTGGCAAGACTACGCTTGCGAAAAACCTGAACGGTCTTCTTAAGCCAACTGAGGGAAGCGTCAAGATAGATGGCGTGGACACTAGGAGCCTGTCTGTCGCGAGAATAGCTAGGAAAATCGGCTTCGTCAACCATAATCCTGAACACCAGTTTTTCTCTGAGAAGGTTGAGGAAGAGGTTAGGTTTGGCCTTAGGAACTTCGGATTTTCAGAAGAGGCTGCGGATAAGACTATTCGAGAAATCCTCAGTGTTTTCGGGCTGGAGGAGTATCGCGGTAAAAACCCGTTTCAACTCAGCGGCGGCGAGAAGAAAAGGCTTGCAATCGCCTCAATAATGGCTTGGCGTCCTGAGGCGCTTATTGTTGACGAGCCGACCATAGGCATGGATTATGCTCAGAAGCTTAATATTCGCAGAGTTTTGAGAAGCATCGTCTCGGAAGGAAGGTGCGTAATAGTTATAACGCACGACGTGGATTTCGCGGCAAGCATATGTGAAAGGGCTATAATCCTAAGCAGGGGGGAGGTAATCGGCGACGGGAGACTCAGGGATCTTCTTTCGGATGATAGGCTGGTTGAAAAGGCTTCTCTACGGAAGCCCTTTCTCATAGAGCTGGAGGAGGAAACTGGTCTCAACGGCTTAGAGGAGGATTTCGACACTATCAGCAGCATCCTTATGGAGGTTTTCCAGAAATGTCGTTCCTAAGAGCCTTCAAGTATAGGAGGAAAGACACACCGGTTCACAGGCTTGACCCCAGATCCAAGTTTCTGCTTTCAATAGTATTGATGGTGGTTTCAATAGTGTTCACAGATATTCGTGTTCTACTCGCGCTTGTCGCCGGGCAGTTAATCCTTCTTACCCTGGCGAAATCCCTCAGAGAATGGCTCTCATCTTTAAGGGGCCTCCTATTCTTTTTCGCGGTAATATTCGTCACACAGCTATTGTTCGGAGGAACCCTTTACACGGGCATTGTACTCTCGCTCAGGCTCCTAGCGCTCTCCTCATCAATGTCATGGTTCTTCCTCTCCTCAACCCCGGAGGACATTGGACGGGCCATGAGCGTTGCAGGCCTCCCGATAGAGCTGACATTCTCATTCACGATGGCAATACGATTCATACCCGTTATTTATGACGAGTTTCAATCAATATACGATACTCAGCGTTCAAGAGGGCTTGAACTCGAGAAAGGCGGCTTTAGAAACAGGATTAGGAACCTTATGCCAGTTTTAATCCCACTCCTGGTTGGGACGATAAGGAGAACTTATGAAATAGCTGACGCCATGGAGGTTAGAGCATTCGGGGCTTCCCCGAAGAGAACCACTTACAGGCCGTTGAGACTAAAAAGCGGGGACTACCTCGTATTTTTGGCTTCCATAATACTGATTATTTTAGCTTTAGTTTTAAAGCTGGTTTACGGAGTCGAGTGATTATTTTAGACGGAGACATGCGGCACGAGCCTTTGTTCAGGCAAAGCTTATTTCAGAGAAGCTTCCGTTTTTAAGCTCCAGTATGCCTGCAATATTAGGAGTAGGCACTATCCCCATCTGCTCCTGATATTTTGTTCTCTCCTGCCATGTTCCACTGTTGACAAGCCGAATACCCTTATAGATCCTGCTTCTGAAGACGTGAACATGACCCGTGTGAAAAACGTCTGGAACATCCTCTACAACAAGCTCGTCAACACTCTGAGTTAAAAGAGGCGTTCTTGAACCGTAAACCGGTGCGAGATGCCTGAGCTGGAGCATCAGCTCCATAGAGTTATCCGGCTTATCGTAACTAGCGTTTTTAGAGAAAGTAGCAATATCCTCCATGCTAGTACCATGGTAAACCATGAACCGGACACCGTGCAGCGAAACCATGCACGGATTACTTAGAGACAGAAGGTTCCCGTTAGCCTCCGCCTTAACGTATTCCCTGAATATTGGTGGTTGCGGGAGCGCCCTTGGAGCCGCATCATGGTTACCGGGTATCACTATCACCTTTATGTAGTCAGGTATCTGGCTCAAGATTTCCAAAAGCATTTCATACTGTTTCCCCACATCCTTAACCTGAAGCTCCTTCTCCTGCTGAGGATAAACACCAACCCCGTCTACAAGGTCTCCAGCTATAATGATATACTTGATCTTGAAGGCTTGGCTACGCTCCTTCTCGTTCAACCCTCCTCCTCTCAGCCACCTCACCATTCTCCTGAAAGCCTTTTCAGAGAACTTCTGGCTACCGAAATGAATATCCGAGGTCATAAGTACTGAAACATCCTCGTCGGCCATCCCGATTTTTTTCAGGGGAACATCCGGGAAAATCACCGACCTGCAGAAAAGCTTTGAGCCTGAGACGCGGAAGGCTACTCCTACCACGGAATCTGGGACAAGCCTGTCAATCTTCTCCCTCAAATCCCTACCGCAATCTTTCGGAATCATTATCTTAGCGATTGTCTCAGGATCCTCCACCACCATATAGTTTTCATGCTTCTCGTAGAGCATCACTATCGTCTTACCCTCTGAACCGTCTGGAAGACTACGCGCCTTCCTCAGTGGATAGTATGGCGATAAGTCAGATCTGCTTCTCAGTATTGAGGATATTTTGCGATACCTGTCGACGAAGTATTGTCTCTTGGCTTCAAGATCGTCTGAAAAAGGCTTCGCCTCATACATTTTTAAGACTTCAATCTTAGCCTCAACGTCCTTGGCCAAAACCTGAGGGTGGACCCCTATCGATACTTCAGACCTAGCCCGGTTGCCTACGAGCTGCGCAACCATCTCCCCGGAAACTACGTGGCTGCTCCCCAGCTCCCCAGCCCTACCCGCCAGCTTATCGAGCAGGCTTTCAATAGAGGTTTCATCATAGTTTTCAATGAGAATTGAAAGCGCCTCAGGGTTTAAAAGTATCTTGCGGCGCGCAGCCTCAGTTAGGATTTTCCTCTTCACAGCCTCCTTATCGTGAGTCAACCAGTCAAGGAACAATGGCGACGGTTAAGTTAAACCTTGCCTCCCTCAGTTATGCGCCAGGGGCCTGCGGAAAGTTTATTTACTTTAGCCGGAGGCATTTAACAGGTCGCGATGTCTAAGAAGCGTTCGAAGAGGGACAGACGGGGTACACGCCTCCCGGCTGGAACAGCCGGTCTCCTCAGCACCCTGGGTGAGAAAGGCAAGGGCTTTCAGATTAAGCCGATAGTGATCGTTATTCTTTCCGCAGCCCTGATAGTGGGGAGCATTCTAATCCTGTTGTTGAAAATATAGGGATTGTCTTACGCAGACTCTTCCCGCCACCTTAGGCTCCTCTTTTCGTTCCCATCTTTAAGAATCATTCTCCTCGTAAACCTTATGATGGAAACACTTGTTTCACTGGCAATGCTTTCATTATTCCCCTTTTTTAAAACGTTCCCGCAAACACTGGTTGTCTTTTTCACACCATCCGTGTTCTCAGCATTAATACACCGTGTTTTTTTCAACAAAGACAAGGTTTTCACGTTAAGAAGGTTTTTCGCGCTTCAACTAGTCCAGGAAGCGCTTTACGCGTTTCTAGTGATTGCAGCTGCTCTAACAAGTGTCCTGCTCCCCATTGAGCCGAGTCTCGCAATCCCATTCGCAACAGGATTCGGAATCGCAGCTTCCTCCTTCATATCTTTCCTGGTCATAACAGGTTTCTCCAGTAGGAGCATGCTCAGCATTCTTATCGTATCACTGCTGAACATGGTTCTCCAATCGTTCCGTTGGATGGTTGTAGGCATTATTCTCTTTGAAAACCTGACGGAGGTTTTGACGGTGATACTGCTGTCATTCTCAACAGGCTTACTACTGCTCGCGGCACTGAGCCTTAAAAGGGTCAGGGGCAAAACCTCGCCTTTAACCGTCTTCCAAGCATACTTGGATTATTATTTTAATGGAGACGAGGAGCCTCTTGAAAGGTTTTTTGAAGAGGCGAGCCGGGAAAACAGTCTGAGGCTTTCCATAGTCAATTTCATAACCGTTGGGAAACCGGCCACAACTATAATAGGTCTGAACATTCATTTCGGGCCCTTCGGAACACTTGGCAGCAGCACTCTACCGAGCAGCCTAGTTGAGAAGATGGAGGGCGAGAGTGGGCGTCGAATAATTCTGCTACGTTCCCTTTCAGATCATAGTTTCAACCTTCCCTCGAAGAGAGAAGTTGAGAAAGTGGGCAGTATGATAATGGCTTGTTTGAATTCGGCTAGGAGGCTTGAAGATTCCCCGGTTGGCTTCTCCCAGAAGGAGGCTGAAGGATACTGTGTCACCGCGGCCCGCTTAGGCCCATACTGCATTGTCTTCCTGTCTTGCCCAGGGCACTCGGTTGAGGACCTTCCACCCGAGTGGCTGTCGAGGCTCTCAAGCGTGGTTGAGAAAAAAGGTTTAATCCCCTTACTCATATGCGACGCGCACAATTCTATAGACCCGTCTAGCTGGAAGGTGAGTAGCCCAGACGAGAAGATTTTCGTAAGCCTGCTTGAGAAAGCAGTAAGCGACTTGGAGGAAAACCCTGGCGAAACCTTGAAAATAGGTTTCCACAGGATTACGCTTAAGGGTCTTCCCTGTGAAGAAATAGGCCCAGGCGGGGTTTCAAGCCTAGTTTTCAACGTGGACGGTGAGAACCACGCTATCATGGTGATCGACGGCAACAACATGGTTATAGGGGTCAGGAGCATTCTGTCTGAAAGCCTTAGGAGACGTTTCAACGTTTCAACGCTGGAGACAGTCACCACGGACACGCATGTTTTAACCGGTTTGAAAGAGGCGGAGAAAGGGTATTTCCCAGTAGGGTTTAAGACGAGCATTGAATCCCTTCTTGAAGCATGCGGGGAAGCCTTGTCCAGAGCGTTGAAGGAAGCCTCACCATGCGGGCTGGAGGTTTATGTGGATGACGCTAAACAAGTCAGGGTGACGGGCGATATTTTCAGGGAGCTGGAGAGAATCGTGGAATACTCTGAGAAAACCATCACGCTGCTGATGATGCTGCTTTTCCTGTTAACCGGCTTCCTGCTCTACGTTCTCTAACTTAAGCCGAATGAGGGTTTTTAAGAACTATTTCTATAACAGGGATTATCCTCGAGTTTTCAGCAGCATTAACATCCTCAACTATTCTGATCTCAATAATCTGAGTCCCAGCCACGTTTCTGCGGAGAAGATTCGCCACGTCAACAGCCCTAGAAATGTTGCTGCCCCTCCCCCGTATCGTTAGGGTTTTACTGCCGCTGTTGAAAACAGTAATGCAGGCAGTAACATAGTTCCACGGCTTCTTTTTCCCAACGACCACAACAGGGCTACTGCTCAAAACCTATCTCCTCCACCTCACTGTCGCCAGTAACCTCTAAACTTATCCCCCCAATACCCCTCTCCCTAACGTTACACCATTTTATCCTAACGCTTCTCCCAGGCGTCAGCCACGATATTTTACCAGTGTTTTCACGCCAAGCCACTACCTCAACCAACCCAGTATCATCAACAAGACTGAAACGGCATGTTTTTATTCTTTCACCTGAGGCTGAAACAATCTCCTGCTCCTCAGGCTTGCTGGAGACAACACCCTCCACGTGAATCTTTCTCAAGCCCGGTTCAAGCTCACTCACCCTGTAAACCTGCTCAGGAACCTTTAAGCCGGGCATCCCCTCCTCAACCCCGATTATCGTGGTAACTGAAGCGGTGCTCAGCAAAACCTGTCTCCCCCAGCGCTTAGGAACCAGGTTCAGGAACCACACTTTCTTACCCTCTCCTATCTGCTTAAGCCTGTCCACAAAACTGTTCCAAGCAGTTAAAACAGCGTACGACTCCCCGTCTGAAACAATAATATCCATAAACCTTCTCAGCCTCCCGCCGATGGAAACAACGTTCTCAGAGAACTTTTTAAGCATGAAGAGCTTAAGGTTTACAGGCTTGCCTGAGCCTATTGTGGAGAGACTAGCATAATCCACGTCCTCCGACCCGCCGACAACCTCTATGCAGCCGAGCGAGTCAAGCTCAAGCTCCAAGTTACCGCTTAAACCCCTTCTAACCCTTGCACCAGCAACAAGAACCTTGCTGAAAACATCCTTCTCAGAAATCTTCCAGGAATGCTCCTGCCAAAGGGTTAAAGGCACCCTAACATCCCCCTCGGCCAAGACTATTCTTCTTACAGCACCCTCACCACCCCTAGGATCAGTGAAAGTCTTAAGCTCTGAGACGCCGGCTACAGTCGCCTTAACGTTAACAATATTGTCCGAGTAACCTATGTCCCCAAGCCTCTTGAAGAACAATTCTCTCGCAGGCATGTCTAGACTCTCCTCAGCCTTTGAAACACTCCCCGTGTTGCCCAAGTGAATCTCAACGGTGCCGAGCCTACCCTCCTTGCTGTAGGCCCTGCTAACCCTGACAACATCCCCCGGCTGAATGTTCAACTCCCTAAGCAAGCCAGCCTTCTCCCTCCACAAGTAAAGATAGCACCATCCCGAGGAATCACCCAGAATCACCCTTGTTATCGGAATCCTCTCACCGTTAGACTCAACCTCCTTAGGCTCAAGAATAGCAATAATCCTTCCACGCGTAGAAATATTCGTTAAACCCGAAACTATGTTCCCTATCTTAACCTCTTTCTCCAGCGAAACCTCTTCGAGCCTTACGCCCAGCTCGTTCGCAATGCTGAAAACAGCCCAAACCTCCCTGTAAGCCTCGCTAACCTTGGCTTCCCTCTTCCTCTCCTCAATCATTCGCAGAAGCTCCTCCCTAGTAATGTCCATTCTTTTTTCAAGGATCGTGTCAACGTACCTGCGGATAAGCTCCTCTCTAGACATGCCCGCTCTCTCCCTTTTTTCACACCCTTCTAGAGTAACCGTCTAAGGAGTATTTACACATACCTCTACCGAGCCTGACGCTTAACAGTCCTACTGGCAATAAAGTATATTAACACTATTAAAGCACCCACTGCCAACACTAGGGAAATAGTCTCCAGCATTTTCACGAAGTCGTTAACACTCATTACCAGAGGTAGACGAAGTAAAGGTTAATAAGCTTTATTTACGACTGAAAAGCAGTTGGTGGTACGGGTTGAGCGGAGAAGAAGGAGTGAAATTCCCCCTTTCAGAAGCCTTCTCGTTCAGTCTTGAAAGCATTAAACGCAGATTCGGAAGAGCACTCGTGACGATGGCTTCAATCGTCCTAGGAATATCCTTCCTAACCTTCCTCCTGACTACGGGCAGAATAGTCTCAGTCCTATACGGGGAGGGCTCCGGGGTAGCTGTGCAATTCTACCAGCTTTGGATGGCGGTAATAGCCCTCCTGATATGCTCCGTAGGAATAGTGAACAGCATGCTCATGAGCGTCACGGAAAGATACAAGGAGATAGGAACCATGAAGTGTCTAGGAGCAATGAACACGCACGTGCTCGAAATATTCCTGATAGAGGCCCTGCTACTCGGCCTAATAGGAGGGGGCATCGGCGCCGTAGCGGGATGGACGATAGCAACAGTGTGGCAAGCCTTCACTCAAGCCTCACCCATAAACATATTCATGGTTTCCGCAAGCCTGTGGACAGAGTTCAACGTAACCAACCCGCTGCTCCTACTGGCAAACCCGCTTATAGCAATAGCGTTAAGCGTAATCATAGCGCTGCTAGCAGCCCTAGCACCCGCCTACATAGCTGCGAAACTAAGCCCGACGGAAGCCTTAAGATACGAGGTGTAGGAGGAGGATAGGGAAATGGCTCTCAGATATGAGTACGCGGTTGAAACCGAGGACCTCGCGAAATACTACGTCATGGGGCCGGTGACGGTTAGAGCACTGGACGGGGTCAGCGTGAAAATCAGAAGATCAGAATACCTTTCAATAATGGGGCCCTCGGGAAGCGGCAAGACAACTTTCTTCAACATGGTTGGAGGACTAGACAGGCCAACAAGAGGGAAGGTCTTCATCGACGAGGTTGACATCGCAAGCCTAGACGCCTACGAGCTAGCATGGCTCAGAGCAAAGAAAATAGGATACATATTCCAAACCTTCAACCTAATACCCGTACTAACAGCCCTGGAAAACGTAACACTGCCAATGGTTTTCACAGGAGTCGAAAGAGAAGAAAGATTGAGAAGAGCGAGAGAAATGCTCACCAGAGTCGGCCTAGGGGAAAGACTGGATCACAAGCCCGGAGAACTATCAGGAGGACAGCAGCAGAGAGTGGCGATAGCGAGAGCACTAGTAAACGACCCAGTAATAGTCCTAGCAGACGAGCCTACGGGTAACCTCGACCTACACACAGGACTAGAAATAATCAACCTCCTGAAAACACTAAACACAGAGAAAAAAGTCACAATAATAAACGCCACCCACGACCTCAAAATGATCGACGTTTCAGATAGGATTTTCTGGTTGCGTGATGGAAAGATTGAGAGAATCGAAACCAGGGCTGAGGTTGCTGTTAAGGAAGTTGAATAATCCTCTCTATCAATAAATCATTAATGTTTTTTCTTAAAATCGAAGCACCTAAGACAAAGCCTTTATAAATAAACCTTATAATCATCATTCAGCCGAATTCGGCGGACCCGTTTTGACCGTGGTTTATAGCGCACTCTCAGGACAAAAGACTGCAGACAAGAAGTGCTCATGGTGCGCGCTAAAGTATCATGGAAGCAAAGTTGGGCTTTATATCGGAAACGATATTACCAACTTAAGCCTTAAAAACTACGTGCGGCACGCCATAGAGCTACACGAAAAGACTGGCGTACCACTGGAAATTTATATAAAGGGAGAGCTTAAGAACATCGATGAAGTTAAAAGGATTGTTGAAGAGTAGGTGGGCTGTTTGACGGAATATACTTGGGTGTGATGTACACTACTCTAATCCTTTCTGGAGATTATCCTTACCTTGGTTATTCTGCTCGCCTCTGCAGGTACTGGGATGCTGAGGGCATCAGTCATACATATCCTGGTCTCACCGTTATTAAACTCCGCGATGAGAGCATATTTGCCCTTTATCTTCTTCTTAAGCTGTTCGTAGGCCCTCCAGCCAAGCTCCGTGAACAGGAATGATGCTAGGCTGATCCCCTTCTTCACCTCTCCTTTCTCATCCTCTTTCAGGAGCGGTATGGATACTTCTTTCTCCCATGACCCGCCTTTAAGGACGGATGGCTCGGCTGAGCCTTCTTTAACCTCAAGCGGGATCGATTTGAAGCTGAAGAACCCTTCTTGGGTGGTTCCTCTCACAGAATAAGTGACTTTCAAAGTGTAATCGTTTAGCCATTCTATTTCCTTAACCGGATGGATCATTTCTCCAGCGAGACCGATTCCCACACCACCCTGGTTGGAAAATACTAGAACAAGGGGCTCATGGGCCTGCATGCCTATTGAACTCCTTACCTCCGTCCATACGTGAAGCGTTTTTCCATGATGCGAAACCTTTTTTTATCCTTAACATCACCTTTTTCTCCTCCAGCTTCATCTTCCCGATAGAGACATCTGCAGTAATCTTCTTGCCTCCGATTGTGAAATCCACGGGAAAGGCCAGCCTATAGTCGACTAGCTCGACATCTACCAGATAAAGATTAAGGTCCTTGATCCCGCTCCAAACATCTATCGGTATCTTTATCTTAGAGACCCGAGTCTCCACCTTGACGGGGTACTGGAATACTCTTACTTCGTCTCTGATCCTCACTCTAAGCTTCGCCAAATATGTTCCCGAGCTTATCTCTCCGCCGAGCTGGAAGCTCTCGCCCCCAGTCTCCTTTTCCAGTTTAAACCTGTAGCTGTTTGCGCCTCTCATCGCATTTCCATTATTATCTGAAACGTCTTCACCCTATTTAAAATCCTTCATCTTTTCGCGTTTCCGAGGAATAACGGTTAGTGGAGGGGCTAAGCTGTGATACGGTTGATTGTAGGGGAGCGTTAACGAGACCATGAGGCAAATGTCTTGTAAAGAGAACTTAGGCATATATCGCACATATGTAGAACTTCACGTTAGGATACTTATGGTGAATGTTGCGGATTACCTTAAAATACTCGCCCCAAGCCTTGCTCGCACGGTTCACGTGCTCTATGAGGCTATCGATCCTTATATCGAGCGGTTCCACGACCTCGCACTCCATCCTGTAGTAGAGGTGCTCGGTGGCCATAATGTGCCTCTTCGCGAACTCTATATCCCCGGGATTATCCTTGGAAAGCAGGTCGCCGCCCTCAGCTAGGCGCTTTATCTCCTCCTGCACCTCCTCCACGTCAAGGGTCTCAGGGGGCCACGCGACCCTAGGCGTATCCAGCTCGCACCACGCCTCCTCGATCCGCAAGTGTCTCCACTTCTTGAGCGTCCTCGCACCCTTTACCTTCTTCCTCAGTTTCCTGTAAGCGCCTATTAACACCCTGCTCAGCTCCTCCGTCATGCTCATTATGCCCTCGAATGATTTGCAATACATTGGCCGCTCGTAACTCCGCTCGAGCTTCCAAGCAGTATAGACTATCGCGGGGATATACTTGATGCCCTTATATAACATGAACTTGAGTTCGTTCTATTATTCATTTTCAAGGCCAATTCGCCCATATTTAATTCTAATACAAGATTGGCTTAGCATATACGTGAAATTCAATGCGTATCCTGTCCTCATATATGCCATAGCAATCGTGTCCTTGCAAAACTTAAGTATGAGATTGGAATTAATCCTGCTCTTTTTGGTGTTATGGATAGTAATGAGCATCGGTCTAAACTTTCTCGAGAACGGTATAGTTTACATTACCAAAAAAGCCGAGCCCGTTAGCATCGCCTTTAGGTTTTTCGAATATGTGTTCTCAGGGCAATACTTCCCTCTAACAATATTGCCACCAATATTACAGCAATTTGTGTGGCTTCTACCATATTCATGGGCTTATCTGGTTTGGCGCAAAATACTCTTTGAAGAATTGCCGGTTATATCGTTGGAGTACTTTACTTTCATAATCGCCTCTGTCTCTACATTTTTGGTGGGCCTATGTATATTAAGAAAAGGGCATGATAAGATATATCGCGAGGGACTCGTGCTGTAAGATGATAAACAATTATGATCGATTCGGCTTCCTTGTCGTTTAAAATAGTGGTTCTAATGCACATGTTTTTCGAATTTTGTCGAAAGCTTTATAAATAAAATACGTCAGGAATAGAAACATGAAAAAGGAGCGTGTTTACAGGGAAATTCTGTATGGTGTGCTTGAGGAAAGAACTAGAGTTTTCAAGCAGCTTGAGCTTAGCAGGGTCTGTAAGCTGTCCCTGAGCACTGTAAACTACGCTCTAAGGCCTTTGGAACGGATGAACGCTGTGGAGAAAAAGAGGCTTGGCTTTACCGTGCTGGATCCGAAGAAGATTCTACTGTATTGGGCTTCAGTCAGAGGGTTGGAGAAAGATATTGTTTATCAAACTTATGTTGAGGAGCCTGTTGAGAAAATCGAAAGCGAGGTTCCTGCGAATTCTGTTTTCACCGCGTACTCAGCTTTCAAGTTCAGGTTTAAAAGAGTTCCATCTGAGTATGGCGAGATCGTTGTCTATGGTGTAAAACAGGATTTTGAAAGAAGATTTGGGAAAGAGAGCATAGGGTTAAAGCCGAACCTGATAGTTTTAAACCTTGACGAGCATCTGTTAAGGTTCAAGATTGCTCCGATTGCTCAAATCTTCGTCGACCTGTGGAACCTGAGGTCTTGGTATGCTAAGGATTTCCTTAGGGAAATGGAGAGGATTATAGATGGAGTTCTGGAATGAGATAGCAATAGATAGGAGCTTCAGAATACTGCAAGAGCTAAGGAAGGAAATTAACTTCGTTTTAATAGGCGGATGGGCTGTCTACTTTCTGACGGAAGCCTTAAAATCCAAAGATATAGATATCATAGTTGATTTCAAGGATTTAACCAAGCTTAAGACAAGCATCGGAATTCAAAAGAACGAATATCTGAAAAAATACGAGGCTGAAGTGGAAGGAGTATCTATAGACATTTATGTTCCATATTATTCGGAATTCACTATTCCACCTGAGGAAATCCTGAAAAACACGGTTAGGATTGAAAATTTCAGAATTCCCAAGCCTGAGATACTGCTAATATTGAAGCAGCAGGCTGAACTGCAGAGAAGGAACAGCGTAAAGGGGCAGAAAGACAGAGTAGACATAATTTGTCTGGCTAAAAGCGGCAAGGTGAATTGGAAGCATTACAAGCAGCTGGTTAAAAAGTTTAGAGTTGAGGAGTATGAAAGAAGGCTGTTGGAAATCATAAGGTCTGCGAGAATCGAGTTCGAGTACCTTGGAATAAAAAACCTTAGGGAAGTCAGAAAGATTAAAGATGAAATTTTAGGGGAAATCAGTTCTCAAAAATAAGGACTGGCTGCGTCAAAATATGAACAGGACTTATCGCAAAAGTTTGATGTAAAGTGGGATTTACTAAGAATCGTTAGAGGATAATAAGCTTCTTAAAGCAATAGAATTGCGTACTATGGCTCCTATGAGATGGAATGTCTACTTTTGAAGAATTTGTAAAGATAGTAACCGCTTAAAGGAATCATGCTAATGCGATTATGATTCTTCCCTGCCAATCGGAAGACTGAAGCGAAGAGTAGGCCACAGGCGGGAAAAACAGAATCACCAGAACAGCCTTGTGAAGATTATTAAGCTTTAACGCTCCTTCTTCTGACAGCATCTCGATCAATACGAAACAAAGTAGTACTAGATCTAGGAAATCTAGATATCCGCGTTCAACCAGCTTAAAACACATTAATACGGTAAGAACACATTGAACGGTAGCATTAAGAGGGCTGTTCCCTTCAATCTCATTTCGTCTATATAGCGTGCACTGAAGTCAGACGCCTATTCTTGAAGAATCTACGCAGATAGTAGAAGCTTAAAAGAAAGATTGCACTAACTGCTAATACCGTGTATGTTCTCCACCACCAGTCGGAAGATCGAAATGAGGGGTAAATTGCAGGAGGTAAAAACACCATCACCAGTACGCTCTTGTGAAGATCATTGAGTTTCAATATACGCAACGCCTCCATGATTCCAATGAGTGCAGCACAGAATATTGACAAATTTACCACAAAACCGAAAAAAAAAATCCCGTTTTATCAGATCAAGATACATCCCTGGTATGAAAAAGACACAGCATAACAATATTAAAATATTTGCCTTCTTCAACTAGCTTCACCTGCACACCTCGCTAAATTATTTCAACATGCGTGCTCTACTCTTGAAGAATCTGTGCAGAAAGTAGCTGCTTGCAAGAAGTATTACGCCGCATAAGGCTATGTTCCTTAACAAATCTGAGGACCGAAGTAAAGAGTAAATCGCAATAGGCAAAAGTATCATTGTCAGGATAGCTTTATGTAGATCGCTGAGTCGTAACATCCTCCATCGCTCTATGGTCTCAAGAAAACCAAAAAATATTAACAAAACTATTACAAGATCTAAGTATTTCTGCTCTATTAGATTAATGTATGCTAAAATAAAAAATACTGCTAGCATTACTAATATGATTATTTTCTTAAAGCATACATTACATTGTGCAATACTGAACCTTACCATTTTATGGGAAGCAATTCTCGCATTCTGGATAGGAATATCGCGTGTTCCAATCGCTTGGACAGCAATCATCATACCATCCTCCTATACAAGTATCTGGACAGGTTAATGCTAAACAGGCAAAACAAGTTATGCAACGTATAGGATTCAGAAAATAAATACATTCAAGACAATCAGTCAGACAAAGGAAACACTCCGCAACTCTTCTCCAATCTATTTGAGAACATCTCTTACAGGGATAGTAACACTGGGGGCAGGATCCTGAGGTGCGAAATTCTAAACTTATTTTTGAAGGCGATATTGCAGTTCTCACTTCTTCATTAGGTACTGCGACGATGACACCATCAATTGTGTGGACCAGCACGAAGAGTATGTTGACACTCTTGTCCAGTTTGTATAAATACGCGTGTTGAAGTGGTTTAAGAAAGAAGACTGCTATTACAAGCTCCGTTGGCCGTGCCTCGAAGGGAACTCCAACCACGAGTTCTCTCGACACGTGTAGGATTGCTCCGTCGCTTCGTTTGTATGTCTTTTTGAGCTCTGCTGCAGCAGCAAGGTCGAGCTGAACCTTCCATCCTAAGGCCGATCCTATGGAAAGCATTGTGTCGTAGTCTTTTGACTTTAACAGCATTCTTAACGCTTCTTCTTTCTCCTTCCCCTTTAATTCGTTTACTTCGATCGACGGCTCGCTAGGCTCTTCATAAGTACCGATATACGCGGATACGAATCCTTGATTTTGACTTGACCCACAGCTTCTGCACACATACTTCGACTGGGAACCGAATCCGCTAAAGAGAATGCTGGCTAGAAGGAAGATGAAAACTAAGAATGCTGAAAGCCTAATCTTCCATTCTTCCATATTCCACATTTCGAATAGATGTAGGTGTGCACTGGTATTTATTTTTTTAATACGCATATAATAATTGGACTAATATTAGTCCCGGGCTTAAAATAAATAAACATACTTTAAGAGATGTGTTTAAAGTCGGTTTTACGTAACTCGAGCAGGGTCTGAAAAATGTCCTTGAGAATTGTAAACTTTCATAATATTAGACACCGGCTTAAAATGGACTGACAGCACTGAAATGGGGATGAATGTGCGTCAATGCTAGAAAAGCTTTTTACTGGAATTAACATCAAAGATGCTTGATGCCTTCATTTTTCATGACTCTGATGAAAACCGGTTAAGTGAAATCCGAATATAGCCCGTCATTAAAACTTATATTTAGTCACATTAGTCATATTAATGATGACTCGTGAAGACGCACCCACAGGAATCCTTCAAAGATACTTAGAAAACGCCTATTCAAGGCTTCTCCGTAAATTTGGAGGAAGCCCTTTCCACATTGAGGAGGCGGCTAGAGCGCTTGGAGTGAAACCCAGCTACATGAAGAATCTGCTCAGCGAGCTTAGGCGTAAGGGTTGGCTTATTTCAAAGCCTGATCCGAACGATGCGAGGCGTGCCGTTTATAACTTGGATCTTACTGTTATCAGTGAGATGAAAAGGGAAGGGGTTGGCTCGGCGATAACCAGCTACGAGGGTGAATATGTTCTGTTTGTCAATGGAAGGATAGTTGACAAGGATTACGATGTTCAAAGGCTGATCAGAAGAGCCTTGAAGAAGTATAAGCCGGGCGAAATCTATATAACTAGCGTGGGAAGGCCGAGGGAGCTTGTCACGATCGGGTTTTAAGTGTTGGCCTCATGTGCAGAATAAGCCGCCATCTCCATCAATAGCCATCATGATCTCGACAGGCGAGAAAGGAGAGAGCTTAAGCAGGATGTTTCAAGTTGATACAGGGTTCTCTGGGGCAGTTGCAATAGATCAGGAACTCATAGATCTTCTGAGTCCTCAGAGGGTTGGTAGTATTCATATTGCTACCGCCACTAGTCTTGACGTTAGAACAGATCTTTACTTAGTCTATTTAACTATCCCTGAGTTGAAGATTATTCGGCAACCGTTCGCAGCCCTTGGGGCGACGAGATGCCTAATAGGCAGGCAGCTGCTGGATCGCCGGGAATGGTTGCTGGATAACCTGCGAAATAGATTCTGTTTGCTAAGCTGATGCTCCACGATTATCCTAGAAACACTGTAGCAACAGCTTCTCCACACCTTTATAACCGCTAATATTGGTAAGGGAAGATTCTTCTGTTCTAATACGTGGACAACCTGTTCTAAAACCTAGGATAATTAGGCTGTAGGCTTGGCTGTGGGCGGTGTAAACACAGATGGCGGAAAGCAGTGTAACAAGGGGATTTGTTGCAGCTCTTTCACTGATTCTGATAGTGTCAACCTTCCTAACGGCTTTCATCGTCCAAATAAATGAGGATAGTAGCGCTGGAGGTTTGAAGAGCTTCAATTCATATGAGGAGATCAGGAGCTTCGTTAAGGCTAGGGCTGACGAGATTCTTAATGCTAAAGCATTAGTATTCTCAATTCCCCTCATGGCGGATAGCGGGCTCGGGGTTCCTAAGGGCGCCTTTGAATACTCGACTACTAACATTCAGGTCTCCGGCGTGGATGAGGCGGACACGGTTAAGACGGATGGCAGATACATCTACATGGTTTCTGAAAACAGTGTTTTCATAGTTGAAGCATATCCTCCTGAAAACATGAGGAAGGCCTCTAGGATTAGTGTCGACGGATATCCCATGGGATTGTTTGTGAACGATGGTAGGCTCGCAGTGATAATGTATGAAGACCTTCCGTTGGAGGATTCCTACTACGGGTCGTGGGGAACCTCTTTAACTATCTATGATGTTTCTGATGCTCAGAACCCCAGGCTCGTTAGGAAAATTTCTGTCGAAGGCAGCTATGTTAGCTCGAGAATGATTGGAAAGCATGTTTACATGGTTACAACTAAGCCGGCGGTCATTATCCTCGAGAAAGATATTGAAGTCTTATTTCCAAGGATTATTGTAAACGGTTTCATCTTAACCATTCCAGCTGACAAAATTTTTTACTCTAACATGACTGGGGCTCCGGAGAGCTACACGATCATAACCGCGACGGATATTTCTGTTGAAGAGGATGGAGTGGAGTCTAAAGCGGTTTTAACGGGTTACGCCGCTTGCATGTATGTTTCCTTGAGCAACATATATGTTGCGATGCCCATGTGGATCCACGGCGGAGAGGGATCCACGGAGATACACAGGATCAGGATTAATGGCCTCAAGATAGAGTGTGAGGCGAGCGGCAAGGTTCCGGGAAGGATTTTAAACCAGTTTTCGATGGATGAGTATCAAGGCTATTTCAGAATAGCCACAACCACCGGCTATGTTGCAAGGTTTCTCAGCGAGGCCACTAGTGCCAACCATGTTTACGTGCTGGATTCCGAGGCCTTGGAGATTATTGGTAGGCTTGAAAACCTTGCTCCCGGCGAGGAAATATACTCCGCCAGATTTATGGGTTCAAGATGCTACCTTGTAACGTTCAAAAAGGTGGACCCGCTTTTCACCATAGACCTAAGCAACCCTGCTGAGCCAAGGGTCTTGGGCAAGCTTAAGATACCCGGCTACTCAGACTATCTTCACCCTTATGATGAGAACCATCTGATAGGAGTAGGCAAGGAAACGGTTGAGGCTGAGGAGGGGGATTTCGCATGGTACCAAGGCTTGAAAATATCTTTGTTCGACGTTTCAAACGTCACCAGCCCTAGGGAAGTTGGGAAAATCATCTTGGGCGACAGGGGAACGGATTCGCCCGCCCTATGGGACCACCACGCGTTTCTCTTCGACAGGAAGAGGAGTCTACTCGTAATACCGGTTCTGGAGGCGAAGATTTTCCGCGAGAAATATTCTGGTAGCATACCGCCGAACACTTACGGCGAATATGTTTTTCAAGGAGCATACGTTTTCAGAGTTTCGCCTGAGGAAGGGATTACGCTTAGAGGCAGAATAACGCATCTGAAAGACCAGGAGGAGCTTAATAAAAGCGGATACTATTTCAACTCGAAATACACGGTGACGAGAAGCCTATACGTAGGTGATGTGCTTTACACGGTTTCCAGCGGAAAGATTAAGGCCAATAGCCTGTCAGATCTTTCAGAAATATCTGAGGTCGAGCTAGACTAGCACGTTTCTATTTTTCTCGAGTTTCTTTAAATCCCAGTATTTCGTTTTCAAGCCTCTCAGCATACTCCTTGTCTGAGAAGGCTTTGAGACGCTTCACGCTAGTGTCGTAGGCGTCTATAACCTCCTCCTCTAATGTTTCAGAATACCTTGCCTCAGGATCTATCTCGTCAAGCAGTTGGATGAGAAGCATCCTCTCTTCCTCAGGCATTATTCTCCTATCCGTCATGGCGGCAGCCCTAGCGTGAACCCCCTCGTCCAAAAGGTGTTTCAGGGCTTTGAAAGGAAGCATGTAGAACTCTCCTTGAGCGCCAGTCCTCATTGTGAAACCCTCAGGTGTAGCGGCTTTGAACGAGACCCTGACGTATAACTTACTCTTAAACTCCGCCAGCCTACCGACAAGGCTAACATCCGACCCTAGAATCACACCGTTAGTCTCCAAGATGAAGAGGGGGTATTTTGAAGCAGAAACGTGCTCCAGAACCTTAAGCAGGTGCCCGATTCCTATCGTCGGCTCGCACCCGGAGACGCGAAGCTTATCAACCTTAGGCAACACCCTTCTCCAGTATTCGGAGTAAGACACCCCTTCTTCAGCAGCTTTGAAGAGCCGCCTAGCAGCCTCTTTAGGAGAATAGTATTCGCCAAACTTTTCCGGGAAATCTCTCGACCAGTTAGACCAACAAAAGATGCATCTGAGACAGCAGCCTACAGCATACCCTGTAGATATTCCTCTGTAAACAGGTACGGAATAGAAACCCGTGTATTTTCTCTCCAAGCCCTCCGGCCCAAGTCTAGTCACGATCCGCTCCGTTTCTTCAGCAAGCTTGATAGGGTCGAAAGGCTTGAAGCCTGGAGCAAGAAACCTTTGATACTTCTCCAAGTTCCACTTAATTAAATGAAGCCGAAGGAGCCTAATAAACGAGAGGACGGTATGCTCACGAAAACCTGTTCTGCTTTTATCGATTTCTTTTTAGTAGCTTCCGGCTCTTATAACTCCTCAATGCATGTTTATAGTAATAAAATAACTAGGGCCTTAGCTTACTATAATGTGCCTTTTACAAAAAGTTTATATAGTACAATGTTGCATTCTTCTACATAGTTGTAGAGATGAACAGTATGGATGATCTTAAGCAAGAGGCCCGCCGGTATGCTGAAGCCCTAGAATCAATCAAGCAGGCCAAAGAGATGTTGAAAAACATCATTATTAAGTATATAATTGCCAACAGCGATCTGAGTAAGTGTACCGAACTAGCCATATCAGAGAGTCTGGGTTTGCCAAGAAGCATTGTAAGAAGTGCTTTGCTTGAGCTTGTAGAAGAAGGGGTTCTCGACGTTAGAGAGATTGGCAATGTTAAACCCTATATACTTAATGAAATGGGTGTTGGAATATCTCTTGACTGGCTCAAACTAAACTTTACGAGAGAAGAAGTGAATGAACTTTTAGCGGCCAAAGAAGCCGAAGAACCACATGGCATGATGTGGGTGACATGGGGAACATCTGGTGTCGTCAATGGTAGAAATATTATTAGATACAGAGGATATGCAGCAGACATATGTCTTAAAACGCTTGTCAGGAGATTCTTAAGCTATACTGATGAGATTGGTGAAAAGCTTAGAAAAGCCTTTGACGAACAAATATTAACGGAGTTAACTCTTCTATTTCCTGAAATAGGCTCCTTTGAAAAACTCATGGAGACCCCAATTTTCCCAGCCACATGGGTGACTAAGGAGCTTCAAAGAATCGATAAGAAGCACTCTGCTGAAGATGTCAAAAGAATTCTCGTAGAATCTTACGAGAGAAGTCTTAAAGATATTATAAAAAAGTTTAAGATTATTGCGTCCATCTTGGAAGAGAAAGGCTATGAAGGGTTGCATGAATTCTTCGGCGGAAAGAAGCCCATCTACATAGACTACAAAGTGAGAGAGGGACGGGAACCGGAATACAGGTTTCGTGATGAGTATATATGGGCTGCAACCCTCGCTCTTAAAGAAGGCTGCAAGATAGGTGAGAAAATAGGTGCGGATCCCAGCCTCCTCAAGGAAGCGAGGATGCTAGCCGATGCATTAGACTTGGCTTTGGAGAAAAAGTATAGAGGGGTTAGGCTTGAAGGGTTAGACTTAATTGATTGGGCAGTTAAATTTCTGAAACACTAGAAAAGTGAATTAAAAGAGACTGGCTTAATCTAATGATCCGTTCAACTTTTTCTAACAAATCAATTAAGCAGGAAATAGCCACATATTACTCCAATATGATCGGAACGGCCCAGAAAACGAGAATCCATAAATTATGTTCAGAGGAAGAAGGCTTACTGATGTTAGGCTACCCAGCCGTTAAGCATTAAAAATGGACCGGGAGGGACTCGAACCCTCGGCCTCTCGCTCGCGAAGCGAGCGTTCTACCTCTGAACTACCGGCCCCTAGCGTAGTTTATATGCCCGTCTTTTTATACTTTAATTTCCCCTGTCTTTTAAAGCTCTTGAAAAACGTTTATCAGAGTGTTTCTTCCCCGGATGGTGGATAAAAAGGGAAAGGATCCGGAGAATGGGCAGTAGAATATTCTTGCTGAACTACGGTTGCGCCGTGAACAGGGCGGAGGGTGAGGCGATGGCTGGTGTGCTCGCCAGCAGGGGCTTCACCCTAGTTGATAATGAGGATGAGGCTGACCTGGTTCTAGTCAACACTTGCGGGGTTAAGACTCCCACGGAGAACAAGATTCTCCACAGGTTGAAAACCATACGTAGGGACAGGAATATCGTGGTCGCCGGCTGCCTGCCTAAGATTATTGGGGTAGACAGGATTCTTGAAATTGGGAATGTGAAGGGGGTTATTGGGCCGGCTGCGGGGGAGGAGGTTCTTAAGGCTGTTCAAACGGTTTTAAACGGCGGCAGGTATGTTAGGCTTGACGGGGGAGGCTTCAACAATCTGCTCCCCTGTCTTAGGGAGAACTCTGTTATAAGGAAGATTGTGATCTCCCAAGGATGCGCGGGGGCATGCAGCTATTGTGCTACAAGGTTTGCAAGGGGGAGGCTCCGCAGCTACAGCATTGAGGAAATCGTTAAGGCAATAGGGAGGAGTGTTGAAGAGGGTGTTAGAGAAGTGTGGCTTTCCTCCCAGGACAATTCTGTCTACGGTATGGATAATGGAAGCAGCATCGTTGAGCTTCTTGAAAAAATAGCTAATATGGATGGATTATTCCTCGTAAGGATAGGCATGATGAATCCGAGAGGTGTTTTGAAGCATCTCGACGGCATTGTTGAAGCCCTTAGGAATAAGAGGTTCTTCAAGTTTATTCACATACCTTTGCAGAGCGGTAGTAACAGGGTTCTGGAAGACATGAACCGGGGCTACTCTGTTGAAGACTTCATGAAGATTATTCTGAGGCTCAGGAGGGAGATGCCTAGGATATCTGTCGAGACGGATTTGATAGTCGGGTATCCGACTGAAAGCATGGAGGATTTTGAAAAGACACTTGAAGCCGTAAAGATATTGAAGCCGGATTTCCTCAATATTTCAAAGTTTTACGCTAGACCCGGGACATCTGCATCTAAGCTGCCGCAGCTACCTACGAGGATTGTTGCTGAGAGGAGCAGGATGCTCTCTAGGCTTGCGCTGGAGGTTAAGGAGAAGCTTTCCGCTTCTTGGGTCGGCTGGGAGGGTTTGGCTCTGGTCGACGAGAGGGGGGTAATCCCTGGGAGCTTCATAGCTAGAAACATTTTTTACAAGCCGATTGTAATCAGGCAGAATCTTGAGATCGGGAGCTTCATACGTGTGCGCGTGGCTTCCCATAAGCCGAATTTCCTAGTTGGGGAAGTGGTTGACAAGCATCTGGATGAGGCGGAGGCCATTAGGCTTCTTGAAGAGGAGAACCGTGCTTCAGTAAGCCTTGCCTAAGCTATGTTTTCCAAGATGACAAGTATTCTTTCTGCTCGTCCGTCAACTCGTCAATCTCCACACCCATTGTTCTGAGCTTAGTTGAGGCAACCAGCATGTCTATCTCTTCAGGAACAGGGTAAACACCGGGGGTGAGCTCCCTATGCTTCACCAAGTATTCTGAGACGAGCGCCTGGTTGGAGAAGCTCATGTCCATCACATCTGGAGGATGACCCTCAGCCAGAACCAGGTTGACAACCCTGCCCTTAGCCAGCAGGTAGACCTTTCTCCCGTTGGGGAGAACAATTTCCTCCACGAAAGGCTTCACCTCGTTAATGCTTCTCGCCTCCCTGTAGAGGGTTGCAACATCTATTTCAACGTCGAAATGCCCAACGTTCGCAAGTATTACACCGTCTCTCATCATTGCTATCGCTTCATACGGTATTGCTTTCACGTTGCCCGTGGCGGTTATGAAGACGTCTCCAACTTTAGCGGCTTCCCTAATAGGCATAACCGTGAACCCGTCCATAACAGCTTCAAGAGCCCTTATCGGAGACACTTCCGTCACTATCACGGAGGCCCCTAGGCCCCTAGCCCTGTTCGCCACTCCTTTTCCAACCAGCCCGTAGCCGCACACGACAACCCTCTTACCCGCGAAAAGTATGGATGTTGCTCTTATAATCCCATCCACGCTGGACTGCCCTGTTCCATACCGGTTGTCGAAAAGCTTCTTAGACTGAGCTTCGTTGACGAAGAAGACTGGAATCATCAGCCTACCGGCTTTCTCAAGCGCTCTAATCCTTATTACTCCCGTAGTCGTCTCCTCGAGAGCCCCGTAAACCCTGTTTTTCGACATTATGTTCTTCTCATGCGCCCTTATTATCGAGTCCGCCCCATCATCTATGAGTATGGAGGGAGAATGGGAGTGAGCCCAGTCAATCGCCTCGAAATACTCATTCATGCTCATACCCCTCCAGGCCCTGACTTCAACACCTTTAGACCTCAAGGCTTCAGCCACATCGTCGTCTGTTGAGAGAGGGTTTGCAGGCGTAAGGTAGACTTTCGCACCCCCGTCCCTTAAAGTCTCAACCAGGTTCGCCGTCTCCTTGGTGACGTGCAGCGTTACTGAGAAGACGATGCTTTCAAACGGCCGCTCCCTGGCGAACCGTTCCCTAATCTTGCCTAGAACCGGCATGAGCCTCCTAGCCCAATCTATCTTCTTAATTCCGAGCTCGATGTTTCCAGCCAACCCTTTAAACCACCCCCCGCGTCTTTTTAAAAAGCTTCCCTCAGGTGAATGGTTCTCTGCCGAAGAACCTGCGGTAGAGACTCGTGAGCTCACTGATGCTCAACATTCCCTCCTGTACACCCTCAACCCTCCATATGGAGAACGCTTCTAAAAGACCTATTCTGCAGGATTCTTCCAGAGTCAACCCTTTTTGCAGGCCAAACAGGATGCCTGCCGCAATGCCGTCGCAACAGCCGATTGAGCTGCCCGTTTTCTCAGGCGGCACAGGGCCTACTCTGGAGACCCCGCCATCCCTATGGTGGATCTCGATTAGCCCCGTCATCTTATCCTCCAAAACTATTGCCTCAGGGTATTCTGACCCGAGTGTGAAGAACTCCCTAATGTTCTTAAGACCGAGAAGATCAGCCGCCTGCTTAATCTCGTTATCGTTCCCAAGAATCATCTTCGAGTTTGGAACCATGGTTTCAACATAGTCCCCAGTAACACCGTAGGACGCGATGTCCACAACCACCTCTACGCCTCTTCTCCTAGCCGCTAGAATAGAGCTTTTCATGAACGGGGTTTCAGAGGATGTGACGAAAAGAAGGCTTGCGGATTCGAACTCTGATTCAGGCACCGGCCTGAATTTTTCAACGCCGCTCGCGCCTTCAACATCATCTATTATGAAGAACTCGTTGTTGTCAACGTCTTTCACGCAGGTGATGGTTGAGGTTGTCTTATCCATGACGATCCATACGCCTGCGTTCAGAACATCTCTGCTTAGTAAGCTGGTTTTACTGCTGTCTTCAACAACAGCTGTTCTCATTCCAACATTGTTATTCGCCAGATGACTGTAATAACCTCCGTCGAAAAACCCGGGATAAGGATGGTCATAGTCTCTGCCGAAGGTTGTGACCAGCCTTACTCTGCCTCCTAGACGGGCAACACCATAGGCCACGTGGGGAGCCCTCCCCCCGTAGCTATACTTCACGGGAGTCAGGCTGTTGGCCTCCAGCAGGCCGTAAACCCTGCTTCTATCCCATTCTGGTCCCAGGAGCTCGCTTATCCTGGAGACTGGAATAGTCTTTTTCAGAAAAGGGTGGAAAACCTTGGGCAGATCATGGAAGGAGCGTATTTTAAAATGCTCATCCTTGCCAGAGCTTCCTACAACAATTATGCTATTCATACGTGGTCAAGACAATTGATAGAAAGCATTATTTAAGCATAATCTAGCCCATTAAAGAGTTATTGTATCACTATTTCCTCTTTCTGAGAACAGAATACCCTATCATTATTTTCTGCACATTGATGCCCGCTAAGGTTTTCGGCGAATGCGTTGAAAAACGCAAGATCCATATTCCCCTGATGGCAGGGGTATCGAGGGGAGAGCTGTTCGCGTCCAAGCTGATGGTAACGATACTCCCAATCTGGGTTGTTCAACTGGGCTCGTTAACCGCCGCAGCAATCTTAAACCATATGTTCGACTTCCCCTACCCTGCTTCAATATGGGTATCGACGCTGATAGGCGTCTTAGTGCTATCCCTCTTTGTATGCTCGTTCAACATCCTGCTCTCAATACTTCTCAGAAAGTTTTCGCTGGCTGCATTACTGGGCATCGGGCTGTTTGCTATTCTAGACTACTGGGCATTGCAAACACCGTTCGAAAACATAGCTGGATACATTGCTCCTTTAAAAAGCGCGATGGTGCTGGAGGAAGCTTCGCACCGTCTGCTCGCACAAATCACGGCTGGTACGCATGTTTACCCATCTTATCCTCCTCCGGTCTGCAATTTTTCTATTCCATACTTATTGCTCCTCCCATTCCTATTCATGATTGCTGCAGCAATAGCCTTCAGGGTGATCGACCTTGACTAATCTCCATAGGTGGCGGAGAATTGGCTCATTAATTTTTTCGGTGGGCATCGGGATATTTATCGCAGCACTCCTTAGAGGAATGGCGACGGTGGAATCATGTGGAACCAGCCCAAAAGAGGGTTCGGCGGAGGCGTTGCTAGGTCCTCTGCTCTTGGAGCCGAGGAAAATAAGCTTCACAATATCCCGTGTTCAGCCAGAGGTTCCTGTAAATATAGAGGTCTTAAGGCTTCCGGATAAAACAGTCCTGTTCAGGTTTAACAATGCTCATGCTAAGGAGCTTTACGACATATCAAGGGTTGAAAGAGGCCTCTACGTCTTTTCAATAAGGGCTTCCGGTGACAACAACATTCAATCGTTTGACCTCGTATTCATGGAAGACGAGCCGCCGAGGGATATGCTACTTATCTCTGCCCTACTGGGGTTAGTAGGGATCATAGTGTTCTTCATCCCGACATTAAGCAAAGGAATGAGAGTAAGAAACAGTTGAAACAAAGTAATTACACTAACCCATCGAAGATTCTTAAATAGAGAGCGCTGGTAGCGTATATTGTCTAACCTTTCATCTTTCTCGGTTTCGCAGTAACGCAATAAACCATCACAGCAGTATTCTCCTTGTTTCGCCATTAGGAACCAAGAGAGGTTACTATAACTAATATCCTTATGCCTCAGAGCTTAACACCATAGAGAAGGAATTCAAAAATTGTTTCTCAGGCTTATCCTCAAGTTCAGAAAAACCCTAGCTTACTTAGAAGTGAAGGATGTGAAAGAGACTCCGACCTGCTGGCTGAGTTAAACACGGTAATAAGCAGGCGTGAGCTCTTAAAGGGCTTCTAGGATGGCATTGAGAAAAAAGAAAGAGGAACTAAGGGAGACTTTTCCAATCTCAAACGAAAGCATTATTAAAGAGTTTCCATCCCCTATTTCTTAGGAAAGTGAAGGAAACAGGTAGCGAGGATAAATACTTAGAATGGTTGGACAGAGGGCTTAGTAAGGTTCCTAAGACGGAGAGCCGGGATAGGCTGAACGTTCCCAGTGTTGAATGCATAGGTGAGAAGAATAAGACTATAGTTCAAAACCTTAACCAGATAGCCGACCTTCTTAACAGGGATGTGAAGCACCTGTTAAAATACATGACTTTAAGGCTTGCAGCACCCTACTCGGAAATCGGCGAGGGACGCTATGTTTTCAAGGGCAGGATTCTCCCCAAGCAGCTGGACACGGTGATAGCTGACTACATAAAGGCGTATGTGGAATGCCCGGTTTGTAAAAGGCCTGATACGAAGCTTAGCAGGGAGAAGAGGGGGATTGTTCAACTAGTATGCTTAAGCTGTGGCGCCGTTTCGCCAGTTAAAAGCCTTTGAAAAATGAGTAGAGAATTCTACATGAAGGAGCATTCGGTTGGCTCAACCAAGATAGTAGGGGCGTGCGACAAGGAGCTTCTGGGGAAAACAATTAAGGATGAGACAGGGTTGGAAGTGAAGGTGGCTGAAAAGTTTTACGGCGGCAGGCTTGTAGATGAGGAGGAGCTTTTAAAAAGCATTCAAGACGCCTCCTCCGTTAACCTTATTGGAAACAGGGTTGTGAGAACGGTTTTAGAAAGCGGTTTAGGGAGTGTGGATAACGCTAGGAGAATAGGCGGAGTAATGTTCATGATGATAATCCGCATCTAGCCTTTCTCAGCTTAAGCATATAGTTTATTAGGAGGGTATCCGGAGGCTTAATAGGGCTTGGGAAAGAGAAAAGTGTACAGTGAGAGAGATATCTCCGAAACCTTAGTAACCCCTGGAGAGGGCCAGCTATTCGGAAGAGTAGAGGGTCTTTCAGGCTCCAACTGGGCTGTGGTCCTGTGTTCCGACGGTAGAACCAGGCAGTGTAGGCTCAGGGGGAAGCTTAGGAGAAAAATATGGATTAAGCTGAACGATATTGTTCTGGTTGAGCCGTGGCCTTTCCAGCCTGACCGAGGGGAAATTTTACACAGGTATACGATTGGCCAAATAGACTACCTTGTTAAAAACGGGCTTCTCAGCAAGGAGCTTGTTAAGGAAGCACAGGAGCAGGCTGGTGGGGCCAGTAGTTAATCTTAAAAAGAACGCTGGGTTCCACGTGTTTCAGGCAGTTGCATAAACATGAGGCGTGAAAAAGTCTTCAACACCTTGGAGCTTAGGGAGAAGCTCATAGAGAAGCTTCAGAGGATGAAGGTTAAGAGAAGCGAGGACTTCGAGGTTTTCAGCGAGGTTTTCAACGTTGAGGTTTTAATGCAGCTTTACGACCTGCTGAGAAAAGGTTTTTTGAAAGAGTTTAACGGTGAAATATCTTCAGGCAAAGAGTCGAAAGTATTCCATGCTGTTGCAAAGGGTAATGTTGAGGTTGCAGTCAAGATCTATTTAACTGTCAACACGGAGATAAGGCGCATGATGCTGAAGTACATTATTGGCGACAAGCGGTTTGAAAAAGTGAAGAGCGACAGCCGATCGCTGGTTTATACTTGGGCTAGAAAAGAATACGCTAATTTAACAACTATGCATGAGGTGGGGCTTCCAGTGCCGAAACCAATTCTTGTTCAGAAAAACATTCTAGTGATGAGCTTCATAGGTGAGAATGGCCAGAGAGCCCCACTTTTAAAGGAGCTCCATGAGCTTAAGAAGCCTATTGAAACCTACATGGAGATAATCGACTTCATAGTTAAGAGCCGTGATAAAGCCGGCCTGATCCATGCGGACTTGAGCGAGTATAACGTTATGATTTGGAACGAGAAGCCCGTCATCATAGATTTGTCTCAAGCCGTCCCGGTTACGCACCCCTTGGCAGGGGAATTTTTAAGAAGGGATGTTGAGAACATAAACAGGTTCTTCATGAAAAGAAGATGGGTTGACGAGCCGATACCCGTAGAGGAGGTTGTTGGCAGGATTGACTAACGTACTCTTCCTAAACATTCCGCAGGAAAGAGTAGGGGTTTTAATCGGAAAGAATGGTGAAATAAAGAGGAAGATAGAGGAGGAAATCAGGGTTAAGATTCAGGTTCAACAGGATGGAACTATTAGGGTCGAGTATGATGCCGAGGACCCTGAAGCATACTTCAGAGTAAGGAGGATTGCAGATGCGATATCAAGCGGGTTCTCCGGCGAGGATGCTTTAAGGCTTCTGGACGATAAGCTTGTCTTAAAAATAATCGACCTAAGGGACTTCGCCGGCGATTCCGCCTCACGGATAAAAATAATAAAGGGCAGAATAATAGGGAAAGACGGGAAGGTTTGGAAGAAGATTGAGAAGCTTTCTGGTGCTAAACTTGCCCTGCACAATTATACACTTGGAATAATTGGAGAGGAGGAGAGCTGCGACATAGCTTTCAAGACGATTCTAAAAATATTGAAGGGAGCTCAATTCAGCACCGCGTTTAAATATTTGGAGCGCCAGAGAAAATCGTTGGAAAAGGGGATTTGGATGAGCCCTGAGGAGAAGGCTGGAGATGAGTTCTGAGGAGAAATTTAAAGAGATCAGCCCTGCCGACTTCTTCTACAGAAACAGGGACATCGCGGGTTTTTCAAACCCTGTTAGGGCACTGTACACGGCTGTCAGAGAGCTCGTCGAAAACTCTCTAGACGCTTGCGAAGCGAGGGGCATACTGCCGGACATAATACTTTTTCTAACCATTGAAGGCCAAGCGGACAGTGAGAGAAACATCGTAAGGATAAGGATTGCCGACAACGGTGGAGGAATCCCGCCTGAACATATTCCAAACGCCTTTGGGAAAATACTTTTCGGTTCAAAGTACACCTTGATACAATCCAGAGGAACCTTTGGACTAGGAGGGAAAATGGCGTATCTATATGGTCAGATAACGACGAATAACCCTCTAGAGATCACTGTTGGCTATCGTAAAAGAATCTACTTCTTCAAGATAATGATAGACATTAAGAAGAACGCGCCCATAGTTTTAGAGAGGGAGGAGAAGAGCAATCCTAAGAAGTGGAACGGCACTATTGTAAGCTTCACTCTTGAGGGAGACTATTTCAGAGCTTTTCCGAAGATACTTGAGTATATTAAGCTTAGTGCGCTTGTCGCACCATATGCAAACATCACGCTGGTCGACACCTATGGGAGACTAATAAGGTTTTCCAGAAGCACTGGTCAAATGCCCAATCCTCCCAAGGAAACATTGCCGCATCCTCACGGTGTTGACGTTGAAATGGTTAAGAGGCTTGTCGAGGAGAACCGTAAGAGGACACTCATCTCGTTTCTCACTAGAAGCTTTCACAGAGTCGGGAAGGAGACTGCCAGCAGGATACTGGAACAGCTGAACCTCTCGCCTAACACGGTTGTCGGAGAGCTAGGTTTAGACGATATTGTAAGGCTTACTCAGGCTTTAAAGAATTACGATGGCTTTCTCCCACCGGACGCTAGTATTCTCTCCCCGATAGGCGAGACGCTTTTGAAAGAAGGGATTAAGAAGGAGCTTGAACCCGAGGTGCTTGCGGTTGAAAGCAGGAAGCCTCAAGCATATTCGGGACATCCTTTTATAGTGGAGGTTGGAATAGCTTACGGTGGGAAGATAACTCCGCCTGAAGACGGCAACGCGATAATCTACAGGTATGCCAACAGGATTCCCCTTCTGTACGATGAGGCTAACGATGTCTCCTACAAGGTTGTGAACAAGTTGATGAACTGGAAACGCTACAGGATAGACCCCAGGACGGACCCTGTTAGAATCATAGTGCACATATGTTCGACGAAAATACCTTATAAAACGGTTGGAAAAGAGTATGTGGCGGATAGACCTGAAATAGAGAGGGAGATTTTAAACGGGCTTAGGAATGTCAGCCGGGAGATCTCGTTCTATCTTTCTAGAAAGAAAAGCATGGAGAGGGAGAAGAGAAGGCTTGACGTCTACCGTAAGTATTTGCCTCTGATAATCAGGTTCGCGGAGGAGGCTGCGGGCGGAAGAGTAAAGGTCAGAGAGTCGAGTGTTAAGACACTTTTAAGCCTGATGGATAAGTATCAGGTTCTTCATGAAGAAGCATCTTAAAAAGACATCTGCCAGCATCCTGCTTATGGGTAGTTAAATAGGATTCCAGCCTCCTTATAATTGGGACGGGGCATGAGAATATTAAGTCTTGCGGAGAGGCTGATCATCCCGTTAATAGGGGAAGAGGGAGAAAAGGCTGCGAGCTCCGAATGGTTTACAAAGCTGATTGAAAGCATTGTGAACGCGGTGGAGAAAACAGTTTCAGCGTTCTCGCAAATGGTACTGCAAACATCCCTGCGTATCCTGTCTATGATTTATGCTCCAATGGCTGTAATCGGGGTCATACTCTATGCAACTAGGGTGAACAAGTATCTTGGAAGAGACTTGATATTTGGAGCACTACTACTCGCCTTCTTCAGCGAATTCGTGCTTCCCGTACTACTTTAGCAAAACCTTAAATCATGCTTTAAAACATTTCCGAGAGGAAAAATGGTTGAGGACGTGTTTAAAATAAAAAGGGTTCAAGGCAGAGAGATAATAGACTCACGGGGAAATCCTACTGTTGAAGCAGTCGTTGAACTGCAGGGGGGTGCCACTGGTAAAGCAAGCGTTCCCTCAGGCGCCTCCACGGGGAAGTACGAGGCGGTTGAACTAAGAGATAGGGATGAAAAAAGATTCCATGGTTTAGGTGTTTTAAAGGCGGTTAGGAACATTAACGAGACTATTGGCCCAGCTTTAACCGGTTTAGATGCTAGGCGTCAAACCGAAGTCGACAAGAAGATGCTTGAGTTAGACGGTACTCCGAATAAGTCTAGGCTTGGGGCGAACGCGATCCTTGCTGTCTCTCTTGCCAACGCAACAGCTGCTTCGAATGCCAGCGGGATGGAGCTTTACGAGTATTTAGGCGGAGGGAAAGGAGTTACGCTCCCCGTCCCTCTTATGAACGTTATAAACGGGGGGAAGCATGCGGGAAACAACCTTTCCATACAGGAGTTCATGATAATACCTGCAGGATTTAACGACTTCCCCACTGCTTTAAGAGCCGGCGTTGAAGTTTATCACACGCTTAGAAGCGTGATAGTTAAGAAGTACGGGAGGCCCTCGATAAACGTTGGAGATGAAGGAGGCTTTGCACCGCCTCTTAACCGCAGCGACCAGGCTCTGGAAATGTTATTAACCGCAATCGAGGAGACAGGATACTCTTTTTCACAAGTATTGCTTGGAATAGATGCAGCATCATCCTCGTTCTACGATCCTTCTTCAAACAAGTATAGGATAGACGGCAGGGAACTATCGAGCAGCGAGCTTCTAGAATACTATGATGGACTAGTTTCAACCTTCAAGCTGAAGTCGATAGAAGACCCGTTTGAGGAGAACGATTTTGAATCCTTCGCTGAGATAACTAGGAGAATGGGTTCTCGAGTACAGATAGTTGGAGACGACATTTTCGTTACGAACAAGGAGAGGCTTCTCGAAGGGATAAGGAGAGGTGCTGCAAACGCGCTTCTCTTCAAGCTTAACCAATGTGGATCCCTAACCGAATCCTTAGAAACCTTTAACACGGCTGTTGAAAACAATTACAGGGTTGTTGTAAGCCACAGGTCTGGAGAAACCGAAGACACCTATATTTCCGACGTTGCTGTTGCTTTCAACGCTGGACAGATAAAAACAGGCGCCCCATGCAGGGGGGAGAGAACCGCGAAGTATAACAGGCTGCTCAGGATATGTGAAAAACTAGGGTCTAGAGCAAAGTATAAGGGACTAGAGGTTTTCAGCCTCTAGGAACTGCCAAAAGCACTTTCCTAGTCCCTCCGGTTCCAAACACGTTTTCTCTACGTATATTCAACATGACTGGAATATTCGCGGTAATGTTTCCAAACGCTAGACACTTGCCAATGGGCAGAGTGGGTACAAGGCTGATGAGCGATTCAGCATCTATTTTAGACATTTTCGAAATATAGTTTAAATCATTCTCGTTCACTAAGTTGAATATGAAACAGTTGTCAGCCTGCCTGTAAACGAAGCTCATGAGACTATCCGGCTCATTAGTTATAAAGACGACAGATAACCCGATGTGCCTCATCCGCGTTATATAGTCCTCCCATGCTTTCTCATCCAAATACGACTGCGCCTCCTCTGCGAAAAGGAAGAGCGGCTTAATCTCGCCATTCTCCAGCATCCTAACCGTCTTATTGAGCACCGTTTCAACTATTAACTGTCTAAAGGATTTCGGCAGACCCTTCAGGTTTATTACCAGAGCCTTATTCGAAGCCTCTTTAAAAACTCTGTCTAAGTCTGTCGCGTCGGAATCCCTGAATAATCCGCTTTCCCTCAATACCGTTATCCTCCTGAGTAACGCTTCCTTAACAAGATCATTAATTCTTCCGCAAACTATTTCGTTCCAGAGATTCTTAAGGCTCAGCATATTCCTGTTCTCAAGACTGTCCAGTATTCGTCTCAGCTCCCAGACTGATGAAGGAGGCAGCCCCATAATGGTTTCCATGAGATTTATGAAAAGCTCTTTCCCTAGCCCAGGTATGCTGAGAAACATGTTTTCACCGGGTTTTAAGACTAGAAACCTGTCTCTCATCGCAACCGGCTCATACTCCCCGTTTATGTCGAAGACTACGCAGCGCCCACCGTGCTCCAGAATTCTCGCTATCAATGTTTTAGAAAGATTAGACTTGCCCGAGCCCTTCTTACCGATTATCAGGGTTAAGCTTCCGTCTAACGCATTCAAATCCATCTCCACATCGTCGCTGATCTTAACCGGTATCGTGTACTTGCTTGTAATCAGCGCATTCAACTCTTCCATACTCGGCTCATAGATCCTTGATTTCAGCCTCGATGGAGCCCATTGAAAATCTATTGCTTCGTCATCAAGCGAGAAGGCTGCGCGAACCTTGCATATCAGTATTCTGGAATCCATCAGCTCGTCAAGTATCTTCTTAAGATTTTCATCCTCTTCGAAAACCTGATAGGATTCTTCCCTCTTGCTTATCCGTATTATCTCCTCTATCTCGCCAGGAATACTTAGATAGTTGACATCTATTATCTGGAGGAGAAGCTTCCTCCGAGTAGTGCTGTCCAGTAGTATTAAGTAGCTTCCAACAATCCTATCCCTGCCGGGGGTTTCCAGAAGCTCGTAAGTAACCCTGTTCTTCCGCAGAATCGTTATCAACTCCAGAAGCCTCCTAGAAGCATCTTCCTATTATCTATCTCCCTTAAAACTTCTATTCCAAACTTCTTCTGCAAGACGCATTTCAGCGACAAAACTTCCACAGGAAGTATCTTAGAATATATGTGGGCGATTCTCAACGCTTCCGGATAACCGTAGTCAACGCCGTCGATAAGGATGAGAGAAGCCAGTAGGTCCCTGACCTCCTCCAGCTCAGCCTCCGGGTATATTTCAACCTTCAACAGGGGGCTTCCGGGCTTAAGCCTAACCAAGTATTCCCTTGGGCGACTCCCGTTAAGAACCTCGCATACGAATGGGGAACTATCAACATCCCCGGGTAAACGTATAAACGGGTCGATGAAGCCCTTTGAAATCGATATTAAAGTATTGCAAGCAGATGCGAGGAACTCTGGGAGCCTAAGCGGCTCGCTAAATCTCACCATCTCGTTCAAATCCCCGTCGAGCAGCATTATCGAATCTCTGATTGAACGAATGTTCTTCAACTGTTCCTCCAGTTCAAAAGAAACCTGGCTGTCGGAGATACCGCCGAAAACTATCATTGGCCTTGTTCTATTTATCCTCACCACTCCTCGCTCTTTTAAAACGGTTGAACCCCGGATAGCGTGAACCTCGCCCAGCCTGCTTACACCTATCTTAACAGTTGAAACATCCACTGCAATAATCTTTCTAAAGGAAGGGGTTTCCTCGAGTTCTATGTTCAGAGCCCTGCCGAGTTTAAACTCGTTAGTCCGGCTTATCTTAAGCCTTATCTCTTTTCCTTCCAATACATGCGCGTCTCGATGGTGCTTTAGATCAGACAGCGGGATTAGGCTTGTCGACGGTTTTCTCACCTTCAACACCTCCTGAAAGCATCATAATGCCCTTTACTGATATTTCGAACGTTCCCCTGGCCTGCCGGAGTACAAGCCCCTTCTTAACGAGGTCGACTAGAGTGTTTTGAATAGTCTTCTTTGAAATGTTCGTAACCATTCTAACCATCTCCTCAACACTCATACTGCTCTTCTCACGCAACCCGAATCTTGAAGCAATATAGCAGCCCGCAAGAAGGTAGAGGATTTTGCTCTCAGTAGTCTTCGCCTCTTCCCCAAGCAGGATTATCTCGCCGCTGCTTATCTTGATGTGTGAAGATATTGCTGAAAGAAGAGCTTCAAGATCGGGCGTGTAAACTATTTTGTCGACGATGGTTAACTGGGGGTAAACGTTTGAAAGAAACCTGAACATGTCTCTTATTATCGTGTTCTCGTCGCCTGTAAACTCCACCTTAATATTCTTGTCAGGTATTTCCAGTCTGATTGTTGAAACCCTATTCATCTTAAAGACACCTCCTCAAGCCTCGTCGTTATCTCGTCGGCGATTATCTTCCCCTTCTCGGTTAGAACATAGTTGCCAAGCTCGTTCCTAGTTACGATCCCCTCTCTAAGCATCTCGGAAAGCCTAGATGGATAGCCTACTGACACTATGCCGCTCTTACTCAGCTGCTCACCTATTTCGCTCGATTTAAGACCGTTCTCAGCAAACTTCAGGATGAGGATTATTGCTTCCCGGCTCGTTAAGAACTCTTCCCTGACAGAGAGTATTGGCTTACCATCCTCATCGTATTTAACGAAACCAGGTATGAGGCTCATCGTCGACTTTAACTCAGCCAGCCTGTTCTCAGTCTTCTCAAGCTCCAAGTATATCTCTGGAATATACTTAATCATCTCCTTAACGTCATTAACATTTTCGCCAGTTATCTCAACCTCGCTGGAACCCTTCCTGTAGACCACCCTAATCCCCTTCAACGTTTACTACTACGTTAACGTAAACGTAGTTTTTAAACTTTTCTGAAACCTGACTAAACCATTAAAAACAGCCAAAACAAGCAAAAATCTCGGCATATCATATCTGGCATACGTAGAGAAGCCGGGTGCTGTAAGCGGGAGGATACCGGCTTGATTAGAACCGACGTGGTGCATCAACAGATAAATGCTCCCAATGTTTTCCCACCCTCCTTAGGAGGCACATCCTGCTAAAAAAGAAGGTTACGCGACCGGTTTTTAAACACCGGTGGCAAGATCGAGAAACCATGCTTCAACACTTAGACCGGCAAAAGCTTTATATACTCGCAGCTTAAAACTGCTAATCGGGATAGAATAATAAGCAAAAAAAGAAATAAATATAGAAAAATATAGCGGGGTGGGCTAGACGTACGCGGGCAAGCCAGGTCTATGCCGCAGGGCTCATAACCCTGAGATCGGTCGTTCAAATCGACCCCCCGCTACTTTTCCTCAACCATTAAATTTTAAGCTTCATTTTCACTTTCAAGGATTTCCCTCTAGCCAGCTACAACTTCATCATTCTATACGTTTACATTCGAATTTCAAATTAGTCAATTTCTCCCGTATGCAACTTATAGCCCAACACTCCTTTCGCTAGGTTCCTCTCTTTCCTATCTCCTCTATGAGCCTCAGATGTTCTTTTTACAGGGATATAAAGCGTGCTAGAGCATCATTTCCGTTTTTGGTTTCCAATTATTAGGAGGTCGCTGTTAAACTCGGTCATTCTTATTGTGAAGCAGCTTTCCTCTCTTTCCACTTCAGGTTTGAAGATTCTTCTCGCTCCCAGATCTATTCCTTCCCATTTACTATATGCCTCGTCAGTCTTTAGCTTTATATCCGTGTTGAAGGGCGTGTAAATCAGAATCTTGTCTTCATCCTCAGAGACTCTTATTTCTGAAGTGTTGTTTACAAGCTTCTCGTTAGCAGGCGTTATGTCGAAGAGGTCGTATTTTTCAAAGAACCATTTGCAGAAAGCCACGTCAAACGCTCCTGAAAATCTCAGAGCGATACGCCAGTGGTAGGGATCACCGTAGATTGAAGCATATTCTTCCGGATACTTTAGGTTTCCGCCTTCTTCCTGCCACGACCATACGCCGTGTGCCCCATATGTTACCCCCGCCTTAGCTCCTGAAAGAAGACTCTGCCAGACAGCTTTTCTAACGTCGAAACTGTTGAACCTTCCATGCTTACCGTAGGACCCGATTGAACCTATTCCCTCGTAGCAGGGTTCACCGTTTACTATGGGTCTTTTAACAGGCATATTGTAAAACCTTTGGGCGAGCTCGTATGGAAGATGCTGATGCTCTCTAGTGTGCCCCGATTGATACATGTAGAAGTCGTAATTAGGCGACTTCACGAAAACCTCCGGAACCTGCCATAGCCCCCCCGCCAAATGCATTGTGGTTAAAGAGCCGGGGGATATTTTCTTAACTGTTTCAAACGCAGCATTATAATAATCTACAGAGTCCTCGGTTTCGAAATTCGTGTCCCCGCTTATTATGAAAATGGGGTTATACTTTCCATATCTTTCCGCCACATAGCTCACATACTCCTCTAGTTTATCCCTCGGAATAATCTTGGACGGGCTTATCTTCGACCCCCATGTTCCCTTGACATAGTTGCACCACAATACCACCAGCACTGGCGTGAAGCCTCGTTCAACCGCCATCTCAACAATCTTTTCCGCCCTGTCGAAGTACTTCTCGTTCCTCCGGTTAAAGTCCCATTCTCCATTAGGAAGCGTTCCAAAAGGATCAATATAGTTCTTCGACGGGCTCCTATCGTGCTGAGGAAGAATGTTTATTTGCAGGGCGTTAAACCCCTGCATTCTTCTGTATTCAAGATAATGCTCCCATTCTTCGTACGTCGGGTTGGTGAAAGCACTCCAGCAAGTATCCGCGAGATAGAAGAATCTCTCACCGTTTTTCAAGAAATGATCCCGAGTTTCTGAAATGGTTATTTTACTCATCTTTTAACACTTTAATCCCACCTGATCAGAAGCTTTAAAGTTTAAACAGCGTGCCATCCTGTTTGCACAAAATATCAGATAACAGCCTCGTAAACAGTTTTACACGTTCTAATTCCCTGGTTTCAGGTTGTTTCTCCTTATTACGGCTTTATCCCATTTCCCATATTTCACCCAAGTGATTAGGATTGTCCCGCCTACAACATTGCTCAACGATAATGGGAGCCAGATGCCTATAGAACCCATATTAATTATGAACGCTAGGAAATATCCTAAGGCTACTCTCATTATCCAGATTCTTCCAATGTCAATGGCTGTTGGGAAAGCCGTGTGGCCTGAGCCTCTTGCAATCGACATCGAATTCACGCAGAGGCCGAAGAAGGGAAGCGACGGCAATATTAACTGTAGGAATCGCTCTGTTTCGTCAAGTATAGCTGGATCGCTTGCGAAAAAGCTTGCTATCAACCGTTTAAAAGGGTAGATGATGATGGCACTGGTTGCGACGAGGAGGAATATTAACATGGTTGTCTTGAATGCGATTTGTCTCGCCTTTCCAGGGTTGTCTGCTCCAAGGCTTTGCCCTATCATTATCGCTGTGGCTCCGCTTAACCCGAAAAGCGCGGCGTCAACGATATTCATTACTATGAAGCCTATTGAAAACGCGGTTGCAGCCACTATGCCCAGCATGTTAATAAGCCTCTGCTGCAAGGTGAAGGCGAACCCGTTCAGCAGGCCGAACGATAAAATGGGTAAGCCGATCTGTAGAACCAGCTTAGCCCATTCAATATCTATTTCCCGTGTGAACCTAACTTTCAACTCAGGATAATTTCTTCTAAGTATGTAGGTTTGACCGATGACTGACAGGATTTTCCCCATGACGTCCGTGAGAGAAGCGCCGATGACTCCCAAGCGTGGAAACGGGCCGATGCCTAAAACGAGGAAAGGATCCAGCACTATGTTTATTGCTACAGCCACCATGTTAATAATGGCTGGCCGCCTAGTATCCCCCACGCTTTGAAGCAAAGTGGCGAAGGTGAAGGCTATGGAGTTGAAGAACACGTCGAAGGCAGTTATAGCTGAAAAAGCCATAACCTCCTCAAAGATTTCAGGCGGAGTAAATATTAGCCATGTGAAAATCTGGCTTCGAAGCGTCAGGAGCAGCATGTTCAAAATGGCTCCGCAGAGGAATGCTACTGTGAAGAAGCGTGAAGCCTCGAGGCTCGCGTTTTTATAGGCTTTGGCCCCAATATACTGGGACACGATACTTAGGCAAGCAGCATTCGTAGCCATTATAACAGCTTGGAAAAGCATTATGACAGGCATAACCTGTCTGGGGACTGATACTGTTAATTCACTGTAACAGCTCAGCCAGTAGGTGTCAGCAACATTGTAGGCTACGAACACGAGTTGATTCAGAAGCGGGGGGATTCCAAGCCAGAGAAATGTACGGATTATTGGGCCGTTGATAATTCTATCTCTATATCTGCTTATGTCACGCGGCTCCTGGAGCTCAAGTTCCTCAGTCATCTTCCTTCACCTAACTCGGTATTCCTGAGCCTTCAAACCCGCGTGTGTTTGGAGTGACGCCACGTTTTCCCCGCTCAGCCTTATCATCGCGTTGGAAGACAGAGGTAATTAGATGACCTTTATAATGTTTTCTTGAAACCTCTAAACGCAGTTAAACCTGAAACGGTAAAGCAGGCAAACAGATGCGAATCCTCTTCTTCCCAATATTCTTTATTCTATGGCCGAGTGAAAGAATTAGGAATCTTTTTATCACGTGCAGCTGAAAAACCATAAGGAGAATGGGTCAGCCCTCGGCTTCGAACAACTCGTTCCGTTCGATGAGAGAAAGCTCGCTTCACTCTGCGATAAAGAAATGGTACTTTCTCGACGGGGATAAGCTGGAAGAACGTGTGGACGGTTTTATAGTGGACATAGTGCGTGGAGACCTACTGATTGAAATACAGGTTGCCAATTTTTCAGCGATAAGGCCGAAGCTCCTGCACCTACTTGATAACCATAAGGTTCGCCTGGTCTACCCCATACCTAGGTTGAAATGGATTGTTTACAAATCCATGGTCACCGGGGAAACCTATGGTAGGAGAAGGTCTCCGAGAAAGGGTTGCCTAACCGATCTTTTCGACGAATTAGTAAGAATACCGGACGTGCTCTCGAAAAGTAATTTCAGCATTGAGGTTTTAATGGTTGAAATGGAGGAAACATGGTGTAATGACGGGAGGGGAAGCTGGAGGAGAAGGGGTGTAAGCATAGAGGATAGGAAGCTACTCCGCGTCTTAGAAAGAATAGTTTTCGAACAAAAAACAGATTTACTGAAAGTGCTGCCTGAAGACCTGCCTCGTCCTTTTACAAATAGTGATCTTTCCGAAAGACTCGGAATACCGGTTAATCAGTCACGGAGAATAACCTACGTGCTCAGAAAAATCGGGGCGATAACCTGCGTCGGCAGGAGCAGGAATCAAATGCTTTTCGCACGCACCAGACTAAATGGGATATCAAGAGACTTTAGCGCGCTATAGCCTGTAACAGACCTTGAACATTTTTGAATTAGGGTCTCCTTACATTCAGTCTGTCTTGAATAATTATGCTGATAGGGAGAGGCTCCGTCTGCGTTGGCGTTTAGAAGCACGCATTAAAGGAGAGGGACGCGGCGCCTTTATAATCAGGCCTGTTTGCACCGGCGTGGTTCAGCCTTGTTTTGCTGTTTCCTCGTAGACTGCTGCCAGAAGCAGTGGTAGGGCTAGTGTAACGTCTACGTGGACGAGCGCTATGGCAGCGTTCTCCCTAACCTTGTTCCACGTTATTGCTTCCTCGAGTCTTGCTCCCGAGAGGCTTCCGTCGAACTCGTATGCTGTCGTGAGAGACACGGCGTAGTCCAGTCCCCCTTTAAACTGGTTCCACCATATCGTGTGGTGCTTGCTTATTCCTCCCCCCAGTATTAACGCACCGGTTTTCTTAGAGGAGAACACGATGTCTGAAAGCTCCTTCATGTCTTTCAACAGGTTCAGGGTGAACTCGTTTGTCTGTGAGAATATGAAGAGCTGCGTGCCGAACGCTGAGTCAACCAGCCCGGGTGTGTAAACGGGTACTTTCCTCTCGTATGCTGCCCTGAGTATCGAGTTCCTGTCTTTCAGCCTTTTCCCAACCTCCTCAGCAAGCTCCCTGCTGCTGAAAACCTTCTTCTCCATCGTTATCTCCCTTAATAGGGGTATTGTGAAGGATTCTATCGCCACCCCGTAGGAGTCCTGCGGTATCAGGATGTTGCCCAGCCTGTGGGTTTCCTTCTTCCTCAGATCCCTGTCGTTCATGATGAATTCCCCCCTGTAATACTTCCCAATGCTCTTAGCAATGTCATGGTCGAAAGTTCCGCCCGTGGTTATTATGACGTCGCAAAGCCCTTTCTCAACCATTTCAGCAATGACTCCTCTCAAGCCTGTTGAAACAATGTTTGCAGTAAGGGATAGGAATTTTACGCATTCCTTGTCGTTAACCATTTCAATCATAATGTCATGGGCTTTCGAAAGCTGTGCTGCTTCAAACCCCCATCCCTGCCCCATTCTTCGCAGAAGCTCCGAGAAGGTTTTAACACCCTCCAGCCTGTAGTCAACCACTTCCCTACTCATGCTGAGAAATGCTTCCAATCCTTGGTTAAAACTGTTTAGCCTCAAGATACGTTTATATCCATATGGGTCGCCGTGGAAAACAGTATAAATTTGACCATTGAATCCTGCGGTGTGGAGGAGCAGCGTGTTGCAGGCTTAGCTAGCCTCATTGGGGGTAAAGCCAAGATCCGCGGCTGGCTCTATGTTAAGAATACTGTTGGAAAACTGGTTTTCCTAAGGATCCGCGACTCCACCGGCGTGGTGCAGGTTGTCGTCAAGAAGGACCGGGTTGGAGAACAGGTTTTCGACCAGGTTAGGAAGCTTAGGAGAGAATCCTCCTTAATGGTTGAGGGACTGGTCAGGAAGGATTCGCGCGCCCCCGGGGGCGTTGAGCTTCAGGCTGAAGCCATCAGAGTTGTATCCCCCTCTCTGGAGGACCCTCCTTTAAGGAGAAACATGTCTCCGGAAGCCGTGTGGAGGTATCGACATCTCTTCATACGCAGCAGGACTATGAACACCGTTTTAAAGCTGAGGTCTTCTCTTTCAACATTGTTGAGGCAATGGCTTCTGGATCATGGTTACTACGAGGTAAGTGCTCCCTCGATAGTTACCGCTGCAACCGAGGGTGGTGCGAAAATGTTTGAAGTCAAGTATTTCGATAAGAAGGCTTTCTTAACTCAGAGCTCACAGTTCTATCTCGAGGGGGCGATCTTCTCCCTTGAAAAAGTCTTCTGCTTCCAGCCGAGTTTCAGGGCCGAGGAGTCGAAGACAAGGAGGCATCTCTCAGAATACTGGCATCTCGAGGTTGAAGCATGCCATATGGATTTCAACCAGTTGCTCAAGTTTGAAGAGGACATGCTTACGGAGGTTGTTGGAATATTCTACGAGAAGCATAGGGAGGATGTTGAAAGATTCAACCCCGGCTTCAAGCCTTTTGAAAAACCTTTCAAGAGAATAACCTACACGGAGGCTGTTGAATTCTTGAAGAACAGTGGTGTGGAAATAGAGTGGGGCAGGGATCTTGGCGTGAGGGAGGAGAAGATTATCGCAACCAAGGTTGGTCAACCGGTTTTCGTGACGCACTATCCTAAAGAGACCAGAGCCTTCTACCATATGCCTGATCCTGGAGACCCCAGGGTTGTGCTTGCAGCAGACCTGTTGGTCTGGCCCTATGGTGAGATAACAGGAGGCGGCCAGAGGATAGACGACTATAATGTCCTCACGAATAGGATAGTGGAGTCAGGCTATAATCCTGAGGATTACACTTGGTATCTAGATCTCAGGAAATACGGCTCTGTCCCGCATTCAGGCTTCGGCCTAGGGTTTGAGAGGCTGCTGGCCCATATTCTGCGGCTGCCCAGCATAAAGTACGCGGTCCCCTATCCTCGGACTCAGACAATCGTTTACCCCTGAGGCGGAAATGAGTCTGCCAAGCCATTATATTCCGCTCAAGAAGGCTGTCGACGATTATCTTAAGGAGCAGGGCTTGACGGTGTCGGACGTGGTGGCGGTTATGGATGAGGATAGGGAGAGCATTGTCGAGAGCATTAGGAAAAGATGCTCAATATCCTTGAAAACAGAGAGGCTGCTTCTCGAAAGGCTTACGAGCAGACAGCTTAACATGCTGATATTCGTAATACAGGTTTTCTACATCATAAACATGGGGGGAATATACAAGGGGTTCATCATTTACCCTGAAAGAAGCCGTGTCGTATCCGGGCAGAAGGTTACTGAAGAAGGCTTGAGGCTTGTTTTAAAGGCGCTCGGGTTCCCTAGTCTGGAGCAAGCCTAAGCACGAGTGGAAGCTGAAACATGTAGATTCTCACCCTCATGGAAAAAAGAGGTATGGATTTCCTATTTGTTTAAAGAGTATGGGGCGCACTAGCACAGATTAAAAACGGTGTTAACACCAGCTAGCTTACGCTTAAACTGGTGTTCATACAGATACTCGGATAAAAATTTAAAACCCGGTTCTCCCTTGAAGAAAAGGGGTGCCGGAGTAGCTCAGATGGCTAGACCTTGGAAGGCTAAAGCGCCAGAACCCTAAAGGGTTGATGAAACTCATAATCTGGAGGTCGCGGGATCGAGACCCGCCTCCGGCATCTTAATTAGCAAATTAATTCCTTAAAGTGTTTTAGACGCTTCGATTAAATCTCATATTATCCTAAACAAAACCTTTTTAAATTACGGGGAATGAAAAACTGCGGGGGCATCGGCTAGCTTGGTCTAGGCTCCGTGGCTCGGGCCCACGAGAAAAGTTGCGTGAGAGAGCCCCAATACGGGGAAACCTGGGTTCAAATCCCAGTGCCCCCATACGCATTCTATTAATTTATTTTTCTAGTTAAATATGGTAGGAACTATAACTGAAGATTAGCGCACGCTATTCTCTTATTTACTGCGCTATCCTGATATTTTCAGCGCACTATTTTCTTTGTTTTTACTTATCGTAAGGCTTAAGTTTTTCTACTAGTGCTTTTTCTAGTGGTGTCCGCTGTGTCTGGGGTGAGGGTTAAGCTCGTTATTCTGGTTGCTTCGGTAATCTTGATTATTGCCGCTCCATACTATTTCCTCGTCTATATGCCTGAGCAGGCTAGGATGCCTTACAGGGAGGCTGGTTTAAGCAACGAGCAGGCTGATAGTTTCATTAAAAAATATCCTGAGCAGAATGGGAACTATACTTGGGTTAGCTTCGCTAAGTCTTGGGTTGAGGATAGAGATTTAGCTGAATTGGCTTTCTCTAGCTTCAAGGACTTGAACAAGGCTTTGTATTTCTTAAGCTTTGTTAATTCAAATAGCTATGATGGTGCTAATTTCCTTAAAGATTTCCCTCAATTTAAGGATAATTATCGCGATGTATTGCCTGCTTATTCCAAAAATTCAAGTTTGGTTAAAGCTGTTCACGATCAGTTCTCGAGAGATGGTAAAGCTCTTGATAAAAACAATTTATTCCTAGAAGCTTTGAAGAAATATGAAGAATTGAATCTAATAGATAAGAATCTTTGCTTGCAAACAGTTCAAGCTCTTAACAACTTAACAATAGCTTATAAGCAGTTGAAATTGCCTGAGCATAGCAAAGAAAGCATTTGGCTTTTAATTAATGCCACTCAGAAAAGCAAGGATATTGTAGACTTTGAGCCGATAGTCTTTAAAAGCGTTGATAATAATCATGCTTACTTGATTCCTGAGCCTGCAAGGGAGACTTGGCTTACTGTTGAAATTTTGAAAAGAATAAAAGAATCTGGCTTCGAAATAGAGAAGCATCCCGAGATGTTTTTAGGATTGAACGGGAAAGTTATAGCGAACGCATGGTGCTTCTTTAATGATAGCCCTTACTACAGCATAGCAGCTAGGGAGAAAGAAATGAACAATAGAGAAATAAAAATAACTGATGAAGAGGTTTTAAAAGCTATGATGCTCCAATGGGATTTGTACTCAAAGTTCGCTCCTCAGCTTGGAGGAGGAGAAAAGCTTTACAATAGAGATTTCCCATGGTACAATTCAACCCAGCTCAAAGCTTTATATCCTGATAAAAACGAGCTTAGAGTTGCTTTGTTCAAATTGTTCTTCTTGCCTGAAACAACATACAGCATGAAAGAAGGGAAAGGGGTTTTCGGGATAAAAGCTGCTGAAACAAGCTTGAGGGAAGCGATGGAAGAATATGAGACTATAGCAAGATTGTATCCGAATGGTAAAATTCAAACAAAATTTTTAGGAGAAAGAAGTCCTAGGTTTTTCTACTATGATTGGCTTGATGACAGATGGCATCATGGCTTATCCAATACAGTAAGCCAATTTGTTGGAGGTTGGGACGATTCTAAAGTACAACATGGGCCGGAGACGATCACTTATGATTGGATTGAAAACCAAAACGGCTTAGATCAATTCTTAACAAGAAACTGGAAGTATTGGGATTTGGTTAAGTTTATAATTGGGTATGAAAGATGGAATCCAAAAGGCGGTGCTCATGAAGCAGAAGGAATAGCTTATATTATGCCTGCTGTTTAAAGGATGGCAGGATTTCCTGCTGATAATATACTTATTGATCCGACTCCATTAGGTGCAAGTAGCGGAGAATGGAGCGTCTGTTTACCGCCTTATATAGCTGAAAAAATGAAAGTACAATTCCCAAACTCAACCATATTATTTGGACCAGGTTATGATTTCAGCTTATATTCTTGCGCAGACGGCTTAATTAAAGAAAGGGGCATAGATAACACGCTTCAACACAACCCAATTGATAATGGTATTCTAAAAGTTTTCGAATGGCTTGGTGACAAAAGAGTTTACCTCATGAAAAGGGATTAAAGAAGAAACTCAAAAGCAAATCAAGCAAACTTTGCTTCTTGCCAATCAATGATAGCGCCCTCAAGTATACCGCGAGGCAGCATATCTGGGCCAACGAGATAGCACGTAGGTTAAGTAGCAAATACGGGTTGAGTGTCGAGTTTCTTGAGGATGAGAAACCCGGCTTCGCAAGCATTTTCGATTCGAAGGGGATGAGCGAGGAGTGGATAATCGAAGAAGTCATGAAAAGGGTCGATGCCATGGTCGAAGCAGGGAAGATGTATGGTGACGATAAGATGATGAATGAGTTTTTGATAGATAGGGGAATAGAACCATGGAAGCCAAGATGAAGATGGCACACATCCTAACTTATTCTAAAATCTAAGATAGGAAGGGAAAGTGAATACCTCACATTTTAACGATAAACTTTATTTTAGATGGGGGCACTGGGATTTGAACCCAGGTTTCCCTCGTCTGGGGCTCTCTCACGCAACTTTTCTCGTGGGCCCAAGCCACGGAGCCTAGACCAAGCTAGCCGATGCCCCCGCAGTTTTTCATTCCCCGTAATTTAAAAAGGTTTTGTTAAACTACCAGAGGCGCGCGCTTAGCAAAGCTCTGAAGCCTACCAAGCTAGCCGGTTTTCACCCTTTAGCCCACGCCCCCTTACAGCTTGCCTAAGCCCAGCGTCTTTAAAAGTGTTTCGTGAAAAGACGGCTTGGTTCTCAGAATCCCCGAGGAGACCTATTGGAACAGTGTTAAACTGTTAAGGCTCTAATTGTTAGATCAAAACTATTCTAGGGGTGAACAGCCCTCTTAGCATGGAAATAGGAGGATTAGTGCGCAGCATTAAGTTAAAATAGTTTTACCTCGTTGTGCAGAGTATCATTAAGATGGAGGAGGAGAACAAGGGTTTCAAAACGTTGAGCGACATCTTTAAAGCATTAGGGTTTCCGGTGCGGGTTGAAATACTGAAAATACTGGAGAGGAACCCGCTTAGATACAGTGAGCTGATGAAGACCGTTAGGCTTGACAGGTTCAGCGACGCTGGGAAGTTCGCCTACCATTTAAGCAAGCTTATGGAGAACGGTCTCGTCGAGTATAAGCCTGAGAGCAAGATATATGTGATAACCCCCCTGGGGAAGGATGTTCTAAACCACGCTATGAATCTTTTCGAGTCGCTGAGGAGGAAGGAGAATGTTCTGCTCGTTAGGAGAACAGACTCCTCTATTGAGCTTTTCGATAGGAAGAGGATTGAAGAGTGTCTAGTAAGAGAGGCCGGGATGGATCAGGATACTGCTGAAACAATAGCCTTGGAGATAGAGGAGAAACTGTATTCTCTCGGGGTGAAGTATTTAACGGCGCCGTTGATCAGAGAGTATGTTAACGCCGTCCTCCTTGAGAAGAAGATGGAGAACTATAGGCATAGGTTGACGAGGCTGGGGCTGCCTGTTCACGACGTGTCTGAGCTGATATCCGTTAAACGTGGTCTTGACGATGTTGTGAACGAGGCTGGTGAAGAGGTTTTGAGACAATATGCTTTTCTCGTCAAGCTTCCGAGGCAGGTGGGTGACGCGCATCTCAGTGGAATAGTTAACATTAATCATTTAGCCAGCTTCATGTTTAAGCCTGAAGAGCCTGTAAACTCGCTGGGAAGCCTGAGCCTTGTTAAAACCCATTCCTATATTTCTTTTTCCGGTGGCCAGTCTCCGCTTAAGCAGGTCGCGTGGAGGATTGTTGAAGCGTTCAGCAGCGCTTCTATGCATGCTAACAGCCTTCTCTTGGACGGTGAGGATCCTGATCTTGTGGAGGAGTTTTTGAAAAGCATTGCGATAAGCCAGAGGAAGTGGAATATTATTTTAAGCGCGAAGCTGGAATCCGTTGTTTTCGAGCTTTTAAGGAAGCTTGTCGAAATAGCTGAGAAAACGGTTTTATCCAATTTTTCTCTTTCACTCGTCGGCTATGATAGGAAAGTCTTCGAAGAGGATTTCATTAATAGTTTAACGAAGTTTTTAAACGCTGGGGGCGCCCTCATATTGGCTGGTTCTCAAAACTCGTGTCCAACTCACCATCTTGCTGTTTTAAACGATGATGCTGAAAACTATGTTAGAACTGGTGTCTTGAGCTCAGTAAGCCTCAACCTGCCCCGTATTCTCGAGAATGCTTCTCTGAGCGAGGACTCCTTCTGGAAAAGCCTAGGTGAGGTTGTGAGCAGTATTGTTGAGACCTTTGAGCTTAAGAGGGAGAGCTTGAGAAGCATTATAGAAGACAGGAAGCTCCTCCCCCTGTCCTGCAGAATTAACGGTGAAACATACTTCCTCGTTGAGAAAGGCTGTTCAATAATAGAGTTGACAGGGCTTTACGATGCTGCTTACAGACTTGTAAACTCTCAGGATGCTTCAACCATTTTCCCGGAGGCAGAGAAGATCGTTAGAAAGGTGAATGAGGTTGTCCACAAGTCTTCCAAGAAGGAGAACAGGGTGCTTGTCAGCCTTGTAAACCATGAGGAAGCCGTGCAGAGGTTTGGAGGAACCCGTGTGAACGTGTTTCCGAGAAACATGGCTTTCGAAGAATGGTTAAGGTTCGAGTCCAGGCTTAAGAGCCTTACGCCTGAGTCTAACATTATTCAACTGCAGGGTTTAGAGGAGCTTGCAAGCCCTAGGAAAACCGCTAGGACTAGCTTCCTGCTCTATTCTCCGAAGACAATGTGTGCGAGCTGCGGGAGGATCTATCCTGCTTCTGAAGAAAAATGCTCCTGCGGATCATATTTAAGAACTGTTTCCTAGGTGAGAAAAATTTTAATAGTGGGGTTTTAGTCCTTCCTTCCGGTTACCGGCCATAGGAGCTGTGGAAACACCCGTACAGGGGGAGCCCCGCGGAGCCGTTCCGAACACGGAAGTTAAACACAGCTCCGTTTCAAACATTAGTGTGGTCTTCGGCCACGCGAGGTTTGAAAGCCGGTAACCTTCCTTCGGGATGTTAATTGAGCGTAAAATTTTCATTAAAGGCTTAAATATTCTCCGGCTGGAAAAACCAACGGCGTAAAGATAGATGCAACCGCTATTATTCCTAGGACAGGACAATACGGACATTGGCTACCTAATCAACATACTTTACATGGCGATGTTTCTAGTGCTGGTATTCTGGGGCGAGAAAATACAGACGATGATTCGGCTGCGGGACATCGAGTATGCTCTTGAAAGACTACGCTTAATGAGAGATGAGTCTGTTAAATTCACAAAGGAGAAGTTGAAGAAATACGGTAGGGAGGATATAAACAGATTCTTAGATAATTATCTCGAATTCGTAACGATTCCCCCGGTTGACATGGATCCAGCCGGCGTGGTTTGGAAGCTCGACCATATAGTTAAGACCGCTGAGGACAGGGTTAGGGGTGAGATAAAACAGATAATCCCGAATCTTGATGAAAGCCAAGTTTTAAACATAATGAATCTCTTCGAAGCGTCCTATGCTTTAAACTATTATTATAAGGTTGTGAGACACTACTATATTCTGAGTAAGAAGACTTCAAGCTACATTCTGATAATACAGTTGCAGGCTATTCTCCCGCAGGTTATGATGGAGGCGGAAGCATACTTGGGAGCGCTGCAAGCGTTTTCAAGCGGCCAGCCTATTGGCGACGGCGCGGGAGCGCTTGTCGCAGCCCGACTCATGAGAGGCGGCGAGTTATTCGACATCGAGAGGGATAACGTTTACACCGTTAAGAACATTCAGGGGAGAAGAGTATACTTCATGAAGGCGAAGGGCCCGGGAGGGGCTGTAGGCACCCCTGGGGATGCTCTCATGAAGCTTAGTGAAAAAGAGAGCTTCAAAATGATATTTATGGTCGACGCGGGGCTTAAGCTGGAGGGTGAGAAAACAGGGAGCATCGCTGAAGGTGTTGGGGCAATCATCGGCGGAATAGGCACTGAAAAATACAAGATAGAGGAGGTTGCGACCAAGAAGACTATTCCTCTCTACGGGATGATTATAAAAATGTCTTTAAAGGAGGCTATAACGCCCATGACTAAGGATGTTCTTAACGGTGTTGAAGAGGCCCATCAGCTTCTTTTAAAGAGAATAGTTGAAAAGTCTTCTGAGGGAGACGCGGTGATGGTGATAGGTGTTGGCAACACGATGGGCATCGCCCAGTAGGAGGTTGAGGGCATTGGAGAAAAGCCCAGCTAGTCTTCTCGTCCCATTCTACTTCTTCCTACTCGGCTTACTCATTCTTTTCTCACTGATCCTTCTTGTTCAAGGGGTTACGGGTGCAGGCAGAAATGACAGTTTTACCAACATGCTTTTCATAATGACTGGTTTAACCGGTCTGGTTTCAACGTTTTACATGATAAGAAGATATCAGGTTAGCGTGCAGAAAATGCTGAAGGAGAGGAAAACAGTTGTTTTAACAGTTGAAGAATGCTCTAAATGCAGCTACAAGGCCGTTAGGCCTTTCCGCGAGGGGGACTACGTGTACGGATATGGTGAGGAGTGCCCCAGGTGTCCTAAGGGCTCGGGCGACACGGGTGTTGAAAACAGAATGGTGATTACAGCGATATACTTGGAAGGAGGGCGTCAGGAGGAACGCTATTAACCGGTTTCGGAAGTCAGGTTTACAGCGGAGTCTTCAAGTATCAGGAAAGTATCCTCGGCCTGCGCGATTTTCCTCCCGGTTCTCTCAACCAGAACCGGGTATGAAACCAGATTTTTCCCCAGGTCTTCAATAATCCTGCGGAAGACACTTCCATCAGTATTCTTGAAGAGGTTTGAAAACCATCTTTCGCAGAAGGGAAGGGTTCTGAACGAGCTCTGCATTCTCCCAACCTGACCGCCGAACTCCCCCTTGTAGTCTAAGGGGAAGTGTTTAAAACGATATATGTAGACGTGGCCGGCCTCGCTGACCTCGCCCATACCGTCGGCAAGAGTTACGAACGGCTCTATTGCTACAACCATGTCTCTCCTAAGCTTCTCCGTGCTGAAAGTTTTAAGATTCGGTATTGAGAGCCCTGCGTGAAGGTTGAAACGGTCTATCTGGTGGCCGGTCAGGTTCCTTATCACCCTGAAGCCCCTCGACCTGACGATGCTTTCAACCGCCTCGCCGATCTGGCTGATTTTAACACCGCTCCTCAAAATGCTGGATGCTTTTTCAAGGCTTTTCTCAACAGCCTCAACCATCGCCCTGTCACTCTGAGAGAGAGGTATTGTGAACGCGGTGTCAACAATGCAGCCGTCAACGTGAACACCCAAGTCTATTTTAACCAGCGAGCCTTGGGGAATCTCTCCTTCAAACCCGGGGGGCGGGGTGAAGTGGGCTGCAACCTCGTCCAACCCTATGTTGCAGGGGAAAGCCGGCAGGCCGCCGAGCTGTCTTATACGATCCTCTATTTCTTCGCAAAGGTCGACGAGTTTCACCCCCGCCTTAACCTGTTGACGCGCCTCCTTCTTAACCCTCTTTGCTATATCGCCTGCTGCAAAGTATTTCTCCTTCTCCTCCTCGTTCAACAGCGGCTTCCAATCTTGGGGAAAGGCTTTAAATGGGTTTCCAAGCCTCCTAAAGCATTGTTAAGAGGAAGACTGTGATTGTAGGCGGTACTTTCGACAGGTTTCACAGGGGGCATATGCTCCTCCTGGGGCTAGCGGCAGCGCTGGGGGAGAGTGTAATCGTCGGAGTCACATCGGACAAGTTTGCAGGCAGCAAGCCCCATAGGGTTGAGGCTTTCGCGGAGCGTTCAGAGAAGGTTACCGGTTTTCTAAGGAGCATAGGGTGCAGGGGTTTCAGCGTTTTGAAGCTGGATGATTACGCTGGCCCAGCGGCAACCCTGGACGAGGGGTCCCTTCTAGTAACCTTCAACACTCTAAGAAACGGCCTACTTATCAACAGGATTAGGGTTGAAAAAGGCCTGACTCCTCTAGAAGTTCTTCTAGCACCCCTCCTTGAGGCGGAGGATTCTTTACCCATATCCAGCACCAGGGTGAGAAGGGGAGAGGTTGACGAGAAGGGTTTTTTAAAGCGTTAAAGCTTAAAAGCACGTGGAGGCTCCTCCTTAACTGAGCCGTCCGAAAGCGGATCTAACCGAGCTTAGGGCTTAAGCTCTGCTGTGAGGGAGGAGGACCCAGGACGGCGAAACAGCAGAGCTCGGTGGAAGAGGCCTCGGAGCATGCAGCAAGCATGCTGTGAAAAAGGACGTCAGGCCGAGCTTAAACAACCTCCTGTCCAGTTTTACTTCTGATAAAACGTGGTATGCCTTCAACCTCCTTAGCCGAGCCGCCTAAAGCCTGTTTAAGCCTATGCTTATACTCTGTGTTAACCCTTACTCGCCCCGAGCAGATCTTCCTTATTTTCACACTGTGCGACCTGCCTCTTCTGTCGAAATCAGTTAGGACAACTATTTCCGAAAGCTTTTCCTTCTCCAGCCAGTCTGTGGCTGCAAGCCTGATGAAGCTTCTAAGAGTCATTATCCTAGCTTTAACCCCGAGTTTAACCAGTGCCTGCCTGTCCTTTGCCCCCTCAACCACTATTAGTTGCCCCGTGTCGCCGAGGCTCAGCTCCTGAATAATCCTGCCTACTGATTCTGCTGAGGCAGTATTGCGCCTGATACCTGTCCTGCTAGGCCTGGGCAACAGCACCCGCTGTGTCAACGTATACCAGGATAAAAAGTTTAAATCCCCTTTGAAGCCGTAGGATGACAGTGATGCTTAATGAGGTTAATGAAAGCATGCTTATTTGCAGAGGCAAGGAGGCTTGGTGAAAATGGGGTCTGAACAGCCCCCGCCGGTTACGAAGTACGTGATTAGGGTGGAGTTTGAAGTCGAGGGGGTTGTGGAGAGAATCTTCTTCAAAAGGGAAGATTCCCGCAGAAACACGATATTATAGGCGCCATATTCGGACAGACCGAGGGTCTGTTCGGAGACACCCTCGACTTGAAGAAGCTCCAGAAGAGCGGCAAGCTTGGAAGAATAGATGTTGATCTGAGGAAGGAGGATAAGAAGACCCTTGGAAACGTGACCATCCCTAATAATCTTGATCAGCCTACTGCAGCGCTTCTAGCGGCGACGCTGGAAAGCATTGAGCGGGTTGGGCCTTACGACGCCCGGTTTAAACTAGTTGGCGTCGAAGACATAAGGGAGGAGAAGAGGAAGAGGATCATGGAGAGGGCGAAAGACATCATGCAGAGGTGGTCAGCATCCCAGAGAAGCGAGGTAATACAGATGATAAGCCAGGTTAGCGAGGTCAGTGATGTTGGCAAAATAGTTAGTCTCGCTCCCGACGTTGAAGGCGGGCCTGAGGCTGAGACGAGTGAAACACTGTTCATCGTTGAGGGCAGGGCTGATTTAACCACCCTCATGAAGGCTGGCGTTAAGAACGTGGTTGCGACCAACGGTGTGAACATTCCCCAGTATGTGGTCAACCTGACCCATAGGAAGAAGGAGGTTACGGTTCTGGCTGACGGTGACAGGGTTGGCGACATGATTGTGAAAGAGCTCCTTAGAAGAGGGGCGAAAATAGACTACGTTAGTAAGGCGCCTCAGGGGAGAGAGGTGGAGGAGATGAAGCCTATTGAAATCCTGGACATGATAAGCAAGAGGGTTGACGTGAAGACTTATCTCGCAACACTACAGGCGGCGGCTAAGCCGGTCGCCCCGGAAAACCTTCTGAACGCTATGAAGACGCTTAGAGAAAGGGTTAGAGAGTCCTTCACCGCGATTCTCCTAGACGAGGAGGGGGAGATTATAGACGAGGTTCCTGTAAGCCAGCTTTACGAGAGGCTGAGCGGGCTCGACAATGTTGCCGGGGTTATTTTCGACGGTATTGTCTCCCAGAGGATTCTCGACCTTGCTCAAAGCAAGAATGTGAAAATTATGGTTGGAGAGAGGATAGGCACCGTGGAAAAGATGCCTAGGGAGATAGTTGTCAAGACTCTCGACGAATTAAAATAGTTTAAGCCGCATGCGGAAGCCTGGTTCAAGCTATTTTTTCAGGGAGATTCTTCTCCAAAAACTCGCGGTTAAGATCTAAGAAGGAGCTGCCCCATTTGAATTTTGAAAGAACGTTTAACGCCTGCTCTGGGAAACCAAGTATGAAGAGGGCTGCTGCCAAGGCTTCAGCGCTTGAGAGAATGTTTGGAGCACCATAGTTGACAGGGTTCGCTGCCAGCAGCCTGGGCAGCCTTCTCTGGAATGGTGCTTTAAGAAGGTGGAAGACGCTGTTGTCTGCGGATTTCCAAGAAGTATCTATAACTGTCACCCCGTGTTTAACCGCGATATCCCTGTCTGCCGGTGAAAGCGTGACCAGTGCTTCAGGGTTTAAAATTATCGAGCGCTTCGGAACCTGAGATATTTTGGAGACAACCTTAATCATGCCGTGCTTCTTCAAAACAAGGGTTGTGCATTTTCTCGGGTCGTCCGCGTGAAGATGGAGAGCGTAGAGGCAGGGGGGATGTTGAGAGTAACCCCTTTTCTGTTCGAGACGGGATTCGACTAAGCGGCCCACCTGGCCATCATGCGGGTTACTCATCTGGCCTGTTTGGCCTTGCTTGCTGCAGGCTGAGCCCGTTTCACGCCCGCTCCAAGGGTCCTCAGAGTTCCTCATCCTCATTCCTCCTGGAGGGGCTTCGTTTCTGTCTCAGCCTAGGGGTCTCCCCCTGCGCCTCACGACGCTGCAGCACCCGCATTAAGAAGGGAGTTTCCTCAGGTTCTCTTTGAACCCGACGCCCGTCCTTCAACTTCCCCCCTGCCTGAAGCATACTGTAGAATAACGTTTAAAAATGTTTGGAGCGTCACAGGCAGGTTTTCACCTGTTCCAACGAGAGTGGTTAACCGTGTACCTCGGGCTATTGGGAGCGGCGGGCTGAGCACCTCGGATGTTAATCCTTGGTGCTTACACCCCCACCCCATCAACGGAGTCTTCTACTCCCGCCCTCGACTGGGATCAGGCTGGTTGCCCAGCCCTACACCCAGGTTGGTCGCCTATTTTCGGGAGTGGCTTCGGGCTTAGATGCTTTCAGCCCTTATCCACAACGGCGCAGCTGCCCGGCGTCTACCCTGCTGGATAACCGGTAGACCGGAGGCCGCGACACCCAGTTCCTCTCGTACTGAGGACATCTTCCCCTCAGGCGACCAGCACTCCCAGCAGATAAAGTCCGACCTGTCTCGCGACGGTCTAAACCCAGCTCACGTTCCCCTTTAACGGGCGAGCAGCCCTACCCTTGGCGGCTTATGCACCGCCAGGATGGGAAGAGCCGACATCGAGGTACCAAACCGCGGGGTCTATGGGAACTATCGCCCGCGACGAGCCTGTTATCCCTGGGGTAACTTTTCTGCCAGCTTCGGCCCCCAGCTGTGGGGACACGAAGGTTCGCTAGGCCCGGCTTTCGCCCCTGGTTCTCCTGATGTGCGAGAACCAGTCAGGCCGGCTTTTGGCCTTGCCCTCCACGACGGAGTTCTGACCCGTCTGAGCCGACCTTTGGGCCCCCTCGATACCTTTTCAAGGGGGGACCGCCCCAGCCGAACTGCCCACCTGCCGCTGTTTCCCGGCTTCCGCCAGGATCAGTAGCAGCAGTCCCGGTGAGCGGTGTTTCATTGTCGCCTCAGCCCATCCCCGAGAGGATGAGCCTGGTAACGGCTCCCGCTTACACTATGCACCGGAGCCACCGCTACAACGACAGGCTGCAGTAAAGCTCCACAGGGACTTCTTTTCCCGCTGGGAGTCCGTGGACTGTTCGTCCACGTTACGTGGGTTCACCGGGTTCCAGGCGGGGACAGCGGGGCCCTCGTTGATCCATTCATGCACGTCGGAACTTACCCGACAAGGCATTTGGCTACCTTAAGCAACACCATTTCGGTGTTGGACCATATCTTCATTCGAACCCTGCTTAGGGTTCGAATGCCTAGCGTATGGTCTCTGAGGCGCCCGCCCTTCGCTCAATCTCTTGAATAATCTCTTCAACATTATGTTTACGCTCGTCAGAAAGGTCGTATGCCATTATTATAAGTTTCTTCAAACCTTCAGCCTTTTTATGCTCCCCGTTCTCAAGAGCCTCAACAATCCTGCAAAAGTGTTCAAACTCCTTCGATTTTGCAATCGGCTTATGCTTTTTAAAGAAAGGGATTACTTTTTCTGAGAGATGCCTTCTATTATCTACAACATATTGAAGAATTTTTTCTTCCTGACCTGGTTTTGGAATTATTCTTCCACACCCAAGCACCCTTTTAAAGAGTTCCAGTATAACCCTATTGTCCTTATGTTGCGTTACGTGGAAGACTGGATCCACCACCCAGCCGTATCTCGTATCGCTTTGTTTTTTTATTGAAATTGAGAAACAGCCCTCACCATCTGTAAAGCCGAGAAGATAATAATTTAGGTATTTCCGTCTCTTCGGAAGCTTTGCAGGATCAATCATGTCTCTGAATTCGAAGAGCATTGGCTGCGCTTGATTTTTCAGGTCCGTGAAATATAAGACTTGCGAAGAGCGGTTCCCTGCTGGTTGCGCTCATCGCTCGCAGCTCTCTTCCCTGCTCGGGGGCTGCGAACTAGCGGTTCCCAGCATATAGCTAGGTTTAACGACTCCCTTTAATGCTGAGAGTCAGAGTTACTCCCGGCGTTTAGCGGCCCTTAGCCCGGTTGGACCCAGGTTTCAGGTACCGCCACTGGCCAGGATTCAGGAACCGTGTAAACCCTTTCGGGCTAACGGTTCCCTATGTTTTTAGTAAACAGTCGGGACCCCCTTGTCACTGCGACCTGAAGCCAAGCCTTGCGGCCCAGCTTCAGGCACCACTTCTCCCGAAGTTACGTGGCCAATTTGCCGAGTTCCCTCGCCATGGATTACCCCCGACACGCCTTGGGCTTCTCACCCAGGGGCACCTGTGTCGGTTCTCGGTACGGTCAGACGGGATCCTTCCCAGAAGCCTTTTCCATGGGCCTAGGAATCGGGTGAACACGCCTAATGGCGTGCTGTTCCCGCCTTCACCTGGTTCTCGCCTTTACGGCACTCCCCAGGCTTAAACGGTTAAACAGGGCAGCAACCCTGCTCACCCTATCCCAAGCCGTCGGCTCCTGGGCCTAGCGTCGCCGCACGTACCCGTCTGGTGCCGGAATATTAACCGGCTTCCCCTTATCGGCCTACTCGTGTTAAGAGCAGGCCTTAGGACCGACTAACCCCCGGCTGACGACGCATTGCCGGGGAACCCTGGCCCTTACGGCGGTTGGGATTCTCACCCAACTTTGCTGTTACTACCACCGGGATCTACACTTCGACTCGGTCCACTGGGCCTCACGGCCCAGCTTCTCCCCAAGCCGAACGCCCTCCTACCAGACACGCCGCGTGGCAGCGTGCTCCAGGGTATCGGTAGCCAGCTTAAGCCCCGTCCATTTTCGGGGCCTTGCCTCTCGACCGGTAAGCTGTTACGCACTTTTTAAGTGATGGCTGCTTCTAAGCCTACACCCCGGTTGTCTAAGAGGCAAGACGCCCTTTGGTTTGACACTTAGCTGGCATTTGGGGACCTTAACCCTGGTCTGGGTTGCTCCCCTCTCGGTCCACGAGCTTAACCCGCGGAACCCCACTCCGCCCTTCTCAGGAGCACACTGGTTCGGAGTTTGAAAGAGAGGCGGGCCCTTTCGAGCCCTTACCGCTCAATCAGTGCTCTACCCAGCGTGCCTCCTCCAGGCGGGCTGAGCTGCGACTCACTTCGGAGGGAACTAGCTATCACCGAGCTAGATTGGTTTTTGTCCCCTAGCCCCAGGTCAGAGGAACGAATTGCACGTCAGCACCCCTACGGGCCTCCACCAGGCTTTCGCCTGGCTTCGCCCTGCCCAGGGCTAGATCGCTCGGTTTCTAGTCTTACCGTCATGACTAAGGGCGCTCAACACACCCCCCACCTCCAGCCCTTTTAAGGCTGTGCGTGGAGTCGGTTTCCCTACGCCTACGAGGCTTCAAGCCTCTTAAGCTCGCCATGACGGTAAACTCCCCGGCCCGTGTTTCAAGACGGAGCGCATGACCCTGGTACCCTTCATCGCGAAGAGCTGTCTCCAGCCCCCGCTTTTGAAGGGAGTAACCCTTTCAGGCCATGCACGTCTATAACTGCCTGGTTTCAGGCGCTTTTCACCCCCCTTCCGGGGCACTTTTCAGATTTCCGTCACCGTACTGGTGCGCTATCGGTCTCGACGAGTACTTAGCCTTGGAAGCAGCTGGCTCCCTGCTTCCCATAGCATATCCGAGCTATGGTACTCGGGCTGAGAAGCCATCCTCCTCCAGGCCTTCCCCTACGGGGCTGTCACCCTCTATGGCGGACCATTCCAGGTCCCTTCGGGTCAGCCCGGATTGGAGGGAACGCTTCCGCCTCAACACCACATCACAAGCGTGTCATCCACGCCTGTTTCGGTTTGGGCTGGTCCCCTTTCACTCGCCGTTACTCAGGGAGTCTCGTTTTGATTTCCTTTCCTCCGCCTACTCAGATGCTTCCTTTCGGCGGGTTCCCCCACCCTCCTTGCGGAGGGTGTTCCCCAAGCTGAAGCTTGGGGAAGGTTACCCATTCAGCGATCCCCGGATCAACGGATGCATGCTCCTACCCGGGGCGTATCGCCGCTTGCCACGGCCTTCATCGGCTGTCGAGCCGATCCATCCACCAGGCAGCGTCCATGTGCCACGGCCCCAACTTCCCGTTGGAACAGTCTGTGACCTGCCTGTGACGCACTCACAGCCCAACATTATTGGGCTCATGCATTCGCCTAAGCGTAAGCTTAGGGTCATTATAACGATGCTGTTGAACATGTTTTAAGGGTCCACCGTCCATATACGTAGGAGGTGATCCCGCCGCACGTTCCCGTACGGCGACCTTGTTACGACTTCTCCCGCCTCGCAGGCCTAGGTCTCGTCCCGACCCTTATCGGACCAGGCCTCGACCCAGACCCACTCGGTTGGAGCGACGGGCGGTGTGTGCAAGGAGCAGGGACGTATTCACCGCACGATGGTGACATGCGATTACTAGGGATTCCACGTTCACGAGGGCGAGTTGCAGCCCTCGATCCCAACCACGGCGAGGATTAGGGATTACCTTCCCCTTTCGGGGTCGGAGCCCTCTGCCCTCGCCATTATCTGCCGCGTGTGGCCCAGGGGTTTCGGGGCATACTGACCTGCCGTTGCCTCCTCCTTCCTCCACCTTATCGGTGGCAGTCCCTCCAGAGTGCTCGCCCCCCTTTCGAGGGACGGTGGCAACTGGAGGCGGAGGTCTCGCTCGTTACCTGACTTAACAGGACACCTCACGGCACGAGCTGGCGACGGCCATGCACCTCCTCTCAGCTAGTCTGGCAAGCCCTTCAGACTGGCCTTCATCCAGCTGTCGCCCCTGGTAAGGTTCCCGGCGTTGACTCCAATTAAACCGCAGCATTCACCCCTTGTGGTGCTCCCCCGCCAATTCCTTTAAGTTTCAGTCTTGCGACCGTACTCCCCAAGCGGCGGGCTTAATGGTTTCCCTGCGGCACCGGTGCAGGCCGTACCCGCACCGACACCTAGCCCGCATCGTTTACGGCTGGGACTACCCGGGTATCTAATCCGGTTCGCTCCCCCAGCTTTCGCCCCTCACCGTCGAGCGCGTTCTGGCTACCCGCCTTCGCCACTGCAGGTCCTCCCGGGATCAGAGGATTTCACTCCTACCCCGGGACTACCGGTAGCCTCTCCCGCCTCCAAGTCATGCAGTATCTCCAGCGGCCCAGCAGTTAGGCTGCTGGATTTAACTGGAGACACACATGACCGGCTACGGGCGCTTTAAGCTCAGTAAAAGCCCCCACCACTCGGGGAGCGGGTATTACCGCGGCGGCTGACACCCGACTTACCCTCCCCTTATTCCCACAGCTGTTTAGACTGTGGAAAAGCCACCCTCAGCGGGTGGCACTCGGGATGACTTTGTCACGCTTTCGCGCATTGCAAAAGTTTCGTACCTGCTGCGCCCCGTAGGGCCTGGGGCCTTGTCTCAGTCCCCATCTCCGGGCTCCCCCTCTCAGGGCCCGTACCGGTCTTAGGCTTGGTGAGCCGTTACCTCACCAACAACCTGATCGGCCGTGGTCCCATTCGGAGCCGCCGAGCTAAGCATCGTTAACCCGGCCTTTCGACGAGAAGGTGTTCCAAGCCTCCTCGCCTATCCGGGATTAGCCGCAGTTTCCCAGCGGGTATCCCGGTGCTCCGAGTAGGTTGACCACGTATTACGGAGCCGTACGCCGCTGCCCGCTGACCGGGCCGCACGACTCGCATGGCTTAGTCCCATCCCGATAGCGGTGGGGTCCGGCAGGATCAACCGGTTTGGGAGTTACGGTCTTGGACGGTGGACTTTCCTTACATGTTCAACAGCATCAGACTCTTTCGAGTCCTCAAGATCATGTATCCACACGTGGAGCCCCCCTATCATACCTGGTTTCACACCAGTGTCCCAGGGGCACGCCGTTCCAGTGTGGCCCGGAGTATATTGAAGCGGACGCTTATTTAAGCGTTTCTAAACACGTTAATGACCGTTTAAAAAGGCTTAGGAACCGTTTGGGAAGACCCGCCTTTTTTAAAACCTTATTCTCCAGTGGAAGACGAGGAGGATGTTGCCGCATGCTTCAAGAAGCCGTCAACGCTACGGCTTAAGTATCCCCGCCGGCCACCATCGCTCTATGAAGATTCGAACAGTGTTGGGCGACATCCCCCCTGAGGAGTTTGGGCTAGCGCTGGTGCATGAGCACATACTCTGCGATTTCATCGGGGCAGATAGGGTAAGCAGGAGCCGCTACGACCCGCGGGAAGTCTTCAACGTCATGATGCCGTACTTGAACGAGATTAAGCAGCTGGGCGTATCCGGCTTCGTGGACTGCACGCCCGCGTTCATCGGAAGAGACCCGCTGTTGCTCGCCAGCCTTTCGAAAGCCTCGGGAATCCATATTTTAACAAACACGGGCCTGTACAAGGAGCCTTTCCTGCCAAAGTATGCGTTCGAATACTCTGTCGAACAGTTGGCCAACATGTGGGTCAGCGAGATTGAGCAGGGGGTTGAGGAAACACCTGTTAAAGCAGGCTTCGTGAAGATCGCTGTGAACCCGGGCCGCATAATTCCGATTCAGCGGAAAATCGTGAGAGCAGCTGCAAGATGCAGCCTGTCCACCGGAGCCGCAATAGTCTGCCACACTGCCAGCGGCGTGGCGGCGATGGATCTTTTGAACATGGTTGAAGAGGAGGGGCTTGACCCCGCCAGGGTGATAGTTGCACACTGCGATTCTGAGGAGGATTGGAATTATCATCTTGAAATACTTCAGCGGGGCGCGTGGGTTGAATACGACAGTATTAGCGAAGCCACGTCCGCGAAAGTATTGAACATGATAAGGCTGGTTGTTGAGAATGGTTTCAGCAGCAGGCTCCTCCTCTCCCAGGACGCAGGATGGTATAACGTGGGCGAGAACAAGGGAGGCAGCATTCGACCCTACAGCTACCTGGTGAAACACTTCATCCCAATCATGCTAAGGGAAGGGTTAAGCCGAAGCCTGGTGGACCAAGTTTTAATCAAGAACCCGGCTCAAGCGTTTCAGATAAGAGGGTGAAGAAACAGAACAGGAGGATTAGACACGAGCCTCCAGCAGATTTCTCGCATCGAGACATATAATTACTGAGATGGACCGGGAGGGACTCGAACCCTCGACCCTTCGGGGTCACCCATTCCGAGTGCAAGTCGGACATTCTACCACTGAACTACCGGCCCCGGCGAATAGTTTTCCACCACGATATATAATGTTTTCCCCTCCCCTACGGTTAACCCGCGGGGAGACTAGTGAAAAGTTTAAAACGCCGTAAAAAGTTGTTTAAACCGGGCTTCTTTAAAAATGGCCGCTGTAGCGTAACCAGGCAGCGCGGTGGCCTGTGGAGCCACTTGTCCGCGTTCAAATCGCGGCAGCGGCCTTTCAGCAATCTGTTTCTCCAGGGTGGATCTTCGGTGTTATTTGATTTTCGTGATGTTGGTGGGATTTGTTTAATAGCGAAGCAGGCAGATCCTCGGCTTTGAAAAACTTTGAGTAGCAAAATATTGCTCGCTTTAAACACGCTTTGAGGTTAGATGTTTGGCCTCCGTTTTGCTCAGCATCCGTTATTAAGATACAAGTGCTGATAAAATTTAATCCGCTGGTTGAGAGGTGTTGACGAAAAGGCTCTTGGGGTCAGAGGGGTTTTACAAGACTGTTTTCTTCCCTTTGACTGAGCCTCGAGGGCGGAAAACTTCGATGAATCTTTTGCTAGGGTTACGCTTAAAAGCTTGTACTTCATGATTGCTAAAGGAATGGTTAACCCTAAGCTTAGGAAACGCCTAATAGATTCGATAGAATTTCTTCGCAAGATGGATTTCTTCAAAGATTATTCCAACCTATCCTCGGAGGAGATATTGGAGAAGATTTTCAGCGGTGAGATAGATTATCGTCCTCAATGGTTTGCCGAGGAATGGACTGAGGAGGAGTGGAGGAAGAAAAGGGAGGAGGGGCGTACTTGGGGACAGCTTTTAAAAAGGTCGCTTGAGGAACATGAGGAGAGTTGGATGAAGGCGAGCAATCTTAAGGTTGACTTAAAGCTTGCTTCCTTTGACACTAAAAGGGTTTTTGCTGAGGAACCTGAGACATTCATAAGTTATGGTATTTGTAAAATTCTGTTGAAGAAACTTTCAAGGATCTCAAGGGGTGTTTTCAACCCGACGGACGTTAGGGAAGAGATCGTGGAGTGGAGTGGAAAGCCTCCGCTGGCATTGGAGGAAGTATTAAGGGGAATGTGTCATGATGCGGGAAGAATTTTCAGGATGTTCTTCAAGTTCGGGGGGAAGGATTATTTAGCTGAGTTCTACAGTGATAGAGACTTCCTATATCTAGATCCCGCGGTGAAGAAGATAAACGAGTTGATTAAGGACACTGGATACCAGTATTATCGTCTCTACGGTCCAGATGAGGACATAACCTATGCTGTTTTCTTAAGCGATGAAGTTGAGAAACTGAAAAAGAGACACTGGCATCTTTCCCTGCTCTAAGCTGATTAAGATCAGCAATCAGTATTCTGAACAATATCTCCTTTGATGAGTTTCACTCCCTCCTCAAATCCCGTCTCAATAATCTTATTAATATCCTCAAGGAATACGACTATGGGAATGCCGTATTTAGCATCGCCGTATTCTTCTTTCCATTCTTCTTTAGTGAAATAACCTCTCAATTTTCCTATAGCCTTCTCTAAACGGTCTGTCAGATAATCGCTAGATATCGTGGTTTTAACCTCAACTACCGCCACCAATTTCCCTTTATGCCGAACTTCAAAGTCCGGTCCCCAACTCCGCTTACCTGGAATAACCTCGAGCTCCTCTTTGGGTATACCGGCCAACCTTGACACTATTTCCTTAATGACTTCCACAAGATGGAACCTCACGTAATCCTCGCCGATTTCCCCCTCAAGCCCTGTGATCCTTGTATCATTAGGACTCACTCCGCTCATAAGCAGACTCCTTATCATAATCAGCTTCAATAAAGCTGGCTCAGGTGTTACAAAGAAGACTGTATGGCTATGCATTTCCTCACCAATTGAATATTCTATTGTCAGACTTCTATTTTTATTATTGTATTCCACATTTTTAATTCTTCTAAAGTCACCGGTCTTCACCCTGCAGAGGTACTCCTCGGAATTCTTGTAGACCAATTTGATCAAGTGCTCTTTACCCTCCCAATCCGTTATCGCGAAGACGACCGCAGGTCCATGGTCGCCCTTATCGTAGTACATTTCTCTTTTCAGGGTCAAATAGCAAACTTCCTTCCCATTCATAACCAACTTGTATTTCTCCGAATCGAAGACGATGTCGAAAGGAGCCTTCGCCTCCCTGAGGGCCGTCTTGATGAACTCGCAGGTAATTATTTTAACGATCGCCACTTCAGCCTCTTCGCCATCCTCCCCGATGTCCACTGGAAGGTTGAAGCGATATGTTGACGGATCATACTCTCTGTACACCATTCTGTCCTTCACCACGATTTTCACCCAGCAGGCCTCGTTCCCCAGGTAAGATTCTAATCGGTCTTTCAGCACGTATATCCTAATCCTATCGCTCTTCCTCTTGAGGATGCATTTCACCCTAAGCCCGTCGGAATAGTTGACTATCCCGCTGGGCTCCTCCCGCACCTCCTTAGGGACCGCTTCCTCGTCAACCCTTTCCACTTCGGCCTCTTCAACGAGCTCTTTAACTCCTTTCTCAACTGACTCAGCCTTCTCCTCGCCGGCCTCCTCAACAAGTTCCTCAGTTCCCTCTTCAACTTCCTCCTCAACCGACTCCTCAGCCTCCTCGTCAACCCTTTCGCTAACTTCCTCAACAGACTCCCCGATTCCTTCGGCGACTTCGCTAACCTCTTCCACTTCAGCCTCCTCTTCGGCCTTTTCGATTAATTCTTCAGCCCTTTCCTCAACGAGCTTTTCAACCTCCTTCTCCAAGGGTTCTTTAACCTCCTCTTTAACGACTTCCTTAACCCCCTTCTCAACGGGCTCTTCAACGGGTTCCTCACCAGCCTCTTCGAAGCTTTCACAGACTTTTTCAAGGGATCCTTCCTCTCCCATCAGCTCTTCGAATTTTTCCTCTAGGATATCGAGTTCTTCTATGGGTTCTTCATATTCTTCTTTGAGCTTCTCGTATTCTATGGACTTAGAAAGCTTCTCGACCCGCTCCTTTATCTCCTTGGATTTCATGGGTTCTTCGAATAGCCTCTCAAGAGGATCCTCGGACTCGGCTTCCGCCTCGATCTTCCTCGCCGTGGCCTTGAACAGCTCCTCCCTGCATAATTCCTCCTGCCTCTTCTCCTCCCCGCTCAGCTCCTCCGCGAGGTTCTCTAGTTTCTCCTCCCTCTGGAGGGACCCCTCCTCGGCCAGCGTCTCGATCGCCTCTATCAACTCCCGGAGGTGGTCCTCGGTCTCCACCGCTTCGATCCCTTTATTTTCCTTCCTAGGCTTATGCAGGAGCACAGGTCTACCGGATGTTATTGTTACTATTCCACGTTCTTTCTCCTTACGTTCCTCCTTCATATACTCCTTCCCCTCCCGCTTCTCGTCCTCGGACAAATTACCCTCCATCATCAGCAGGGAGGAGTCCTCGTATTCTTTTGCTTCAACCTTAGGCTCCTCCTCTTGCCCCTCTATCTCCTCCCACCTCTCCATGGCCTCCTTCAAATAGCGCTCTAATTCTTCTTCCCAGTTTTCGCTCTTGATGATGCGCTCCTCCCACTCCTCCTCGTACCTCTCAAGCCTCCTCTCGTAGTTCAGCTCAGCACTAAGCTGGCCCATTCCCTACATCCCCTTCAACAATTCCATCGACCCATCCCCCCTGATCAGCAGCATATCTGCCACGTCGCGCGAGAGCCCCATCTTCCTATCCTCAGGAGTTACAGCTTGCCAGGCGCCCAACATCACCCCTCCCTCCTCGGGCCTATAAAGCGACTTGTGATAGTGCCCTATCACGTAGATCTACTTCGGATCTTTATTCCTTAGGAGTTCCCCCATTATCTCCTCCGCGCCCATGTCCTTCTGAAGGCCGAGCTCGTGGCCATGGCTCAGCCTTACCACTTTTCCGTTCGCCAGCTTAACCCTCACCTCCTCCCTCGAGAACCTCCAGAACGCCACGAGGCCCCTCACGGCTTCCGTTAACATCGGGTTCGGATTATATAGCTGGGGTTCCTCCGGCCCCTCCGTGAACGCAAGCCTCATCAGGGTTTCTAAAAATCCGGAGACATTGGAATCCGAGCATCCCAGCACGCATTTCATGTGAACACCAAGATCTTTCAGGAGCCTGAAGAAGCCGACGACCTGCGATGCCTTCGGCTTCCCTTTCACGAAGTCGAATACGTCGCCCAAAAGAACCAGGTGAGTCGGGTGGATCTTCATAAGCCTCCTCAAGCACGGCAACCAGAGGGATTGGGGGACGCCTATGTGTAGATCCCCCACGACCGCCAAGCAATCATCCTTCTCCAATATCATGTCGTAAACAGGTATTTCATCCAGCCTTCCCTTCTCCGCATATTCCTTAAGCTGGATCCAATTATGCCACGCTATTTCATCCGGGTTTTCGGTGATTTGGCTCGGAGACTTGCCTGAGCATGCTTCACAATCGCACTCCATTAGGTGCGATCCTAAGTCTATTATGTCTGCGCCGGAGGGCGTGCCCGCGTATGCATGCCAATTCCTGGCCTCTGTCAACCAAGACATGCCCGCCAGGGAAATCTCCGGATCCGATCTGTAGAAATCAGGCAGGACCTTAAGGCTTAAAATCCCCACTATTAAAGGCCTCGCCTCAATCTCATATATCTTCATCAGCCCTAGCGAGTAGAGGTCGTTAGCGGTCTTAATCATGTCTCCATAAATCTCAGCGCGGCGGCTCCTAGCTAGGACGTACTCGGTAGTATGAAGCCCGATCCTCTTGAAACCCAGTTTCCTCAACCACTCTGCGTGGAGCACTATTTCCGAAGAATCCCCGCCCTTCAGCAACGGTATTGTCAGTATCCCTTCTTTAACGTACTTTATCGTTAGGAGCGTGGCTTCGATTAGATTGGATAGGTTCAAGGCTTTAGGGTAGTCGGCATAGACAGGCATATCCCACCCGATCACCCCGTCGAAGCCCCCTTTCTTCGCGAAGCCCACTGTGAAGTTGAACGTCTCCTCCGTCAGGAGCCTGTCCGGCATTATGGTGGAGAGCAGAATCTGGCTGTCGAAGTTTAGAAAATTATGTATGCCTTCGCTCTCAACCCTCCTTACGTTCTCGCTGTTGACCTTTGAGATCGACACTATAACCCCATCCATCCCCAAATCCCTCCTCGGCCTCACGGGTTCCTCGAGCGGAATCTCAGGGATTAGGCGGGGGAGAGCGATATCGCGGGGCTTTAGCCCCCATGATTCTAGCATCAGGCTCAGCCTATAGTAGGCGTCTATTTCGGGAGGGGAGAACCTGCCGGACTTGACGCAAGCCGTGGTGAGCAGACAAGTACTGCACCTGAGAGTTATTCCCATGATCCTCGCCTTCCCCACGACACATTGGTAAACTAAGCAAAGGTTTCTTCTCGAGGGGTTACACCCGGCGCATAGCCCGAGTTTAAGGTAATCGCATTTGCGACAGGACTTCCCGCACTTCAGGGGGCCATGCGCGATGTACATTCTCATCAGATTCGACGTCTTTTCTTTAAAAGTTTTAAAAGCGCAGAAAACGCGATTAAAGCAAAGACCCTTCAATAACTAGTACTTGGAAACAAGACTCTGATGCGAGTAACGTGAATAGACAAGATTAATTCCAATATTTTACTAAGATTAAGGATAAACAATACTGTAGACTAATCCTATTTCGCAAATCCTTCTATTTAACCACTGCCACCAGCGTTAAACATGCTCGGCCTAGCCTTTCAACCTTCTAAAGGGTTTTCGGCGAAAACGTTTTAAGCCCCTTTTTCGAAGAAAGCTGGTGAGCCTCGGTAACTCAGCCTGGTAGAGTGGCAGCCTTGTAAGCTGAAAAGGCTGGGAAAGCTGTTAGGCGAGGGTTCAAATCCCTCCCGAGGCTTCCTTTAAAACATGATTGTAGGTTGTTTGAGCCCGGCTGGACGTATCTGCTTAAATCTTGGAAGTGTTAAAAGTAAATGTGTTGAGGAGGAGCAGGTGTGGGTTTGATTGTGTAAGCTGCCCATATTTTAAGAAGGCTTGCATCGGCTGCGTGATTGAGACATGTTTAGTTGATAAGTGTATTAAGGGTACCAGTTACACTGGGATAACGCATCCGAAGAGTTTCTGCAGGCTCAGGCCGTATTGCCCGATTGGAGGCAAAGAGAGGCCTTCTCCAGTGCAAGTCTCATCTTTAGGAAGAAAACAGGTGGCGAGGATAAAGTTCCCCAGGTTTATACCTGAGATCGATATTTCTGATGAAAGGTCTTGGATATGGAGAGAGGGGTTTCAAGTACCAGCGGTTTTCGTGCCGCTCTGGCAGCTGCTTACTAATGAGAACTTTTTGTCTAAAGCTTCCAGCAAGGGTCTTCACGATTATCTTGGCTTCGACGGCAAAATATTGTTGTCAACAGTTATGCCCGACGAGCTTATTGATAGGCTTGAAACCAAGGATTATTTCAGGCTGATTGAGGAACTGAGGCCCGACGCCACAATGGTTCCTGACAACTATACTTACACTGATGTTCCTCTTTACCAGTCGTGGTCCCAAACGATAAGGCTTGTTTCCTTTGCGAATGATTTCCTTGAGCTAGATATCCCGTTAATCGGCCTTGTTAAGGGCGCTAACTTGCGCCAGATGGATTGGGCTGTCAGAAGGCAGGTTGAAATGGGCTATGTTTCCTTCGCTATGCCCGCTAGGGAGCTTTTCGAAGAGGAGATGCTGGATTACTTTCTACCACAGATCTTACTGACCCTGAGGAGAAGTTTAAGAAACGATTTTGAATTTCTCCTCTATGGCGTTGGCGTTAAGCTCTGGGAGTATAAGGATGTTAGTTTTAGCAACCTCTCTTGGTTTCTGAGGGCGAAGCATGGAGAGTATTACTGGGACGGCTTGTTCTACGACCTCAGAGATCCTTCGATAAGATTCGAGGAGTGTTACTGTGAAGCATGTGGAGGAATGATGCCCCAGGACATTATCGATCTTTGGTTTGATGATAAGGAGCGCGCGATGAGAACACTTGCTGCTCACAACCTTCTGGATCTGAGTCGACTGTGGCAGAGAAGGTAGAAGATGGGCGGGGGCTCAGCTGTAAGGCAGTATGAGAGGAGGTTTCTTCAGGGGGAGCCGGAGGATACTGGTAGAAAAGATGGGTGTGAAGAGGCTCCTCACAAAACCAGGTCGTTTGGCGAATATGAGGTACATGAAACGGGCAGTAACGAGTATAAATTAATCAAAGCTGGTGTCGCCATTGGTGTGTTTTCAGAAGCACGTGTCGAGGAAGAACGAATCCTCTTCCCGCTGAGCCGTGGAATGCTGCTCGAAGTGTCAAAAGAGGGCGTGAGGGAAATAGCTACATTTGAGAAAGCGGTACTCTTCGGACTAATATCTTCCGATGGAAGCAATGCTTATCATCAAAAAATAAACTCAAAAGGAAGACATCATACAGATCATTCGACGAGATTTTACTCTAAAGATAGGATACTTATAGAGTTATTTGACGAGTCTTCCATGAAGATATATGGATTGACCCCGCATCATTATGAAAGAAAGGATGGCTTGATTACTGCAGCAATATATTCTAAAGGTGTATTCTATGATTTAAGCGATTACGATGTTAAGATGGGGGCTTATGAATTTAGAGTTCCACGAGAACATTTAGATTATGATGGGAAGAAGGCGTATTTGAAGGGTTTCTTCTCTGGAGATGGAAGTGCTTGTATAGTTCGCAGAAAACGGCTTCAAATACGATTTTATTCTAAATGTAAAGAAGGCTTAGAAGGCTTACGTCAAATACTTATGGACTTAGGCTTTCATCCTTACGAAACCGAGAAAGATGAAAGATCAGACAACATACGCTATTATTTTTCAGTTCCAGCTAGGGAGTGTAAAAAGTTTATGGACGAGATAGGAAGCTTTAAGCCTGAGCATATAGAGGCGTTTAGAGAGTATAGAAGATTAAGAGGTGAGGAAGCTGAAAGGGGCTAGGGTTTGGGGATGGGGCGACGACCCTGAATTAGTTGGGAAGAATGTGCAGGCGTATCTAAACAAGAGGTGGAAAACTACAATGGAAGAATGTTCAATTACGGTGGACGGTAGATATGAAAACATACTCTTCGAAATCACCGTATACACAAGCGAACCTAAAGATGTAGAAGGTTTTGTAAACAGTCTCTTTGACGCTGCATTAGCTAAGGCGGACAAGATATACTTTGTTACCGTTAAACTATACGATCACGGGGCTTCAAATGAAAAGACATATAGGAATAGTCTATCGTTTGTAAAAGAAGTCTATAATAAACGAGAGCAGGTTCTCGTTCAGAAATTTAAGGAACATCCCGAAGTCAAGCCTTTACTGGAAGGGGGGAGGACTTTAGTGGTAATTCCGATAACTGTAATATTTTGTGAACTAGAATCAGAGCGCTTCAATAAGATAGTTATGAGAGCAAGGAATAGCGATTTGGAACCTCTTTTGGAACACATTCATTTTCTTGCTAACAAGCTCGTTGAATTCAAGATTGCCACCCGCATCTTAGGATATGATGTGGAAGACAATACTGAAGAATTAACAATCCTAGATTTGGACGTAGGAGAACAAGAGGTTTTCTTGTGGCTAGACTATCCAACTACTAAGTAAAAGTGCTTAAAAACAGCTATTACGATTCAGCTTTTAAGAGAAGGATTAAGCAATAGCAGGTCTGTCTTTTTCTTGAGAAATTTAGACAAGTAGCGTGCAATCCGAAACTCAAATTCTAAACTCCTCCCAAGGTTTTACTAAAGCATATACTCACGTGTCGTCTATACATAAGTCTTATCATTACTGTTACATTGATAGAACAGTAGTAGCTATGTGTTCATAAAGACCTTCCATACCGTGATTCCACCTAAAAAGTTTTCAATAAATTTAGAATCTAAGATTATGTTAATAATTTCTCAATTTAAGCTTCAAAAACGCGCTTTATTTTTTAGAAAAAGGTAAACCCAAAACAGCTGCCTAAACATTAAGCTAAAGCAGGGATAGTCTACAATTAACCTGCTTTATTAAGCGGAATGGTTCCTGACAATTTTTCTAAAATATTTGCGGCTAAGCATTATGACCGCCAACAACAGTAGAATGTTCACGACTAGTGAAATCTAACGCACACTAAGTCTATGAAAAACGGGAGCGGTTGCTCCTTCAGAAGTTTAAGCAACATCCGAAGGTTAAGCCCCTACTCGGGAGAGAGAAGAAGCTGGTAATAACCTCAGCCACCTCAATATTCTGCGAACTGGAATCGGAGCGCTTCAACAAAGTAATTATGTGGGCGGGCAATTGCGACCTCAATTCTCTTATCGACTACATTCACTTCCTTGCTGAACAACTAATTGAACGTAAGATTGCTACCCGCATCATAGGATATTATTTGGAGAACAACACTGAGAAATTAGCAATTGAAGACCTGTATACTAGGGGGAAAGAGGTTTTCCTATGGCTAGCTTGACGCATGCATTAAACAATTTCGATTTTCAGCCTTAAATAAGCCCCAGGTGGGCTTCGAACCCACGCCCTCCTCCATTAGCGCTTTCAGCATTACCAAGGAGGCGCTCTAACCAGGCTGAGCTACTGGGGCTGCGGTACTACTGCTTTAGGGTTGTTTTAAGCTTTTTGACTATGGCTTTTAATTTCGCGTAAGCTTTGGCTGAGCCGGCTGCTGGAGGAACGTGTTTAGAAACCGGTGCTGTAAGCTTTTTCAGGAATTTTTCTGAATAAACTAGTAAAGAAGATTGTATTGAAACCATTATAAAAAGCCATATAAGTCAGTCCCTGCAGTGGAAATGATGCTAAAGATGCTTGTACAAGATGTCAAGGGCGAGGAGTCCGAGACCCTTGTTTCCGAGGTTCTTGAAATAATGGAGATGATGAAAACCGTTAGGAGAAGGATTGACGAGTTGAAAAACGGTGGGAATAGTGGTCCCCATGAGGGTGTTGAAAAGCTGGAGAGCCTTCTTCAAACGCTCAGGCTTGAAATGGTTAAAAGGAGTATTCTTCTAGCTCAGAAACACAGCATAGGGTTTAAGCCTCCAGCGGCCCCTGCTATTTTAAACGGTGGCAGCAAGCATGCTTCCAAGGAGCCTGACTTCATCCTGGGCGACTTGTCGAGGCTTGAAGAAGAGTTGAACAGGGCTTACCGTGTCGCTAGGGAAACCCTGAGCAACCTGAGCCGGCTGGTTTGAAGAGATGACTGGAAGCCTCACCGAGCTGAGGAGGCTTGCAGCTGAGAGGGCTCTAACCCATGTTGAATCCGGGATGATTATTGGTCTGGGCTCCGGAAGTACGATGGGAGACGTTTTCCTGCCTCTGCTGGCTGAGAGAATCAGGGCGGGCATTATTAGAGATGTTCGCCTCGTCCCATCTTCTCGCCAGATAGAGTTCAAGATTTTCGAGGAGGGTTTAGAAGCCACCAGCTTCAACCAGATAGACTATGTGGATGTTACTATAGATAGTGCAGACCTTGTGGAAAGAGAATCGTTGACTGCGATAAAAGGCGGGGGAGGCGCCCTGCTTCTCGAGAAGGTTCTTAGCTCAGTTTCTAAGAAGATGGTTCTGATTCTGGATGAGAGGAAGATTGCTGACAGGGTTCCGCCGGGGTTCCCAATACCCGTGGAGGTTCTTCAAAACCTGGTTCTACTTGTTAAAAAAAGGGTTGAAAAGGCTCTTGGAGTAAGCGTTAGAATCAGGACGGGAAGCGGCAAGGTTGGTCCAGTAATAACAGACTCTGGAAACGCTATTATCGACGTCCCCCTGCCTGAAAACCGTAGTCTCGACTGGCTGGACGATTTCTTCAACAATACCCCTGGGATTCTGGAGAACGGTATCTTTAAAGGCCTCGTAAGCTATGCTTATGTAGGTACGAGCGGTGGAGTGTTAGAATTGGAGGGGAGAAGAAGGTAAAGATGGAGCCCGCAGGCAGCATGGAGAGGGTTAAGCTTCTACTCAGAGAGTCGTTGACAGACATAGAGCTTGTGTCTTACGATCTTGAAAAGATTGTAAGGAACCTGAGGAGGAAGGACAGCGAGTACCTTGAAAAGATAAGTCTTCTTCTCGAAAAAAACGATCACGACAGGGCTAAGGCCTATGCTGAGGAGATAGCCATGCTGAGAAGGGTTGCTAAGCTTATCTACCAGTCAAGCCTGCTCGTGTTAACCATTAAGCTCAGGCTTGAAACAATGGTTGAGTCCGAGGAGCTTTACGGCATGCTCCCGCAGCTGGCGAGACTGCTCTCCAGGATAAGTGAAACAAGCCCCCTGCCGAATCTCGAGAAGGAGTTCGTCGGAGTCAAGGCTAAACTCGAGGAAGCAGCATCAATAATAACCAAGACGACAGCCATCAGGTCGGAAGCCGTTGACGTTGAGGCTGAGAGAGTCATCAAGGAGGCGGAGAGGCTTGCCCTGTTAAAGCTTGAAACAACTTTTCCAAAGGTGCCTAGCCACGACCTTAGGGAGGAGGCTAAGCAAAGGGTTTTAGAATATCTTAAGGCGAACACGGATTCCTTCGACATAGAGAAGTGCGCAAAAGACCTTTCGATGGGGAAGAACGAGGTTGAAAGCCTTTTGAACGAGCTCATTAAGGAGAAGAAGGTTATTGTAAAACGCGAGGAGGAGCTTGTTTAAGCAGAGCCTCTTTCCCTCCTCCACTCTTCCATTTTAGCCAGGCTCTCCCTGCTTATGCTGCTACCCCTGTTTTTAATCGCTTTAACAAGATCCTCCATGCTGACGGGCCTAGGGTCACCCTTCATCGGGTCACCCTGCTCAAAGAATTCTTCAATCGTCATCTTGAAAGCATCTTTACATATGTTTTCAATATCGTGAGCAGAATATCCTTCTGTTAAACGCGCCAGCTCATCGTAGTATATCGGCGGCTTAAGGCTGAGCTTAGATGTGAAATACATGAAGAGCTTTTTCCTAGCCGTAATGTCGGGAGGAGGAACGTAAAGGCGTTCCTCAAACCTTCTTAGGAAGGAATCCGGCAGGAGCCAAGGGTTGTTAGTCGCAGCTATCACATAGACGTGTTCCACACGACCCTTGCTTGCAAGACCATCCATCTCCTGCTGGAGCTGCAGCCTGGCTCTCGACTCGCCCCCTGTCTCATAAATATGGGTTCCGACGATGCTTTCAACCTCATCTATGAAAAGTATAGCAGGCTCGCTGGAGCTGCTGTTCCTCCTAGCGTGTTCGAAAAGCCTAGCAATATTCTTCTCCGACTCTCCAAGCCATTTAGAAAGTACTGAAGATGCTTTAACCAAGTAGAAGGTGGCCCTGATGCTGTTGGCTAGGGCTGCTGCCAAGAGTGTTTTTCCACATCCCGGGGGCCCGTAGAAAAGGATCCCTGTGGACCAGGGTAGCTTATATACATCCGGCCGGATAGTTGGAAAAATCACGTTGACGTATAGCTTCTTCTTAGCCTCCTCCAGGTTTATGATGTCCTCCCACCTGACAGAGGGCTTCTCTATCAGGACGACGTCTTGAAGCCACTTGTCCTCCCCCTCTTTGGCCTCGGTTTTATTGATGTAAACAACCTCCTCCTTCCTCTTCATAAATCCTTCAAGCTTTTCAACTCTTTTCTGATACTCCCTTATCCGGTCTAGATAGACCCTTTTCATACTATCATTATCAGTCAACGTGTAAAGCTGCATGAGTATTTCAATAGTCTCCCTGTAGAGCTTCAGGGCAGACTTGTAGTCCCCCTGACTGTCCATTGTAACTGCCTCATGCGCCTTTCTTATCGCAGTTTTCTCAAGCTCGCTCCGCCAGCCCAAGCTGGACACTTCCACTCTGCTTGACACCAATAAAGGATTCCTATTAAGTTTTATCTACCTTAAAGTAAAGATTTATTGCGTCACTAAAAATATTTAAGCCACGACATAAGGCGGATAAATGATAAAGATGAGTCCGTTATTCGGAAGGAAGCCTCAACCACCCCCGCAACCAGCGGACCAGCACGCGTTTCAAGATGCGTTAAGGGAAGCAGTCGCGATGCTTAAGATTCAGGAGCAGAACCTCGACAGGATATACCATAGGATCAAGATGAGGGACGAGCAGCTTTTCAAAGAAGTTGAGAAGGCTCTTGTTGAGCGAGACAATTCCCGCGCCCAAGTTTATGCGAACGAGGTCGCTCAAGTAAGGAAGATGGGTAAGATAATTCTGAGCAACAGGCTTGCTCTTGAAAGAGTAATACTTAGGCTCGAGGACACGATAGACTTTAAGGAGACTCTGAAGATCCTTGGACCCGTTGTTAATGTAGTGAACAGGGTTGGAAACGAGATAAGGAATGTTGCGCCACAGGTTGCCGACAGCCTCAGACAGGTTGAAGACATGATGAACCGAGTGCTTATACAGGCTGGCGAGGTCACAGGCTACGAGACATATATCGCGCCTGACAGCGAGGCAGACCAGATTCTGAAGGAAGCATCCATCTTGGCTTCGCAGAAAATGAAATCAAGCTTCCCAGAGATACCTGAGGCCGTTAGACACCAGATGGAGGAAACCGGTTCACAGACCCAGTAGGCTTAAGGATTTCCATATTACCCGTTAGAAACCATTCGGCCACTAGGGGGCTTGCGTAGTGCTTTTTTTAAAAATATAGCTACCGGTGTCTAATAGGCTTAAATACTGGAATGCCCGGACACTCCGATTCCCAAAACGGCAAGCTTCGGCTGTTATTGAGGAAACCGATAAATAGACATTCTTGAGAGAAATAGGGGCGTTCGGATGAGTGGAAAAGTAGTTGTTTCAAAAGAGGAGGTTCTACATTACGCTAAGCTTTGCAGAATCTCTCTGAGCGACGCTGACGTGGAAAGACTCCAGAAGGATGTTAACGAGATACTAGAGTATTTCAACACCGTGAGAAGCCTGCAGCTTGACGTTGAGCCAATGGCATATGTGACCGGTTTCACCGAGACCCTCAGGGGAGACGAGCCGGCTGAAACCCTTTCAGAGGATGATGTTTTAAAGAACGCGGGAGAGAAGGATGAGAAATGGTTTGTGTCAGGACAAGTTTTGGGGTAAACAGTTTTTTAAAACAGGCTTTGGACCCCGCTGATCCGGTTGAGAAAGTCTACAGGGCTCTTGAAAAAATCGAGGAAACAAGAGGGCTAAATGCTTTCATAACGGTTGACAAGGACGGCGCACTTAGAAGCGCTGAGGAGCTTAAGCATAAAATCAGAACAGGCGGTAAAACAGGCAGGCTGGCCGGCCTACTGGTTGCGGTTAAAGACAATATTTCCACAAGGGGGCTGAGGACTACATGCGCCTCAAGAATGCTTGAAAACTATGTTCCTGTTTACGATGCTACTGTTGTTGAGAAGATAAAGATGGAGGACGGCATCATAATTGGAAAGACGAATATGGATGAGTTCGCAATGGGGTCAAGCACTGAAACCTCTTTCTTCGGTCCGACGAGAAACTTTTTCGACCATTCAAGGGTTTCTGGAGGAAGCAGTGGTGGAAGCGCGGTCTCACTCGCAACCGGGGCTGTTGAGCTTGCTCTTGGAAGCGACACGGGGGGATCAATAAGGAACCCTGCGGCCTTCAACTCGGTGGTTGGGTTAAAGCCGACTTACGGCAGGGTTTCACGCTACGGTTTAATAGCCTACGCTAGCAGTCTCGACCAAATAGGGCCGATGGCCAGGGACACGTTGTCAACCGCTCTGCTGCTTCAAGTAATATCTGGAGGCGACCCGAGGGATTTAACCACCTCAAGCCGGGAGCCTCCGAATTATGTTGAAGAAGCCATGGGCGGGGCCAGAGGTCTGAGGATCGGCATTATTAAAGAGGGTTTCATGAATATTGACGAGAAAATTTCGGCAAAGGTTTACGATGCCATCGGTGTGCTTGAGAAAATTGGATGCTCAGTTGAAGAGGTATCTTTCCCCTTCCTGAAGTATTCTCTTCCAGCCTACTACATCATAGCCATGGCGGAGTGTTCAAGCAACCTTGCAAGGTTCGACGGGATCCGTTACGGAGGGAAGCGTGTCGAAGGCAAATGGGAGGAGAGGATTGTTAAGACTAGGACGGAGGGCTTCGGGGAGGAGGTTAAGAGAAGAATATTCCTAGGAACCTTCGTGCTATCCGCAGGCTATAAGGAGGATTTCTACATGAAGGCCTGCAGGGTCAGGAGGAAGATACATGATGATTTCAAGCTCCTGTTTAGAGACTTCGACGCTCTGGCGACGCCAACCATGCCCGTCCTTCCTTGGAGAATAGGAGAAATAGTGTCGCCGCTTGAAATGTACATGATGGATTTTGAAACGGTGGCTGTCAACCTGGCTGGGCTTCCGGCTGTAAGTGTTCCAGCAGGCTTCGTCGAATCTCTTCCCGTGAGTCTTCAACTAATAGGGAACCATTTCGATGAGACAACCCTGTTAAAATTGTCCTATGCTTACGAGTGTGAAACCGGGTTCACCAGGTGGCTCAAGACCGGTTAGCCTAGGAAAGGGTTAAAAACGTTTTTAACATTCTTCCGGGAGATGGCTCAGAAATCCCGTATGCTGCTGATACCAGGCCCGATAACCCTGCCTGAAAGGGTTTTGAAGGCGATGGCTAAACCCATCATAAACCATAGGGGTGAAGAGTTCCACGTCCTTTACGAGAAGGTTGAGGAAGGCTTGAAAAATGTTTTCAAGACTGAAAACAATGTTTACATTATAAGCGGCTCTGGGACTGCAGGAGTGGACATGGTTTTCCAGAATTTTGTCTATGAGAATGAGAAGGTGCTTATACCGGATTTCGGAGAATTCACCGGAAGGATTGTGGAGAATGCTTTGAAGGTTGGCGCTAAGCCTGTCATCGTTAGATCAGAATGGGGAAGTATACCAAGCCTTAGAAGCATGGTGGACGCGGTTGAGAACAATAATGTGGAAAGCATCTTCATAGTGCATAATGAAACCTCTACGGGAGTAACCTTCAGAATGATGGAGGAGGTTGCCAACATTGCTAGAAAGAGAGGGATCCTGGTTTTCGTGGACACGGTTTCAGACCTCGGTGTTGAACCCTTTTATACTGATAAGCTGGGCGTTGATGTCTGCGTGACTGCAAGCCAAAAAGGGCTTGGCGGACCTCCAGGCTTATCCTTTGTCTCAGTAAGCGGGAAGGCGTTAGAAAAGGGTTTGAAAAATCCTAGACGAAGAAGCTTCTATCTAGACGTTGAGAAGATTCACCGGTTCCATCTTAAGAGGGAGACCCCCTTTACACCCGCGGTGCCTTTGATATATGGTATGGCTGAAGCGCTTGAAATATTGAAAGAAGAGGGGTATGAAGAACGAATAAGGAGACATTCTGAGAACGCTAGAATGATATATGAATTCTTAGAGTCAGAGAACATTGAGGTTTTTCCACGCGATAAAGAATACTGGTCTACGGCGATAATAGTTTTCAAAAACACGGGGCTTAATGCTGACTCAATAATCAAGAGGCTGTATGAGGAATATGGGATATTGATAGCTAGAGGAATGGGCAAGCTGAGGAATGAGACGACTAGAATAGGCAATGTGGGTTACGAGGGGAGAGCCGAGATGGAGTATTTCCTAGACTCGTTTAGAAAAGTGTTGAAGGATACTGGTAGACAACCCTGATTAAACACATGTAGCATACATAATCCTTATTTTAAACGTGCGTCTCCAAGAACTAGGGCGCAACGCTTAATTACCATTCCGCCTAGACTGTTGAAGCTTGACTGGAATTAGAACCGTGTTTTCAGCCGGGCCATTTAAGGTTGAAACGGAAGAATCAGCTTGGCGTCTTTCCTCCCCGCAGTGGCCCGGGTTTAAGATCGGATCTTTAACATGCAACGTATGCTTAAGCGGACATAAGCATTACCCGGAGGAGCTTAGGGTAGAGAGGCTGGAGAACGAGGAAGGCTTAAGAATGACTTGGATGTTTAAAACAGCCGGCGCGAAAATAATTCAGGATATCACTAACCATCCGAACCATCTTGAAATAAGCAGCTTCTTCCAAAACCTTTCGACCAAGACCGCCTGTCTCAATGAGCTTGCTCTACTCGAATCCGCGGGGCCGGGTGAAACCTCGTTTGGAGTAAGACAGGGGGAAGCACGAGTATACGAGGAAGGTGGCTACTGGGGGCGTGTTCGAAAGCTAAGTCGGAGCCCGAAGCCGAGTAGTGAAGTGGTGGAGCAGGTTTCAAGCAGCGAGGTCCAAGGGTCGTCTCAAGTCTGCTGGGAAGTCTACAACCCATTTGACAGGATGGCTTTCTTAGCGGGTTTCCTAACGTTTGAAAGATGGCTCGGCATGGTTGAAACAAGGTTCAACAGTTGCCTAGGTGTCGCTGGATGGAAGATGGGTTTTGACGCCGGCGACGTAATAGTTTACCCTGGGGAGTCCGTTAAGCTGGAAGACGTTGTGCTGATGCTTGGGAGGGACCCTTGGCTTCTCCTAGAGGAGTTTGGAGACATTGTCGGGGAGAAAAACCGAATCAGGTCCTTAGAAAACCCTCCGGTAAGCTGGTGCAGCTGGTACCCTTTCCGGTTAGGCGTCAGCGAGGAACGCGTCTTGGAGAACGCTAGGATCGGGGCTGAGCGTTTAAAGAGCCTTGGGCTCAAGAATATTCAGGTCGACCTTGGCTGGGAGAAAGACTATCTGCCAAGCTCATACGATGAGAACGAGCAGTTCCCCCACGGGTTGAAATGGCTTTCGGAGCAGCTTGAAAAAATGGGTTTCAACCTAGGGGTCTGGAAGGCGCCTTTCACAATCAGCGAGTTCGACCCGGTTGCTGCCAAACACCCGGAGTGGCTTCTCGGAGACGAGAAGGAGAAGCCAGCCCCATACTGGACATGGTTCTGGAAACCGTATGGAAAGGTTTACGCCCTGGATCTTACGCACCCTGAGGCTCAGAACTATCTCCGTGAAAAAATATCTTCACTAGCCAAGAAGGGAGTCAAATACTTCAAGCTCGACTTTATGGGCGGCCCGTGCAACCCGCGTCTACGCAACCGGTATAATCGGAGAATCGTAGCCGGAGGAGGTGTTGAGGCTGCACGCCTAGGATGTAGGTTAATCTCTGAAACCCTGAGGAACATTGACCCAGAGTGCCTAGTGTTAAACTGTAACCCATATGAGCCTTGCGGCCTAGGATATTTCCAGCTGCTCTACACCTGCAACGACACGGGAAACACCGGATACGTTACTTGGCAGTTCATGAAGGAAAACTATAGGTCTGTTGCGTCCCACTTGTGGAAAAACCACAGGTGGGGGATAATCCAGCCCTCATGTCTCTGCGTTGGCCCACCTGGCACGCTTGAGGAGGCTAGGATCCGTGCCACGGCAGCATACTTTTCGGGCGGCGAGATCAGTATCGGCGACGACCTTGCTACTCTGCCTGAAGACAGGTGGCAAGTCTTACTCTCAGTGCTGCCGCCAGCCGGATCCTCAGCAAAGCCCGTGGACCTTTTCGAACCTGTTACTGTTGAACAATTGTCATACGAGGACATGAGCCGCAGCGGAAGCGAGGCCACGGCGGTAAGCATCGAGGAGGATGGGGGAAACATCTGGGTGCAACAGGTGGAAACTGAATGGGACAGCTGGATCATCGCCGGCCTGTTCGCCTGGGAGCCTCCAAAGACTAGGGAAGGTAGAGAGCACCTGATAACAAGGTTCAATATTCCGTGGAGCCTGCTGGGGTTAAACCCTGATAGGAAATACTGGGTCTACGAATTCTGGTCGGGCCAGTTCCTTGGAGAAGCCCCATCTAAACCCAGGCGGGGCGGCTACACGCATCCCGGGGACGCTGGGAAACTTTTATGGAGCTCCACAGATGAGACTGTGCAAGTTACGTTCTTCGGCCCTGCAGCCAGAGTGCTGGCAATCCGAGAGAAGCGTTCAAACCCTTGGATTGTTGGAACAAGCTTCCACTTAACAGGCGGCGGAGAACTGCGGAACGTAGCTTGGGACGAGTCGAAAAAAATGTTGAAAGGCGAGTTGCAAAGGCCGGCGGGCCAGCTGGGCTTCATTGTTGCAGCCGGCATTCCGACGAGGCAGGTTAGAGCTATTGTTGACAACCGTCCAACACCGGTGCAGCCTGGGGCTAATGGGTCCTTAATAGTTCCAATGATTTCTGGCGAGAACCCTCTGCACTGGGAAATATGCTTCGAAGACGGTAGCTAACCCTTCATATATCACTAGCTATGTAAAAAGTCGGTAGTTGGGCAAGGCTTATTAAAGACTCGAGGTATGCGTGTTGCAACACTAGCTTATTGAAGCCTCCTTGGTTGACGGGGCATTATTCAATGAATGTTTAGAGGAGCCCTGCTACTCCGATTCCGATGAGAGCCAGAACCACGATTATAACCGCGAAGATTAATGCTGCGACGATGGCTATTACAAGGGCTTTCAACCATCCGCAGTCGAAGAAGTGTTTGATAAGCGCCAGCCAAATTATAAGCGTAATCAGAGCCGCGACCCAGCCGCTGAGAAAAGCGCCGACGATTGAACCCAAGACCACTCCTAGGACGACTATCCAAATAGCGTCGGTGAACTTAGCCTTACCCTTTCCCGCAAGAACTCTACCCGCGATCCAAAGTACCGGAGCAACTATAATAACACTAACAATAATCTGAATCAAGATCCCAACTATATTCATCCCGTCCTCCTCTCCTCTGTAGAAGGAGAAACACCGATTCTTTTAAGCCTTATAGACTTGAAATCAATAATGCTTACAGGAGAAGAAAGGTAAAGGCTTTCGCCTTCAATGCTTTCAAGCATGCACTAAACTCTAGCGTAGCCGCTATTTATAAGTGAGGAGTAAAAGCTTTATTTGACCCCTAAATTAATCTACTCTAGACGTCGGGGTAGCCAAACCTGGTTAAGGCGCGAGATCATAACCCATATGTTCGCGAGCCTGCTAAGCTCGTGGCCCATGAGAGTTCCATGGGAACCACGAGGGCCGTGCGGGTTCAAATCCCGCCCCCGACGTTTTTCGTAATGTTACTGTTTTCAGAAACTCGCTGTTATTGCTTCGGTAATCTGTTTACATGCTTTGGAACTTTAGGCTGTTGCTTAACCGTATGACAGGAAGGTTGTTAACCTTGTTTTTCGTTAGGATTCTCCCTCTGATTAAGTTGAAAGAAAGTCGTTTAATGTTTTAATACCTGTAGCTTTGGTTTAAGCTTCGCATGGAGAAAAGGAAGGTTGTTAAAAGGGACGGTAGGGTTGTGGATTTTGACCCGCAGAGGATTAGGAATGCTATTGCGAAGGCCATGGTGAGCGTGAAACAGTATGATGAGAAGGTTTTGGAGAAGGTTGTTAACTATGTGTTAAACGTTTTAAACGAGAAGTATAAGGCTGGGGAAACTCCGCATGTCGAGGATATTCAGGATGTTGTTGAGCTTGCCCTTATGAAGTTTGATCTTTACGATGTTGCTAAAGCCTATATTCTCTACAGGAAGGAGAGGGAGAGGATAAGGGAGGAGAAGAAGGCTCTTCTTCAGAAAAGCTTTGTAGACGAAGTTGACAAGGAGTTTTCTGTTAACGCGATCAGGCTGCTTGTCAGCCGCTATCTTCTTAAAGATGAGAACGGTAAGCTCGTGGAGTCGCCTAAACAGTTGTTTCAAAGAGTCGCCTTAACCGTTGTGATACCGGATATTCTTCACGACCCGAGGGTGTTCTCCAAGGATGGGGGGTTAGCAGTGTTTCCGAGAGAGGATTTCAACGCCAGCAATTATGCGAATAAGCTTGGTCTAGGGAAGAGTGGCGACGGGTATGTTGTCACCTGGAACGAGCATCATTTGGAACGAATGAAGGCGCTTTACGACGAGCTTAATTCTCAGGGCAGGATGAAGGTCTCCTGGAGCGATTTTCTCAGAATGCTTCTTTCAGGTGAGTTTGAAAACCATTATGAGAATTTCAAGGCCTATTATGATCTTATGGTTTCTAAGAAGTTCATGCCGAATTCCCCGACGCTGTTTAACGCTGGAACGAGGCTCGGCCAGCTTTCAGCCTGCTTCGTGCTGGATGTTGAGGACAATATTGAGTCTATTATGAATGCTGCAACCCAGGCGGCCATCATCTTCAAATCCGGTGGAGGAATTGGGATAAACTATTCTAAGCTGAGGCCTGCGGGAGACATTGTCTCGAGCACCTCAGGGGTGGCAAGCGGCCCTGTTTCATTCATGAGGATAATAGACACCGTCACAGATGTGGTTAAACAGGGAGGTAAGAGAAGGGGGGCGAACATGGGTATTCTCGAGGTTAACCATCCGGATATAGAGATGTTTATAACAGCCAAGTCTGAACGGGGGAAGCTGGAAAACTTCAACATATCCGTCCTCATAAACGATGATTTCTGGGACTACTTGGAGAAGGATGCACCATACCCGCTTGTAAACCCGAGGGATGGGAAGGCTTGGAGGACTATTCGTGCCAAAGATGTTTTCTGGAAGATTGCGGAGATGGCTTGGAGGACGGGCGACCCGGGTGTCCTCTTCCTGGAAAACATCAACAGGAGAAACATAATGGCGAAGCATAAGGGTCTAATAAAGTCCACTAACCCCTGTGGAGAGGAACCCTTGTACCCCTACGAATCCTGCAACCTGGGTTCGATAAACCTGTATGCGTTCGTGAAAAGAAGTAGAGAAGGGGCTGTCTTCGACTGGGAGGAGTTTAGCCGAGTAGTTGGGATCGCCCTCAGGTTTCTGGACAACGTTATAGATGTGAATAAGCTTCCTTTAAGCGAGATAGAGCGTGCGACTAAGCTTACTAGGAAGGTTGGCCTAGGCGTCATGGGCTTGGCTGACTTGCTTTTCGCCCTGAGAATACCTTACAACAGCGAGGAGGGCTTTAGGCTGATGGGCAGAATAGCGGAGCACCTGACTTTCTACGCTATGAAGGAGTCTTGCAGGCTTTCTAAGGAGCGCGGTGCATTCCCGCTGTATGCTGAATCATCCTACCCTGACGGCGAGATGCCGATTGAAGGCTACTATCATAAGGACTGGCAGACTCTTCCCTGGAGCGACCTGCAGCAGGAGATAATTAGGTTTGGAATTAGGAATGCGGAGGTGACCACAATCGCTCCAACCGGATCTATTTCAATGCTGGTTGACGTTTCCTCCGGGATAGAGCCCCAGTTTGCCCTAATATATGAGAAGAGGGTTAGCGTGGGAACATTCTATTACGTGGATGTTGAGTTTGAGAAAGCACTTAGGGAAAACGGGCTTTATGATGAGAAGACGCTTAAGCTGATTTCAGACAACGGCGGTTCGCTCGTAGGCCTCGACTTACCAGAGGAGTTGCGCCGTGTTTTCCTGACCGCGTACGATATACCCTGGTGGGATCATGTGAGGGCTCAGGCTGAGTTCACGAAATGGATTTGTGCCGCGGTCAGTAAAACCATAAACATGCCGAACTGGGTTACTGTAGAGGATGTTCAGAAAGCTTTTACTCTGGCACGTGCAATGAGAGTAAAGGGAGTCACCATCTACCGTGACGGCTCCCTCCCGTATCAGGTCTTAGTCACACCTTCCTCGAAGCTGGGAAAGTATGCGAAGATCGTGGAAAACTCAACTATTGAAATCGCGAGGACTCTGGGAGTTGAAATAAAAGATTTCGGGGAAGAATCGGAGGGCAAGGCATCAAGAACGGCCGCCTCGGAGAAACCGGTTCTAATTCTTAACAAGAATAACGAGTATGCTGAATGCCCGAGCTGTGGCAGTAAAAGGCTCATAAAGGAGGGCGGGTGCCTAACCTGCATTGACTGCGGGTGGAGCATATGCCCCATTTCCTAGAGGAGGCGTGATCTTTGGGTAAAGTATTCCTCTACACTGGAACAGGAGCTGGTAAGACGACTAACGCGATAGGCTTAGCCGTCAGGGCAGTCGGCCATGGTTTGAAAGCCGTGATAATACAGTTTATGAAGGGATGGAGGAATACTGGAGAATACCTGATAGCTGAACGCTTACAGCCCGAGTATGAGATTCATCTGTTTGGAAGAGAAGGATGGGTGGATCTTAAAAACCCGTCTGAGGAGGACAAGGAGATGGCTAGAAAAGGTATTAACCTGGCTAGGGAAAAACTCAAGGAGAAGCCAGCTCTCCTAGTTTTAGACGAGATAGGCTTAGCCGCTTTTATAGGCTTAGTTTCCGTCGAAGACGTTTTGAAGCTGTTAGACGAGGTTCCTGAAGAAACAGACGTTGTTCTAACAGGCAGGTATGTTCCCCCTGAGCTCGTAAACAGGGCTGACTTCGTGAACCTAGTGGTGGAGGCGAAAAGCCCGAGGGAACTCTACACTAAAATAGGCATAACACATTAAATACTGTTTTTTTTAAACCCGATGGATTAAAGCTGAGAAAAATCGCTTGTGACCAGAGCCCCCTTTAAGGCTTTGCAGAAAATATTTTAAACTGTTTTCACTTATTAACGGGAATAGGGGTGTTCTCCATATCAGAGCCGCTCGTCAAAAGCCTTTTCGAAAACAACGTGCAATACAGAAGAGTAAACAGCGGAGACGGTTGAATAAGAGTAGTTAACTCGCAACAATCGTGTTTCCTAAAAATTCTTCACCCATAATGGATCTTTTTAATCGTTTCAGCTTATGGGTTTTTGAAAACAGCCTGATTTCAAGACATTAATTTGAAAAATCCTGTTGAACCTGATGATCTCTAAGTTTTAGCGTTGCTAGAAAAAAGGGTGCAATGTTGCTTTAAAACCAAATATTCTCATGTTGAGTATTTTACAAATTAACTGTTCCATGGTAAAAATGTTTTTCTAGAAAAGCTCATCCTGATGTGGCCACCGTAAATCAAGCTTGATTCACAGTCTGTTTCACAAATAACTTTCATTCTTTTAAGAAACTCGCAGCTGCATGATTTTCTCCAAGTGTTTCCAGAAGCAGCGTCACCAATAAAAATGAGAAGAGGGGAAAATCGCATTTTACAGCAGAATGATAGCCATGAGTATCCATATTTCGTTTAAAAAGGAAAAGCATTTTGAATCATCGGTCAGAGGAAGGAAGCACCTCTTTTTAAACAGCAAAATAGATTTAATTATAGGATAAAATTTATATTTTGCCATTTTCTCAATCCTGTTGAAAACGAGGAGCGCCCATTACGTGTTAGTTGCGGAGGAAGAGCCCCTTACGATAGGTGTCGAAATAGAATGCTATACTATTTTAATTAGGGAGGGAAAAATATCGAGGCGCGTTATCATCCCAGATGTAAACTCTTCAAAGACAGAAGAAAGGTTTACCGTTGACAAGAGCATAGGCACAGAATACGTTTCTAGGCCCTTTAGAAGTGTAAGAGAGGCCCTGCAAGCCATAAGCAGTGGACTCGTAAAGTATGGTGATTCGTCCATCGGTGACAAGGCTCTTCCACTGCCAGTGGGGGGATGGAACGACAGGTTTGCAGGCACTCATTTCCACTTGGGTTTTAAAGATAAGGGTTTAAGCAGGGAGGAAGCTGGAAGCCTTGCAAGTTACATTCACGATCATATTCCTTTCATCATAGCGGTTTCCGCCAACTCACCCGTCTGGAGGAGGAGAATAACACCGTACTCGTCTAACAGGCTGCTGCGCGGCGGCGGTAAATACTGTATCCCTGTTACTAGGGGAGGTTTAAACCAGAATCATTACAGGGAGCTGAATTTCAACCCTGCGAATAAGCATAAGCATTCAACGCTTGAAATCAGAGTTTGCGACAGCAATATCCCACCTTATGTTTGCACAGTCATGACTATACTCAGAATCCTTGCTTTAGCGTGGAGAAATGGTAAAGAACCTTGCAACAACTTGACGCATGAAGCATATCTTGAAACAAGAACGGAGGCTGCGCGAAGAGGTGCCGCTGCAAAGCTTTATTGGAAGGGAAACCATGTTAGTGTAGGCGAATACTTAACACTTCTGCTCGACAATTACAGTGAAGAAGCCGGCATGCTGGATATCCCCAAGGATGTCGTCGAAGTCTTTAACCTTCTTGAGAAAAACTGGAATAATGCAGAGGCTCTTAGAAGCGCTGCGATAAAACTAAGGGGCAAATATGGAAATGACTGGGAGAGAAACATGGCTTTTAAACTGGCTTCTGCCCTGAAAACCATTTTGAATGGAGGGTCGCTGAGCGAATACCATGAGGCACTCGGGCTAAGAACCCCACATTTTTAAAACGCATAGGTTTATCAGCCTGAGAAGCATTTTAAAATGGAAACCGGGAGGAAATGAAGGAAAGCGGGGAGACATTATTCGCCGAACTCGCCGAGCTTTGCGAGAAGCTTTCCGAGACAACGAGGAGGCTTGAGAAGATTAGGATGATAGGAGAGTTTCTGAAGGGCTTGAGGAAAGAGGAGATAGGTCCAGCTGTTCTGCTGATAGTTGGAGAAATATTCCCAGAAGCCTCTTCTAAGACCCTTGAAATAGGATACGCTACGATAAGCAAGATCATCGAATCACCCTCTCAGACTATTCTCTTCAAGAAGCCTCTGACAATCCTGAATGTTGCAGAATATTTTGAAAGGATCGCAAGCGCCACCGGTTCAAGGTCGAGGGAGAACAAGGAGCTCGTCTTAAGATCAATGCTTGAGAGAGCCTCTGAGCTCGAAGCTAAATATATTGTTAAGAATATTTTCGGAGAAATGCAGCATGGGGTTGGAGAGGGAGTTATGCTCGAGGCTATTGCAAGAGCCTCTGGAACTAGTCTGGACCTCGTAAGGAGGGCTCTCATGTTCTCGGGCAATCTTGGAAAGGTTGCTGAGGTAGCTTTAACGTCAGGAGAAGAAGGTTTGAGAAGCATGGGTCTAACCCTCTTCAACCCAGTTAAGCCCATGCTTGCACAGATGGTCTACAGCGTGGAAGAGGTCTTCAAATATCATAAGAAGGTTGCTTTCGAGTACAAGTTCGACGGGGCTCGCGTGCAGATTCATAAGAAGAACGGCAATGTTAGGATTTTCAGCAGGCGTTTGACAGACGTTACTGTCAGCATACCTGAAATAGTTGACGAGGCTATAAACGGGGTTAATGCTGAGGAGGCGATACTTGACGGAGAGGTTATAGCTGTCGGTTTAAACGGTAGACCACTGCCCTTCCAAGATTTAATGAGAAGGTTCACCAAGGTTAAGAATATTGAAGAAGAAATGAAGAAAATACCTCTTAAACTGTATCTTTTCGACGTGATCTATTTAAACGGTAGGCAGCTTATAGATGAGCCCTACTCGCAGAGATGGAGCACGCTTGAACAGATTGGGAGAAACGTGAACCTTGCTCCCAGGATAGTAACTTCAAGCATCAGCGAAGCCGAGGGGTTTTTGAAGAAAGCTTTAGAGGAGGGTCATGAGGGGGTTGTTGCCAAGGCTCTCAACAGTCCTTACGTGCCGGGCACTAGGGGGAGGCTGTGGCTTAAACTGAAGACAGCCGATTATCTTGACCTAGTCATAATCGGTGCTCAATGGGGCTACGGGAGGAGGACGGGCTGGTTAAGCGACTATTTCCTTGCGGCACTGGATGAGGAAACTGGAGGCTACGAGATAGTGGGCAAGACTTTCAAAGGCCTAACTGACGAGGAATTCGAAGAAATGACTAGAAGACTGCTAGAGCTCAAGATAAGAGAGGAGGATAATACTGTCTGGGTTAAGCCGGAGATAGTTGTTGAAGTAGCTTACAGTGAAATACAGAGGAGTCCAAAGTACAAGTCTGGCTTCGCACTGAGGTTTGCGAGAATAACTAGAATAAGGAGCGATAAGGCTCCGTCTGAAGCAGACACTTTAAAAAGGGTTAGAGAGCTCTATGAGGGACAGAAGAAGCGGAAAGGGGTTTTAGAAGAAGAATCTTAATAAACGGATAATTGGACGGTGCCTGTCGTATGGATATCACTGTTAAAGAGAGCCGGGACCCAGATAAGATTGCTAGGCTGTTTGAGCAGCACAAGGACACGCCGTTCACATATTTAACCAATATTCAGCTCGTGAAAATGTTGAGCCAACTCGAATCCTTCAAAATGTTTGTGGCAGAAGTTAATGGTGAAATAGTTGGCTGCATTCATTCCACAAGCTATATTTACGACTGTGGATATATTGGAGGACTTCTAGTCCATAAAGACTTTAGAGGTAAAGGCGTTGGTAGAAGACTATTGAACGCGGCATTAAACAGTTTGAAAACTAGGTATGTTTACCTCTTCGTTGAGGAGAAGAATACTATAGCAGTAAGGCTGGTTGAAAAAACAGGTTTCAAAAAAATCTATAAAGGACGCCGTTACATTATTACAACCCCGATAAATGAGGCTTTTCCAAGAAGCCCGACAATAACTACTGATGTCGACTGGCTCTCTTTAAAAGAGAGCATCGGGTTCAATGAGAGAAACGGTGTTGTTAACATCGGCTATTACCCTGTTAAAGTAACGGAGAAAACATTTGAAGACCTAAGAGTTGACAATAAGATCTTAAGATGCGGCAATGTTATAGCAATCATCGAGTATTCTTACGGAGTAACTGTTGGGAACCATCTCTACACTTTCAACGATCATATAGTTAGGAAACTGCGTGGCATAGACATGACGGGAAGAGTTGTTGAAGTAAACCCTTTCTACATCGAGCCTAGACCAGAAGACTTGGTTCGCATAGTGAATTACTTGTTGTCAACTGGAGAAGTATATGTTAAGACTTATGAGGGAGACCCTGTGGCTAACAGGTTGCCTTTGACAGGTAGGACAGGGGCATTAGTAATGGAATATGAAAAAAGGAATTTTAGTAGTGTTTGATATTAAGCTCACTATTTTTCCTGTCTTCTCGTGAACACCATGTATGAAGCCACTAGGAAAACTATTGGAAAAACAATGAGCACTATAATGTCTATCAAGCGTGTTGAAAGCACTGTAGGGATGCTGGCTATCGTGCTCCCCCTCTGCCCGAATTCAAGAGGCCCTGCAGCAAAGCTGAAAAGCGAATTGGCGATCTGCGTATAATGATAGTTTATTGAAAAAGCCTGTATTGCGCCCGAAATCTCAGATACTTTTCTCATGTAGCTTAAGTATTCCTCCAATTCCTGTGGCGTAGCACCCCCCGGGGTCGTGAAGTTTCCGAATTGCCTTCTACTCATGTTAAAAACCGTAATGGCTCTAGTTGGAGGAGGACCCAGTATAGCGGTAGCGATGAGGCTGCTCATTACGGATAATATGAACGCGAAGAAAATCCAGATGCCTATGCTGACTACAAGCGAGTGGCTTGACTTGCTTGAGAATGTTGAGACGAAGAGCGAGAGTGCGTAGTATGCGAATGAGAAAACTATCGAGAAAACTATGAAGAGACCAATCCTCGATACATCGTCAATAGTCACTGAAATATTGTGAAGCAATATTGAGACGGATACGGCTGCTAAGGAGGATACTGTTATTGTTAAACCTATTACGGCGAGCGCCGATACTATCTTGCCGTTTATCACATCCTCCCTGTATATTGGTCTTGAAAGCAGGATCCTAAGGGTTCCGCGCTCCCTTTCTCCAGATATGGCATCAAAGGCCAGTGCTATACCGAGCAATGGAGCCATGTATGCTGTTGCTGAAGCTATTGACGAAGCTATCTGAACCATTAGCCTTGTTGTTCGCTGAGCACCAATTCTGAAACCGAAGGATGTTGAATAGGTACTGGCTATTGAAAATAGTAGGAAAATACCTGCGATCAGCCAGAGCCTCTTGCTGGTTACAGCGTCGGTAAATTCTTTACGCGCGATTGAGAAAACGTTCCTCATCATTTCTTATCCTCCTCCTGATAGAACCGGTATATCTCCTCCCAAGATGGCTCTATAGGCGTTAAGGATTCAACAATATCCTTATATGGGTTTCTCGTTACCAGTGAGAAAAGGCTGCCTCCTATGTCGTTCCTCGTCAAAACGGTTACATGATTATCCCTCTGCGTTATCTCTATCACGCCAGGCATAGACCTTATCTCCTGTAACGGCATCTCGCTCCCAGGTTTAACGCGAATCTCGTAGCGAAAACCCTTCGCCTCCCTAACCGACCGGTATAGTTCATCCACGCTTCCCTGCACAAGCAGTCTTCCTTCACGTATTATTGCAGCATGAGTGCATATCATACCCACCTCGTACAAGAGGTGTGTAGACAGTAGGATTGTTCTCCCTTCTCGGTTCATTCTTCTAACTAGGTTTCTGAATTCAGCAGCTCCCTCTGGGTCTATCCCAACCGTCGGCTCGTCGAATATTAAAAGCTCAGGATCCTTCAGCAATGCTTGGGCTACCCCCAGCCTCTGCCTCATGCCGCGTGAGAAAGTTGAAACCTTAGCGTTAGCCCTATCTTTTAAACCGACTTTTTCAAGCGCCTCCAACGCTCTTTCCTCCCTCTGGTCAGGGGGAACACCGTCGAGAGTTGCTAGGAAAACCAGGTTTTCAAGAGCAGTCATATGGTCGTAGAAGCCGAAGCCCTCTGGAAGCAGGCTGACCCTCCTCCTTATTTCCACGGAGTCTCTAGCAGCGTCGAAGCCCAGCACCCTAGCGCTTCCGCTCGTCGGCAACAATAATCCGACTAGGATTGAGATTAGAGTTGTCTTCCCAGAGCCATTGGGACCGAAGAGCCCGAAGACGCTGGCCTTAGGCACTTTCATATCGATGCCGTTGAGTGCCTTTACCATAGTCTTTTTGTTCCCGTAAATCTTAACCAGTTTCTCGGTCTCTATGGCTAAACTCATGATTTTTCACCTCCTCCCAAACCTACGGTAGATCAGGAGCATTGCCCCAACCATAATAACCACGATCAACGCTCCTATTAGTGCGACTTCCCCTCTCTGCTTAACGTAGATATGGAGGCTACGGGTAGCTGCCTGACTCTGATCTGCCTTAAGGCTTAATGTAGCGTAGTAGTCACCCGCGCTTACATCAGCATCGCTAGTAACTGTCAGTGAGAAAACAACGTTTTCCTGAGGCTTAAGCAACGATACGAGGCTGGGATCAACCTTAATGTTGAACCCGCTTGGCACGTCGGACACCACGAGTTTGAGATTTGAAAGCGAGCTGTAACCGGTGTTCTTAACCTCGACCTGGTAAACAATCGTCTCGCCGGCTGTCGTCTCGCAGTAGAAATTCTGAGTTACGTATGTGACGCTATACCAGCCCAGTATTCCTAACCCTAGGTTAAGCCTGTCGACAGACCCATCTGTATTAGCCTCCAAAACTATTGACAACACATCCGGCTCAGCCAGCGGAGGTATGCTTACAACCACGTTAAGCTTCTTGGTTTCACCGGCCTTCACGTAAAGCTTAGATACAACGCTCCCAGAAGAATCCTTCACCGCCCAGTTGTAGCCTGAGGGAAGCCCAGTTATGCTGATGCTTACAACTCCGTCTGAGTCCCCTGTGTTTTCAACCTCCATGGGATAATTGGCAGTGCCACCAGCGTAAGCATCAACGTAAGGCGTGTCTGTTCGAAGCTTCAACCTAGGAGAACCCTTAACAACTATTACGGTAAGGGGAAACGCTGAGTCAAAATCTTTTGTTTTAAAGAGGACGGTGGCCTCGTAACTTCCAGGAGCGGTGTCTAAAGGCACATTTATCTTCGCCTTAATGTTAACTAATTCGCTTGAGCCTAATGAGACGCCGTAGAGGACGCTGCCGTCGCTTTTAACAATGCTGCCCGTCCAGCCGGCTGGGAGGCCTAAGGATATCGTCCCCGTTAGCCTTTCAGATAAAACGTTCCTGATGGTCAGGTCGAAGACTACTGTGGAGCCGGGTTGAGCCTGAGCAACAGGGTAGGTTGAGGTTAAGATTTGAAGACTTTTCTTCTCAACGTAAAGGGAGACTGTTTTCTCCTGGATTATTGAGCCTAAAAATCTTATTTTCAGACTGTAGAGTCCTTGCGCGTCATATGGAATCTTTATCTTAAGGTTAAGGTTTTGAACAGCCCCCTGGCTCAGCGTCAGGTTCACTATTTCAGCCGAACCGGAGTAGACTCCCGCCTCCCATCCCTCTGGAGTCTCAACCAGGATTGTCACCGTCTCCTCTTCCAACCCCTTGTTCTCCATTGATACCGGGATGCTGACCTCCGAGAAAGACTCAACCTTCAGGTAGGTTTGAGATATTGAAACCTTGGGTGAAAAGTCTAGAGTGATTTCCCCCAGATCTACGGAGGGCCTGTTTAGGCTGACGGTTATAGTCTTGCTTTCATACCCTTTTTTCTCCAGTTGAATTCTATAGGTACCGCGGTCAAGACTTATCGCAAACCCTCCATTGACAAGAGTCCATATTTTAGTTATGAATGCTCCCGAGGAATCGTAAATTGTGACAGCTACGTTGCTTAAAGGATTACCGTTGATGTCTTTCACCAAGCCTAAAACTGTGTATGATTCCCCGGAAATAGGGATTAATTGATAGAAAGCCAGAAGCATTAGTATGGAGATAATAATAAACTGGGTTTGCCGTTTAATACTTGTTTTAGCAATGCCTATTTTCCTATCTCTTGTTTCCATTGTTACTACAATCGGTAGTAACATACCTTTATAAACGTTACTATTCTATGTAGTAAGGGTTAAATAATCATTATTCAGAGTAATAGTGAGAAAAATGCGTCGAGGAGCTGCAAAAATATCGCAGTACAACATCGAGGGAAAGGAGCTGCAAGCCTTCCTAGGTCCATTAGAGACAAGTATAATAGAGGTCATGTGGAGTGCTAAGCAGCCCCTCACTGTTAGAGATGTTTATGAGAGGCTTAAGCGGAGAAAAAGAATTGCGTACACCACCGTTATGACAACGATGGATAGACTTTACGAGAAAGGGCTGCTTGACAGGCGGGTGGAGAAAGGGAGGGGTGGAGTCCTCTACGTATATTGGCCAAAGTTTGAAGAACATAATTTCAAAAAATCCGCCGTCCATGAGGTTTTAAATAGTCTCGTGGAAAATTTTGGAGATATTGTTGCAAACTACCTGGTTGAAAAAATCTCTTCGGAGGAAAAAGAGTTTAAAGATTTGAAGGATAAGCTGGAGAAAGCATTAAGAGGAAAAAGAGGTTGATGAAGGGTGTTTTCCATCGACCTAAATTATATTCTTATTCAGCTTTTCCAGCCCTACTTCTACTACTCTACCACCCTACTGGTGGTTTCATTCATCTGCATCAAGGCCCTCGTGAAATATAACCACCTACTCACGACCAAGGTGAAAAGCCTGTGCTACCTGTTTCCACTTACAATCCCTGTTTTACTCATAGCGCTTACTCCCCCCTGGTTGATCGCGAGGCTGCTCCTAGAGATCAAAGTAGGCACAAGTCCGCATAGCATACTACTAGCTGCACCTCTAAATCCCCGTATCGCCAAGCTTCCTCCTATGATAGTTTTCAACCATGTTAAGCTTTTTGACAACCCGTCTGTGACAAACATGCTTCTAGTAGCCGGGTTAACACTGTCGGTACTCTATCTACTTACAATAATAACCTTAAACGACAAGGTTGCTAAAAGAGTTTTCCGCATAGTTGAGCTTGAACCCAGCGAATACCAACCACTGCAGAAAAAAGTTGGAGAATTGTCAAGGAAGCTCGGAATAAACCCTCCCAAGATTGGACTCGTAGAGGATTTAAGGCCAAATGCCTTCACAGTGGGATATGGGCAGAGGACGATGCTAGTGTTCTCCTTAGGCATTCTCCAGACTCTGAATGAAAGAGAACTGGCTGCGGTCGCAGCCCACGAGCTGGTCCATGTGAAAAACAATGATTTCTTATTTAAGACAATATCGGTTTCACTAACATTACTATCCTTCTTCAACCCGTTCGCATACTTCGCGTCTGCAACAGCCCAAAGGGAAAGAGAAATCCTTGCCGACGAGGAAGGTGCACAGATTCTAAGACAGCCGGGACTTCTGGCAAAGACGCTTGTAAAGATATATGAGACCTCTCGAGCATTTCCTAAAGAGAGCATTATTACTCGCTTAGCATCTGGCCTATTCCTGTCCTACCCGATCTCAGTAGGGAGCATGATGCTGCTTTCTACCCATCCGAGGCTTGATCAGAGGATTGAGAACATCAGGAGGCTGAACAAGAGGGGAGAAGCTGCTCGCACAAGTCCATTACTGTCGGTAACAGTATCAATCCTAATAATCGCAGCAGGGATAATCAGCACGTATTATCTTGCTTCCATTCAAAGCTTCTTCATAAGGCAGTATTTCCCAATGATGCTCTTTAATACACCTCTGGAGGAAAAAAGACTGATTCCGGCATACGGTTTAGATAGCGCAGGGAGAATACGCATATCCGGTTTCTTTAGATTTAGGAATGTTTCCCCTAGTGATTTTAACCAACTGCATTTCAGAATAATAGTTTTATGGATGGAAGAAGACAGCCAAAATTATTATCATGCTGTCGAACCTCGTTTGAACATTCATTCTCTAAGGGTTTAAACAAGCCTACAAAATTAAGAGGAAGACATCTCGATGCCTTCAAAAATTGTCTCCAACCCATTCGCGTCACGCCTCATCTTTTATTATCGTAATTCTAGGATTCTTGAATGGAGAGCATACATAGGGATGGCTATGCTGGGCTTTATCTCTAGCCCAACGTTCCTCACCACGTTGATGCCATTAGAAGTCTTCAAGTTTATGTTAACGATAGCTTTCTACCTTGCATTTTCTTTCTCCATCAATAATTCTTTTGACGCAGGGAGCGACGCCCTGCAGAAAGAAAAAGCGGAGAAAAACCCTGTTGCCACAGGAAGGATTGGGTTTAAAGAAGGAGTTGTTTTTTCAACATGTCTAGCTGCCACGGGTCTGTTGCTAACACACTGCTGGTTTAAAAGCTGCTTCTCAATCTACCTTCTGCTCGTTGCTCTTTCTCTGGCATACTCTGCACCTCCTTTCAGGCTTAAATCTGTGCCTCTTATCGACCTGGCTTCTCACGGTTTATTCTTTGGCACACTCTTATACTTATGCGGTGTTTCAGCCTCGGGCAGTACTACTTTTCAAACCATCCTCATCGGGGCCTCAATCTTTATCTACTCGGTTGTTCTTGAGATAAGAAATCATCTTAATGATTTCCAAGTGGACTTAAGCTCCGGAACAAGAACCACTGTCTGTTGGCTGGGCTATGAAAAATCATTAACTCTGTTAAAAGTTTTCTTAATATTCCACTGGCTATTTCTATCAGCAATCTCTGTTTTCATCCATCCTCATATCGTAATCCTCAACCTCTTCTTTACTGTATCATTCGCTTTAGCAGCTCTTAGACAGGGATTGTCCGACCGCTATTTGAGATTTGCAGATATCTGCACGTGCATCATATATGTCTTAATCCTTCTTAAAGAACCTGGAATGACTGTTTTCCAATTCGGTGGAAACTCTTGAAAATCGCCCTATGCAGCGACTATTTTTATCCGAAAACAGGCGGCATAACGACACACGTAGAAAACTTGGCTAGAACACTGGAGGAGAGAGGGCACGAAGTCACCATAATAACCAAAACTGCAGACTACAATGATGAAACTCATGGATTAAATGTTCTACGTATTAAATCTCTGTTTAGTAGTTCGCAGACATTGGATATTCCCCATATAGACGAATTAGGAGAGGCCCTCAGAAAAAACAGGCCAGATATTATACATGCTCACCACTCTTTCTCGCCGATTTCCTTGTTCTCCATACTCGTAGGGAAAAAACTTGGAATAAAGACTGTGCTGACCAACCACTCAATACAGTTCCTTTACGATTTTAACTATCTATGGAAACCTTCTTCCTTTATGCTGTTCCCGTTGAAACAATATATTAATAATGCTGATAGGATAATAGCTGTAAGTAGGGCAGCAGCAGTCTTCATATCTCATTTCACAGATAAAGAAGTAACCGTTATCCCTAATGGGGTTAAGGTTGAAGAATTTGCTCCACCGACTAAGAAGTTTGATGGGAAAAGTGTACTTTTTGTCGGCAGGCTGGTGTATAGGAAAGGTTTACACTCGCTTCTAGAAGCTATTAAGCAAGTTGTGGATGAAAAGATAGATGTGGAACTAACAATAGCCGGTTCCGGATATTTAAGCCCTATTTTAAGGGCAACTGTGAAAACAACAGGTCTTCAGGATAATGTTTTTCTAAGAGAAAGCCTTGCAAAAAGCGAGCTTGTCGATCTTTATCAAAAGGCTAACGTCTTTGTTCTGCCCTCCATCTTCGGAGAGTCCTTTGGAATCGTTCTGCTGGAAGCCATGGCCTCCAAGACTCCAATAGTAGCTACAGCTCAAGGCGGGATATGTGAAATAGTTAGGCACATGGAAACAGGCTTATTAGTAAGAAGGAAGAATAGGATAAAGGATTTGGCGAAAGGCATCTTAACCCTACTTGAGGACAAAGAGCTTTCTGAAAGAATATCTTTCAATGCGTTTAGGGAAGCGTGGAAATACGATTGGAGCATAATAGTTGAAGAGATAGAAAAGGTTTACGAAGAAACTCTGTGTCAAACCAACCCCTAGTAGCTTAAAGGAATCGGTTTTTCTTCAGCAACTAAGGGTAGCTCTGAAGAATTGAAAATCCATATGTAAATAATACATGCTCTAGAACCGCCTTAATAACTTTAGTGATGGAAAACGTTTTGATTTGCTTTTTTGAATCTCTATTTTCCTCATCAAATTATGAAAGCGGAGGTCTGGCTCCAAGCGTAACAGGAATATCCATTATTCGATTGTTTCGAACTATTGTCAATATAATTGTTTGATTCGGGAGCGTGTATTCCTCTAAGAAGGATAAGAGATCATCTCCATTAGTAATCCTTGTACCGTTTACCCCTATCACAATGTCTCCACCTACTGTAACCCTGCTTCCCTTAATCATAATCTGCCTGTTTCCACCCTGCAAACCTGATTTAGCAGCAGGCCCGTTTGCAGTAACCCCTACGATTAGCCACCCGTACGTCACGTTCACACCCATTGCTGACGCTAAGTCATACGTCATATCCATACCCGTTATTCCAAGCCAGGGATGCTGGTCATAAGTTCCCTTAGTAACCAAGGAGTCTATTTCACGCAGTATCGTGTTGGAGGGGATGGCGAAGCCAAGCCCCTGCGAGTCGCTCACTATAGCGGTGGTTATCCCAACAACTTCGCCTCTTAGATTCAGAAGAGGCCCTCCCGAGTTGCCCGGGTTTATTGGGGCGGTTGTCTGAATGCAGTTCGCTATCGAATAGCCCCCTGTAATGTCTTCAGAGATCGTTCTACCAAGAGCACTCACTATGCCTGAGCTCATTGAGCCCGCCAAGCCATACGGATTTCCTATAGCCACCACGGTGTCTCCGACTCTGAGCGTTGACGAGCTTACGATTTTAAGAGGTTTGAATTCGTCAAGGGAAGCGTTCACAGAGAGAACCGCTAGGTCAGCATAAGCATCTGCACCCTTGACAACAGCAGGATAAGTGTTTCCACTCCTAAATCTTACAGTTATGTCGCGCACATTATAAACGACATGGTAATTCGTCACGATCACAAACTGATCCTTATATTTGTAGACGAAGCCTGAACCCTGGGAACTACTGTAATATGGACGGTAGAAAATATCATAGTTAACAACAGTACCCGTTATCAGGACGATCGAATCCCTAACGTTTTCATAAAGCTGCGATAGGGAAAAATTCCCCTCTAAAACATAGGTTATGCCGCTTGAAGAATTCTGCGTCAGCTGCAGGATGGATACGCGTTTTTCAAGGTTTGAAAGCCTGTTTTGAAGCTCATCTATCCTGCTTACGATGAACAGACTGTTGAAAGCATAGCTTATCAATCCTCCTATCAAAACTCCTATTAGCACAAATGCTACTGCCAAGACTATGGTAGACCTGCCGGCATCCCGATGGGTTGAAGAGCCTTCCACCGGTCTCATTTTAAGCTACTATTGCTTGTAGTAACATGTTAATAAGCATTACTAATATTTACACGAAATAAACTATCGAGCACCCCTAATATAAGTCGAAAAATAAAAAGCGGGATGCGGCGTCCGGGATTTGAACCCGGGTTACCAGCGCTCTGCCAATATTGATGGCAGGCTGATGTCCTAGCCAGACTAGACGAACGCCGCGGATATTAGAGGTAAATAGAGGAGGTGAATAAAAAGTTTTATGGCGCATGCTAATGGCAACCTCACAGTTTTTAAATTTACACGAAACGGATTACTTAAAGGCATGCATCTATGAGCACGCGATAGCGTCGTATAGCTAGGAACAAAATCATATTTGAAAATCGTGCTTCTCCGATTACAAGAGGCTATTTATAGTGCGCTCTTTCGATGTCAGAATTATTTTGCATTGCTGATGCATAGCATTCTTCTGAAAAAGCTTTAAGGTATTCTTCAACTTTTAGAAGGTAACACTTATAAGAATAGGGCATATAATGGGAGTATGGCTGATAAAATACATTGTGCACATATTCTTGTTAAGACAGAGCAGGAGGCTAAGGAGGTTCTTGAACAGTTGAAGAAGGGGGCTAGCTTCTCTAAGCTGGCCGCTGAGAAATCGCTGTGTCCCTCTAGGAAAAGAGGTGGAGACTTAGGGTTCTTTGGAAGGGGGCAGATGGTGCGCGAGTTTGAAACAGCCGCCTTCGCATTGAAAAAAGGCGAGGTTTCCCAGCCGGTGAAGACGAGGTTCGGCTGGCATATAATAAAAAGACTGGAGTAAGACTATGAGAAGATGCTTCTCGAACGTCTTTTTACAGTATTGTTTGAAAACCTTATATAGTGGGGATTTATTCCCGGGCTAATGGATTTAACGCCGCTATTAGCCTCCTTCCTGCTGGTGGTAGTTGCAGAGCTGGGGGACAAGACGCAGATCGCTGTCATAACCTTATCGTCCCATCATAATGCTCTCCTCGTTTTCGCCAGCGGGATTTTGGCTTTACTGCTGGTTTCAGGTTTGGGCGTGGTCATCGGGGAAACGTTGACCCAGATTATTCCTCTACCCATAATACGCGTCGCGGCGGCAATCCTATTCCTGGCTTTCGGCGTCTACGCTATTCTATTAGCGGGGAAAAAGGAGGGCCAAGTTGACAGGTCTTGTTCAAAGTCTGTCGCATTATCAGCTTTCTCAATGATCGCCCTGATGGAGCTTGGGGACAAGACGCAGCTGGCGGTGGTAGCGCTTGCAGCAGAGTATGGCGCACCCCTACTAGTTTACGCTGGAGTGGCTTTGGCTTTCACAGCCATAACTGGGCTGGGAGTTTTAATCGGCTGTAAGCTTCTGAGGCTCATACCTCTGAGAATCGTCAGGCTTGGAAGCGGAGTGGTCTTCATACTGTTTGGAATAGTTTTCCTTCTGAATGCCTTCTTGCAGGGTTTCCTTAGCGTCTAACTATCTTCGGTTCTACACCGTCAGCTATCAGTTTCTTCATATATTTCAACGCTGCCTTAACATGTCTATCCACAGTGTCGATCCCTTGATACTCATGGTCCTCCAGCACGGGTGAGCATTCCTCTGAGGAAATAAACCCGTCGTAGCCTATTCTTTTAAGCTCCCTTATAAACGCTGGGTAGTTAACATACTGGCCTCCAATAAGCTGGCTACGCTTCATAATAATTTCGCCGGATGGAGATTCGTCGAACGAGGAGGAGCCATAGTGGGAGAGAACTATCCCAATCTCTTTGCATGATTCTATAGCTTCATGAATATACTCGTCACTCTGATTAGTGAAAAGAGGAGCATCCAGACACAGTTTCACATTATCCATGTCGATTTCCTTAACCATTTGAAGCACATCCTCATATCCAAGCCTTATTATCGGAGGATGGTTTTGCAACGCAATTATGATTCCATAGTCATCAGCCCATTTAGCTGCATCCCGAATCCCCTGTACAGCCCACCTCCACATTTTGTCTTTCGTCGCAAACATGCTCTTAAAGTCAAAAAGCCTGTATCCAACTTCATAGGTTCCCAGTTCCTCATACCTAGAGGTGCCTGGCCAAGCTGCGAAAACCTTCACTATGTTCGCGTTCAGATCTGCCGCAAGCCCTATGGATTCTTTCACCATGCAGAGATTGTTTTCCCGTTCCTCAATAATTGGGCTGGCAAAGTTCGACATGGTTTCGACAGCAGCGATCGCAATACCGTGAGAGCAGGCAAGCTCCATTATTTCTTTTCTTGCAGCCCGGTCTAAGTCACATGGTAGTGCTACTGGCCTTTTAGTCTCTATCGTTATGCCGTCGAAACCCAGTTCTTTCGCTTTCTCAAGCTGTTCCTTCAGAGGTAAAGCTTCTCCTTTGTACCAAAGGCCGCAATATGTTACTGTAAATAAAGCTGTTTTAATCATCCACTGCCTAGAATCCCGAATCCTTTATTTAAGTTTTCAGACTTACGCTATTTACCCGGTCTAGAAATGTTTTTCCACACACCGTAGGCAAGCTTCTCTTCACCATTTCTCTTTACGAGGCCGATGTAATCGTTTTCATCCAAATCATGCAGCCATGCCCAACCGAGCATGTGCAAATTTATTCCCTGCTCCCTAGTGAGGCGCCCTGCTACCTGGGTTATGAAGTCGGCTTGCGCTTGCTCGCCGCCGAAAACATCTATTGAAGGCCAGCCTAGTTCGCTAAACCCGAACGGTTTACCTGGCAGGTGGCTTAATGCTTTAGAATAGTAGTCGTCAGGGATATCGGAAGGCCTGTTTATTCCCTGAACAGCGTAAGGATAGCTTGCAAACACTATGAGATCCATTTTCTCCGGTTTAAACATAGATAAAATAGTCAGGTCCGCCTCCCGGTTCTCAGATATTATCTCACGGGCAAACGTGCAGAAAACCTTGGTTTCAGGAGAAAGCTTCTTCACCGCATCATATATCTCCTCATAGAGGCTTACAAAATGCTGGAAACCATTAGGATTATTCCCCTCCATGCCGTATTTCTCATACCATCGATTAACCTCATTACCAATAGAAAGGTACAGTGGTCTTGAAGACTTAACCACGTCGATGACTGCTTGCTTATAGGCTTCCCTCCACACAGGGCTGCTGAGAGAAGGGGTTACTAGCGTGACGTTAGGCCCGATGAACGAGACATGGATCAATGGAAACATTCCGTTTCCACGTATGTTCTTATCTACAAATTCACGTCCCCAGCTTCCAGAAAGTTCTCCTGCGAGACTGTAGAATGGCGTTGGCCTTCCCCAGACGGGCGAGAACTCCGCATATCGTGCTGCTTGAGAATAAGCCTCTTCAAAGGACTGGTTATCTCCCGGAACGGGGAGAACCCCGATGAAGAGCCTCGAATAGGATTCTCAGGGGAATCGGCTGGTTTTATTACTTCCTCCTTAGAATGGTTCAGGCGGCTTAATATTGAAACAACTACTAATGCAACCATGATGAGAACAGCCAGCAGCAAGACTTTTTTCACTGGCATCGTTTCTCTCTCCTGAACGTTAAATATTGAGAGGTTTGCAAGCCGGTTGCTTAAAAACCCTTAAGCATGCGAAACGCTTCCGCCTCAAACCGCGAAAAATGCTCATGTCTCCATATGCACCGGTTGCAGCCCGCATACGTAACAAGATCCTTAGAGTCGTAAAGCAACAACTCATTCAAAGGAGATTTCTTCTCAACATCGTAAAGACGACCAAGGTAGAATACCCAGAGTTTCTCAAAACTCTGAATTCCAGCCATACTCCTTAAGAATAAGAAAGAAGCCACACTTATTAAAGTTATACGCGTAAGCGAAAATTTACCAACGGGAAAAATAAACATCATGGGTGCTCGCATACTGGAAAAGCCCACTTCTTTAGGTATTCCATGCAGAAAAAAGTTATTAAATCCCCAAAAGCAGATTTACAACAAGCCCGGGAAGCCCGGTGGAGCCAAAAAGGCGCCGATTGTAACGGCAAACATGGGGGGCTTTGGTGCAGTTTCGGGCTGTGGAGAAACCCCTTGATGAGAGTTCGAATCTCTCCCGGGCTACTAACATGGTTTAAACATTGTTTTGGATGCTGTTCATGGCTAAGCCTTTATATGCGTAAGTCTGAAGGCTCGATTAGTGAAGACGCGTGGTAAGAACCTTAGTGGATTTTGAAGATCGAACATTTTCAAGCGTGAGGAATATCCACTATTCTAAGATTTTCATTGCAACCTTGGTTATGGTTTTTAGCGATTTTCTTCTAGCTTCTTGCACGCTTTTTGCCCCACTGATGATGTTGTGCCTTTTGTTATCGCTCACGTAAAGCAGAGCATAGCTTTCAAGTCCTTCTTTCTGAGAGTAGTGGAGAAAGGTGGATGTTTCTAATTCCACTCCTATTATGCTCTCATTCTCTTCCACAAGTTTTTTGATACGACCAATATTATGGAGAACACATGGGTCAGAAACTATTGCGCCTTCCACATAGGCTTGACCTAAGTCTTCAAGGACCCTTCTTGACTTTTTCAAAGAGGCCTCTTTGGTTCTACGTATTCGGAATGTCTGCCGCGACAAAACCAGTTTTATCAACTATTTTAGTGGGTAAAACTAGTGTTCCAACAGGCAGCTCCTTACAACCCAATGAACCTATGAAGAAAACTCTTTTTACACCGCCGTCCTTCAGCAGCCGGATGACTTCAAGAGTTACAGCAGCCCCATAAACGTTGAAAACAAGCAGATAATCCCTGCCGTTTTTAAAGGCAAAGGAGTAGCACACCCAATAGCCTCTTATCAGCTGCCACCTGTCGAAAAGGCTTTTCACCCATTCCTTCCTCTTAGCTACATAAGCACCAGCAGAAATCAAGCATCTTTCCGGCAACTTTTTCCTCCCAAATATGGCTTCACTTAATCTTCCCAATATAAGTTGCAAATCAAGAAGGGAAAATAGGCTCTTAAGCTTTTTCGATTCGTCGAAAACCACATGGCATCCGGATTCGGGGCTTCAGTTCCTGAATACTCCATTAGGATTGTAAGCTAAGCGTTTACGAAAGTAATTTTTCTAGGGCGGAATATACGTCGCTCGCAGCCGTTTCCCTCCTCTTTTTATTATCCTTCAAATATTTTCCAGTTAGGTTTTCGAAGACGCCTCTCGTGATGCGTCCTCCTCTAAACCTTTCGATAGTGTTGTTAATCATGTTTTTAGAGTCGCCGTTTATCTCCTCGAAGACCCTGTAGCGTCTCTCAACCTCCTCGCCTACCTTGCTGTTTATCCTTGATACCTCCTCGATTGTTTTCAGAATCTTTTTCTCAGCCCTCGATGCTCTACGCTCGTATTCTCCAACCCTATCCCTATACTCTCTTGAAGAAATCTTTCCAACAGCGTTTTTAACCTTAACTTCCTCCAGAAGGGTTTCGCAATCAACTTTTTCCCGGAGAGCCTCAACCAGATCGTTCACAAGCTTCTCAACCTCTCTCCCCCTCTTAGCTTCAACAGGCTTCGCAGCCTCCTCCCTGAAGATCTCAGCCACCATCAATATGAGCAGCGTCAATAGGCCGATGAGCATTGAGATGCTTTTACCAGCCTCCAGCTGTGCTGAGGAGAAACTTACTTGAAACGGCTGAGCAAGTATGTCCGGCATAGCGTTGCGCATCGTGAGAGAAAACACTCCACCGTTTTCAATGCTTGTAACGGTTGATTCCGCCTCTATCCTCCAGCTTTTCTTACCCTCCACTCTCACTTTTAAAGAGTATGTTTCAACAATATCCGTGTAGTTGGGCAAGCCTGTCAGCCGAATTGTTGTTAAACCCCCGGTCGAGCCCACAAGCATGCTTTTAACTGGGATGCTGTATTCAACTATTGCTTCATACTCCTGGCCTGGTCTCAAGGAGTATCTTGAATAAACCCTTATAACACTCGTATTGGCTGCTGTCGACGCGCTGGTGGAGGTTTGAAGAATCCCCAGCGCATCCTTCACCTTGACTGATTGATTAATATTGTTAGGAATGTTGATATTCAGTATTTCGCTCCTGTAGGAGTTCCCAACGTATTTCAGCTTCAACACGTCTTTCACATTGACCTGGAGCTGCGTCGTCACAGTTATCTCCCTAGCTAGGCTTTTTATCACACACCTGTCGAACAATTTAGAGAAAACAACTCTACCAGTCACATTGCCCACAGTCTTCGTCCTGAAATACTGGTTCCATAATCCTATTACAGTGTCATTCAGAAAAATAGGGTTGAAGTACTGCAGGGAATACCCTTTAATCGCACCCGTGGTTAGGAAGGTGAAGTTAACGTATTCAGGCATGATGCTGAAGCCTGTTAAAACCGGCAGCTTAAACCCCACGTAGTCTTCAGCCACCTCGTCGCGTTGAACCAGGCCGAATCTGACTGTAGCGTTTAACCGTTCGCCTTCAACAGGAGGCAGCTCCGCAACCAAGTAATCATAATCCTCAGCCTCCTCTAGTCTAAGAGCTATCGCCCCTCCATTCTCTAGAAATAGTTTAGGTGTGTCGGTGGATAAAACAAGGCTTGGAGCCGCCCATTTCGGAAGCTGTATCTTGAAAGTCCAGTTCGCCTCGCCTAATGCTCTTATCGTCTTCGGCCCCATTGTCAGGTTAACGTTGAAAAAGGCTATCGCATCCTCACTCATGTTAGCCTTCACATACACGTAAAGGTCTGAAAGCTCAAACTGGCCTGAAGACCCTATGCTCAGAAGGCTGGAAACCAGTATTAGAACCAGTATTTGGACTAGCGTACACCCGGTTTTTCCACGTGGCTGCATCGCTAGCCGTATTTACACGAGGGTTAAAAATCTTTATTTTAAAGCCCAGCTGGGCTTAAACGATGCTTCAAAACTACGTGTCGAAGAAGGCAGTTATCCATAGGACGGTCAGGTTTGAAGGGAACAATCTGGTTCTAGGTGGAAGCGAGATAGGGGAGGGAACATACATCGGTTTCAACACGATAATAGGTTATCCTTCTAAGAGGAGTTTTTCAAGCTTAAGAGAAATGCCGGAAGACCTGGGTGTTCTCGACGAATTGTCAAGCGGCGCGAAAATAGGCTCAACGTGCCTGATAAGGTCTGGAAGCGTGGTTTACGAGGACGTGGTTATTGGCAGGAATCTCGTAACAGGCCACAACATTCTAATCAGAGAGGGAAGCCGAATCGGTGAGAACTGTCTGATAGGAACTGGATCGATGCTCGACGGAAGCGTTTCAATAGGCAACAACGTTAGAATACAGTCGGGCGTGTATCTTCCACACGGCACCGTTGTCGGCGAAAACGTTTTCATAGGACCCTACGCGTGCATCACTAATGATCGCTACCCGGTTTCAGGCAGGCTGATCCCCGTCATAATAGGCAATGGCTGCGTGATAGGGGCTAACTCAACGCTCATATCCGGAGTACGAGTTGGTGATAATTCTGTGGTTGCAGCGGGATCTGTGGTGACTAGAGATGTTCCTCCAAACACTGTTGTCCTAGGCGTACCGGCAAGGGCTTA
>JAFNIX010000050.1 GCA_017601225.1 Candidatus Brockarchaeota archaeon | reverse complement strand
TCCTCTTAGCCTTCAAATAGTAGACGTAGTTGCTCAGCGACACGTCTGGGGGAACCCTGTGGTCAACCATAGGTATATAGCCCCCCTCCTTAACTAGTTGCGAAAGGCTTTCAAGCTCCCTGTCTATAGCCCTCGGCCCCTCGATTAAAGCCAGCTTGTTAACCCCGCCCATTAGGAGAACCCTGTCTCCATACTGTTCTCGAAGCTTCACCGGGCTCGTGTACTTCGCCTCTATTGGGAACATGCAGTTTATTCCTGCTTTCAACCATCCGGGGACAAGCTCATCTATCTTCCCGTCGCAGTCTAGAATGTTTATCTCAACACCGTACTCCTTCAACACGTCCGTCACCCTCTTGTATCTTGGAACCATGAATTCTTCGAAGAGCTTAACCGAGACCAGTGGCCCCATGTTGTAAGCCATGTCCTCCCACCATGATGCGAAGTCAACCCTTATGTTTCTCAACGCTCTCCTAATCATTTTAATCCAGAGGTTTACCAGGGTGTCCATCATTTCAGCCACCCAGTCGGGATCCCTGTAGAATGCTATCGAGATTCCTTGGACGCCCATAAGGTTTCTCAGCCAGCCGTAGAGGCTTCCAACGCTGATGCCTAGAGGGTAATCCCTCTCCTGGTAGACCCTGATTATCTCATCATAGCTTAAGGGCATTCTCCCCGGCGTATCCGGGTCGAAGAACGGTCTTATTTTCTCCCAGTCCCCCCTGCTTCTAATAGGGTACCTTAAGTACTGCGGTATCGTGGAGGTCCATTTCTTGGTTATGTAGACCCCTCCTAAACCATCGTCTATCACCACCTTGTCGTCGAACTCCCTGATTCTTCTCGCAGGCGGCGGGGGCCATAGGCCGGTGTTAACGGGAAGCATGTCTATCGTGTCCCATCCTTCCAGCATGAAGTAGTCTTCAACGTCACCAATGCTGTGAAGATGCAGGGGCAGGCCTTCAGCATGCCAGCGGTCGATTGTTTCACTCCAGTAGCCGAACTCGTAGTCCGGAACCCTGTCAACCTCTTTAAACTGCAGTGTTCTAAGCAGCCTCTCCCTCTCGTTCATCACTGGGGCCACACTAATGTTGAAAATAAATTTTTCCTCAATCCTTTCCGGCAGAGTAGGCCTCGTTAGGCTTCGCAACATTTTTAACTTGTTGAACCCGTCTTAAGCCCCTATGAGCAGCGTGTTTCTGGAGGAGGAGGCGTACGGCTTCCTAACGGGCTTAGCTTCATACGAGAGGCTTGCTGGAACCCCGGGTGAGGAGGAGGCTAGGAGATACATTATAAATGTCATGGAGAAAGCAGGCTACAGGACGCTGCTTGAAGAGTTCACCGTTAAAACATTCCGGATCCTGAGGAACGAGTTTCACGTTTTAGAACCTTGGAGCGAGGAGATTGACTGCCGTGGTGTCGGGTTTAGCGGTTCAACTCCTGAAGAAGGCATAGTAGCTCCTTTACGGTATGTTGAGACAGGCGACCCCCTGCTGCTACCTGGGACGAAGGGCGAGATACTGCTTTTCTCCGAGTCGCCGCCGACTGTTGAAAAACTGTTAGAACTCTCTAAGTATGAGCCTTCAGGGATTGTTTTAAGCGAGGGCACGCCTTTCAGGAAGCCTTCTCAGGTTGACAGGCTTTTCGAAGTGAGCAGGAGGTTCAGGGTGCCGACGGTCTTCATAAGGTTTGAAGACGCTTTCAGGCTCGTTAAAAACAATGCTTCCAAGTCTAGGCTGGTTCTCACACAGGAAGAGTTCGACGCTGACACTTGCAACATCATAGTTGAGAAGAAGGGGGTGAAATATCCTGAGGAGATAATAGTCGTGGGGGCTCATTACGATACTGTTTACGGCGTGAAGGGAGGTGTTGACAACGCGGGGGGAGTGGCTCTGCTAATGGAGCTTGCGAAGTCGATGAGCAACCTAGATTTTAAGAGGACGTTGAGGTTTGTCTTCTTCACGGGTGAGGAGCTTGGGCTTAAAGGATCTTTCGACTACGTGGAGAAGCATAAGGATGAGGTTGAGAAAGTAATGATGATGGTTAACCTTGATGTGAACGGGGGTGCGATAGGAGGATGTAATGCTGTGGTGACTGGGCCTCAGGAGGTGAAGACTTATCTGGAGGCTATGTCGAAGGAGCTTGGCGTAAACCTCTCCGTGTCTCAGGACGTTTATAGTTCTGACAGCGTTCCCTTCTCAAACAGGGGGATACCGTCTGTGAACTTCTACAGGAGGAGCGGCGCCGGGGCGTATATTCACACTGCTGAGGATGACGCAAGGTTTACAGCGCCCATCGGCTTCAGGATGGTTGGGATAGTTGTCCGCGAGTTCCTCCTGCGGATAGCTAACGCGGAGAGCTTCCCGTTTAAACGAGAGATACCTGAGGACGTTAAAAAGAAGGTTCAGGAATACCTTAAGAACAGGGGTTTCGAAGTGCCGGATGGAAACGTCTGATTGAAAGGCTTCTGCCTCTGCTTAGGATGGTTTGGGTGAAATGGGAATAGAACGAATCGAGGTTTACTCCGTGACCCTGAGGTTTTTCGAACCCTTCCGGATTGCCCCGGGTGCGAGCGAGAAGAGTAGCAACATTGTGGTGAGGATAGTCACGGACTACGGTGTTGAAGGCTGGGGTGAAGCCTCTCCCTCTAGAAGGGTCACCGGGGAGACTGTGGAAACTGTTTTAGAAGCCTTGTCTAGGATAGCGCCTAGGTTGATCAAAAAATGTCCTCTTCGGATTGAGCAGAACATAGAGATAATGGACCAGGTTGTTGAGGGGAATCCTGCTGCCAAGGCTGCTGTTGACACTGCCCTACATGATATTCTCGGTAAGACCGCTGGGAAACCGCTTTTCATGCTTCTCGGAGGCTACCGGACGCAGGTGTTAACCGACTTCACGTTGAGCATTAAGACTCCGAGGGAGATGGCTGCTGACGCTGTTAAGGCTGTGGAGAAAGGTTTCAGGGCTCTTAAGGTTAAGGTTGGTGTAAACCCTTCTGAGGACGTTGAGAGGATAAGGCTTGTCCGCGAGGCCGTGGGGGAGGATGTTGAAATAAGGGTTGACGCGAACGAGGGCTGGAGCCCGGAGCAGGCGGTTGAAGTATTAAACAGGGTGGAGAGGTTCAAAATAAGGTTTGTCGAGCAGCCGGTGCCAGCTCATGATGTGAAGGGCTTGGCCAAGGTTAGGAGGGAGTCTCCGATACCGGTTATGGCTGATGAAAGCGTGCATTCACCCTCAGACGCGCTGAGGCTCATCCGGGAGGAGGCTGTTGACCTGATAAACATTAAGCTTGCGAAGAGCGGGGGAATATTGAAGGCGAGGAAAATATCCGACGCGGCTGAATCCGCTGGAGTACCCTGCATGATAGGATGCATGAGCGAGTCTGAAATAGGTATTGCTGCAGGAGCACATTTTGCAGCAGGAGTTAGAAACGTGAAATACGCGGACCTGGACTGCGACCTGCTTCACGCCGACAAGCTGGTTAAGAAAGGTGGGACAAGGGTTGAGAACTCTATGAGGCTGTTCTCGAGGGAAAGCGGACTGGGGATAGTGGAGCTGGATGCTGGGCTGCTTGGAAAACCCGTTGCTGTCTACAAGTAGCTTTTAAAGGATCAAAAATTCACGTTTCGGCTGCAGCTCACAGTTGGCCCAGGCTTAATCCGATTCCTCCGGAAGGAGCCTCTCCCTTCTCTATTCTCTCAACCAGGTTCCTAACCATGTCTTCAATCTTGTTAACAACTTTACGAGCATCCTCCAGGCTCATTTCAGCAGGGTCCTCAACACCCCAGTTCTCAACATGCTTCACGTTCACCACTGGACATTCTGAGCCGCTGCAGACTATTACCGCAATATCAGCCTCAGCCTCCATCTCCCTCGTCAGCTTCTTCGGCTTTTTGTCGGAAATATCTATTCCTCTTTCCCTCATCAGTTGAACAGCCTTAGGGTTAACGCTTTCAGCAGGCTTCGGGCCGGCGCTAACCGCAACCCATCCCGCTGGAGGGTTTGAGTTGAAGAATGCTTCCGCAACCTGGCTTCTGAAACTGTTTTGCACACATAGGAATAACACTTTCCTAACCATCTTGAGAAATATTGCCCACAGGACTTTTAAAGCATTTCGTAAGGGGAACTCAATACCTTATGGTGAAGCTTTTAAACTCCCCCTTATACTCTTCCCACTCCACTCTTACTCCAGTAACCCTGGCTCCAGGCGGTCCTCTCTTGCAGAACTCTATCATTCTTCTCACAAGCATCTCCTCCCCTTCGAAAACCGCCTCAACTCTTCCGTCTGGAAGATTCCTCACCCATCCTCCAACTCCAAGCGCTTGCGCGAGCCTCCTAGTTTCATGTCTGAAGAAAACTCCCTGAACAAGACCGCTTACATACACGTGGGCCCTAATCATCAATTTGAATAGTCTTTTTTAGCCCTGAAGGTTTTTTTAAAGTTGTTTTCAACCCCGGGCTATGCTTGAAGCTAAGCTGTTTAGAAACATCCTGTAGGCTTCCACACCCTGCATAAACTCTTCAACCGTGATGCTTTCCAGGGAGCTGTGTGCCAGAGAAGGATCTCCCGGTCCCCAGGCTAGTTGCGGCCTGCCCCATTTCAGACCAGTGTAGTTGAAGTCGGATGTTCCGAGCTTCCTCACCAGCAGCAGCTCCCTCCCAAGGGTTTTTCTAACCGCCTCCCTGACGGCGTTAATCAAAACCTGGTCCTTGACTGAAGCATAGCCGTCTAAATGTTCTAGAAAATCATAATCGATTTTCAGGGCTCCACCCGTGTTCCCAACATACTCGTTTAAGACTTTGGAGAACATCGTTGAAAGCTCTTCGAAGCCTATGTGGGGAGGATAGCGGAGGTTCAGACGTGCCTCGCAGGAATCCGGTATTCTGGAGTCACCGTATCCGCCTTTAATCATCGTGATGGAGACACCTATGTTTGAGAAAAGGTCTTTAGAAAAGGTCATTCTCGTCTTAACGTGTTCAACAAGCCTCATTGTTTGAACGATAGCGTTGAAATCATCCAGAGGGGATGAGGAATGGCCCCCCTGTGTTGAAACCCTTATGCTTACTGTTGCGCTCCCCCTGTACGCTACTGCAGCAGCCCTCATCCCGGTTGGTTCACCTATGACAACGTAGTCTGGGGCCGGGATCTCTTCGAGAAGCCTCCTAACCCCCTTGCTGTCCGATTCTTCCCCAACAACCGATGAATATACTAGTCTGAGACTCCTACTGCTATAGGTTGACGCGGCCAGTGCCATTGCTGTTAGAGAAGCCTTAGCGTCAACAGCACCCCTGCCGAATATTCTTCCCGATTCAAGCCTGACTTCAATAAACCCTGGCACCGTGTCCACGTGGGAGCAGAAAAGCAGCGTCCTGCCCCCATCCCCCTTCTCCCCCAGAACGTTGCCCACCGGGTCTCTCCTGACGTTTTCAAAGCCGTTCGCGAGCAGTAGGGAGAAGACCTCCTGCTGAGCATCTTCCTCCTCCCCGCTTGGCGAATACTTGGAGAGGAGTTTAACCAGCGGTTGCACCGCTTCCAAGACTCGACTCATAGCTTCTCACCGTTTCGAGAATAATGCTGCAAGCCTCTTCAACAAGGTTTAACGGTAT
>JAFNIX010000005.1 GCA_017601225.1 Candidatus Brockarchaeota archaeon | reverse complement strand
CTCCTACAGTAAGCAGGGAGATTAGGGTTGAAGTAATCCTTACGCCGGTTGCATTAAAGCAGCTTACTAAATGGCTGAATCAGCACTTGGCTGAGCTTGAGAAGATGATTGGCGAGATTAAAGACCAATATCCACCGCAACCGAGTCAGCGTAAGGAACCTCATTCAGGCTACTACGTTTAACAAGAACTAAAGGATAAAGATGAGCAGTAAGACTGTTAAAAAACATGAGGACACAAAGGTTGGTGTTTTAGGCGGCGGGCTCTCCGGAATGGCTTATGCTTATTTTTCCTCCCGTATGGGTTTCGACGTTACTGTGCTTGAAAAAAACAGTGTTCCTGGAGGATTGATGAGAAGCATTGTTGAAGAAGGGTTTACCTTCGACACTGGTGGTTCACATATAATTTTCTCAAAGGATATTGATGTTCTAAGCTTCATGCTCAGCCTTCTAGGAGATAATAGAATTGAAAACAGGAGGAATACCGCTATCCTATATAAGGGTAGGCTTGTTAAATACCCGTTTGAAAACGGTTTATCCGACCTGCCATTCCAAGAAAACATTTCATGTCTACTGCATTTTCTCTACGCCAGAATACGGAGAAAACGGGAACTGGGAAACCTCAGAGAGTTCTTTTACAGTTCTCTTGGAAGCGCCATTTCCGAGAAGTACCTGATTCCATATAATGAGAAAATCTGGAAGATGAGCATAGACGACATGTCTCTCGGCTTTATTGGCAGGATTCCTAATCCTAGCGTGTTGGATGTGGTTAAGGCTTCTCTTGGGATAGGTTCAGAGGGATACGTTCACCAGCTTTTCTTCCACTATCCTAAAAAGGGAGGGATTCAGGCGCTCATAGAATCTTTAAGGGGTAGGATTAGCGGGGATGTGTTGACAGGCTTCGAAGCAAAGCATGCTGAAAGCGAGTCGGGGAAATGGGTTGTTTCAAACGGCCGTGTAGAGAAGGTTTTCGAAAAAATCGTCTCCACAATTCCTTTGCATGACGCTGTCAGAGTGTTCAATGCTCCTCAAAATGTGAAGAGTGATGTTGAGAGGTTAAGGTTCAACTCTCTCGTGACGGTTGCGATAGGATTAGAGGAGATCAATGTAAAGGGTTTAAGTTGGCTGTATATTCCTGACAGGGATATTCACCCGCACAGGGTTAGCTTTCCTTCCAATTTTAGTCCAGAAAACGCTCCCGGAGGCAAGTCGTCTATACTCGCAGAAATAACTGTCAAGCCTGATGATCCCCTCCTTAGGATGAATAGTGATGAAGTTGCGAGCATGGTGGTTGAGGAGCTTGATAGGCTTAAGATTCTTTCTAAAAACAAGGTTGTTTACAGTAATGTTTTCAGAAACAAGTATGCATACCCCATTCTCGATTCGAATTATCAAGAATGTGCCGAGAGAATAAGGGCCTTCTTCAACCAGTTAGGTGTGGAGCTAATCGGAAGGTTTGCAGAGTTCAAGTATATTAACATGGATGACGCTATAAGAAATGTTGCAAACCATCTTGGCATAAAGAGGGTGAGCGAATATGCTTAATGCTTAAGCATAAGCGGTTACCTGCTGACGCCTATTGAAGTTTTTTCAGAACGATACTTGCAACCTTACCATTGAAAGGCGGAATTTCAATCAGCAGCTTCCCTTGCATCAACTTAACATCTAGAGCAGCCTCCTGATCGTCAAGTGCGTAGAGCTGACATGTCACTTCACCGCTAAAATTATAGAAATCAGCGTCAATCTCCATCAGGAAATTGTTTTTCTCAGGCCTGTAGTCAATAAGGTTAATCAACAAGCTTCTTCCATCAGAACACTTGAATACTTTTGCAACCACTTTCTCAGAACAACATTTTACTCCCAAGTCATCCATAAACCTTGAATCATATTGCAACTGTTTAACCCTCTTTCTGAGAGCTATCAATCTCCTTACGTGCTCGGTTAATGGCTCACCCCTCTTAATCCTTGATCCTAACGGGAGTGGTGTTACGTCGAACCTGAACCCCAGCAGGTAGACCCTGTTCATAAGGTCTTCAAAGCCCACTTCACCATCCATATCTGGATAGTAGCACCTGCCTATCCATTCGACAGGGGGATTGGCGAAGCCGTCGATTATAATATACTCGGGAAAAGTATATGCAAAAACTTCTGGAGCAGGATGCATTGTCTGGCTTGAGAAACTGGTGTAAAGATGAAGACTACAATACTGTCCTACAGAATCCCCGTTCCCCTCAATACACAGGGAGAATTCTGGGTTATGCTTCCTTCCCTCCTCGGAAAGCCTCTGGATGGTTTTAACTCTCCCTTGGGCGGAACACCCGTGATGCTTATGGCCATGTGCAAAGTTGAAACAATAGGAAACCGGTGGGGAAAAAGTTTGATCTATATAGGCGAAGTCGGCACCATACTCCTTCAAGTATTTTTCCACAACCCAGTATACTAAGTATTTCTGCCAGCCTTCAGAGAACGTGCACATTATCCTGAAACCGTCATTTTCAACCTCCCTCCCTGGGTACTGCACGGTCGCCGATCCGTCGAAGTTTGTTTGAACATAATTCCTGAATTCGGCCATCCAGTCCGGGATCTTCTCGTATTCCGGAATCCTGATGCCTCTTGCAGAAAGATATTCTTTTACAAATGGCGAGAATGCTTGAATGTTGAAGTAGAAACCCACCGTACCTCCTTTACTTTTAACTGAAAATATTGCTTTCTTAAGCTCTTCAACAGTCCCAAGCCTCGGATCAGGATAGTAGAATCTGTAACAGCATCCGTCTCCAACCATCTGCCCCCATAGCTGAATATGGTTTAAACCTAGATATTCAGCATCCTTGAAAAAATCTTCAATATCGTTGAACCCGAACTTTATCTCTCCCCCCGCCTTAAAATGCACACCATACCATCCGTCACTCCATTTCAGCTTTTCGGGAATATTTGGCTTAATCATCCAAGACTCAGCCCACTCCCTATATCTGTCGGCAGCCCAGTGCCAATCTCCCTCATGTACTCCAATTATAAACGGGCTTGACCTCCAAGAGCTTCCGACAGGGACATATACGTATTTTCTCATGCCGAGGCTCATAGTCCTCCTGGAGCAGTCCGGTATTGATTCTAAAGCGGTAAGTATCAACTCCTTATCATAACTCGCAACATATAGGCCAGCTTTCCCATCGTAAATATCCATCCACATCATTGAGGCAAAGCCGCCGTAAAGTAATGTTTTATGGTAAGTTCCACATTTGCCAACAGGATCCCTTATTTTCTCTCCGAAACGGTTTGGTCTAACCAGTACATCATCTTCACTAGCATCACCTATACATACTCCTTTCAACTGCGGGAAGCCTAACTGACGACATCCTCTGAGCAACTCGGATTCAGAGTATTGTCTATCTCAACTTCACAGGTTAGAAGCGGGCTTTCGTCTTCAAGCGTAAACCTGCATTTAACATCTACCGACTCAATCCTGTGGAGAACCTCTATGGAAGAGCGTGACCCATCCTTGTTCAAACGGATCCCCCTAATGGTTTCAGTGCCCGATGAGACGATTCTGAACGGCTCGTCGTCATTCGCATAAACAGAGGACTTTTTTCCCTTCTGGAGGAGCCAAACGTAAACCAGCCGGTCAGAAGAATGCTTCAGATACGTGGTTGAAACCTTTTTGTTCAAGATCTGTCTTATCCCACCGCTTTCTGGATCGAAGACCACCTCAATCTTATCGTTGCTTAGAATCATACCAGGATCCACCTTTTCCTCATTCAAGAAACTCATGTTTTCGGACAATTAGCTAAGCATAAATGTTTTTTCTAGTTGTTTAAACAAACCTGTAATGTCTAGATGGTTAAGGCTATAAAGGAGTATCCCGATAGAATTCTCTAGGCTACCGTTTTGTTAACGCTGGTTACCAACAAAAATCCGGTAAAGAGGTTGAGCCCCTCAGGTAGTTTTCGGACAGGTATTCGCTGAAATACTTAAATGGAGAAATGCTTCCAGCCTCCTAGGCTTGGATCGACGTATAACTCTCATTTAGGCCCTATTGAAAACATGTTGTTCCCATAATAGGTTAGAAGGGCACCTATGGCTTCACCGGCCCCTACGTTGGAAGAAACGACAGGCGTAGCCATTATTCCAACGTCTCCTCGGGCAATCTCTCCTGTTGCAGCACTCATGCACTCCCAAACGCTGGGATGCTTTAGGATGAACCTTACCGTCGAATCCTTCACCTCCTTTAAGAGGTCAGGATAATAGTTGAGCGCTGCAGCCATTGCTAGAGAGCATGATTTCGCCCAAGCTGGACCCCTCCAGTAGACTTCTTCCTCAAACCCAGGCTGACCCGGGGCGAGAGTGAAGACTCCGTATTCTCCGATCAGTTTGAGAAAATTCTTTCTAGCTCGCTGAGCCTTGTCTGAGTCAACCAGCCTGTAGGCTAAGGGGAAAAGCCCGTCCACACCTATCCTAGTGTCCAGTGAACCATCCTGATGGAGGACGCCGTACCAGTCTAAGTCGTTATCCCAGAGGAAGCGATCCATGGCCCGCCTAGTTTCTACTGCGAGTCTAAACCACGTTTTTTCCTCATCGTTATCAAGGATTCTAGCTATCCTACCCATTGCCTGCTCAAACCGGCATTTTTCAGCCGCAAAGATAGCAGGATAGCAGAAATCCTCCTTTACTCCAGAGTTGCCGTAGGTCACTTTCTCGAAGGCGGGGAAAGTATCCAGTCCTGTGTCAAAAGACGTGAGAACAGCCCAGATGCCCAGCCTATGTAGCTTGGCATCTCGAGACTCGTTAAGATAGTTGTAATACTTAACCAGCCTAGGGTACCATGCTCTAATGCTTTCAAGGTCTTTGGTAGCATAGTAGTATCTTAATGCGACCCATGGAATATGGGGAGTCTGAATAATGTTTCTCCTACTCCAAGTTTCACCCGGAGTTTGCTCACTCAGATAGATAGCGTGTGCAACATAACCGTCTTCCCTCTGGTGTTTAAGAAACAGGTTTAGAAGGTTTTTGACGAAGCCGGGTCCTATTTCCGGGTTGAGCGTAGAATGCCATTCGACAGCAGGAAGAGACCATTGCCAGTAGCCGCGGTAAACTGGCAGAGCCTCCAGAACAGTTTTACCTAGACGAGGATGCCTATAATAGTTTAGTCTTACAATCCACCAGCATTTGTAGTATGCCTTTCTATCCTCCTCTGTTTCGAAAGTCGGTGCGGGAAGAGAGTTGAACCATTTATTCCACTTCGCCCTAATGCTTGAAACTGGGTTCTTCAACTCCAGCGCTCGAGCCGCTTTCTCAGGTGACTGGAAGCTAACTCCAAACGTGAAGCTAACTCGTCCTCCAGGTTTCAAGGCAATGTTGTTTTCGAGCAGAATATGACGACCGGTTTTCCTACGCGTGCGAATAATGCCTTTCTCCAGGTCGCCTAGGTATTCCTCTACACACGAGTACACACCGTAGCTGTTAGACTCGGAGGCTATGAACAGTCTTTTCTCCTCAAGATGGATTTTTAGAACAGTCTTAGAACTTTTGCTTACCCTTGCTGAAGAATCTCTCAGAGAAACAACAGTGTAAAATTTTCTGTTCACGCTGTATGGCGGGTGACATTTGGATTCAAGAATAATCCTCCAAAAGAAGCCTCCTTCCGGACACTGGCCGAACAGTTCAGTAGCCTCAACCCCAACGTTTGAAAAAACAATTTCCCTCTTGACAAAGGAGGGTTGGTACTCCATATTTTTAAAGTGAAAAACGTTCTTAGCAAGCCTTCTACCTGTCAGATCGGGGAAACTATATTCTCCAAATTTTAAAGCAGCAACCGGGGCCTCTTCATAAGTTGTTTCCTCCCTGTTATCCAAGAGCCAGCCGATGGAGCCGAATTCAGAGGGATATGCGAAGGAGATAGAGAAGTCCTCCTCCTTCACAAGGATGGCAGTACGCCGGGGCAGCTTTTCATTAAAACCCTCTTTCACCAGATTCCAGACATCCTGCCTTCTTGAAGACATAATCGAATAATGGGAAGATAACCCCAGTATTAAGGCTTACTTGAAGAATTAACAAATCTTTAAATAATGCTTATAAAAGATCTGTTTAACAGCTAAACATTGGCGAAAGTTTCAGTTGTAAAGGTTCCGCGAAAATGTTTTGACGAAGATGTTTTCAGTGGCGTGAAACACAGCATAGAACTACTGGGGGGCCTGGAGGCATTTGCAAAACATGGTGACAAGGTGGTTGTGAAACCTAACATTTTAAACGTTACAGATGTGGAGGCCACAGACCCCCGTGTAATATACGCTGTCTCTAAAATATTTAGAGATATTGGATGCAACGTTATCGTTGGCGAGAACCCTCTTGTCGGAACAATATCGAGCGAAGTCTTTGAAAAGATGCGGATAAGGGAAATCGCTGAGAAAGCTGGAGCAAGGTTTATTGATTTCCGTAGGGATGAGCAGGTAACCGTAGAGGTTCCGGATGCGAAAGGCTGCTCCACATTGAGAATCGCTAAAACAGTAATGGATGCCGATCTCATAATTAGTCTTCCGGTCATGAAGCACCATGGATTATGTAATGTTACGCTGGGGTTGAAAAACATGTGGGGTGTCATAGGACCCACTCAACGGCGGCTTGGTCATCTTAACAGCCTGAATTGGACGCTTGCAGAACTAAACAGAATCCTACGAGTGAAACTAACCATTATAGACGGTTTAATAGGAGTCGGCTATAGTGAGGCGTTCCCGCTGGGGCTTATAATAGCCGGCGACGACCCCGTTGCCACAGACGCTATAGCCTGTTTGAGAATGGGTTTTAACCCGATGAGCATTGAGCATATTCGCTACGCCCACGAGCTCGGATTAGGAGAGATAGACCCAAAGAAAATAGAGCTGATGGGAATAACGCTTGAGCAGCTTGTTAAAGAGGGAAGGGCTGCGAGGAAAATTTTTGTAATGCCTCTCGCAAAACCCGCACAGCTTCTTAAGCGGGCTAGAAATGTTAAGCTGGTCAAAGGGGATGTGTGCTCGGGCTGTGAGAAAAAACTCTCCATAGCGGTAAAAAAGGTTGGCGTAAGACAGATTGCGAAAGGCCCTAGAATGGCGATTGTTATCGGTAGGGGTGCTAAACCTTTAGAAGGGCGTATAAACATTATTATAGGCAGGTGTCTCCAGCAATACAGAGACAAGGGGATCTTTGTAGATTATTGTCCAGCCTACGATCCGGATATACAGCAGGCTATTGAAGTAGCCCTTGGTAAGCGTGAAAAAATCACGTATCTTTGGGATGAGCTTGAAAATAAGATGGAAAAAGGGTTGCCTGGAGCCTGAGATCCAGGAGTATTTTGAATAAGCTTTATGATTCGGCAAAGATGATTGCTTTAAAAACAGAAGGATTACTGGCTTTTTCTGGATGAAATAACGCAGTCCAAGACTGTTTGAAAAACCTGGTCGCCGGCCTCTGGTGTCACCCTACTCCAGCGTGCAAGCCTAGCTTCATAGGTTACCTTTTCAAAAGCAGCTTTATCAGGAATATAACCAATATAATCCTCTGAGTACGTGGAGACGAGTACAGATTTGTACCCGATTGAATTAGCCTCCTCGCGAATCTTCAATCCGAATTCTACAAACAGTTCCCCCGGAATAGAAATGAAAACAACTTCACCACCTAGGGTTAAAGTCTGAATCATTGTTTCAACCGATTTCTTACCCTCCTTGGCAACTTCATATTCCTCGTCAGCATAAAGGAGGCTTGTGATACACTCTTGGTTGTCCAGCCTGCTCTTGCAGAGCTCATATTGGGCTTGGAATCTTCTCCTCGCCTCCTCTAGAGGAGGCGGATCCCTAAGTTTCAGCCTGACAATTCTATTTTGAACATTCATACCCTCGCGGGTTAGTTCAACCGTGTTTCCCATCGCATTTAACAATGCATGACGCATGCTTAAACCCATTCTCGATATGAAGCCCCTACCCTTTTCAACAGGATCAATGTCCCCCGCTGAACCAGTCGTGAAAAATACCTCAAAACCATTTCTAAGCATTTCGGCATATAGTTCTCCAGGATAGTCTGCAGAAACACCGAGATCAGTATTGCAGACGGGATGGCAGCAATAGTTCGTCAACAAAATATTAAAATCCTTATTCCTGATTAGTATGAAAGGCATGCGTTCATCGACAACATTATTCTTATAAGCCCTATTATAGGTTAAGCCTGGAACCTGAGTCTCACCGAGTCTAATCGATGCAGGCGTAGAGTTTTCACATGCTTCCGCCGCGGCTTCGATGATGCTTTCCCTGAAAAAATCCTCCCACTGCTTAAAAGCCTTTTCCTCCTTACTGCTATAGGGGAAAGTGTTTGGCCACATTGGAGTTATTGTCTCAGGCCCAGAGTGAGTATGGGTTGTTGTTAAAAATATTCGGTTTGAACCTATTCCAACCTTCTCTTGAATAAGTCTCTTAATATTGTCCGCGAAACTCTTGTAAACCCCAAGAACATCGCAATGTATTAGAAGCACATCCCCACCATATGACTCTATATGTAAGACGCTTACCATAAGAGGATCATGGACTGATTGGGAAGGACGGCTGAACCTGTGAGCATAACCGCCCAGTCTCAACCCTACAGGGGGAGTTATGTCTCTCTTCGCATAACCAGCCTTCATACATGAACGCCCCCTAGAAGCGGGCCTCCGCCTACTTTAATAGCTTCGCAATACTTGTTATTAAGTTTTCGGGACATTATTCCCCCAGCTTTTTAAAAACCTTGATCACCGTCAGAAGAAGGAGCTAAGAAAGTCTTCCAACCCACCTTCGTAAAAAGCCTCGGCCAAGAACTCTGTGCCCCTCTGGTCTCCCCAACAGTAATAGATAACCGTCCTCCTCTTGAACTCGCAGAAATCCATATCTGAATTATTTATGTTCACAGCGTTAGCAATTCTAGTTCTCTGCTCAGGAGTAAGCCTCTCGTTAGCAATCTTCTTGTCCTCAAGCGAGGGGCGCATTATAGGGTTGAAGGAGCTGCCCTGCCACTCGGCAAGGTTCTCTGAACGAACAATGTGAGGCTCAAATGTTGATTCTGGCTTCTCCTCAAGATAAACCATATAGTAGTAACCATCTAACCAGCGGATCGTGGGGCAAGCAGTATATCGGTCCTTTGAAAAAGCTTCTTTTAAAGGCCGCATCCTCCATTTAAGAAGGTCTTTCGACTCGGCGAAGAAGATCGTAAACCTAACGCCGACTATTTCTGCAGGTTCCCCAAGCTCAATCGCCATGATGTATCTATCTTGCGCTTTGCAGATAGAGTTATTGTAGATTCCGCATCCTGGGAGAACGAGTGCAGTTTCCGAGTGCCACTCCTTCAAATCTCTGCTCCAGAATGCTCTAATCTTTGAACCGCCCCAGGCATCAACACCGTAGGCGAACACTCGATCATCATCTACATAGGCACTACCCAAATGGTAACCATGCGCAAAGGCTGAGGTCGATTCTCCGGAGTCAACATCTATGAAACGGAAGAACGAGATGCCTGTCTTATTTTGCTTATAATTGGGCCGCACGTACTCGAAGCGATAAAGCCTATTTTGAAATACTATCGGTGTTGTCTCCACCATGTCACAGTCGATAGTGCCGAGCTTGATGATTCTTGGTTTTCCCACAGGTGGTGGGTTGCATATACCGATTTAAGATTATCTGGTTGGCGTGAAACACTAGGATGGCCATTACCACCATGTTTTAGAAAAGCTGGAGAACGGCTTGATCAGCCCACTATAGACTAGTCATCAAGTTCCTTGATCTGCCGTCTTCTAATACTCCTGAGCCTCAGCCTGTATTGAACCGTCAAGAGCTTCTCTGGTGCCAGCAGCATGCTAGTAGCGTAGAGGACTAGAACCGTTAGGGCTGCTGAATACGGTATTCCGAGGAGGGTTTCAAAGGGTATTGGCGTCATCATCATGTCTTTAGCTATCATTATTGGGTATGATGTTGGTAAAGCGTATACTAGAAGCTTAAGAGTTAAAGGCAGTGTGCCGAGGTCTCCATACATCATCAGGAAGGAGGGAATCATTATTGGGACTATTACTACTCCTAGGAGAGAGTTCGCCATTCTGACATCGCTGCTTAATCCCCCAATCGCCACACCGAGAGAAGTTACGAAAAGTATTGCAAGTATCAGGCTGACCGCGAGGAGTATGAAGCTCTCGGGAGGTGGTGATGGGAGTAAATGGGAAACGTCCTCCACAGGAAAATTGAAACCAGACATGGAGAGCATGTTGTTAAAGTACAGGATGAACCCACCTGTAAACAGGATGCTTCCAATCACAGCCAGAATGGATGAGCCCAGCAGTTTTGCTAGTAGAATGTCATAACGCGTCACTGGGAAGGTCAAGAGTGTTTCCAAGGTTTTCTCCTCATTCTCAACCGCGGTTGCAGTAGCGGCAAACTGAACCACTGTAATCGACAGCATTAAAAGAAGCAGTGGAATCATAATGCTGTATCCCATTAAGAGTTGGTTGAAAAGAATTTGAGGAGGAACTTCAATTATTTTATCCTTAAGTATTGAACGCGTTGAAATGTTAAACGGGTCTCGAACAACATCAGGAGGAATGTTTGGATTAAGCTTCGATATCAACATGTTGCTGAAAAACGTCGAAGAAAAACCTAACACTCCTTCGACAGCCGTGTACGCTCCTATTGATCCTAGGCTCATGCTTTCCATTACAAAGTATACTTCAACACTTGCCCTCCTAAAATTAATCAGATCATTCTCAAACCCCTTTCTTATAACCAGCAAGGCGTTTGAGCCGAGATTTCTAGCTTCACTGACCGCAGCCTCTAAGTCAGCAGCATCAATCCTCCTAACATCCATGCCCAAGCTCGCAGACAGGTCTAGGAGGGTTTTGCTCAATGAAGTCTTATCATAGTCAAGCACGGCTATTTTCACACTCTTGGTACCGGCTTCAATAGAGCTGCCCATAGACGTTGACATTAGAAAACCCAGCAGCGGCATCAATATTACTGGCACTACCAAGCCTATGTATATTCTAGGGTCTCTCAGAAGATCCTTAACCTCCTTCTCAACCAGTGAAAAAAGCTTTCTCATCTACTGGCCACCTCGATAAAGGCTTCTTCAAGATTCGAAACCCCCAGCTTATTTTTAATCGCCTTTGGCTCTCCTTCAAAAAGAACACGGCCACGATGTATGAAAGCAACTCTAGTACACAGGTATTCTACCTCAAGCATGTTGTGACTTGAAAGAACCACTGTTCCACCATCCTTAACATGTCGGCTTACAACATCTCTTATGTGTTTCGCATGGAAAACATCTAGGCCTGCGGTAGGCTCATCTAAAATCGCTAGCCTAGGCCTCGTCATCAATGCTCTAGCTATCTGGAGCCGCCGCTTCATACCCTTGCTGTAAGTCTTCATCTTATCATCCACCCTTTCACCCAGCCCTGAGATCCTTATGGCTTCCTCAACAGCCCTTGACGCCTCAGTATTCGAATCAAAGTATATTCTTGCCACTATAGACAAGTATTCGCGCCCACTGAGGTTTCTATAAGTGCCGGCGTCCTCAGCCAAGTATGAGATGAAAGGACGGATTTTATTAGCCTCTTTGACAGCGTCATATCCAAGTATGTTAACATAGCCGCTTGTCGGCAGAAGCAGCGTCGCCATTATTCTAAGAATAGTCGTCTTGCCAGCACCGTTCGGCCCTATTAATCCGAATACTTCACCCTCCTCAATCCTTAGCGAAACCCCGTCTACAGCCGTCAGATCCCCGAAGCGTTTAACAAGGTTTCTGACTATAACTATGCTTCCAGCTTCCATCATAAATCAGCGTCTATTGGGAGAAGGAGGCTATTTAATTCTTCTGTAGAATGGGATATAGAAAGACGATTGATGAAGCAAGAGCCTCACTAGTTATGTGCAGATATTCTTTAAAAAGATTACATAGGGTTCATGTTCCTGTAGGAAAGATTTAATAGTGAAAAGAATCATTTAGATTAGAAATGAGCGAATTAAGATATTACAGAGATTTTTCTTTAATCATGATGAGCAGGATTCTTGAGAAGGAATTTGGGAAGGAGGCACTGGACGTTTTATTAGATTGGAGGAATAGGAGGATTGAGGAAGAATGGAGGAAGCGTGGCCTAGAGGCAAAGGATAAGTCTCCAAGATATTTCTTAGCCCTGTTCAGTAGTGAAGCCCACGAGTTCGAAGTCTTAGAGGAAAGCGAAGAATCCTTAGAAGTTATCGTTAAGAAGTGTATTCATGCTGAAATCTTTAAAAAGTTTAACGCGAGTGATATCGGGGAAAAAATAATCTGCAGCGGCGACCACTATGTTGTGAAAGGATTTGATCATGGAATAGAGCTTGTTCGAGACAAGCTTTTAATGAGAGGAGATGACTGCTGCCACTTCCTGTTCAAGCTGAAAAAACAATGATCCTGAAAAACTTATAAAGTCGTTTCACTCGCCCGCTCACATGGTTTACAGAATAGGAATAGTCGGGTCAGATAACTCTCATGCGATTACTTTTTCACAGATCGCGAACGGCATAGACATGGAAAATTACGTCCCAGGTTTCAAAGCAACACACCTCTTCGGGTTCGACGAAAAAAGAAACAGGGAGGTTGCGGAGAAGGGCGGTATTGAAAACATTGTTTCAGACGTAAACGAGATGATTGGGAAAATTGATATCGCGTTCGTGGTTTTTAGACACGGTGGACTACATCTAGAATATGCGAAGCCGTTCATCGAAAACAGGATTCCGGTTTTCGTGGATAAGCCTTTAGCCGCCACGGTTGCAGACGCTAAGAGGATTATAGAGCTTGTCAAGGAAAAACAGACGCTTCTAACTAGCTTTTCAACCTTAAGGTTCACGGATGCTGTGCAGGAGTTGAAAAAGATGTTCGGAAGCGAGGAGCCGGTTTTCCTAAGCGTGCTCGGGCCAGGTGACCTTGAAAGCGAGTACGGCGGATTGATATTCTATGGGGTGCACAGTGCAGAAATCTTTAACGAGATAGCTGGAACAGGGGTAAGAGAAGTCTATGCTGCGGCGAAGAGTAAAAACATTGTTGCAACTCTGATTCACGAAAAACTTATTGGAACAATAAAAATCGCCCCAGAAATGCCCTATGTTTTTTCACTGGAGGGCTTGACTAAGAAAAACCATTTCTCAGCCAAGGTTGACTCAAAGGACTGTTATAAAAAAGGAATGATTAAGATTAAGGAGATGCTTGACAATAAGCGGTGGATCCTTTCTGAAGAAGATATGCTTGAGCCAGTAGCCATCGTTAAAGCTATAGAGGAAAGCGTCAGAGAATCGGTTAAAAAACCTGTTTTAAAGTTCTAGCCAGTCTTAACACTTATAGAGATTCCTGCCTGAGTGGGAACTATGATGGTTCTCCAAACCCCCTGAGAGGCTTCTTTTAGAAAAACCTCTACAGTACCATAGGGGTGGTTAACGTTATGTGCAAGCACAACCCCGCCGCGAGGGATCCTACTCTTAATCAGACGGAAAAAATCCAAGTACTGCTCCTTCTCGATATCTATGAAGACCAGATTTAGCTCCTCAACTTTCCCAGCATGATCAAACGCATCGCCGTTAACCGGCGTGATCAAGCCCTCCAAATGATGCTTAGCCACAAGACTCTTAAGACTCTTGAATCTCTGGCTCGTCTTCTCAACCGCGTGCACATTGCCTTCAATCCCTGATTCTAAAATGGCTCTGGCAATCCATACTGTTGAAAACCCTGCGCCTGCACCCGCATCCATTGCTTTCAACCGTCCAAACCGTAGAGACACTAGGAAGGCTGTTGAATAAAGCACGTAGCCGTCATCCATACCTATAGTTGGAATCCCTAGTCCTCTGGAGGCAGCGTACGCCTCGCGGATTATGCTCTCCCAAGCAGAGTCTTTACGCATGGCTGTTAAACACAATGCACAAACCAGACTTATAAACTTGCTAGAGACTCTGACTAATATTGATGACGGGCCTGGTGACAGCCTTCAGTCAATTCTTCAAGCTCGTCTTTAACATATGATGGGAGCAGTTCCCTGACAAGGTTAGAGTTAGCTTTCAAGACAGCTATCTTTGCCTGTTGGAATATGCTTAGTGCCCTTGGCCCCATGCCATGGACGATGACTGCATCTGGCTTAAGCTGAAGTATACGGTCTGCAGGCCGACCCATCCCCCCGAAATGCTCACCCTCGTTGCGTAAAGCCTCCTGCTTTAAAACTCGTCCATCCTCATCAAGCTCTAGCATCAAGAATAAGGGGGCTCTGCCAAAGTGTTCAGATACACGTGAATCCAAGCCACGATCCTCCTCAACCGGTATTACAATCCGCATTCTGAATCACTATGCTCAACTACTTGCATCTATATACGTCTTACTGTTAATCGACATCTCCTAGAGTTTTCGGAGTATCCTGCCCTCTCTGTCAGGCTTCAGTCTTAAATCCTCCTATTCCTTTTGCCCAAGAAACCCTTATCCTAGACGATCACTTCCTTAACTCCTCAAGCCTCTTGTTTACGTAATCGAGCTCCTGCTGGATAAGACTTCTTCGCCATTCAAGAAGACTTATCTCTTGCTCCCTAGTCATCTGGGGTAGGGCAAACAGCAGTGGCCCATGCATCAATGCTCTCCGAGAAGCTAATGGAAACCATGGGTATAGCCTCCAGAAGCACCGAGCATAAGGATGCCAGTAGGGCGATGCCAGCCACCAGAACCAGCAGAGCCAGCCCGGCAATATTATTCGCCCCCTACTTACTTCCTTTACCGCTTAATTCTTCAAGTCTTTTTCTAACGGCTTCCAGCTGAGACTCCAAGATCTTAATCTGTTGTGCAAGCACTGTTCGCTCCTGCTCCAAACCATAAGCCGGCGGGAAGAGTATTCTAGATGGAGGGGGTGCAGGCGGCCTGCCTTCAGGAGCTGGCTCTAACCATCCAGGGGAGAAGCCGAACCTGAGGCATCCGGGGAGACCGGTTAAGTAGAAAAGATTCCTGTGCCTATACCTCATTTTTCAATTCACCTCCTTTTTGTGATTATGCACATTTTTCATGAATATTGGGACTGTGCACAAATATATAAATATTGCGTCCCGGAGGCTACTGAGCAATGTATAGGAGAAGGCATAGGCATGGCCGAAGAGGAAGGATGCCTAAACCAGTATGGTTGGGGGCTCTTCCACCTATTACTGGGCTAGACCCGGTTGGAACACAGGGAAAAACGGAGCCTGTTTACCTTGAGCCTGATGAACTGGAGGCCTTCAGGCTCGTTGACCTAGAGGGGCTTTCGCAGGAGGAAGCAGGAGGGAGGATGGGGGTCTCAAGGGGAACCGTGTGGAGGCTTTTGCAGAACGCTAGGAGGAAGACGGCTCAAGCCCTCAGTGAAGGCAGGCCGTTACGCATCGGGCCACCTCCCCAACAAACTGATTTAGAGGAAAATGTTGGAGAACATTAGTGGCAAATGTTAAACTCTGTTTTCCAACGGCTTTCTCCATAACTATCGGAATGCTCTTTCCCATTCGTTCAGAATTTCTCGTGCAACGTTAAAGCTTCCGACACTCATTGAGAATACTACTCCAGTTTTATCCTCTAGAGAATTCGACACCTTCCTAACCCAAGACTCGGGTTTCTCACCCTCCTCGGGGCCGTCGGTCCATATTAGGCATACGCGCTTCCTCTGAAACAACTCTACGGTCTCTTTTAAACCGTAGAACCTGGCAGGGCTTCCGAAGAAGAATGCTTTAAATGCTCCGCTCGACAAGATTGGTTCAAGAACCTGCTTGCCGTCTGAAGCCCCGCTGCAACAGAAATGACCCATAGCCCCACCGAAGAGCCTGACTGAAAAATCGTTAACAGGGATGCAGAACTTTCTGTATTGTGCTGGGTTCATCATCACAGCCACATCCTCGCAAAGCCTAACACCGCCTTTATCCATCCATACGTTAGGCGTCCCATGTACTCCCTGGGTAAGAGGCTCACCAATGATTTTCTTCTGCTCAACTGAGAACTCAACATACACTTCGGCAACTCTCTTAAGGAGCTCTATTGCGAAATCTGGACGCCGGTAGAAATCGCTTAGTAGCTTCGGCCCCCTGAGAAGATATGCAATGTCTAAAGGTCCCTGAGTGTCACACAGGTATACTTGTATTCCGGTTCCATCAAGTTTTTTAACGAAATACTCTTCTGTTTCAATAACACGCGTCATCAAACTTTGACGAGACTGAGGATCCTTCAACTCCCCTAGATCTGGAGGATCCTTCTTTAAAACGGGTTCTTTAACCCAAGGCATCTGATCTGAATCGGGCTGTATAATCACGTCACTTCCGAATCCGCTCGGTATTATACCTACGCCATAATTGGCTCTTACACACGGCATGCCATCGTCCTGTAAGATGGCGTGAGAATACACGGAAGCCAATTGAGACAGAAGCATCTTATCCATATCGTAATATGTTTCATAATATTTGAAGACAGGCCAGGGTTCAGGCGGAGGACAGTTAATTATTAATGGAGGTCTTTCTACTGGTTTAAAGTTCCATGCTGCAGCAATCCTACTTTTTGCTTCATCAATCCTCCCAAGATCCAGTAGTGAACTAGCCTTCTTGACCCATTTTTCCACATCAATGTTCAAAGTAGACAGGAGAAACCTTAAACATTATTTAAGCTTTAAGACTAGGAAAGATTTATATTGTTTAAACTTTAAACATTAGAACCATGGGTAGCCTAAGGGTTGGCGCTCAACTAATCATCTGGGGGGTGAAACCAATTGAGAACCTTGAAAGTGTTCTCTCTGAAGTAAGAGAAGCAGGATACGAGGGAATAGAAACATCGCTGGAAATAGTTTCTAAAGACATCATGGAAACGAAGAGGCTTCTGTTTGAAAACGGGTTAAGGCTTGTCGCATTACACATGGGTATTGGAGATATCGGCCAGGTTGAACAGGCAGTGAAGAGTTTAGAGAAGCTTAACGGCGAATACTTGACTTTTAGCGGTCCAGGTGGGAAAGGTTCGGAGGAAGATTATTTAAAGTGTGCAGGGTTTTTGAATACGGTTGGGAAAATCTGCAGAGAACATGGGATTAAAACCTGCTACCACAATCATGGGCATGAAATAGCTAACAATCAAAGGGGAATAAGAATAATTATTCAGAACACGGAGCCGGAGTTAGTCGGACTATGCGTCGACACGTATTGGGTTAAATTTGGCGGGGCAGACCCGCTTCAATTCATCAAAACCAATAAAGAGAGGATCGTATACCTGCATCTAAAAGACGGATCTGATGAGGACATGAAAAACAGAAGATTCTCTGAGCTCGGAAAAGGCTCGATAGATTTTCCAGCCATACTTAGCTTCACGACGCAGCAGGGAGTAAAGTGGGTTGTCGTTGAACAAGACTGGACTCCCGGGAGCCCGTTCGAAAGCATGTTGGAAAACAGGAGTTACCTGAGGAAAATCGGGTATTAGCCTAACAGGCCTTTATTCCAGTGCTAGACGATAAAGAAGACAAAAACATAAATAGCCTTTTTCAACTCACGCATGGAGAATGATAAAGATCGGTTGTGCAGCCTACTCTTACAGGGAGTATCTTAAGGATGGAAGAATGAGCTACGAGGATTTCATTGAGGAAGCATACAAAATTGGTCTGGATGGAGTAGAGATGACGCTCTACTGGCTTCCTTCAAGAGAATCAGGATATTTCAAGAAGTTAAAGAGGATTGCACTTTCACGAGGACTCCCCATCTCCTGCGCCGGAATCTCAACGAACTTCTGTAACCCGGACCCTCTGGAAAGAGAGAGGATTATAAAGGCCGTGGAGGAAGGAGCAATTATTGCCCGTGAGCTTGGGGCCCCTGCTCTACGTATTTTCGGTGGCTACGTGCCAGAGGGGTATTCAGAGGAACAGGCATTAATGTGGACGATAGAAGGCTTGAAGAGGTGTGTAAAATATGCCGAGGAAAACGGTGTTGTAATTGCCTTGGAGAATCACGGAGGGATAACGGCTAGGGCGGACAGCGTGATAAGGATTGTGGAGAGCGTGGGTTCACCTTGGTTAAGGGTTAACTTGGACCTGGGTAACTACAGGGAGTCCACGTATGAAGACATTGCAAAAACAGTTCCTTATGCAGTACACATTCATGGTAAGGTGAGCATCTCTGAAAACATGAAGGTTGACTATGAGAGGGTTAAGAGGATCCTTGAAGACAATGGTTACAATGGGTTCATCTCCATAGAGTATGAGGAGAAAGAAGATCCTAAAATAGGGGTCTGCAAGTTTGCAAAATACCTTTTAAAGATATTCTAAGTACTGGGAGGGGGCTTTAATGAGTAGCCGGGTGAACGTCGGGATCTCTGGGCTTGGGAGAAGCGGATGGGATCTTCATGCCAATGCACTCGAGAAATGCTCCAGCATGTATAGAGTGGTTGCAGTTTTCGACCCACTTGAAGAGAGGAGAAAGGAGGCTGTTAACAGGTTCGGTTGCAGAGCATACAAAGATTTCAATTCACTCCTGATGGATGAAGAGGTGGAACTGGTGGTTATAGCAACACCAAGCTATCTTCATGCTTCTCAAACCATAGAAGCGTTGAAATCAGGTAAAAACGTTGTATGCGAGAAACCGATGGCAACAAGCCTGGCTGAAGCAGACGAGATGATAAGGGTTGCAAGGAAGACTGGAAGAATACTAACGGTATTTCAGAACAAGAGATACGCTCCAGACTTCTTAAAAGTTAAGGAAATAGTAAGATCCGGTAAGCTTGGGCACATAGTGCTTGTGAAAATATATTTGCACTCCTTTGGAAGACGTTGGGATTGGCAGACTTTGAAAAAGTTTGGAGGGGGAGAACTTAACAATAATGCTTCCCATCTTATAGACCAAGCGATTCAACTTGTAGGGGAGGAGGTAGAAGTATTTTTCTGCGACCTGCAGAGGACCCTAACTCTGGGTGATGCTGAGGACCATGTTAAGATAATTTTAGGAGGGCCGGGCTCAACAAAGGTCGATATAGAGGTTACTCGCGCATGCGCCTACCCTCAGGATTATTGGCTGATAATGGGTACTCAGGGAAGTCTTTCGGGAAACGGGAACACGATAAGGTGGAAGTATTTCGACCCTAAGGATCTTCCTCCTAGACAGGTTGAAACAAGGCCGACTCCAGATCGCAGCTACAATTGGGAAGAGATCCCTTGGAGAGAGGAGGAGTGGGCTCTAGATGAGAATGCTAAGCGCAGTGAAACTCTATTTTACGAGGAACTTTACAAGACTCTACGCGAGGGAGCTCCCTTAGGCGTTACGCCTGAAAGCGTACGTAAAGTAATGCAAATAATTGAGGATTGCCGAAAATATTGTGAGAAGTAGTTCAGCAAATCCCTTTATGGGAAAAGAATAAATAGTTTTTCTAAATCTCTTTATAGACTTGAATTGGCTAGGACAACAGAGAACGAGTATAAACCAATAGACCTTTCACGGATGATATTGGATCCTGAAAATCGAATTTACTTCATTTCATTAACTCTGGTTAACAAAAGCGGTGCATTAGCTTCATTTTTAAATATTTTAAAGAAGCATGAATTTAACTTAGTTGGGATCCTTAGTGAATCAATATCAAAAAAGGAAGAGATCGAGGTTTCAATGTTCTTAGAGACTCCCACCAAGATGAACCTAGCGGATTTAGAAAAGCTTATTGAGAAAGAAATAGACATGGAGAAAATAGATGTTGTTAAAAAAATAAAGATTTTTGATCACTCGGGATGGTTTGACGAAGATTCTTTTCATTTCCCCCTCCAAGTGGGAAAAGTTAGAGCAGTTATTTTTCCAATACCTGTTTTAGAGGGCTTTCTGGTTGGACTAAGAAAATCTCTTGGTGACGAAATCGTCCAGACAATAGTATGGTATCAGGGGAGAGAAATCGGGAAGAACACTTTAGAGACATATAGAAAAGAATATGGAGTTGAAGGGATTAGTGCTGTTGAAATACTTAAGAAAAGAGCCCTTATTTTAGGATGGGCAAAGATGGAGATCGTACACCTAGATGAAAAAGAGAAGAAAGCAGTTATAAAGATTTTTGATAACTGGGAGTGTGACATGTTTAAAGAAAAATCTGCGCCTCAAAGCCATTTCATCAGAGGCATCCTTTCAGGGTTTTTCAGCTCCCTTTTTAGAGAAGACTTGAAAGGCGAGGAAACAAGGTGCATAGCCAAAGGAGACCCCTATTGCGAATTTATCCTGTCGGCAAATAAAAATGTAAAAGAACCGCGAAAAAGCAATGATTCTCTAGCCTTCGAAGAGTCTTCAAAAGGAAGGTGGGTTAACCAATATGAATAGCTTAAGGATTGGAAAGCTGCGTTGCGAGTACCGTGGTAACCCAGTTGGAATTGATACCGCAAAACCCCGGTTAAGCTGGGTTGTCGAATCCCCTGAAAGAGGACAGTATCAAACAGCTTATCAGATTATTGTTTCCAGCACTAGGCTGAACTTGGATAATGATTTTGGTGACCTGTGGGATAGTGGTAAAGTTCAATCCGGCCGGACGAGTCAGATAGAGTATGCCGGAAAACCCCTTTCTTCTCGAAGCGAATGCTGGTGGAAGGTGCGTGTTTGGGATAGGGATGGAATGCCCTCCGAATGGAGTGAGCCGGCATTTTGGAAGATGGGGTTGTTAGAGCCGGATGACTGGAAGGCTAAATGGATAGGCTACGATGAATATGCCGAATGGGAGAATCCTAATTTTAACGGCTGCAAGTGGATCTGGTTTAATGAGGACAACCCGCTTAAGAACGCCCCTGTGGCCGCGCGCTACTTTCGTCGTATAATAAATCTACCGCGCGATAAGAAAATACTTAGTGGAAGGTTTCTACTGGTAGCTGACGATTGGGCCACTGCTTTCGTAAACGGAGCTTGGACTGGAGAGAACAATGGAAAACCGCAGATAATCGAAGTCACGCGATGGTTGCGGCCGGGGAAGAATGTTTTCGCGGCGATGGTCGTCAACCGAGGTGGTTCGGCAGGTCTGCTCGGAAAGATAATCATAGAGTTTGAAAACGGAGAACAGCTTATCGTCGTTACTGATAAGAATTGGAAGGCTAACACGTGCTCTGAGGAAGGCTGGAACGGGCTTGATTTCAAAGATGAGGAATGGACCTACTCGTTAGAGCTGGGAGATTTCAAGACAGCGCCATGGGGTGTTCTAGGAGTAAAGCCTCCTTACTCGCGTCCACTCCCGCTTTTAAGAAGATCGTTTAACGTAGATAAGCCGGTTAAACGCGCATTTCTATACGTTAGCGTGTTAGGAAGCTGCGAGCTGCGCATAAACGGGAAACGCGTTACGGAAGACTATTTCATACCAGGTTGGTCTGACTTTCGAAGACGTGCATATTATCGTACTTACGAGGTTACGAACCTTCTTAAACAGGGGGTTAACGCGATCGGCGCAATTCTTCACAGTGAGTGGTACTCCGGCTACCAGGGTGGTTGGGGAAGAAGGAACAGGTTCGGCCGCGGACCGCGCTTACTCGTACAGCTTGAAATAGAATATGCTGACGGAGAAAGACAGCTAATCGTTAGCGACGAGACTTGGAAAGCATCCTACGGCCCGTTCATAGAGGCTGATAATTACATGGGTGAGACTTACGACGCGAGGCTTGAAATCAACGGATGGGACGAACCTTGGTTTGACGATAGTGGTTGGGGAAAGGTTACCACTGAGGATATTATAGATATTGGTTTAAAGGTAACAGCCCATCCTGGGGAGCCGATAAGAAGAACGATGGAGCTGGTCGCGAAATCGATCAGAGAGGTTAGTCCCGGTGTCTTCGTATACGATTTCGGTCAAAACCTGGCAGGCACAGTGAGGCTAAGGGTTAGAAAAGCTAAACCCGGGGATAGGATCGTGCTGCGATATTCCGAAGTGCTAAATCCCGACGGTACTCTGCACACCGCAAACCTAAGAGGAGCACGTTCCACCGACGTGTATTTCTGCAAAGGCTCTTCTGAGGAAATTTTTGAACCCAGATTCACCTATCATGGTTTTAGATACGTTGAAGTAACTGGTTACCCCGGGAGACCCCTTCTAGACGCGGTAACAGCCATCGTCCTACACTCCGATATTCCGATAACAGGGGAGTTCCGCTCTTCAAACCCACTTTTGAACAGACTGTTCGAAAACATTGTTTGGAGCCTACGCGCCAACTATTTCGAGGTCCCGACCGATTGCCCCCAGCGAGATGAGCGTCAGGGCTGGACAGGCGACGCGCAGATTTTTTCTCGGACAGCTGCCTATTTGGCAGACATTTCTTCGTTCATGACAAAATGGCTCATCGACCTGAACGATGGTCAGAGAGAAGACGGCGCATACCCTGATGTTGCCCCCGTGACTGGAGCTGGATTCGGAACACCCTGCTGGGGAGATGCGGGGATAATCGTGCCCTACGTGCTTTGGAGGTTTTACGGAGACACCCGTGTGATTCAACTATACTACAACAACATGCGTCGATACATAGAATACCTTGAGAAGAACAGCGTAGGGTTTCTTAGACCGGAAATAGGATATGGCGATTGGGTTCCAGCCGGCCCGGAGACGCCGAGAGACGTTATCGCAACAGCCTATTTCGCCCACGTAGTTAAGCTGATGGCTGAGATGGCTTATGAAATTGGTAAGGCGGAGGATGCGAAACGTTTTGAAGAATTGTTCAACAATATTAGAGACGCGTTTCTCAAAGCATATGTTAAACCAGATGGGCGCATAAAGGGCGAGACACAGACCTGTTACGCTCTAGCGCTTGATTTTAAACTGCTTCCAGAGGAAGTTGAGGAAAAAGTTTTGAGGCACCTGGTTAGGGATATTGAGGAACGGGGATGGCACCTTTCTACAGGATTCGTTGGAACGCGGCACCTTATGCAGGCGCTCACAAAGTTCGGCAGGACCGACGTGGCCTATAGGCTCCTCCTGCAGGAAACCTTCCCCTCTTGGCTCTACCCTGTGAGGCTGGGGGCGACTACCATCTGGGAGCGATGGAACAGCATGACTGAAGAAGGAATCCATGAGCCTGGAATGAATTCGTTTAACCACTATGCTTTCGGAAGCGTCGGCGAATGGCTTTTCTCAACCGTAGGGGGAATAAGCGCTAAGGATGTTGGGTTTAAACGCATCGTTATTAAACCGAAGCCCTCGAGGGAGCTTGAACATGCTTATGCGAGTTACGACTCTATCCATGGTAGAGTCACAGTTGACTGGCGGTTCTCCGGAGAAACATTTCACCTAAAACTTGTTATTCCAACAAATACTTCAGCACTGGTGTATATCCCGACGACTAAGCCGGAGAACGTGACGGAGAGTGGAAAGCCTGCTGAAAAATCCGAGGGGGTTGAGCTGATCGGTGTTGAAGAGGGCTGCGTGGTATACAGAGTCCAATCAGGGAACTATAGTTTCAAAGTAGGCTTTTAACGTCTCCTGGCGTTAAGCCGGTAATCAACCCTTAAAATAGTGAAAGGCTTGCTTTAAACCCCTATTCGTAGAATAAGCCTACCGGAATGATTTTCAGCTTAAGGTGGAAAATTTCACCTCGTAGTGGGCTCCGTGTCTCTCGGATTTTTTCACGGTAGTCGGACAGACAATAAGCACGTATATTTCATGGTTGCCAATAATCGTAACACTCCCGGCTTCAGTCTTTATTATTTATTATTAAATGTTTCACCATGCGGCATTGAAAGCGATTAAAAAGGCCGATCTAATCCGGTACACTAATTTTTAGAAAAGATTTAAAATATCATTAACGGCCATAAGGAGACAAATGGTTAGTTTCAAGGAAAAAATGAGAAGCAAAAGCGCGTTACTAGGCGTGGCAATAGAGACCCCTGAACCAGATGTTGCAGAGATCATGGGAACCATTGGTTTCGACTGGTTCTGGATAGACATGGAGCATTGCCCCCTAGACTTCAAAGATGTTCAGACAATACTTCAAGCAATGGGCAAGTCTGAAGCAGCAACCCTAGTCAGAGTACCATGGAACGACCCTGTTTACATAAAGAGGGCCCTCGACCTTGGGCCAACAGGCGTTATAATCCCGTGGGTTAATAATGAGGACGAAGCGAGGAGAGCGGTAATGGCTTGTAAATATCCTCCCGAGGGAATAAGGGGTTGCGGTCCTAGGAGACCAGTTTGGCACCAGGATTTCACCAAATACGTTAGGGAGGCTAATGAAAACGTGGTTGTTGTAGTTCAAATAGAGACCGGTGATGCTATAAGGAATCTTAGGAAAATAATATCGGTTCCTGGAGTCGATGGTACGATTATCGGTCCAGCCGACTTATCGGCCTCCTTAGGCCACTTGGGTTATCCAAACGAGCCTGAAGTACTCGACGCCATAAGGATTGTAGTTGAAGCCCACAGGGGTACATCGGTTTGTCCAGGAATAGCCTCCAGTCCGGAAAATGCGGAGAAGCATTTGGAAATGGGTTTCAGACTTGTCAACGTGGGCAGCGACATGGAATTCATGAGAAAGGCAGCGATTGAAACATTGAAAAGGCTAAGAAACTACTTGAAGAGCAGTAAGTAAGCAGGCTAGCTATCGTTAAAGGTGCGAATCATGAAAAAGGAGATAATCATCCTGTCTCTTGTTACGTGTTTCCTATTCTTAGGAGCAGGCTCTTCACAGATGTTTCTTATACCTTATCTTAGCAACTCTTTCGCAGAAACACAGAGCTCACTTGTTTTGGCAACAGTATACATATCGATAATTCTAGGAGTATTTCTAAACGTTTTTCTTAAAGAGATAAGAAGGGAAAAGAAACGGCTCTTCGGCTTAACAGGGTACGTCTTATTCCCACTCTCAGTCTTCTTGACAAGAGAGTATTTCCTGCTGATACTATCATCGATATATTGGGGAGTAACAGCAACGTTCTACTGGGTTTCGACAATCTCCACTGCGCTCGATTTCTCTGAAGAGAAAGACTTTGGAACTAATTCTGGAATGATATTCTTCGGATCGGGGATTGGAACCTTTTTCGGAACAATTATGCTAAGCCGAGTACAGGAAACATATGGTTATGACTTCATCTTCCTGGCAGCCACTTTACTGAGCATCCTTGCGTTCCTCCCGATTCTCTTTCTAGGCCCCGACGCTGGAAACCCTTTTGAAACAATCGAGCTAAGGGATTTGCTTGTAACAGGCGGAAACAAGATGATACCTTTCTTCATATTCATCGGCTACTATGGATACGGCATCATCATGAACTCCGTTAGCAGCGCTGTAGCTTCAACACTAGGACCTTCTATGATAGGAGTTATTTTAAGCGGATATTTCCTGGTTTCAGCATTGTTCAGCGTTTATGGGGGAAGAATCTCGGACACCCTAGGGAGGAGAAAGACCTTCGTGCTTGCGTTTTCATCAGGTGCTGCTGGACTTCTTCTAGGCTCCGTCATCTTAAACTCGGTAACCCTCGCGGTTCTCTGCGTATTACTGGGATTTCAAGTAAGCACTGTGCCCGTTAACGCTTATGGTTGGATAGGTGAGAAGACGAAGACGGGTGGAAGATTGTCAAGCATATGCTCAAGCTTCATATGGAATTCTGCTGCAGTTACAGTTTCCCTTCTATCCTCATCCATCGTTTACGAGCTTTCTGGAAGCCATCAGACAGTGTTCTTCTCATTCGGAATCATTTCCCTAATCTGCGGCATAATCTCAAATTTCTTAAAGTAGCTCAGTCCTTCAGAATCCTGAAAGAACCCTCTTACTTGCCGGTAATGAAGCTGGTAACGATTAAGGTTCCTGCTGAACTCAGAAACGCCGAACATCCTGTTAACCCCCTGATCGTATTATGGACTCGTAAAAACCTGCTAAAAGGTTTTATAGGTTCGCTTAAACCGGCTTCCTACCGATGGAGTCACTAACGATTAAGGAGAGGTTTCTTAGAGTTGCTTTCTTCAAAGACTCGGATAAAATACCTCTTTGGGGAGTGGGAAATGCTAGGCCGGCTACTTTTAAAAACTGGATAAAACAGGGACTTCCGGAAAAGGCTGATTTAGCAGAGTACCTTGGCGTTAAAGACTGTGAGGTTAAAGCCGTCGGCATAGCATCATTCCCAGCCGAGGGCTTCGACTGGAAACCAGAACAGGGTTTGATCAACATAGGTCCTAAGCCTGCCTTTGAATACAAGGTAGTAAGGGAAGACGAACGGCACAGGGTTTGGATTGACAGCCTAGGTATAACTCAAATCGGCTTTCAAGAAGATTGGAAAGACGGATGGAGCGGGTTTGCGACTAGAAGCTGGATAGAGTTTCCAGTCAAAGATCGCGAAGACTTTTTGAAAATTAAGAGGCGGTATGATCCTAACGATTCCGAGAGATACCCTGCAAATTGGAGCTCCATAGTTAGAAGGCACAGGGACAGAGATTATCTGTTATTCGTTACTATCAGAGGACCATTTTGGTGGACCAGGGATATGGTTGGTTTGAATGGTATAGCGCTAGGAATCTATAAGAACCCTGGCCTAATAAAGGAGATTATGGATTTCTGCGCTGAGTTTCAAACAAAGGTTTTACACAGGGCTTTAGAAGATTTAGACCTAGATTTCGTGATAGTAAACGAGGACATGGCTTACAAGAACGGCCCCATGATAGGACCTAAAACGGTGGAAGAGTTCATGGGAACGGCATATGGCGAGATAGCCAGATTCTTCAGAGATCATGGCGTGAAAATCCTGATAGTGGATAGTGACGGAAATGTTGAGCAACTAATACCTATCTGGCTTAAATACGGTCTTAACGGCGTATCTCCATGCGAAGTTGCAGCAGGCATGGATGTTGTTAAGATCCGGGAAAAATATCCTAACCTTATAATGATAGGAGGGATAGATAAGAGAGAGTTGGCTAAAGATAAGGACATGATTAAAAAAGAAGTGGATAGAAGAGTTCTTCCTCTCGTAAAGAGAAAAGGGTATTTCCCTGGCGTCGACCATGCTGTTCCCGCCGACGTGTCTCTCGAAAACTATAAGTATTTCATCACCATTTTAAAGAAGTACTGCGGATGGAGTTAATAATGTCAGAGATAGGCGCCCTGTTGAACCAATGTTTCCCTAAGCTCCTTCCCATCCAGTTGCCTGGGCCTGATATCCTTTTTAACGCAAAGGGCGGCAGCAACTCCTGCAGCCTGCCCTATTGCCCGCATGTTTGGCTGGATCCTTATCGCACCGTGGGCTTCGAAAGATGCGGACAGAGCCCTGCATGCAACAATCAGGTTTTCGACCTTCAACGGTATCATTGACCTGAAAGGTATTTCATGGTACTCCTCAGGGCCTAGTTTTCTCTCTCCCGGCAGACGGCTGGTTGGTAGATGTATGTCAATCGGATACCTGTTTCTCGAAACAGCGTCTTCAAACTTCCTAGCGTTAAAATAGTCCTGTGCAGAAAGAACATACTCGCCGATTATTCTTCGAGATTCCCTTACGCCAACCATCGGAGCAGTCATAGCCAAGTAGGAGTTTTCGAAGCCAGGTATTTTCTTCTTCAAGAACTTGAAAAGCCTGCTTATCCTTCTCCTGCCCTGTATCACTGCCTCCGTGAGATGGTCCGCGTTAAATCCCTTGAAGTTGCCGATGATTCTTGGACAGTTGAACGCGATGACCCCAGGCATCCCAGGCACGCTGAACGCTTGAAAATAAACTATGTCTGAATCCTCCAGAATGCCTTCTTCAACACCCTCCTTGAAGTATTTTTCAAGCGGCCATCCTCCACCCGGTACCATTGCGAACTCTATTAGCGGAGGGTCAACATAGCTCCTGCTGTCGTTTTCAACTAGGAAAAAAGCAAGTTTATCGATGTTAACGTTTCCCACCATGAATCTTAACGACATCGGTTGGCTAACCCCATCCTCCTTTCTTCCGGATTCGAAGGGGGCTCCTGCTAGTGCAGCAACATCCCCGTCGCCAGTCGAATCTATAACTATTTTCGAAAAAACAGCCTGTCTTCCAGACTTGTTCACCACCACTATTCCCCTGAGTTCATCACCATCCATTATAACGTCCTCTACAAGCGTGAAATAGAGAATCCTTCCACCGGCCTCCAGAACCATTTCCTCTAACACGAATTTTAAGGCCTCCGGGTTAAACCAACCCTCATTACCCTTTTTATCGATGGCGGCACAACCCATTTCTAGAAGACGCTGCTGTATCTCCCAGCTTATCCCCCTGACAAGCGGCTTCCCCCCTATGTGGTTCGGCATCATCGGCAACACTAGCGCTGCCGACCCGCTTCCTCCTAGAAAGCCGAATTGCTCAACCAAAAGGGTTTTCACACCATTTCTCGCAGCAGCTATCGCAGCCACAGCGCCAGCAGTACCGCCACCCGCTACTATCACGTCGAAAAACCCATAAGTATTAAGCCGTCTAGCTTCCTCGAGTTTCATCAGTACCCTTCGAGTGAGAAGCATATTTTAATCTAACTTGTACATAGGCAACTGATAGATGGTTGCAGGCTAGTAAGTATTAGAACCTTGAAAACGCCTCTTTCACCGCATCCTTCAGCTCAGGATGCTGCAACGGGTATAGGAAGAAGCAAACCCCGTTGGAGCCTCTTTCTAATGCTACGTTCACGGCTTCCTCCACATCCCTTTTGCTCCTTAGGAATTCAAACTGTATTCCGGCGACTATCATTTTGCCGCATGAAACACCTTCCATGACTGCTTCGCCAATCCATCTTATGTTTTTCCCATAGTATTCATGGTATATCATTGGTTCGAAACTGTCAAGCGGCCATTCGCACCACTTTTGGAAAACAATCCTGTACGCATATCCCGGTGTTGCGAAAACAGCGGCTGAAGTCTCAATAGTATTATCATATTTTTTCACAACCCTATGAAAGTTTTTAACTATTTCAGTAATCCTTTCAGCTCTCCATGCATGCCACTCATACCATTTTCTCGAACCGAATCTGATTTCGAAAGGATCTATGCCAAACTCTTTCTTAAACCCATTTCTACATTTTTCACAGTAGCAGAAGTCATACTTCTCCCTGTATACATCTATCTCCCTTTCCAACCCGTATCTTTCTCTTAACGCTTCAGGGAGGAAAATATCCGGAAGCCTAATATAGTCTAGATGAACCCCGTCCAAGTCGTAAGTCTCCATAAGCTCCTGAATCGTCCCAGTGAAGTAGCTTTTAACCTCGTCATTCGACGGGCAAAGCCATTTGTAGCTTTCAACGTAGGGCGGGTTGTCAACACAGCTCTTCCCCTCCCTGCTGACTACAAACCAGTCCTTCCTTTTAGCAGCCAGCTCATCGTTCGGCTTGTTTAAAGCAACCACCCAAGCATGAACCTTCAACCCACTTCTCTTCGCCTCCCTTATAATGTCTCCTATCAAGCTTCTTTCAGCAACCCCCTTTGCAACAACTGAAAACTTGGCGGGGTAAAGAGCTCCTTCGCCATCTATGCTTAGCAGAAAAATTTCATCTGCACCCATCTCCACAATTTCCCTAACATGTTTCTCAGGATTTTGGGCAATAGGTCTCGGATTAACCCAGAATGCTTTTTTATAACCGCTAGTCATAGTACTGTTTCAAGCAACGTTTTTATAAACTTTTATCGGTAGTTGAAAAAGACCGTGGAAACCCGGTGTTAAACAATTTAATGGTATTTCTTGGGGAAAAATCGTGTTTTCACAGCAGCCCATTTTTAAATATGGGGTTTTATTTGATTAAGCAAGCAGGATTGGTTAGCAAGAAGATATCCATAGTAATACCAACGTTCAACGAGGAAAAATATGTTGAAAAACTTCTTATATCGCTAAGCTGGCAAACAATACCTAGGGCAGACTATGAGATCATCATCGTAGATGGGGGGAGCAGAGACAAAACCTTAGAAATATGTAGAAAGTATGTTGACAAGATAGTGATGCAGGAGACTCCTACAGTTGGAGGAGCGAGAAACGATGGAGTGAAAAATGCGGAGGCAGACATAGTTTTCACAACCGACGCGGACTGCATGGTTACGCCCAACCTGCTTGAGCGAATAATCCACGATTTTAAAACTCACCAAGATATCGTTATGGTGTATGGCGTGGTAACACCGATAGAGAGGAATTTTAAAAATACTTTTCTGATAGAGTTGAATAATGTTTTCGTGAAAATCCTTTACAGGTTTAAGATATACCTGAGTGTCGGCGCCAACACTGCTTTTAGAAAGAGACCCTTCATGGTTATGAAGGGTTTTCCGGCAGTAGGTGCGGGGGATGACTATGGCCTTCAATTCAGAATGAGGAAGGTTGGGAGAATAATGTTTGACGGGGGGCTTAGAGTGTACTTCTCAATGAGAAGATATGAGAAGTATGGTTTTGGCAGAAGCTTCTACGAATGGCTTTACAATGTTTTTAGCGAACTTCTCAAAAGAAGGGTTCCGCCTGAAAAAAGATACTATAGAAAACTGTATTAACGTCTCATGAACTCTTATCCTAGAAAAAGAGAATGGAAACAGTGAGGCCATATTGTTAAAAAACTGAAAACAGTAAAAATGATAGCATTAATGTTTAAAAAAAGACATTTAGATCACTGATACCTTTAGAAAGGTTTTTAACTAAGCATGTTAAAACTTCAAATATGCTGCCGGCGGATGTTCCAATAATCCTGTTCAGCACAACACAATCCCTAACACTATTCTGGGCAATGGACAAGGCTACGAGAATAGTTCTAAACAGAGTTAAAACTAAGAATTACGAGTTCTCAGTAAGAGGGCTTAGAATTCACCATTGGTTGATCGGAGTAATAGTTGCTGTAGTCGGAGTATTAACCTTTTCAGTCCAAAACCTAATGATGCTCATATATGAAACAGGCCTTGCAAGCATCCCTTGGAAGCTTAGTTCAAGTACTGTAACCGTTGGATTCAGGATTTTCCTAGACGATTTAAAGGATTTAAAGAGGCAGTTTAAGAGCTTTATCAGGATGATAAAAGGATAAATCAGACTATACTGCAAGTTTTAAACAAGTTGAGCGTAGTGCTTGGAGTGGATCTTGGGGCATCCAACGTTAGAGTTGCCTTATCAGACGCAAATGGAAAAATTCTTCTAAAAAAATCAGAGAGAACAACAGGTGTGACTGGGGCGGATATTGTGAAGCAGATTGTTGAAATGGGTGAAAGTGCTCTTAACTATCTAGGATTTACGGATAAAAACCTGAAAGCAGTTGGAGTGGGATCGATAGGCCCGCTTGACTTAAAGAAAGGCCTGATCGTCAACCCTCCTAATCTGCGGGTGGGCACAATTCCCATTGTGGAAGGCATTGAAAAACATTTTAACGTGCCTGTTAGACTTTTGAACGATTGTGTTGCAGCCGTCCTCGGGGAAAAAAGATTTGGAGCCGGCAGGAATCTTGAAAACATTGTCTACGTTACGATAAGCACCGGGATAGGTGGTGGAGCAATAGTTGATGGACATCTTCTGCTTGGAAAAGATGGCAATGCACATGAGGTTGGCCACATTGTAGTTGATAAGGAGGGGCTTCTCGAATGTGGATGCGGAAAGCTTGGACATTGGGAAGCATATTGCAGTGGAAGCGGAATGGTCAATTATGCTAGGCTGCTCTTGAAAGAATGGGGCGTAGATTTCAATAAGAGTTCCCTTAGAAAGTATTTCCAAGAGGATTTTTCAAAGGCTACTTCTAAAATGCTTTTCGACGCCGCTAGGGGAGGCGACGAATTTGCGCTCAGGATCATTGAGGAAATCGGGTTACTTAACGCAATTGGCTTCGCTAACATTATAAACGCATATGATCCTGAGCTGATAACAGTCGGCGGCTCAGTTGCTCTTTTCAACAGCGAATTTGTACTCAACCCAGTGAAGAAAAACGTTTCAAAATACGCTATGAACAGATTGCCGGAGATAAAGATAACTCCACTTGGGGAAGACGTGGTTCTCCACGGTGCCTTGGCTGCCGCATTAGAATAAGCCGTTTAAATAGGTTTCTTTGCTAGAAACCAGTCTAAAATAGTTTTAAACATCTCGCGGGATTCACGATCTATCAGACACAAAGTGGTGAAATAAACAATTATGCCCACTAGGATGACGGGCATCAAGGATGTTAATACAATCATTATCTGCTCGCTTTTAGCCGATTCGGGATAAAGTGCTAGTAGCACACTTGACATCACTATCCCCGAAATAACAAGTTTAAATATTCTCCTAAAATCTAAACTGAAGACGACAAGTCTCCTAGAGAGCCGTAAATAGTAAAGCATTATGGAAAGATTAACCAGCAAGTAGCATAAGGCTGCAAATAGAGAGAACAATATCAGTGGGCTCTTTAAATCATTCAATATTTCAGCAATAATCGCGGCTACTGTTACGTAAACAATTGAACCAGAAAGGTCGATTAACGGGATCCTCATGAGATACGAGTTGACTAGTTTTTTCCACGAGGCGTTCTCATTAACATCGATATTTTCAACGCCCAATATGACCGTTGAGAAAAAACTTTTCATCACGGTGATTGCGGAGCATAAAGCCATTACTCTAAGAACATTATGTACAGGTGCATAGCCTTCTCTTAAAAGGTATAGTAGAGGCTCTGCAAGAATCAATTGTCCGAGTGTCATGGGTATTAGGAAAAGCAGCACGAGCTCCAGCGAATCCTCAATATCTCTACCTGTTCCGCCGGATAGGAGTTTCGGATATAGCCCTATTGCTAGAGACCCTGCGAAAAGTATCACACCGGCAAAAATGTTTGCAGCCCTGATGTATGCTACTGGAAGCAGGGACCCGGTTAACAGCGTTAAGACGAGAGCATCCTGAGAATACACTATTCCAGGGGCGATTGACGCCAAAGGTATCCAGCCCATTCTAAACCATCGGCCCACCTCATTCGGCAGAAATGAACCCTTAAGATGTTTTGACAGCCTCAGCGAGTAATATAGAGCCTGAATAATTAGAGCCAAGTCTACTGAAAGAACAGCCCCGAAAAGAGATAGTTTGAAGTATCCGACTAGCGTAACTCCGATAATCACCTTAGACACTTCGAAAAAGACGGTCCCATACCCTACTATATGCGGTTCAACCCCATGGCATACTGATTCCAAGCTGGACGTGTGATGTATGGCTATGATCCACACTATGAATGCGAGGATTGTCGGCAGGTCGATGCTTACACTTGACGCGAAAACTGGAGACAAGACTGTGAAGAATGTTGCTGAAACCAGTGAAACCATGCTGTTGAACAGGACTCCTGACTTCGCAACCGGTTTCCCTCTTCCCGTAAACCTGGTAAGCCAGTAGTTTGCAATGCTTGAAGGTATTGTGAAATAGCTTAACAGGCTTGCGTAGAACTGCCAGGTTCCGAAAAGCTCTTCGGTAAGCCTCCTAGTTACAAGCATCGTAAACAATAAGCCTGTTAGGACGGAAATCATCCTTGAGGCGAAGTTTACCAGCCCAGAGTACTTCAGCCTGATGCCACTCACATCTTTTTTCAAACAAACCAAACGCGTTTAAAAACCTATTCTGACACCCTCCGCGAGGGCCAGGAGGCCATTGCCTTAATAGAGTTGTAACATGCTACGAGTATTTAATAGCAGAAAACCAGTTCCAAACCGATTTTTTTAGAAGCTTCAAAGACTTTCTTCTTAACTTCATCATAGTAAGAGGAGTCTGAAAAAAGTATTCTTTTCCATTCACCATATAGTTCCGGGTATTTTTTCAAGATAACTTTTGAAACCATGCTCCAAACCATTGGCCTCAGGTTAAGCCTGTCAATATAAACATAGTCCGCCCCCGCCTCCCTAAACCTTTTCAAAGAACCTTCTAAATCGGTTTCTGAAATAAATGGAAGCATTGGTCCGAAGAAAACATATGTTCTCAAACCGTTCTCCTTGGCAAGCCTGATTGCTTCAAGCCTCTCCTCAGAACTTGAGGAAGCCGGCTCGAAATCCTTTCTGACTTCCTCGTCCAATGTAACCACCGTAACCCCAACCTCATTAAGCTTGTTCCTCTTCAAAACATCCAGGTCTCTCACAACAAGGTTTGACTTGGTTTGAACAATCACGGGAAACCCTTTTTGAACAAACGTCTCAAGAATTTTACGCGTCAACTCGTATTTCTTCTCAACAGGCTGATAAGGGTCGGTGAGTGAACTCAAGTATACTTTTCCAGCCTTCTTCTTCTCAACCTCCCTTGAAAGGATCTTTAAGGCATTAGTCTTAACGTCGAGAAACTCACCCCACTCTTCTTTATTTCTCCTAAACCTAAAGGTTATTCCTGCCGCATAGCAGTATCTACACCCATGCTGACAGCCAACGTACGGGTTTACGCAGTAGTCTGCAATAGCACTTCTATTCAGCAGTGTCTTACACTCGATTTCCCTTATTTTCACAGGACTTTCGAAAGTATATCTAAATCCTAATAAGCCTTTTCTAAAGCTTCGCAACCGTTTTAACGCATACATTTTAATAGACAGGGCTGTTTCTAAGGAAATCAGGGTCAAGAACCCTGCCTGCGAGTAGGCTTAACCCCAGAATCCTCGTCAACGTGAATGAAACGGGTATTCGCCTCACGGTGTTGAAAAACCTCCGCATCCTAAGCCCTTTTTTCAAAGCCCCACCAATAGTTTTCCTCCAAACAGAATCATATATTTCAGCCATGAAGTCCTCGCTAAAAAAGTTTCTTTCAAGGGCAGCTGTGCAAGCATCCCCAGCTATTCTACTACAGATCCTGCTGTAGACAAGACCGCCTAGCGAGAAAGGCTTAACTTGGCATGCAGCATCACCGACGAGAATAACCCTTCTGGAAGAGGTTCTTCTCATTATTCCGAATCTTATTGAGTCCCCTATAAGCCCGCCGCAACTATACCCTATGTTCAGCCTCTTCAAGAGAAGCCTTAGCCTCGGCCAAGGATTATCACTCGTTAAAAGCCCTACTCTCGCCTTGCTCCTGCTTAAAGGAATGACCCAAGCGAAAACATCCCTTGAAAACTCTGGGTCAAACCTCAGCTCAACAACATCCTGTTCGAAGACACCGTTGGCTACACATTGAAGAGCGAAGAGAAGGTTATTAGGTTGCTTTAAACCAGCCAGTCTTGCAACAATAGAGTTAGGCCCATCAGCGCCTACAAGTATTCTTCCAGAGTAGTGACCCCCTTTACTCGTAACCACGCATCCTTCCTTCAGCCCTACTACTCTCTCGCCGAGCCTAATCTCAACCCCTTCTGTCAAAGCATTTTCAGCAAGATACTTATCGTAGCCAGCCCTATCTATCACGAGCATTTCTTTCTTAGAATATACTTCAAAACTCTCCTTCCCGAGGCAGAACCTCGCGGTGTCAACCTTGTTTAAAACAAGGTGTTGCGGAAGCCAGCCTATCCTCCAGCTTACAAGACCAGCGCACTGCTCAGGCCTGCCAACTTCATTGTGCTCCTCAAGAATTATGGTTTTAAAACCCTTTTTAGAAATGAATAAGCCTGTTGAAAGGCCGGAAGGCCCGCCTCCAACTATTAGAGCATCGCAATCAATCCTCATTAACTCTCTTCATTCCTCTGTAACCAGACCTTTATCCTTAAGTCTTTTCAAAACTGCGTCGAGCTCCCATAGGTGGCAGGGGACTGATCTCCATATTGCAGACAGAGGCATGCACTTCCTATTCTTAAGAACCTCGTAGACCTTTCTCTCAAGTTCTTCAAGATCAGCCTTCTCAGCCAAGTATTCATGCGGCCCAACGACAACCCACTCTTCAACCATTCCGAAAATGTAAGGAGGCGCCAGTATATTGGTTTTATGCTGAAAGAGTCATAACTTCATAGAACAACTTAAATAGGGGAAGGTGGGACACACCACTCTCGAAATGCCGGGGAAAGTTGTTTCAACATACTCAGGCGGCCTTGACTCCACACTAATAACTATACTGTTGAAAGAGAAGTATGGCTATGATGAAGTGATTCCTGTTCTTGTCGACGTTGGCCAAGGAGAGGAGGAGATCAGGATCGCGTATGAAAGAGCTGAGAAGCTGGGTTTAAAGATACGTTTCATAGATGCTAAGCACGAGTTCGCCACCGAATACATATTCAGATGCATCAAGGCTAACGGGAGCTACGGGGGCTACCCGGTTGGAACCTCTATGACTAGGGTTCTGATTGCTTCGAAGGCGGCTGAAATAGCTAAGAAAGAGGGGGCTGAGGCTGTTGCACACGGTTGCACAGGCAAGGGTAACGACCAGTTCAGGATGGAGGTTGCAGTTAAATATGTTGATCCAAACCTGAAGGTGATAGCGCCAGTTAGAGAGCTGAACCTCTCAAGGTTTGAAGAGGAGGAGATCCTCAGGAAACACGGTATTGAGCCTAAGAAGCCTAAGGGGAAGCTGGGTGGAGACGTGAACATGTGGTCTCACTCCATTGGGAGCGGGCAGGTTGAAGACCTTTACACACAGTACCCTGAGGACTATATCTGGGCCGTCCATCCTGAGAAGGCTCCAGACACTCCGCAGAAGATTCAAATAACCTATGAGAAAGGGGTTCCTGTCGAAGTAGATGGGGTAAAAGACCCTGTTGAAATAATACTCTATCTGAACAGGATTGGTGGGCAACACGGCGTTGGGAGAATAGACATAATTGAAGACGGTATACTAGGTTTAAAATCCAGAGAGCTTTACGAGGCGCCGGCTGCAACAATACTCTTAAGTACTCATGGAAACCTTGAACAGTTAACCCTTACTAAGGAGCAGCTGAAAGTTAAGAGGGAGATAGACAAGATTTGGGCTGAAATAGTTTACCATGGAATGTGGTTCCACCCGTTGAGGAGGGATCTCGACGCTTTCATAGACTCTACGCAAAAATATGTTTCCGGGAGGCTTGACGTGAAGCTTTACAAGGGTAACGTGGAGGTTGTTGGTAGAGAGTCTAAATACAGTCTCTTCTCACCAGAGTTAAGATCTATTAAGAAGGCTGGCTTCGACCAGAGAGATGCTACTGGAGCGGTTAAGCTCTACGCTTTACCATACCAGCTCTATGGTAAGAGGGAGCAAGAGAAGTAGCGTCCAGATTCTTTTTTCAGTACTATAGGGCGGGCTTACTCTTCCAGGGATTTGTCTCGGGAAATTTTTTTAGGAAGCGTTTGCATGACTTAAGCCAGAATGACTCAGGAAACCGTGGTAATCTACTCTAAACATTGGCTTGCAGTATTCATAATGATTGGCTTTATAGCTGCTGGGCTGATAGTTTCGCTCTTCTTCCTTTATTCAGAGTTAACTCAGCTTAACGATAAGGTTGAAAACCTAGACTTTGCGGTGAAACGGTTAAGCGAGGAGGTTAGCAGAATTAAAGATGCTCAGCTAAGCCCAAGCACAGTCTACTTTAACGTAAGCTTCACCGAACTTTATGAGAAAACCATCAGAGGCGTTGTAATGGTGACGGGCTTAGCTAAGTCTTTTTTAAGCGAGGATGTCGGCCTAGGCTCAGGCTTCGTAGTGAAACACGGCGAATCACACTACATTTTAACGAACTACCATGTGGTGAGGGGGGCGAGCAATCTTACAGTAACCTTTTACAATGGGGAAAGCTATCCTGCTCAATTAGTAGGCACCGACCCCTACAGCGACCTAGCCGTGTTGAATTGCTCAGCCCCTTTTGAGCTATACCACCCTCTAAACATGACTTTCAGCAGCAGTCTGAGAGTCGGGGACCTGGTGATAGCAATAGGGAACCCGTTTGGATTAACAGGCACAATGACGACAGGCGTTGTCAGCCAGCTTGGCAGAACAATAACAAGCGAGTTCACAGGAGGCTATGCTATAGCGAACATTATTCAGACAAGCGCGCCGATAAACCCTGGTAACTCTGGCGGACCGTTGCTTAACGCTAAGGGTGAAGTGGTTGGGATGAACACTGCCATAATAAGAGACAGTCAGGGTGTGGGTTTCGCAATCCCGTCTAACACGATTCTGAGAGAACTGTCATACTTGGTGAAGACAGGTGGCTACGATATGCATCCGTGGCTTGGCTTAAAGGGTATTAACGTAAACTACTACATTGCTAGGGCAGCAGGGTTGAACGTTACGTATGGCTGGCTTATTCAAGAAATTATCCCTGAAGGCCCATCGGATAAGGCTGGTCTTAAAGGAGGAACCAAGACCATGACCGTTCTAGGATCAGAGATAAAAGTTGGTGGAGACCTGATTATTTCCATTGATGAGCATCCCGTTAAGAATAGTGATGACATCGCTAGGATACTGGAGGAATACACTTACCCGGGAAAGACGGTTAATCTGACGATTATCAGAGAGGGCCGGAAGCTGGTTGTACCGGTGACTCTTGGAAAAAGGCCTCCGCCTTAGAGCATCTACTCTATAGTCTTGCTCCACATTTCCTTAGCAAGACTGCCCTCATACTTCATCAGCCTAAGATTTTCCCTCGCGTCTTCACGCCTAGCAGTATGCTTCTCAAGAAAACCCGTAACCTTCTCCACCAGTATCTCCTTTATCTCTCCGCTCAGCATTCTTCCCGAGGAGTACTCCTCCCTGATCCTACGAAGCTTCTCATCATCCTCCTCGAAGAAGAAGTAGAGCCATTGGTAGGGCACATCCACATCTGGGTTTCCGCCAAGCCTCCTGTGCTCCTCAACCGTTGGCTGTCCTCCGGAAAACGCTTGAAATATCTTCCTCCGTATGCTCTTCTCATCCTCGTTAAGATAGATGGCGCTCTCCGGCTGAGAGGCGCTCATCTTACCCGAGGGACCAGTCAAAGGCGGGAGAAACTTGCAGTGGATGGCTGCAGTCTTATAGTAGCCGAAGCTCTCAGCAATATCCCTCTGAATCCTCCAATAAGGATCCTGATCTATCGCAGCCGGGATTAGACACCGTCTCTTCTCGAAGAAGGTCACGCATATTTGGAAGGCGGGGTAGAAGATCATGCCTATGTTCGTACTCGCATCGAAGCCGAAAACAGCCCTAACCCAGCTGAAATTAACCTTCTTAGCGATCTTCAGAACCATAGGATACATGTTGCGCACATATTCCATATCTTGGAATATGAAAGTCTTGTCAGGGTCGAACCCTACTGCGGCAATGTCAAGTGCGTTCTCATATGACCATTTTCTAACGTCCTCAATGGTCAGATTCCTGCTTTCCTCCAAGAACTTCTCGTCGTCAGTCAGCTCGATGTAAACGTTGCACCTAAACCTGTCTTGAAGCCATTTAGTGAAGTAGAAGGGAATTATGTGGCCCAGCGTCATTGGCCCGCTTGGACCCCTACCGGTGTAGAGGAAGAAGCCTTTCCCAGCCTCATAGTCGTCTAAAACCCTGTCAAGATCCCTGTGGGAGAAGAAGACCCCTCGTCGCAGGAGAAGATGGTCTTCCCCGGCAAGCCTAACAAGCCTTTCTTTAAGCTGAGGGGTGAGCGGTTCGGTTCCAAACTCTCTCACGAGCTTCTCGTAATCCACCACGCCTTCCACAGTCCAAGGAGTAACCTTGAACCCGCCCTGCTGCCCCATTTCGCCGGAGAAATCCCTATGGGACTTTTTAAAGCTTGTAATAGAGAGCTTAAGTAACGTTTTTAACTTTGAGCTGAAACCCAAAAGGATCATGAAGTATAGGCTAATGGATCTGCTTGCCTGCCCAATAGATAAGGATTTTCCCCTGAAACTAATAGTTTTTCAAGAAGAAGAAAGAAGTATTGGATTTAAGCATGAGAGCATAATATGCGAGCTATATTGTGGCTTAAACGGGGCTATAGTCAAAGACGCCGGCCTCAGCGCAGAGGTATGCGATAAATGCATGAAAAGAGAGATACTAAACGGTTTACTAATATGTTCTAAGTGTAACAGGTGGTATCCAATCGTTGACGAGATTCCCCAACTTCTTCCCGATGAATTGAGAGACGCGAAGGAAGACCTTTCCTTCTTAAGGAAATATGCTGAAAAGGTTCCTAAACACATACTTGAAGAAGGAAGGCCTTTCAGCCTTGTAACAAGAGGCGAACGGTAATTTTTCAGTATATTCTAGAGGATGTAAACCTAGCTAAATATTCCTTATCCTACAAACTTCGAAGAAACATCTTATCTCATCACGTATTTTTTCAAGTTCAACGGCAGAGTAAACTTGTTTTTCCATAAAAATTTTATCAAGGGTTTTAGTTTGCTTAAACTGCTGAATGAAAAATCTTCTAGAACCCTTAAGCCACCTCGCTATCGCTAAAATATCCTCCCTCGTAAGAAGCTCTGGGACGACTGTCGTCCTAAACTCGTGCTCTGGGAAAGACTTAACTATCTCAACGCTTTCAGCAATCCTACTAGTATCCACCTTAACCCTCACTACGCTCTCGTATTTTTCCAAAGGGGCTTTAACATCCATAGCAATATAGTCTACAAGCTTTTCCCCTATAAGCCTCCGAAGCACTTCAGGGCTTGTTCCATTCGTATCCAGCTTAACAGAATATCCGAGACCCTTAACCCTCTTAATGAAGTTTGGAAGATCATCGTGAAGCGTGGGCTCTCCACCGGTTATGCACACCCCGTCTAGAAAACCTCTCCTGTCTTCCAAGAAGCGAAGCACATCGCTCTCAGGGATCAGAGGCGTTCCATCATCTATAACCAGCTCGGGGTTATGGCAGTACGGACAGCGAAAGTTGCAGCCAAACGTGAATAGTGTGCATGCGACCCTACCCGGATAATCTATTAGGCTCAGTTTCTGTATTCCCTTTATTATCAAGCTCCTACTATCCGAGTTTTTCAAAGACGAGGGATTTAAGGTTTATTTTTAAAAATTGAAAAACCATCTCCCCACCATATGTTTCAAAAACTATTGGCAGAAATATTATGAAGCTTTTCCTTCTAATGTATAGCGTGTACTCACTTGGATTCCTGGTCAATAAATCCTTTCTCTAAAGTATTTAACAATGCTTTCGAAAATCTTCCTCCCATCTCCTCTTTCAGGGGGTGTTTTACCCCACTCTACTAGTTGCCATCCGAAGAAAGCTCTCTCCGGGTGAGGCATCATTCCCATGACATTCCCTTTCCTGTTACATATCCCAGCGACATCATACGTTGAGCCATTAGGATTGAACGGGTATAGGCCATTAGCACAATCCCCGTTTGGAAGCACGTATCTGAAGACAATCTGTCTATTCTTCTTAAGCTCTTCTAAATCCTTTTCGGACCGCGTGAGGAATCTTCCTTCAGCATGCCCCACAGGTATTCTGAGAACTTCACCTTTCTCCATCATCATGGTGAAAGGCGTTTCATTATTCTCAACCCTCAGCCAGACCCATCTGCACTCATACCTTGCTGAAGAATTGTTTGCAAGCGCTGCCGACGGAGTTTCGCTGACACCGTCGCCAGGCAGTATTCCAGCCTCAACTAGAACCTGGAAGCCATTGCAGATGCCGAGCACAAGCCTACCCTCCTCTATAAACCTCTCAAGCTCTATCCTAAGCTTTACAAGAACATTTTTACCCCATACTGCGCCAGCCCTCACGTAGTCTCCGTATGAGAAACCTCCGGGGAAAACGACCAGATGATAGTCGAGAAGGCTTTTATTCTCAATCCGATTCATATGGATTATCTCCGCCTTAATGCCTACTTCCTCGAGAGCAATGCTTGTTTCAAGGTCGCAGTTCGTACCGCCGGTCCTGAGGACGCAGGCCTTAAACCCATTGAGGCTCATTTCAGTAACCCCTCCAGGCTTTCTTGATTTCCGACCCGCTTAACTCATGCAGTCCATTCTTGAGATCGATTATGCGCAGCCCAATGCCTCTGGCTACTCTGCCAACCATGCTGAACGGTAGTCCTGAGAAAAGCTCTTCAAACCTTCTCCACCGGGCTCCATCAACCTCAACGAGGAACCTTGACGTCGACTCTGAGAAGAGAACGTAGTCGCTTCTAGCCGTGTTTGAGGGGACCTTGCCAAGATCTAACTCTATACCCAGGTTTTTCGATGCAACGACCATCTCAGCCGCAGCCACTCCCAAACCACCCTCTGACAGGTCATGGCATGACAATACGAGTTTCTCGTCAACCGCCCGGATTAGAGAATTAATTAGGCTCCTAGACAGTTTCGCATCCAGCTTAGGCACCTCTCCCCCGTCAACCCCTTTAAGCCTGAAGTATGCTGAGCCCCTCAGCTCCTCCTTGGTTGAGCCGATAATGTAAACACGGCTCCCTTCCTCCTTAAGGCTTATGGTAACCACGTTCCTAATGTCTGGAATTATTCCTACGCCTGTCACTAAGAGTGTTGGCCTCACCGGGCCCAGCGGCGACTCGTTGTAAAGACTATCCTTGCCGGAGATGAAAGGCGTGTCTAAAGCCTTAGAGAAATCGTAGCAAGCCTCCACAGCCTTAAGCAGCCTACCCATATTATCCTCGTTCTCAGGGCTCCCCCAGACGAAGTTGTCTAGTATTGCGACCCTCCTACCCCCGACTGCAGCATTATTCCTTAAAGCCTCCTCTATAGAGGCTGCAGCCATCCAGTATGGGTCGGGGTAGAAAGGGTTTACTCCGCACGATATTACTATGCCCGTCCAAGAATCCCTCAGGGGCTTTACCACCGCAGCGTCACTAGGCCCAGCCTCCTCACCATGAAGAGGCTTAACCACCGTGCAGCCCCTAACCTCATGATCATAGGTTCTGATAACATCCTCCTTACTCCTGATGTTCGGATCTGAGAGAAGAGTCAGAATCTCTCCGGCAAGGTCAATAGGCTCCTTCAAGTCGACCCAAGCTGGCGTAAGCCTAGGTATTCTTGCCCTCCTAGTAACCTTAGGAGGGTTAAATAGGAAAACTAGGTCTAAGTCGCATACGACTGTTTTCCTCGTGAAAACCCTGACTCTGCCCGTTTCAACGAATCTTCCAACGACGCTTGCCTCAACATCCTCTTCGCTGAATATCTCTAGGACTCTTTCAAGGTTTTCCTCCGGCACTGAGAGAAGCATCCTCTCCTGTGATTCTGAAACCCATATCTCCCAAGGAGCCATGTCAGGAGCCTTAAGAGGAACCATATCCAACTCGATGTCAACACCCAGTTTTGACCTGTATGCCATTTCCCCTGCTGCGCAAGATAATCCTCCCCCACCAAGGTCAGTTATACCAGTGGCAAGCCTCTCATCCCTTATCCTTAGAATGGCCCTCCTAAGCCTCTCCTCCACTATCGGGTTCGGTATTTGAACAGCCGACCTCAACTCTTCCGCCTCCTCAGTGAGCTCAGCCGATGCGAACGTCACACCGTGAATACCATCTCTGCCTGTTCTACCGCCCGCCAGAACAGCCAGATCACCCCTGCGAGTATTCCTAACGTAAGCATCCTTGGGAAGAATCCCTATGCAGCCGCAGTAAACAACCACATTGCCAGTGTAACCCTTGTCGAAAATTACTGCCCCCGAGACGGTTGGGATACCCATGTTATTGCCATAGCTGCCTATTCCGGCTACTACCCCCCTGTATAGGTAGCGGGGATGCTTAACCCCTGGAGGAAGCTCATCATACCTGGTTTCCAACGGACCGAAACATAAAACGTCCGTTAAAGCAACCGGCTCTCCCCATACTCCGAGAATATCCCTTATCACTCCCCCCACCCCGGTTGCTGCCCCTCCGAAAGGCTCCACTGCAGAAGGATGATTATGCGTCTCAACCTTTGCAGCTACAGCATAACCCTTGTCGAAATCTATTATTCCCGCATTGTCCTCGAATACTGAGATACACCAGTCCTTGTCCAGCTCCTTAGTCGACCTCATTATATACGTCTTCAAAATACTGTTTATCAAGCGGCCGTCATCAGTAATAACGTCTCCCTTGAAAACGTTATGAAAACAGTGTTCAGACCATGTTTGACCAATCATTTGAAGCTCAACGTCTGTCGGAGGCCTTTCCTTAAAATACTGTTTTAAATACCTCATTCTCTCCAGACTTATGCCGAGCCCCATTTCCCTGCTTATTTCAAGAAGGTCGCCATCGCTTGCCGAAGAAAGATCTATAGCGTAAACCTCTAGATCACCATACGGCTTTCTCAGGAGGCCAGGCTTCAGGTGGGTAACACCTCTAAGCTGTAATCGTCCTTAACAGGGTTGGCCAACAGTTTTCTACACATCTCCTCTGCAAGCCTTAAAGCTTCTTCACGATCGTCAGATTCAACATCAACGATATAGACTTTACCGGTTTTAACCATGGTCACTGGGAAGCCAAGATCCCTTAGCATCTTAGCAGTCACATCACCCTCAGGGTCGAAATGGCCCGGTTTAAGCCTAACTTCAACCCTTAGTCTCATTTCCTTCTCTCCGCCATAAGCCTCTCAGCGAGACTGGGGTACTTCAGCGAGAGTATTTCAACTGCCAGTATCGCAGCATTCTTCCAGTTGTCTATTCCGACAGCAGCAACCGGTATGCCTGAAGGCATCTGAACGATTGAAAGAAGCGCGTCGAGACCTCCAAGCTTAACCTCCTTGGGAACGCCGATCACAGGTCTAACAGTTTTAGACGCTATAACCCCTGGAAGAGCTGCTGAAAGACCGGCTACTGCAATAAACACCTCGGCATCACTGTTTCTCACGAAGGCATCCAGCTCATCAGGATTCCGGTGTGCCGAGAGAACCTTGTAATCGCAGTCAACACCGAAGTCTTTCAAAAAACCGACGATGTTTCTACCGATTTCTTCATCCGACTTGCTTCCCACTATGACAGCAACCTTAGCCATTTTCAACCAACCTCCTCCAATCCTTTTCCAGGCATCCATATCATCCTCTTGCCGAGAATGCCCTTTCTTTCTCTATATTTATATATTTCCCTGGCCATGTTAGCAAGCATTATTCTTCTCTCTAAAGATTTCTCAGAGCCTATATCACTCCTGTGGAAAAGCCCCCAACCATCCGCAAGGCTAACCTTCGTCGTAAGCCTCTCGGCAATTCGGCTTGCCTCAGGTATGGTTTCCGCAACACCGAGACACTCTACAAGCCTGGAACCGCCGCTCTTAATGGTTCCAGAGTTTTTCAAATCCGCTGAAGCCCAGAAAATCCCCTCCTCATCATCATGAACCAGCACGAGATGGCCCTTTGCAAGATCCCTGCTCAATGGGTATCCGTGGGGGGAGACTGCCTTCACAACAGTGGCCTTATCCTCAAACTCAACCTTAACAGTGTTAAGCCTCTCGCTTATTATCGCTTCACATATTTCAACGATGTCAGTCTTAAGGACGGCCAAGACATTCAGAGCCTCAGGGTCGCCGAGCCTAGAGTACATTTCTATTATAGTTGGACCCCATATCGAGGTCAACATCATTTGTCCCGCTACAACACCATGATATTTTCTACCTGTTTCAAGCTGAATAGCATCAACCATCATCTTAACTATTTCAACGGATTTCTCAACCTCCTCCTCCGTAAGTATGGCTCTCTCATCGTTAACACCCCATTTTAGATTCATGCCGCAACATATAGACCCCATTCCACCTGTTTCAGGACCAAGGTCGCCGTCGAAAGCATGCTTATTATCCTGGACAGCAGGCATAGGCACTATAGTCCTACCGTCCGTGAAGCATTGCAACGTATACTCCGGCCCCCAGACCCTTTCCTCTATCAGTATTTTGAAATCCATATCGCCGTAATCCTTCATGTAGTCCCTGTATATGGATTCGACATGCTGCTTCTTCACCTTCCTCTTCTCATCTTTCAAGTAGACCTGGAAGTCCTCTATCACCTTAACCCCTTTCCCACCCACCTGTCTAGCAGGCTTAAGCGCAACGCTCTCAGCATACTCTTCAACATACGGGGCGGCATCCTCGAACGTTCTGAACTTCTTATACCAGAGCCGCCCTGGAATCCTGTATTTCCACTGCAGATCCCTCATGCTTGCCTTAGACAATTCTATTTCAGCAACCTGCCGGTTCGCACCTATGCATGGGACACCTTTCTCCTCAAGGCTGTCTGGAACACCGTGGAAATTGGGCTCCTCGGGACCTATGAACACGAAATCTACACCAGTCTTTAAAGCAGTCTTCAAAACCATCTCAGGATCATTAGGATTCCCAACGTAATATTCGCCACCACTGTTTTTAACAATCCTGCTTATACCTGGGTTGACGAGCTCCGAGAGACAGTAGAGCTTAGGCGAATAGCTGCTTCTAGCAAAAGCCACCGCTATCGCGTGCTCCCTCCCGCCGCCGCCGACCAGAAGAACCTTCAACCAGCTACACCTCCGGGTAAACACAGTTAAAGCAGCCCAGGCAAAGCTCATCCCTCTTCAAGCCGATCGCCTCAATCAAGCTCTCAACACTAAGGTATTTGAAAGAGTCTGCACCAACAACCTCGGCGATCTTCTCCTCAGACAAGTGTCTCCCAATAAGCTCATCCTCAGGTGGAACCTCAACTCCGAAGGGACAGTGTGAAACAATATGCGGACTCCCTATTCTGACATGTATCTCCTTAGCGCCCTTCTCCTTCATCAAGTAGACTATGTTTGCAAGAGTATTTCCCCGTACGACGCTGTCATCAATCAGGATAACCCTTTTACCCCTAACAGCCTCGCTGATAACGTTCAGCTTAAGCTGAACACCTTTGAGCCTTTCAAACTGATCCGGCCTCAGAGCGCTCCTAACCCTCCTTCCAGTAAGCTCGAAACCCTTCTCTATAGGTATACCCGTCTCGTTAGAGTATGCCATCGCGAAGGGTATTGCCGTCTCAGGAACACCTATCACCACGTCCGCGTCAACCCTGTCTTCCTCAGAAAGCTTCCTGCCTATGTTCCTCCTAACCCTGTATATCGGAATATCGTTAATATATGAGTCAGGCCTAGCCAGATACACGTATTCAAAGCTGCAGTAGGCCCTGCTTGATGAATCGCCACCCTTAACCAAGCGTGCTGAGAAGGGTGTGAAAACCATCGCGTCCCCAGCCTCAATATTCTCCGCAGGGCTTATCGGAACCCTCTCGCCAATAACATCCATAACGCAGCTCTCGGAAGCAACAATCCCGCCTTCAAACCCGAATTTACCGAGCACAAGTGGCTTAACACCAAGGCTGCACCTTCCCGCAACCATCTCCATCCGATGGTTCACAGCAATGTAGGCGAAGCCACCCCTACAGTTGTCGAAAAACTCTTTAACAGTCTCTATTTCACCCCTGGGCCCAGCGAAGCTTGCGAAAGCCTTCCTCAGGTTACCCTCGTAGCTTAGCGAAGCATCCCAAGAATATCCTTCAACCCTAGTTACTCTGCCGTCTAAAGCTACTGTTACTTTCTCATTGAAGGCGAGAGGCTGGACATCCTCCTCGGCTTCAACAGGATAAGGAGAAACTGCGCCCACACAAATATGCCCCTCAGCACCAAGGTGGCTTAAAACATCTTCAACCAAGCCTTTCCCGAAAACTCTCCGCCTAGCCTGCCCGATGAGTTCAATTCCAGCCGTCTCCTGACCCCTGTGTTGCAGAGCCATCAACCCGTATATTCCGAAGCTCCCGGCATTCCACTTCTCGTCGAAAAGGTAGATTCCCAGAATCCCCGTCATGTGGATCCCCCCAGCCTCGTGAGCTCAGCCCTCTCATAGATCCTCCTCTCGTCCATGTCTGTCGAAGCCTTGGCCGCGTCAGCCATCTTCTGAGCAAGCTCAGTCGGATACTCGCCCGTGACGCAGGCTAGGCAAAGCTCGTTGAACCTCATTCCCGTGGCCCTGACGTAGTCTTCCAGAGGCTGGTAGAAAACCCCGTCGGCGCCAACATGCTTCGCAACACCCTCCTCGTCAAACCTGAAGCCGATGAGCTCTGTGAAAGTAGCCATGTCAACACCGTAGAAACACGGGTGAGTTATCCGTGGGAAAGTAATGAATAGATAGACTTTTTCGGCGCCAGCCCTCCTAAGCTTCCTGACCACAGTCCTAGTTGTATCACCCCTGACAATACTGTCGTCGACAACAATAACCTTTTTACCCTTAAGCCTCCCGTTCATAATGTTCACCTTTTTATCGATGGTTGAAACCCTTTCACTGGGCTCAAGAATGAAAGCCCTCTGGGTAACATACCTGTGCCTCCTCAGTATCCTCTCCCATTTCAAGCCTGTCTCCTCATGCAGACCGTACGCAGCGTCCTCAGCAGTCTCAGGCATTGAAAGAATCACATCCGATTTCTCAACAACATCCCTAAACCTCCTCCCAAGGTTTCTGCCAAACTCCTCCCGCACGCTGAACACATACTTTCCGTTGAGCAGGGAATCAGGCCTAGCGAAGTAAGCGTATTCGAAAGCGCAGAAAGCAGACCTATCCTTCTTCACAAGCCTTTCCCTTTCAACACCATCCCTGCTGAAGACAACAATCTCACCAGGCTTAACATCATCCATAAACCTAAGCCCGTTAATGTCAAGCCCAACAGTCTCGGAGGAGAAAGCATTAACCGCACCATCCTCGCTAACCCCGATGCTGAGAGGCCTAATACCCAACGGATCCCTGAAGGCGAAAAGCTCCCCGTTAGGCCTCAGGCCCACGACAGAGAAGGCTCCTTCAACATCCCTCATGCAACGTTCAACACCACTGGTCAAGCCGCCATCAATACTCGTGACAAGTATTTTCGACAAAACAGCCGCGTCACAGCCCGCTTCAAAACCCTCGGAAGCCTTCAGACGACTCCTAAGCTCGTTAACGTTAACAATATTACCGTTGAAAGCGAAACCGATCTTCTCCCTCCCGTGTGAAGAGATCAACGGCTGAGCATCATTCAGGCGAGAAGAGGAACCCCTATCCCCCGAGGTGCCATACCTGACGTGAGCAATACCGGTAGAACCCTGAAGAAAGTTGCGCCACCTGGAATACCTTTCACCAAAAATCTGTGGGACAAGCCCAACGTTCACGTGACGCCTGAAACCCTCCGCACAAGTTAAAAAACCATATGACTCATGACCCCGATGGTTCTGCGCCACAAGCCCCCAGTATAAAAGGTCGAAAACACACCTTCCGTCTAAACACTTCGCCCCAAACACGCCACAGCTCTCGGCAAGCATTTACAGCTAAAAACATTTCCGGCGGGTATTTAAAAATTCGCTGACATGAACGAGTTAAATTACCAAGTTTATGTTTAAAGACTTCAAGTAGGTAGAGCACGGTTTTCGCAATATTCTGTTCCCTGCTCCTCTGAAGACTGGTTTACGGTCATGCTGGGGAAAAACCGAAGCCTAATTGACCTGAAAGCCAGCTTCCAAATTCTTTAAGCAAAAATTAACATGTGTAGCGCGCGCTAACCAGCTTCAGAGAAATAGGAAGTAGAATATTGTGAGAAAAACGCCTCCTACGAAGAGTCTTCAGTTTTGAGTTTGCCACGAGTATATTGCTTTCGCCGTCAGCAGTAATGTGAAGAACCCTATGCTTATTATAAGCCTGCCCGGTAATAGCTTGATCTGAAGAACTCTGTAAAGCTTTTTCAATACTTCATAGGTCCATGATATTGAAGCGGCGCTAGCCGCAATAACCAGTGCAGCCCCGAAGCCCTGATTCTTAATCAGGCTTGTGAACATCTTCTCGTCGAGTATTATGAACCAGAGAACGATTAATGGAATTACGGTAATTATTCTCCAGATTACAAATTCTTCCGTTCAGAAATTTTTTGAAGGCATTCATTCAATGTAGGTACATGCTAAAGCTCTAGAAGGACTCGTTTTTTACGCATATTCATTGCCAGTGACATTATTTTATTGTTTAAAACCTCCCTGCCTACGAGTACTTCGCCCGTCAAGAGTTCGGGCTCGGTAGGGATGTAAACCCTGACCCTGCCGAGACCTATCTGTTTCCCGCCATAGTATAGAGAAGCCTCCCCCATGTATATCTCAAACTCCGAGGCGCCGTACAGAGGATTTTCAAAGATAGTTTTTGCGGTCGGCTCAACTCCTTCGAACATTCTCACTATCTCCATGTTGGGATATATCCCGCCGTCAAAGCCAGTGTCGATTATAGCCGCCCCATGCGCCCGATATTTACCGGCCCTAATAACGAGGTGAACGACCGGGATATCTGGTATTTTTTCCCCGTGATCCGTATACCCGTCCTCTGCATAGTGGTAGCTAATCTTCACTTTTCTTCAACCTCCTCGACAACCCACTTCCCCTTAATCGACCTGCCACGTATACGCGGGGATCTGAGCCTGAGGTAGCCGGTTGAGCTCAGCTTCCATAAAACCGTTGGATACCTATGGTCTTTGGCTTCAACTTCTGCTCCCAGCTTTTCCTCCAATATTCTAGCTATGGCCTCGCTTCTAGCCATGTTCAACTGCTTACAAAGAGCGTCTACCCTCTTCAGAACAGCTTCTGGAATGCTTATGCTTATCTTAATATTGGTCATACCAAGTAATACTTTTTACTACCTATTTAAGCTTTTAGGTTTTGATTCGCTCGAGGCACACTCATTCAAGTCATCAACTGCCAGCAATCACGCCAGATTCTGCCATGTCGAGTTCGACAATCCGCTCCTAAGCATACACTATAATTTCTTCCGTTCAAAATTTTAGCATCCGTCCGTTCCAAGCCTCTTCTTAAGCACTCTGTTCACGTAAACGTTTGTCAAGCTGGTTTCCTCAAGTATCTTCAAATACGTTTCCCTCTCCCATTTCCTCCTTAAATCCTTGTCATCCGAGTAAATCACTCCACCCTCTTTGAAAACCCTCGCTATTAAGATCGTATCCGCCTTATTCAACGCCACAATGTCAACCTTATCCGCCGGAATTCTGAGGGTTTCAGCGATATCTAGCTCCAAGAGTTATTTCGTCCAACAGGCTAACATTATTGTTTCTAAAAAACACAGCGATATCGTAATCACTGTACTCCCTAACTGGGTTTCTAGATCTGCTGCCGAAGATGTATGCGAAAACGACATCGTTTAAAAAAAGCTGGCGAGTTCTGTAGGGGGTCAAACTGGGGTAAAAACAAGGGAGAAGTGGAGTTTTTAGGAATACCACCTGATAGCGATGACATAGGGAGAGGGACCCCGCAAGACGGTTAGAATGGAGATACCTAAGCCGAACATCAACAATACTATTCCAGCATATCGGGGGTTCGAGGGCTCAATAAGCTGTAACACCTTTACCATGAAGAAGTACGAGAGGACAAGCAGTGTTGATGGTAATAAGACATGGATTAAAATTATACCCCAGTATAGACTGTTAACTCTCTTAGCGTGCACTGGTTCGGAAGATTTGTAGTCGGGATATAGAGCTAGTTGGGGGTAAGCTGGAAGCATAACTCTCAGAAATCGAGGAAGGCAAGGAGCGAAGCCCTTGAGAACCTGATGATGAAAGCAGCCTCAATGGGTGCAAAACGGGTAGTTGGCATAGATTTGAAACGTCTGAAATCCTAGAGGCTTCATAGTAATAACCGCCGTGGGACTGCTGTTAGGGTGGAGTAAGAAAAATCTTTCCTCGCGAACCCGATGCTTTTATTCCTAATTATTTATACTGGGAGGAAAACGATTAAATACTTCCTTTGAGAATGTATAACTATGGTTGTTAAAGCATACGTGTTCATAGTGACGAAGCCCGGAACATCCATAGAGGTTTCAAACGAAATTAAGAAGATTAGGGGTGTTCATTCGGCTGACCCTATCTACGGTAGGTTCGACGTGGTGGTGTCCGTGGAAGCCGAGAGTCCTGAGGAATTAACTAGGTTGCTTTACGAGGTTATTGAGAAGATTCCGAATATAGTTAGAACGGAAACCTCAATAGTTCTGCAGTGACTTGAAATGATCAGGGCCTTCATCCTAGTTAGAACAAAGCCCGGTACTTCTGAAGAAGTCGTAAGGGCAAGAAGGATCAAGGGTGTTAAACTGGCTAATTCTGTCCTAGGAAGGTATGATGCAGTACTGGTTATAGAATCTAAGAGCCTGGAGGAACTCAGAAAAACCATATATGAGGTTCTGGAGAAGCTTGAGCACGTGGAGCACACGGAGACCCTGATATCTTTCTCCCCAGATTAACAGGAGTCCTTCTCTCCCGCGTTTTTCATCAAACCCGATTAGTAACTCTTTTAATTAACGCTTAGACGCGATACTCAAATTTACCATCTTTTGAAATAATTATTAGCGAGTTTCCCTCAGAAGATTTCTCACACCTACCGATTGCCTTGGCACCGACGTTGAACTTTTCAGATATATCCGCAACGGTATCTTCAAAACCTTTCTCAACAATTATCTCTAAACCTATTCCCATGTTAAAGCTTCGATACATATTTACCGGAGCCTCTCGGCTTTCAGCACGTATAAGCCTAAATATTGGATCCGGTTCAGGAAGATTATCCTTAACGTACTTTATGTTACTGCCTATTTTCAGGCATTTCGTTAAACCTCCTCCAGTATTATGGATTATTGCCTTCACCTCAACGTTTTTCAGGACTTCGAGTATTATTGGAAGATAAATTCTAGTTGGTGAAAGCAGAGCCTCCCCAATCGTCATGTCAAGCTCGTCGACGAACGAATCTATTTTGAAGCGGCCGGAATACCCTTTGGCTTCTGAGCCTATCTCAGGATACTTATCCAAGTATTCTTTCGCTAACAGGCAGTGCCTCGCAAGCGTTATCCCGTTGCACATTATTCCACTATTCTCCTTCTCTTCAAATGTCGACTTCCCCCCGCTCCTCAACCCTACTATAATATCCCCAGGCGAGATTTTCCCGCCGGTTATCACTTTAGAGAGCTTGACCCTAGCCATTACTGTTCCTGAAACGTCGAACGTCCTGACGATGTCGGGTAGGTCAGCTGTCTCACCGCCACTGAAAAAAACTTCAATCCTACTTTCTCTAAGCCTTGAAAAAACTCTGGAGAAACCTTTAGCCAGGCTTTTAAGGAGCTCCTGCTTAGGGACTTTAAAAGGGTTTACAGCAACGTAGTCTGAGAAGGCTGCCGGAATACCCCCTACACACGCAGCGTCGTCAACATTCATAGCGACAACGTCATCAGCCAAGGTTTCAAAGAACTTCGCCTCACCAGTCTCCTTATAGTAGAGGTAGGAGACAACCGGCTTGGTTCCAGCGCCATCAGTGTGAAGAATTATCCCCCAGCCGGGGTTTGAAGGATCCTTAACCACAGGGGAGAAGGCTTCGGGGAAAACGTCGTCCGTTATCCTCTTTAAAAACTCCACTCCTTTCTTGCTCACATCAACGCCCAGCTCCTCGTATCTGGAGGCCATTCCTACAAATACTCCAGTGTAGATTTCTTAAAGTTTTAAGCTCGACTCTGGGATTACGGCAAGCGCTTTAAATGGCTTATCTTCACCAGCTGCGACCGACCTAAGAACATTACCGCGTGGGTTTTTCTGCAAGCCTATAACGCATGTCTCACTTTTTAACAGACTCTGAGACGGTAAAATTAAAAAATACTTAAGCTACTTTTTAAGGTCCTCCATAAATCTGCAGGCTTCCTCATACGTCTGGGGGGTTCCGATGTCGAACCAGTATCCATGGAAAACGTAACCGTATACAGGCTCGTTCCTGCATAGCCAAGACACGAAGTACCCAGGACTATCCCTGTGCCCGCCCTCTTCAACATATCTCTTGATTTTTACGAGAGACTCCCATGGAAACATGTAGATAGCAGTGGCTATCATGGTTGAAGCAGGGTTTACAGGCTTCTCTACGAAATCCACTATTCTACCGTCTTCAGCAAGCTTTACGCATGAATACATTTTAACAAGCTCAATATTTTCAACATCGTACAGTGCCACAACAGGTGCATTCTTGCTATGATAGAAGCCTAGGAACTCCTTTAAATCAAGCGAGAAAAGGTTATCGCCCGCTACGACTAGGTATTCATCCTGCTCGATCTTGTCAACCAGCATCGCTAGCGACAAGATTGTTCCAGGCTTCTCCTCCTCCCGTGTACTTCCCTCAACATGCAGCCTCGTGTTAACATACCCCCTGGATCCAAGCCATTCTCTGAAATCCTTTTCAAACTTCCTATTCACGGTGATAATGATTTCGCTCGGATTTAACACGCTTATTTTCTCCATGGTGTAGTCTATTATCGGCTTGTCGCAAACCTTAACAAGCGGCTTCGCCATGTGTACTCCAAGATGTTGAAGACGCTTTGCAAAGCCTCCAGCAGGGACTATCACCCTCAAGACTATGCGTTACTATCGAATAGGGTAAAATAAAACTTTCTCTCAGATATTAACTTGAAAGCGCTTTGAAAACATTTATATTTTAAGGGTCTTCTCCTGTGGACACGGATGTGGAAAACCAATCATGACTGAGGAAAACACTCTTGTATTCACAATAGATGCTCAAATAACTCCCTCAGATTACATGGATCTGGTTGACTTCATATATCGTAACTATGTGGCTCCTAATTTGAAGCATTTTACAAACGTTGTCAAAAGCTTCTCTGAAACTGGTTGTTTCCTCTACTTTACTGCTGTAGACCCGGATAAGAAATGGTATATCGACGTTCAGATAAGTATTGGAAAACCAATCAACGTTAGAATGGTTTTAAGCAGTAGCGAGGTTCCAGGATCAGCCGTAAACTGGTTGAGAAGCAACCTGGTGGCTGCAGTCAGGTTTTTCGAAGAACAGCGTAGGAAAACAACCGTCTACTTCACCTGGGTCGAGGGCGAGGAAATAATTCCTGAAAGGATTCTCGAAGCCCGTAAGAATTTTGTGTACCGGATGTTTTCAGAAAGCATGCTTCTCCTTTTCATCCTATTCACCTCTCTCAGCATCATTCTCTTCCTAATCTTGGGGTCGTATGCTCCGATAGTCCTCGTTTTAATGCAGTTCATCCTCATTCTTTTCTCAGACAGGATTATTGGGAAAATGGGGGATTGGCATATCACGGAGAAAAACCCTCTGATACATGTTTTCCAGTATAATATTCCAGTTTCAGAATACAAGTCCTTTCTAAACAAGCATGGTGGAGAAATTTTCTCAAAGATTAAGAAAGATATTTACAGCAAGACTCTAGCCCTCAAGAAACCGATAGACTATGAGACATGCACGGAAGTGCTGTCCCAGTATGGGTTGGAGTGTAATCCTGAAAAGGCCTCAGCGAAGATCGTGAACCTGTATGAGATTGTAAAACAGGCTGCGGAGAAATTCAAGCTTCCAATACCCAAGATCATTGTCTCTAACACGACTCTGCCTAATGCTGCAGCCTCTGGGCCTTGGCCGAGCCATGGGGTAATCCTAGTGACTACAGGGCTGCTTGTCCAGCTTGAGGAAAAGGAGGTTCTAAGCGTTATTGGACATGAGTTCAGCCATCTTAAAGGGAGGGACCCATTGTTTCTCTTTCTCCTTACCTCCATGGAGTATCTTCTCAGGTTTTACGTTTTCTGGCCGCTGCTATACTTCTTAGGATACTTCTATCTTATAATAGCGCTTGGAGCCGTCTACTTCATAGCTAAGTTTTTCGAGTCTAAGGCGGATTTAGAATCCGCTATTAAAATAGGTGAGCCACAGACCCTCGCCAATGCTTTGAAAAAAATAGGTTTCCGAAGGCTTCAGCTTGAAGCTAGACGAGGATATGCTATCCAAGAATGGTTGGGTTGGGACCCCCATCCACCTCTCTACTTTAGAATACATAGACTGGAGAATCTAGGGGATACTAGCAAGATAAGGCACCCCTTCATAAGATCTATAAAAGACAATATACTTGGTTTCTTAGAAATAATCGGATGAAAGCCAAGATTAGTATTTAAGGTTATTAAAGACCTCTCTACACTTATTCCGAGTTGAAGGGAATAATCTTAATACTCCTTGTCATAGTTCTCGCCATCGCTCTTTCTATTCCTACCGGGTATAGAAGCATCCCCCGGTCAAATTATACTAGCGGGAAAGTGTTAAGTGTTCCTTTCGTTAGACAGGAACCCGACCTTTGCTCTGAAGCCTCAGCCAGCATGGTTCTGTTATATTATGGTTTAAACTTCTCACAGAAAGAGATAAATGCGATGGGTTTCGATAGGTTTGAGAACATGCTTCCCTTTTTAGACAGATACATTTATTGTTCATATGAATCGCTTTCGATAGGAGGATTGAGAGAGGAAATTGAAAAAGAAAATCCTGTGATTATCAGGCTAAGAATCGGGATTAGCCTTCATACGGTCGTAGTCGTTGGATATGAAAATGATTGGATAATCGTGCACGATCCAGCAACAGGAGCCTTTCAACTGCTAAGGGTGGACGAATCGTTTATTTCTTCATGGGCAGCGACTAATTACGCTTCAATTGTTTCACGTGGCCGCAAGCCTTGAAAGCTATTTTCCTCAGCCGAGAAGTGTTCCTCCAGTTAGCAGAAAATTCATAAATCCAAGCATCTCAGGAGAACATTATGAAACCGAGCCTATTATGCATCCCGTGTACCGTAAATGCCGCTCTAGACGTTGCACTTAAGGCCACAAGTGACCCGGATTTGGTCAGAGAAATTCTTTTAGAAGTATTAAGATGGCTTCCGACGGCTTTCGAAGAGGACACGCCTCCAAACATACTTCACTCACAAGTCTGCAGAATTACTCAAAAAATAGCTGGCGTAAGAGACCCTTTTAAGCATATTAAAGCCCTTTCGAATGAAACTGCTTTAAAGATTTATCCAAGCCTATGCGAAACATTTGAATCAATCAAGGATGATGTTGAAGCATTAAGGTTTTGTCTTAAAACATCCATAATCGGGAACATGATGGATTTTGAAGTTCATGGGCATCACTTCAGCCTTAAAAACCTAGAATCACGTTTTAAAGATTATTTGAAAGAACCATTAGTTATCGATGATACTGATAAACTTGGTGAAGAAATCAGCAGAAGGAAGAAGATTCTTTACCTGGCGGATAACGCCGGGGAAATAGTTTTCGATAAGCTTGCAGCCAAATGCCTAAAAGAGAGATGGGGATGCGGCGTTACGATGGTTGTTAAGGGTGGGCCTGTTTTGAACGATGCTACCCTTGAGGATGTGGAGCATATTGGGCTTGGCGAGGCTTGTGACAAAATCATCACCACGGGTGATGACACTATCGGAATTGTTATGAGTAGGGTTTCAGAGGAGTTTAAGCAAGCATTGAAGGATTCAGACATAGTGATATCTAAAGGCCAGGGAAACCTAGAGTCTCTCACCGGGCTTGAAAAGAATATTGGCAAGCCTGTTTGCTATGTTCTGAGAGTCAAATGCGAAGTCGTTGGCAGAAACCTCGGCGTCCCAAAGGATTCCAACGTGGTTAAGCTTATAAGGTTTCACAATTTTCAAAAACTTTATTAGGTTTTACTCTTCAACTATTATCTATGAAGAAGGGGATAAATCTTTGGAGCGTCGAATGGCCCAGCATTCTGAGTGAACTCGACAATAAGAAGGTTGCCAAGAAGATTAAGGAGATCGGTTATGATGGGGTTGAACTTGTCTTCGACGATAGCAGTTTCGACCCGACTAGGAAGACGGAGGAGGAGATACTGAGAACAGCTGAGGATTTCAAGTCAGAGGGTCTTGAAATACCTAGCGTGGCGACAGGCGTCTTCTGGAAGTATAATCTTGGCTCAAATGATGAAAAAACTAGGAGCAAAGGCATCGAATACGGCAAGGCTGGTGTTAAAATGGCTAGGATGGTAGGAGCCTCATCGATCCTCGTTGTCCCAGGTGTCGCCTCCCCGGAGATACCTTATGAGGAGCTTTATGCCAACGCTCTAAATTCTGTGAAAAAGCTCGCGGAGTTCGCAGAGGATTATGACGTGACGATAGCTGTTGAAAACGTCTGGAACAAGTTTCTCTATTCTCCTATAGAGTTTAAGAAATTCATAATGGATGTGGGGATGAGAAACGTGAAAGTATATCTAGACGTTGCCAACCTGATGGCAATATCTCACCCTGAAAACTGGATACATAGCCTGGGGAGCATGGTGTCAAACGTGCATGCTAAGGATTTCGACACTAATATTGGAAATATTAACGGGTTTAGGAACGTGCTTAAAGGAAACGTGAACTGGAGGAAGATTATAAAGCTGCTTAAAGCAGCGGGATATAACGGGTATTTGACTGTAGAGTGCCCTCCAAGCTTCAACCCCTTGTTGAAGTCTCCCACAGTCCCAGATATTATTAAAAACGCTGAGGAGAACTGTAGGGCGCTTGAAGAAATCATAAAAGGGCTTTGAGCTTGAAAAGAATACAGATAAGGAGGAAGGAGGCAGCTAGGCTTATCGAAGACGCTAAAAACCAGAAAATCTCTTTTAAACTAGATAAGCTGGAGTCTGCTGAGATAGTTGAGCTGGAAGATGCTAAAATACTTCTTTTAAACCGAATCCCCGCATTAATAATTTTTCCAGACGGAAGGATTATTCCGCATCTTCAAGGCCTAGGGAGAATAACGGTTTGTCCAATAGTCGTTGTGGACAAGGGTGCTGTAGAATACGTCGCTAAGGGTGCTGACGTGATGATACCGGGAGTAGTTAAACACAGCAGTTTCAGCAAAGGGGATCCTGTTGCAGTTGTTTCAGAAGACTATGTTGCAATAGCGGTAGGAGTGGCTCTTCAAGACTCTTTAACGATTTCCCCAGATGGAAAGGGAAAGATTGTTAAAAACCTGCATAAGCCCGATGACAAGTTTTTCGTAGGACCCTCCAGCTTAACCCAGTCCAACAGTGTTTAGAAGCACAGCATGTGACGAAAAGTCTTTTCAACACTAGTCAACAGTAATTGAGAACAGGTCTCTACTCTTTCTCAACAAGTATTTCCTCACCGTCCCTAACCTTTTTGAAGACTTCGAGGTCTCCCTCTATCTTAGCGAAAACGTTGACAGGGCTATATGCAACTATCTTCCCCTTTCTTGACATGGGGGTTGGGCCGAAGAAGATGCAGAGGGCTCTTCCAGGAGGCCAGTAGGCAACCTCTCCTTTCTCAACCTCTCTGCGCGAATTCTCCTCCGGCAGGACAACGGGTATTTCAAAATATATTTCCTCACCCCAGGTGTTTGCAAATCCTTTAAAAGGCAAGGCCTTAAGAATACCCTCGACAGTTTTAGGGTTTAACTCAGGTAGAAGTACAGCCCTCCTTACACCTATTGACCTGCTTTTAATGAGGATTGCTTCTGGCAACACAGTATTGAGAACCATTAGGCGGTTTAAAAACTTAGCTAGACGGGGAACAATGCATATTTAACCAGTATTGTTTCAAAAGTCAGAGCCGTCATTATGATGCTCTTCATAAGAATCGTTAAAGAGGGGCCGGCCACATCCTTAAGTGGGTCTCCGAAAGTATCACCCGTCACGACAGCGGACCGCAGATCCTCATCATTGCTTCCAGACAATTCGAAAAGCTTCTTAGTGTTATCGAAAGCCCCGCCTACGAGGATATACTTAATCCCTAAGATTGCGCTTGCGCCAAGCAGGCCTATCAGCATTCCGGCTAAAGCACCAACCCCGAAAAGCAGTCCGAAGCCGAGGAACACGGCCTCAGCGATTAAAACCGGCAGGATCATCTGCCTCAAAGCGTTTAGCGTCGCTATTTTGACACACTTGTCATAGGCAGGGGTCTCCAATCCTGAGAGTATCCCGGGTTTCTCTCTAAACTGTTTCCTAACCTCGTCAACCATTACTCGAGTCGTAGAGTTCACCGCGCTCATTATGTACGAGGAGAAGAGGAACGGGATAGCTATGCCTATTAGGAGGCCGGCCGTGTGAAACGGGTTCGTTAAGTCAACAGGCCTTTTGCCAACAACGTAGTAATAGGTCATTAAGGCTATGAATGCTGTGAAGGTGCCGCTAGCAAGGGCAAAGGCCTTAGTGTATGCTTTAGTAGTGTTTCCAATGGCGTCGAGAGCATCGAACGCACCATTATTACCTTCACCGCATATCTCGTTTATTCCACCAGCATTGTCAACTATTGGCCCGAAAGCATCCCAAGCCATAACTGTCCCTATGAGTATGTCTGTCCCCAGGTTTGCCGCCACCAGACCGTAAATATTACCTGTGACTAGGTAAGAAAGTATCGCGGCCGTTGAAACTAGGAACACGGGTATTACAGCTCCCCTTAAACCATAGGCGAAGCCATTTATCATGTTTATAGCAGCACCCCTTTTAGCTGACTCATACATGCTTTTAACCGGCGAGGAGTTTACACCAGTGTAATAGTTTGACACGACGGCCATAAGCAGTGTCACGATCAACCCGCTTAACCCGGCGTAGAAAAGAGAGACATCCTTCATAAAGAGGGTTGAGACAAAGTAGAGGCCTACTGCTGAAGAAACTGTTGAGACAACAAGGCTTATCAGAAAACTCTTCGCAGGATTGCTGATTTTAAGTGCAACCATAATGCTGATTATAGTGGAAAGCAATCCTACTGAGAGAAATAGCGGTGAGAACAGTAGGATCATATACCCGTATTTATCCAGAAATCCTAGGCCTATTATCATGCTGGTAACCATGTCTCCGCTTAGAGTCTCAAACAGGTCTGCACCTCTACCAGCGCAGTCGCCAACATTATCCCCAACCAGGTCAGCTATCACCGCTGGGTTACGAGGATCATCCTCACTAAGCCCGTATTCAAGCTTTCCAACCAGGTCGGCGCCGATGTCCGCACTCTTAGTGAATATCCCGCCACCTATCTGGATGAAGATTGCAGTCAAGCTAGCACCCATGGCGTAGCCCGTCAGAAACTCGATGCTAAGCCCAGAAGAGTCCTGCCTTATGAGTGAAACTAGGATTAATATTCCTAGGAGGCTTAGGCTTGCAACTGATAGACCGGTCACCGAGCCTCCGCTTAAAGCTGTTTTTAAACCTTTAGAAACGTTCCCGTTTACCGATTCCATTGTTCTAGCGTTTGCCTTTACAGCCACCTTCATACCTGTGAAACCTGAGGCTAGGGACAATGCTGCCCCAAGCATGAATGCGAGTGCTGTCTTAACCCCAAGGAGAACGAGGAGAAGCACGGTTACTGCAGCGTCGAACACTATGATGACGGAATACTCTGTGCGTAGGAATGCTGAGGCGCCTGACTCTATGTAGCCAGCTATCCTAGCTGCCTTAGGGTTCTTCAACCGGTGTTTAAGAACATTAAGAGCTAGGATTATGATTGCCAGTAGGCTCGCTAAAACGGAGCCCGAAACGATTATCTCTGGAGCAGACGGAATTCCTGTCGTAGGCAATCTGAGCCACCATCAGTCCACCGTGTTAAGCCTCACCCCGGCTTAGACCATTTTTAAACATTACGTATGAAGCCTCATGCCTTTAGAACATGTTCCAAGATTCCCCGCATGAAAGCTTTAATAACGCTCGTTTTAAGCCATAGTTATGAGGAGAATCCTGCTTGTTTCCCACTGCATTCTTAACCCATACAGCAAGGCAGTGGGATTACTGTGGGAGGAGAAAGTGAAAGCAGCTAGGCGGGTTGTTAAAACCCTTTTAGAAGATTTGGAAACAGGAGTAATACAGCTCCCCTGCCCGGAACTACTTTACGAGGGCTTAGGCAGGAAGCCCGCTTCTAGAGAATCATATGATAACCCTAAGTTCAGAGGAATCTGCAGGGAGATAGCCGACCAAGCTGTAAAGATTGCGGCTGAATACGAGCGCGAAGGCACTAGAATAGTAGCTTATTTAGGTGTAGAGGGAAGCCCGTCCTGTGGTGTCGAATGGACCCATTTCAGAATAGATAAGCCTGAGAAGGGGAGAGGGGTTTTCACAGAGATTCTTTACGAGGCTATGAGCAATGCTGGGATCAAGATTAGTCTTCTAGGCTTGCCTGAAAAAGTGAAGTACGGGAGTCTGGAGGAGCTTTTGAGGAAGCTCGAAGCACTAACGTAGGAGAAATTCGTTAGCTAGAGCAAACCTTTTTTAAACACCTTAAAGCGACGCTGTATACATGGATTACGGTTTCGACACCTGGATATACTCTATACTTGATGTTGAGAAAGCTCTTGAAAGGCTTAGCGAAAAGGGCGTAGGGTTTGTTGAACTGTCCTACGAGCACTTGTCTAAAATGTTTAAAGATGAAACCGTTGACTTGAAGGCTTTGAGAAACGCTAAGGAGGCAGCGGACAGTCTCGGGGTCAGGATTATTCAAGTCCACGGACCCTTTGGAGAAATCGATTTAGAACTGGCTTCAGAAGATCCTTCCCATAGAGAGAAAGCGCTTAGAAAAATCTTCAACTGGATCAAGCATGTTGGCGAGTTAGAATGGGGTGTGCTTGTGCTACATACGGCGAGGATTAGAGTTTCAGAGGAATACGATTTCCAGAGGCTTGTTGAGAAGACTAAGCTCGCCAATTTAAGGTTTTTCAAAGAGGTTTCCAAATACGCCTCAGAGCATGGTGTTAAGATAGCTGTGGAGAACAGGCTTGAATCCTGCTATGGCTCCCTACCCAAAGATCTCTTAGAATTGGTTGAGGAGATCGGTAGTGAAAGCCTAGGAATATGCTTTGATACTGGGCATGCCAACGTGAACAGGCTGAGTGCATCTGCAATGATTGAAATGCTTAGAGGGCATCTCATAGCTACTCACATCCATGATAACGATGGCCATCATGATCAGCACTTGCCTCCTTTAATGGGGAGCATAGACTGGGACCGGGTGGTGAATGCTTTCTCAAGAGTAGGCTATGGGAGGCCCTTGATCCTGGAGATCCACGAGTACGGTAGACCGGATCTGGATGACAATATAGTCAGAGCAACCAGAACCCTGATGAATAGCCTACTTGGAAAAAGCTAGCTAGTTTCTATTTGAACGAGGTGGAGTTCTACTCCTTGAACCGTCGTGATTAGGACTCCGACGTTTATTACTTCCTTATCCCCGGCTCTCTCAACCCAGATGTTTACTGTTTTCAAGCCATGTTGGCTGCAGAATTCTACCAGCTTAGCCAGCGTAGTGTTGGCCATGCTCTGGAACTCTTCAGCCTTAACGTATCCAATCCTGTATACGACGTTCGCGGAAACGCTAACCGGCTCAGCCACATATAGCCCGTTCGCAACGAGGAACGCCTTAACCTGTTGAAGGTAATCCGGTTTCACCGTAATGTTTACGGGGAGCGTTGAAGCATATGCTGCCAAGGTTGATCTTGAAACCTCCACCCAGTCGTCCACGTTCCTAACCTGGTAGACGCCTATCCTACCGGTTTGAGGATTATAAACCACAACCATGGTGACGTATGCCACTTGAGTACTTATCGAGTAAAACGGGAGTATGAATACCGGCGTATTGTTAACCAGCTGGACCATTAGGTTACCCTCAACCCATGAGACCCCGCGCGTCTGGTGTAGAGTCAATATTTGTTGAACAGTAGGATGGTGAAGAATACTTTCCATTATCGCGCTGAGCCTTGGAACCCTGTTTTGAAACAGGATAAACTCCTTACTGTCAGGAGTGAAAACATACGCGCCGACAATATTCACAGAGGCCCCGGGGTTCTGCTGATAATTCTCAACTATGCACAGGGCCACGTACCGGTTTTCCAGGGAAACGTACCTTATGTCGAAAACGCTTTGCGAATATATGTTTCCACTGGAGTCTCGAGGATAATCCAGCATGCCTGTACTCCTATACCAGGAGTCGTAATCCGAGCTTGAAATCCTGTACGTATTATAGATGTCAATTATGCTCCACATAAGGTTTTTAATGTATCTTGCCTGTGTCTTAAGCCAAGACGGAATTGGTCTAACCCATGAAGGATATAGGGATTTAAGAGCGTTGACAACATAGTTGTCACTATTCAAGGATTCTTCAAACATATAGCCTTGAATACTGCCGTCTGCAACGTTCACCAGGATTATGGAGAAAAGCCTTCTGAAGCAGCCTCCGTTTTCAACACCATACTTCTCCGTGGCAGCGTACTGAGTGTAAACAGGCTTCTCAATAAAGGTTGAGAAAGCAAGGTAAAGATTCCCATCCGGGTCTACAACCGGGTATGGTGCTGGCACACCCGTCCTAGGGTCGGTTTCAATGACCAGAAGCGGCGCTTTTATCGCTGAAACCCTTTCATAAGCGTCTCTAGTGATCAAAGCGTTTAAAGTATCCCCGTAGCCTCCTGAAGCTATATCAAGCCTTCCTTTAAGAAGGAAGTAGGCTGCACGAACCCATCCTGAGAAAACATAGTCGGGCGAGCCGGTGTAGTTCACAGTCCCAGCTTCCCTCCATTTACCCGTGTTAACGAACACTATTTCCCTCCCTCTGAAAAGCCCTCCCAAACCATAGTATACAGGTGGAACATTAATCATTCCGAGGGCCTGGCTTAACGGAATACTCCTTCCGGTTGTAGCGTCGAAAGCCAATATAACCTCGCTGTGAGTATATATGAATGATTCAGCAGTCTCAACATCGGTTGCCTCCACCATCACGGGGGCTGTGAAAACAACCCAGTATAGACGGCCGTCTTTAAAATATATCATTGAGGGTTCGCTTCCAGTAATCCACGGTATTCCTCTTCTTGAGAGCTCGTAGCTGGTTCTTGAAGATATGAAATCGTGACTAGTCAGTCTGACCTTCTCAAGGTCGCTGAGGCTCCCGGGGGATTGGGTTGCTTCAGAAACCTCGTTTAAACCGTTGAGAAGTTTTACGAGCTCTATGTGCGGCTTAATCCTTGGGTTGAACTCGTAGGAAACCTTGTTAGCATCCCATCCTCCTAAAGTCCTGTAGTATGCTTGCGGCAGTGCATACCCGAGCATAGCTATTACGATCGCAAGGACAAGCAGAATATTCTTTACCATAGTTGCCTTCTTAAAGGGCACTGTTTCCAAGAGTATTTGGAGAACCACCAGGATGACAGATGTGGTTAATGCAAGCCTGAATATTGGGCTCGTCACATCGTAAGTCAAGGAAGGATACCAGAATAGGAAGAACCCTATGAAGACAGCTGACACTATGAACCGGAGGAGTGAGAAGACTGTTCTCGTCAACTCTAACACTGTTAAGTCGCCCTGAGGCCATGCCGCAGCCTTTCTCATCGGAACGACTATGCGCTGAAAATCATTTACAGCTAGGCTTATGAAAATTATTGCTATAGAAAACACGTAGATCATTTTCATAAGCTCAACGAAGTCGAAAACCGGCATCATACCGTAGAGCTCCTCGCCGGAGAAAGAGAGTGGCCCAAAGTATACTTTCCCAAGCCAGCTAAGATAGGATTGTAGAAAGCTGCTCACCTTATTCAGCAGAAGGATTTGAACAGCCATTTGCGAGCCTACGGTCGAGAAGAATACGAATGCTAACAGAATGCTTGGAAACAGTATTAAAGCCGCAGCCTTAAACCTTCTTTTTAAGACTGAGTGCCAGAGGAACGGGTTTAACACGGCGATTCCTATCAGGACGCCGAGCGCGGTGAAAAGATTGCCGTTTAAAAACATGATGTTGAGATAGCTTACCCCCGATTTTACACTATACATATTGTCGTAAACACTCATCGTGAAGAGCCATGCAGAGAAGCCGAGCCAGACTAGGGAAACAGTCAGCAATATCCCGGCAACCTTCTTAAAAAGACCGCGGTAATCCCTACCGCTTGAAACCTTTATTTCACCCATCGCATTCGCCTCACCCAGCAAGCTTTTAAGCTTATCTTAGGGAAACTGTTTTTGCGAAAGCACCTAAGGTTTTTAACCCTCCAACCCGACGATGACGCAGTCTTGAGCAGAATACTTGGCAAGGTTCCTCCGAGAATACTTGAGAAAATAGTGTTCTCAAACCTCGGCGCCACCAGCAGGAGAGTTATTGTCGGCCCAGGCATAGGCGTCGACAATAGCGTGATATCTTTAAATGGTGTTAAGATAATTGTTTCAAGCGACCCTGTTACTGGAGCCAGGGAGAACCTGGGTAGAATTGGCGTCGACGTTTCAACTAACGACGTGGCCCTCACAGGTGCGAAACCAGAGTTCCTTCTAGCCGTGCTCATCCTTCCTCCTGCAGCCAACCATAGGGAAGTCAGGAAGATAATGAGGCAGGCCAGCGGTGAAGCTAAGAGGCTTGGGGTCGCTATAGTTGGGGGGCACACGGAGTATTCGAGCATCGTTGAAAACCCTGTGTTCGTGGGTACGGCAATAGGGTGGACTAGGCGTAGAAGAATCATCACTTCGAGCGGCGCTAAGTCTGGTGAAAACATTGTGATGGTTGGGGAGGCGGGTGTTGAAGGAACCTCCATACTTGCTTCCGACCTTTGGGGGAAACTTGTAGAGAAAGGGGTTCAGCCATCGGTCTTAAAAAGGGCGAGAAGGCTTGTTGAAAACCTGAGCATAGTTGAGCCCGCGCTGATTTCCGCGAAGTATGTTTCAGCCATGCATGACCCTACAGAGGGCGGTGTGCTCGGCGGCATATTTGAAATATGTGAAGCCTCCGGTAAAGGGTGTTTCATAAACATGGAGTCAATACCGGTTAGGATGGAGACTAAGATAATATGCGAAAAGCTCGGGTTAGACCCTCTGAGGCTCGTTAGCTCCGGAACCCTGTTGGCAACAGTCAGCAAATCTAAGACACCCAGGCTGTTGAAAAGGCTTTGGGAGAGAGGGTTTAACGCATGCGTCATAGGAAGGATAACTGAAAACAAGAGCGAGAGGATCGGGCTGCTTGGCAGGAGGGAAATCAGGATAAGGGGGCTTCCTCAAGACGAACTGTGGAAAGCTATCGGCTGATTATCCTTGATTGCCCTATTCTCTTCGCAACAGCGTTGTAAAGCGGCACAGCTACTAGTGTCCCTAGGAAGGTTTGAGCGAAGTTCGCAGGCACCTCGAAGACTGCTCCCAACTGGTATAGGGAAAGCTCGTAGAGGAAGTATCCTAGAACCATTTCGAAACCCCCTATGAAGCATGGCACTATTAACGGCAGGTTCTCCCTGTAGACTCTCAGAATGAATATTAGCGATGCCGCTAGTACGATGAGGATTGTGAAGAGAATAGGCTGATAGGCTACTGTAGCCGAGTATATTGTGAGCAGCGACACCTCAGCCTCTCCTGTGAAAAGAAACAGGACCAGCATGGTTCCGAGAATCACTGTTGGCACCGGCAGGAGGACCATCAGGAGCCGAGTAGCCCGCGACTCCTTTCCAGCAAAAACCTCGTGGAGAAAACCTGTTAGGAAGCCTTCAACACCTTTAACGATCAGGGTGGCGGGAGCATAAACAGTATAACCTAGGAAAAGGTCGCTCAGCATTGATCCTAATCCACCCGCGAGAAGCCCTACGAGGGGGCCGAACAACAGGGCGGTTAGGAAGATCATGGAGTCCCCTAGGTTAAAATAGCCCCTGGTGGCCGGGATATATATGGAGACGGATGCTGTCGCCACGAAGACTAGAGCGGTGGAAAGGGCTGCCGACGATACAAGCCTAGCCTTTGAAACTCTTCGGTTGCGCACGAGGGGGAGAATCATTCGCGGAATAAAACGCTTACCTTATATTAAGGCTTATAGTAAGAGGACGATACTATTTCTGCTTTTTCAAAACCAGTTTGAAAAGATAGCATGCTGAAAACAGCATGATTGAGACCAGGGCTATTGCGCCACTAGTCGGAATATCGTAGAGCAGTGATACTGCAATACCTCCTAATCCAGATATGACCTCAACTGTGAAAGACGCTAGCAGCATCATGCTTATGCGGCGGGCCAGCAGCCTTGAGACTGCTGCAGGGATTACGAGAAGCGTGACGGAAAGAAGAATGCCCATGGTTCTCGCCACGACAGCGGCGGTTATCGCGGAAACAGTGAACAGCAGCGAGTCGTATAGCCCTGTTTTAAGGCCGAACGATTCAGCGGTCTCCATGTCGAAGCAAATGTAGATAAACTCCCTGTAAAACATTATGGTGACAATGAGCGCAACGGTTGACGCACCCGCCAGGCTGAGCACATCCATTTCTGAAAGCAGTAGAAGGTCGCTCACAAGATAACTGTCAACCAGAATTCTCCTGTCTATCGGCAGATAGCTTCTTATGATCGCGTAGAGCATCACGCTTACAGCTAGGGAAACGCTGAGCATCATACCCAAGGCTTGCTGACCGCTCCTACCGACACGGGAAACAATTATAGATGTTGCCACGCAGAAAACAATTGCAAATACAAACGGGTCTCCCGCTGCTGGGAGGAGGGCTTGGATTAAAACGCCTACTGCTGCACCCCCTAAGGCGGCGTGTGAAACCTCAGGAGTAATGTAGAGGGCTCCTCTTAGAAGCATGATTACTGAAATCGGCGCTGAAAACGAGGCGAAAAAAACTCCGAGTATTGCTCTTAAAACAAACGGGTCAAGCATGCTTATCACCCAGTATGAAGAACCTCCGGCCCTCTCTTTCAACAGTTTTTAAACAGGGATAGATTGGCTTCAGCTTGTCCTCGCTTAAAACCACGCTTGGATCACCGTATACGCATAAAACCCTGTTTAAAACAAGAATCCTGTCGGTAAGCTCCATTATAGGGTCGACCTCATGCTCCACGATAACTATGGTTCTCCCCCTCTCCTTCAACTTTTTGAAAACGTTAATCAAGTACTCCTGGCTCTCGGAATCCAGCCCGGCGAACACTTCGTCCAGCAGTAGAAGCAACGGGTCGGATGCTAGTGCCCTGGCTATCAGGACCCTTCTCTGCTGCCCCCCGCTGAGCTCGTTGAAAAATGACCCCCAGTGTTCCTCCATACCCAAGTATGCAAGAGCCCTTCTAGCAGACTCAACATCATCCTTTGAAACAACCCTGGGAAAACTTTTCCTCAAAACTATCCCCATTAGGACAACCTCGCTCACCCTCAGCGGGGTTTCGTAGGAAACCCTGTCTTTCTGCGGGACATAGCCAACGAGCCCTCTGAGCCTGCCATAGTCAGTAAAAGGGTTTAGACCGAGCACTTTGACGCTTCCCTTGAAAGGCTTAACCATGCCTAGGAGGAGCTTTAAAAGCGTAGTCTTGCCAGCCCCGTTCGGCCCTACGACAGTTATGAACGCTGGCGACTCAACCTGGAAACTAACATCCTCTAAAACCAAGTGGCCATCGAGCCTCACCGAAGCGTTTTCAACAGATATTACTGGAGTGCTCATGGTCTACTCCTCCTGACTAAGATTATTGTTTCAAGCACGATCACCAGCAATGCTGCAAGCGTTGTCAGAAGGTAAATGTTAATCCCGCTTGAAACAGCTTCCCGCTCGGATAAGAGTGCACCGTAAACCTGCCCAGCATTATAATACATTATTGAATCGTAATCCTTCACGCCGCTTGCTGAAACTACTGAAACATAGGCTATTCTGCAACCCGTATCCCTAGAGACTTCTCGCAGAGCATTCTGAACCCCGCTCATCAATAAAGCGGTATCGGAGACAACTATGCAAGCATATTCTCCAGACTTAAGCCCGTCGTAAACCCTGCTTAAAGACCCCGGGCTTATGGCTTCTCCCTCGCCAACTAGAATGGCGCCTGCTTTTAAACCCATGGCTTCAACAACGTATTGCTCAGCGTAGAAACCTATGACGACCTTCCTTCCAGACGTGCCATGCTTCTCCGAAAGACTTTCCAGAAAACTCTTTAGATAGGACACCTTCTCCTCGAAAAACATGTAGTTGGATAAGTATTCCTCTGAATACTCAGGATTCAAGCTTGAAAGCCTGTCTCTCAGGGCTCTCGCAATCAGGACAGCGTTATCAGGCAGAAGCCAGAAGCCGTGAATATTCCTCCCGCCTTCCAGCTCAAGAACAGTACCATTTCTCTCAACCAAGTCAAGAAGGTTTAGCGTTATTGAACCGGCTTCAACACCTCTTTCCTCCGCAACCCGTTTCACAAGATCCTTCTCCCACTCCATGTGGCCGGTTATAACTATCAGGTCAGCATCGGAAGCTTTTCTCACCACTTCAGGAGTAAGAGTGAAGCCATGCGGCTCAGCATCCCCTGGAACAATCGAATAGACTTCTCCCCTGCTGCCTATTATAGAGGAGACAATCGGCCTCAGAATATCCATCGTGACAACTATCTTGGTCTTCCCATCCAGCCGAGCACCAGTATACATGGTTGAAAAAGTCAGGAAAACCGTTGCAAGAAGCATGATTCCAATCGCATTTCTCAGCAACAGGACCTGCCTCCCGGAATATGGTTCTTATGAGGGCAGGTCTTAGGATGGCCCAGAGCACTGCACATGGAGTCGACAATCTTCTCAGGAAGATACTGCTCAACCATGCTCGCGCATTCGCAAGCATCCTCCAGACTGATTGAAAGAACCCTGTACACGTATGTTTCGAAAACTCTGTGGTTCCTGATTATCCTGTTTACCTCCCTGAGGCCTGATTTAGACAGGCTGACACCTCTCCAAGGGTTTCTTTCAAGCATACCCTTTTCAAAAAGCTTCTTAAGATACTCGCTTGCAGTTGCACATGAAACCCCCATTGCAACCGCCACCTCGAGACTCCCAACTTTTTCTCTTCCCGAAAGAAGCCTGAAAACCGTTTTTAAGTACTCTGCTTCTCTCGTAGTTAACCTCACGGAAACCTGTTTAGCCCCTCTTAATTTAGGCATAGCCTAATTTAGGAGGTTACTAAATTTAAACTTTTTAGCTCATCATGATCTTATTCCTAGAGCTTAGTCAGGCTTCCGAAAGTTTATTAGCATGCATTAGTGTGTGAGGCTCGTAAAAAATGAAATGTAGATTAAACAATCAAAACAGTAGAAAATGGCTGAACAGAAATGTGATGGCAATGGGTTTCACGAGCCTATTCAGTGACACAAGCCATGAAATGGCTACATCCATTCTTGCCCAATTCTTGACAATCGAATTGCATGGTTCAGCCGAAATCTTAGGCTTAATAGAGGGACTGGCAGACTTCTCCTCCAGCTTCGTTAAGACGTACTCTGGTTGGCTAAGCGATAAGCTGGGTAAGAGAAAACCCCTTGCAACATTAGGCTACACGCTAGGCTCATAGACCTATGCTGTTGATTACGCCCCCGGAGTTGCCATCAATGATAAGGATTATCTTATTGCCTTTATGGTCGTATTGGGCGAACCATATTGGCGCATAAAGCAGCTCGGTTTCTGCAATATCCACATCCGTGTGAAGCTGTTGGATCATATGGTACTGTGCATGCGCCTTCTCTGATTGCAGTTGGTCTGCGAGAGTTTTCGCCTGATATTTTGCCGATTCCTCCCCTACGTCTCCATTCAAGATTTTTACGCCTTTTGGAATTTTAGAAATATCAAAAAGCATTCTCTCATGCAAGTTGAATTGATAGCTCTTTGGCTGATACTCGTTAAATGCTTTGACAGCTACAATGGCTAAGTTGTAGTTATTATCCATTTGATAAGCTCTTTTTGCACCTGCTTGGCTAGGTCCCATCGTGGTGCCAAGCATTGCCCCTGCAAGAATAGGCCCTGCTATGCCTACTCCGCGTCTTCTGCCACTCATTGCTGATCCCATAATGCCGAAGAGAGCTGCTGTTGTGGCGATTTCTCCAGCTTGAACTGCTATGTCGCTGGCTATTATCGAGGTTCTTGCTGAAACTGAGACAATCCAGTATGGAACGAAGCTTAAGTTCATTTCCTCCAGCGTTGATCCCTCATAAAGGTGTCTATGCAACAACCCCCTGTCCATTAGGCTGCGAATTTCAGTAACTACTTTGTCTCGTTCCGCCAACTTAAGCGGCAGCATTGTTTGCTTATGTATGCCTCTCCAACCTTCACTTTCCAATACTACGGCGGTTCCACAGTACTCACAACTTATAATCATTTCACCGAATTTCGGCGTAATTGGAGCCCCACAGTGAGGACACGTAAGCGATTTAGCTTCTAAGGAGGCGATAACAGGTGTTAATGGAGCCTGCGGCGCAGGTGAAGCAGAAATCCTAACTCCACATTTCATGCAAAATATTGCGTCATCTGGAAGTTGTGCACCACATTTAGGACAATACAAAGGTATCACGCTCACCTCTTTCATTTCACTCTTTAAACTTCTTTTAAATCTATCCTTAGTGGATTCTTATAAAGTCGAAAGTAAGATAACGCGTGCTATTGCATCTGTAAGGGGAACTTGCCAATAGACTTAAAAATGAATAACTTGATGAAGCCTATGAACAATGTAATGCAAGACTTCCGGAAAAAGACTATAGAGGAAACTGTAAATCTTCTGAAAACTGATTTAGGCTTGGGATTAAGTCAAAGCGAAGTTGATCGCAGATTAAAGCAGTATGGTTACAACGAGGTCCCTGAGAAAAAAGTTCATCCTATTGTTTTGTTTGTCAGGAAGTTTTGGGGTTTAACTGCTTGGATGCTTGAGGCCATAATAGTCCTCGCACTTGTACTGGGTAAATATATAGACTTATACACTGTAACGGCCTTGCTCGTATTAAACTCTATATTGGGGTTTATTCAAGAACAGAGGGCTTCTAAAGCCGTGGAACTTCTAAAGAGTAAGCTTCAAATTAACGCTAGGGTTCTCAGGGATGGTGTTTGGAGGCTAGTTCCATCGAGAGAGCTTGTACCTGGAGATGTTGTTAGAGTCAGGGCTGGTGACTTTGTTCCAGCAGATATTAAAATCGCTATCGGTGAGGTTTGGGTTGACCAGTCAGCATTAACCGGTGAATCTATGGAGGTTGAGAAGAGGCTAGGTGACATATTGTACTCGGGCTCCATTATAAGGCGGGGAGAATCCACCGGCATAGTTGTGCTTACAGGCGTTAAAACGTATTTTGGCAGGACAGCTCAGCTCGTTCAAGTTGCACGTCCTAAACTGCACATGGAGGAAGTGGTCTCCAGAGTCCTCAAATGGCTTCTAGTCATAGTTGGAGTAATGCTGTGCATAGCAGCAATATTCTCCGTGATCAGGGGAATAGACTTGCTGGAAATTTTGCCGTTAATGCTCGTATTAATGCTGGGTGCTGTACCAGTTGCTTTACCAGCCATGTTTACGGTCAGCATGGCTGTGGGATCCATGGAGCTAGCCGGTAAAAACGTGTTGGTAACGAGGCTCAGCGCGTCCGATGATGCTGCAAGCATGGATGTTCTATGTGTAGATAAAACAGGTACAATAACGATGAATAGGCTTTCTATGGTTGATGTAAAGCCGCTGGGCAACCATGATGAGGATGAGGTTATTCTCTGCGGAGCCTTAGCTTCTCAGGAGGCTAATCAGGACCCGATAGACTTGGCCTTCATAGACATGGCTAGGCGGAGAAAATTGCCTCTTGACGATTTCACGCAGAAATCTTTCATACCGTTCGATCCTAAGACGCGTAGAACTGAGGCACTAATACAGGTTAATGGTTCAGAGTTCAGGGTTGTCAAAGGTGCTGTTAACACTGTGGCTGAAATATGTAGGCTGGATGATAACAGGTTAAAGGAGGTCATGGAGAAAGTTGACAAGTTCACTCAGAGGGGTTATCGAACAATAGCTGTGGCGAAATCTATTGGGGATGAATCGTTTGAACTCGTGGGGCTGGCAGCATTATATGACGCGCCCAGACCGGATGCTAAAAACCTTATTGAGGAGCTTAAAAGCCTAGGCGTGGCTGTCAAGATGATGACAGGCGATGCGTTACCAATAGCCAAGGAAATAGCAAAGGAGATCGGCCTCGGAAACAATGTGATCAAAGCGTCAGAGCTTAAAGAGCTCATGAAGGGCGATCAATCTAGGGCTGGAGAAATAGCTGAGGGAAGCAGTGGCTTCGCGGAGGTTTATCCTGAAGATAAATACGTGATTGTGAAGAGTCTTCAGGAGAGGGCTCACATAGTTGGAATGACTGGTGACGGTGTGAATGATGCACCCGCCTTAAGGCAGGCTGAAGTAGGCATAGCTGTTGCAAACGCCACTGATGTGGCTAAAGGAGCTGCCAGCGTTGTGCTGACCAGCGAGGGTTTAACAAGCATGTTGACTCTGGTTGAAATCGGCAGATCCATATTCGAAAGAATAAACACTTGGATTCTGAACAAGATAACTAGAACCATACTGAAGACCGTCTTTGTGGTTTCAGCCTTCCTGCTTACGGGCAAGTACGTTATATCTTCTTCTGCAATGCTCCTAATGCTATTTATGACGGATTTCGTGAAAATATCTTTATCCACTGATAATGTAAGATGGTCTAAGAACCCCTGCAAATGGAACATAACAGGACTCATGAAAGTGGCAATAATTCTGGGTTCACTCATGGTTCTAGAAGCATTCGGATTACTATTCATCGGAATCAGATTCTTTAACATACTGAGTGACGAGCAAACCCTACATATGTTCAGCTTCCAAACACTCCTCTTGTTCGCCTTATTCTCAATACTCGTAGCAAGGGAGAGAGGACACTTCTGGCATTCTAAACCTGGAAAAGCTTTACTAATAGCAGTGGTGCTTGATTTAACGGTAGCGATCCTCATAGCGCTATTCGGCATGCCTAGTCTAAAGCCGCTGCCTCCGATTCTCATGCTTACAGTGCTAGGGTATTCCGCAATATTCTCGCTGATAATAAACGATTTTATTAAATACATTCTCATGAAAAAGCAGTATTTAAAATGGTAAAAAAGAGAAAAGCGGTACTAGAGCAATGGCCTAATAATCGATTTCCAACTACCATAGTAGCAATAACATACTCTGTCGACGGGAGTTGAGGCGGTAGAATGAGCCATCTTCATGTTAAAGCAAACGGTCAGGGATCTATGGTGATGCTAAATTTAGCATAGCGATGATGACTGTACCGGAGGACCTCGCGTAGGAGTATGAACCGATGACAAGGAATCGGTGACGGATGGTACATGGCGGGTTTAACTGAGCAACCATTTTAATGATGGAAATTATAACGCTGCCCTCAACATTCTTGAGAATGGTTAGCGCGCGTTGTGCTTCTCCTGAGGGAAACGATAGTTGTCCGTGTCACAGATTGGCCCATGCCTTATAGAACCATTTCTTAACGATCTCGACCAGCATTAGGTAGACGGTGGTTATTCCCGCAAGGAATACAAGGAACACCAATGGCGGCCTAACAAATCCGAATAGTGTACCTAGCGGTGTGAAGGGTATTATGAGTGCCAGGGCGGGAATGACTAGACTGCTGAAGAGTAAGAATCTGCTTGGCTTGCTCCTGAAGAAGGGACATCTTCTTGTTCTTATGACGAATATCACCAGAGTCTGCGTGAATAAGGATTCAAGGAACCAAGCGGTCTGAAATAGTGGTTCAGTTGCGTTAAAAGCATATAACATTATGAAGAAAGTCAGGAAGTCAAAGACGGAACTTATCGGACCGAAGATCATCATGAATCTCCTTATGAAGGAGACATTCAATCTCTTAGGCTTTTCAATGTATTCTTCGTCGACATTGTCTGTCGGAATGACCATCTCAGATAAATCATAAAGAAGGTTGTTTAGGAGTATCTGTGTTGGCAACATCGGTAGAAACGGAAGAAATAGAGATGCAAATGCGGCGCTGAACATATTTCCGAAATTAGAGCTAGTTCCCATCATGATGTATTTCATAGTATTGCCGAAAGTCTTTCTGCCTTCCAAGATCCCATCCAACAGCACTCCTAGGTCCTTCTGCAATAGGATGATGTCCGCAGATTCCTTCGCGACATCTACGGCATTGTCGACCGATATGCCGACGTCCGCTATCTTCATCGAGGATGCATCGTTGATGCCATCTCCGAGAAAACCCACGACATGTCCGTTCCTCATCAGAGCATTGATGATCCTGTCCTTCTGAGGAGGGGTAACTCTGGCAAATACGTTGGCCTCCTCCACAATCCTTGCGAGCCCATCATCCTGCAATTTGGCAATATCGCTCCCGAGGACGATTCTTTTGATTTCGAACCCGAGTTGTTCGCATATATTCCTTGTGACCAACTCGTTATCGCCTGTGACGATCTTGAGCTCTATGCCAGATTTCCTCAATGATCTCAAGGCTTCTCTAGCGGTTTCCTTAGGAGGATCCATAAAAGCGACGAATCCAACGAAGATCATCTCGTTTTCGTCATCTACGGAGTATTCTGCTTTCTCCTCGACATTTTTGTATGACACTCCCAGGATCCTGAATCCTTTGGAACTTAGTTCATAATACGTTTGCCGAATCTTTTCCAGCGACTCGTTTTCTAAATTGAAAACCTTATCATGGATTTCATAACGAGAGCACACTTTGATTAGGGTTTCAGGATCACCTTTTGTAATCACGAATCTTTGTCCTTCATATCCCACTACAACGGAAACACGTCTTCGTGTGAAATCAAATGGAACCTCATCTATTTTCTGCCAATCTTTGATGTCGACAACTTTATATCCCAGTATTGCTTCATCAAGCGGGCTTTTCAAACCCGTTTCATAGCGACTGTTCAAGAAAGAATACAACAGCACCTTTTCATCGTCGTTGCCTTCCACATCGATGTGTAGTATGAGCGTGACTCTATTCTCCGTAAGCGTACCTGTCTTATCTGAACACAGAACATCCATGCTTCCGAAATTCTGAATAGATGCCAAACGCTTTACGATAACGCCCTTCTTAGACATTGAAATGGCACCTCTTGAGAGATTTATTGTAAGAATCATTGGCAAAAGTTCTGGTGTCAAGCCTACCGCTAGGGCTACAGCGAAAAGAAGAGACTCCAACATGCTACGTCTAAAGAGGGCGTTGATGAAGAAGACAAATATCACGAGGAAAAGGGTCACCTGCATCATAAGATATCCGAATCTTCTGAGCCCCCGCTCGAACTCGGTTGGAGGTTCTGCCACAACAAGTTTTTGGACGATTTTCCCGTACTCTGTGGCGTTTCCAGTCTTTAACACGACAGCGGTCGCTGTCCCGCTTATAACGGAAGTCCCAAAGAAAAGACAATTATTCCATTCGGTGATTACATCAGTTTTAGACTCCATTGGCATGATTGTCTTTTCCACCGGAAAGGATTCTCCTGTCAACGCTGATTGATCTACAGATAAATCCTTTGCCATCAATATTCTTGCGTCTGCGGGCACTAAATCTCCTGCTGAAAGGTACACCACGTCGCCTGGAACTATTTCTGAAAACTTGACAACTTTCTTAATCCCATCTCTCAACACAGTGGCGGTAGTCGACACTCTCTCCTTCAGAAGCTCAGCGGCTTACTCAGCCTTAAACTCCTGATAGAAGTCGAGAACCACACTTAACAACACAATCGAAAATATAATCCCAGAATCTACCATCTCCCCAGAAAAACCCGAAATTAAACCTGCAACAAGCAGTAGGATCACAAGAGGGTTTCTGAAGTGAAGAAGAAATTGGATAACAATGGCCCGTTTCTTTCTTTTTGCAAGTTCGTTATAGCCATAGATTTTGAGGCGACGTTCTGCCTCCTGAGAAGTGAGGCCCGACCAAGAAGTATCGAGACGAACAAGGAGCTGGCCGATGGGAAGAGCTAGAAGCTCCTTCGTCTCCGTCGTTGACTGCCCCTGGCTCAAGGTCTTCTTCACACCCTTTCTCTCCAAGGCTAGGTTTTTTATACTTTCATCCCTAGAGGGTTAAGAACGAGGAAAAAGGTGACTAGGAAGATCGCTCCACTAACCATTTCAAATAAAAAAAGAAAAAGGGAACATAATTTACTTCTTCTTAGGCTTGCAACCCTTCAGGTGTTTATCCAGCTCATCCTTGGTCTTGAAAGTGGCTCCGCAATTAGGACACTTGAACTCTTGAGGTGTTGTCATGTTTTTCACCTCCAACAGAAGCGTTGATTTGAAGTAGTATTTAAAATTTTCTATTAAAGAACTATGCATTTCTTTGAGGAAAAAGACATTACTTATCAAAAAGGGAAGCTTTTAAAAATCATAACTAGAAAAAGACAGAGAACGTCCAGAGTCCCCAAAGTTATAAAAATCAAGATTAAAAAAAGAAATCTACAAGTTAATAGTGAGTGGGCTGGTTTATTTCACCGTTTCATTGTCTGAAGAAACATGTAGAGAGCCACTTAGGAGCAATTGCATCAGCCAGAGGCAGGTGTGCACATTTTATTCGGATTTTGGGCTCACAGACTCATAATTTAGATGAAATAGATAAAAATGTTCAAAAAGAAGACAGAGTTGTGAAATTATTCCTTTTCAGACGAGAAAAAACTCCTCCTTCTCGCCGAACTTCTTATATTTCATAAGCATATCCTCTTTCAAACTGGGTTTAATGGTTTGAAGAGCTTTTTCAAAATCCTCCTTAGTCACCTTGTCAGCATCCCTCCTTAAAGCGTTTAAGCCAGCCTCCCTGCAGAGCGCCTCCAAGTCAGCCCCAGAGTAGCCCTCAGTCCTCTTAGCAACTTCCTCCAGGCTAACGCCTTCCAAGGGCATTCTCCTCGTATGTATCTTAAGTATCTGGAGCCTTGAAGCCTCGTCCGGCGGCGGAACATACAGTACTACTTCAAACCTTCCCGGCCTCATTATCGCAGGGTCGAGAAGCTCAGGCCTATTAGTTGCTCCTATTATGACTATTCTCTCAATAGGAGTCAGCCCATCCATCTCTGTTAGCAGCTGGCTTACAACCCTCTCGGTTACGCCGCTGTCAGCCATGCTCATACCCCTCCTCGGAGCGATGGCGTCAACCTCATCCAAGAAGATTATTGAAGGTGAGGCGAGCCTAGCTTTCCTAAACACTTCCCTTATTGCTTTCTCAGATTCTCCAACCCATTTTGAGAAGATTTCTGGACCCTTAATGCTTATGAAGTTGGCCTCGCTCTCAGTCGCGACCGCTCTAGCAAGAAGAGTCTTACCGCATCCCGGTGGGCCGTAGAGAAGTATCGCTTTAGGAGGCGTTATGCCTAGTTTTTCAAACTTCTCCGGGGTCTTTATCGGGAGCTCAACAGTCTCTCTGAGCCTCCTCTTAATCTCCTCGAGCCCCCCGACGTCACTCCACCTGACCGTGGGAACCTCAACATATACTTCTCTCATAGCGGAGGGAGTTATTTCTTTAAACGCGTTCATGAAGTCCTCAGCCTTAACAACCATTTTCTCCAAGACGGATTGAGGAATCCTTTCATCCAGCTTTATCTCAGGCAAGTATCTTCTCAGAGCCTTCATCGCCGCCTCCCTACATAGTGCAGCCAAGTCTGCGCCAGTGTAGCCGTGCGTTATTTCAGCCAGCTTCTTCAAGTCCACATCCTTGTCAAGCGGCATCGACCTGGTGTGGATCTGAAGTATTTCAAGCCTGCCCTGCTTATCGGGCACTCCTATCTCTATCTCCCTGTCGAACCTCCCAGGCCTGCGCAAAGCAGGGTCAATCATGTTGGGAACGTTTGTCGCACCTATGACGATCACGTCACCCCTAGCCTTCAAACCATCCATGAGTGCAAGAAGCTGTGCCACTACTCTTCTCTCAACCTCGCCGCCCACCTCCTCCCTCTTAGGCGCTATAGCGTCAATCTCATCTATGAAGATTATGCTCGGAGCCTTCTCCTGAGCCTCTTGGAAAACCCTTCTAAGCCTTTCCTCAGACTCGCCGTAAAACTTGCTCATTATCTCAGGCCCGTTTATCGATAGAAAGTTGGCGTCAGACTCGTTTGCAACCGCCTTAGCGAGGAGCGTTTTACCTGTTCCAGGCGGGCCGTGGAGCAGAACTCCCTTGGGCGGCTCTATTCCCAGCCTCTGGAAAAGCTCAGGGTGTCTCAGGGGGAGCTCAACCATCTCCCTTATTCGCTGAATCTCCTCGTGTAAACCGCCAATATCCTCGTAAGTAACCCTTGGAATAGCCAGCTTCTCAGCAGCCTCCTCGCTGACTATCTGCACCCTAGTGTCTTGAGTAACCTTTACGAAGCCTCTTGGCTTAACTCGAACCACGGTTAGGCCGAGGGCTTGGCCGCCGAAGACTGGTACTGCAACTATATCGCCCTCGGTTAGGGGAGTGTCTATAAGCTTATCCTTAACATAGTCTAGGAAGTCCTCGTCGACGCTGGATATTCGCGCACCCATTGCTGCTAACACGACTTCGCTAGCGTTCTCAACCTTATCCACCTTCCTGATCTTGACATAGTCTCCTATCGCGACCCCGGCGCTCTTTCTTATCAGGCCGTCCATCCTCACTATCTTACGATCCTCATCCTCAGCGTAGCCGGGCCAGACTACTGCTGAAGCAGACTTCCTGCCAAGTATTTCGACAACGTCTCCAGTCTCAGCCTTAAGCTGAGCCATCTCCCTCCTGCCTATTCTAACTATCCTCCTGCCGACATCCCTCGGGCGTGCTTCAGCAACAACCAGTTGAACCTCGCTCATGTTTTTCAAGAAAAAGCACTACCACTCGGATTTAAACTTTCAACAAACCTGTTCACATTAGCCGGTGTAAAATAATCCTACTGTGCCTCCTTAGGCTCCTCCTCAATCTTCTTCAACTGACTCCTATACATTTCCAAGATCTCCTTAACGGTTGTCGCCTGCTCCGGAGACTTGTCATCCCTAAGCTTCCCAGTATACTTCGGGAAGCGCCCGGCGAAGCCCGATCCCTCTCTAACCAAGCCTAGGCCGCATGTGTGAACTGGGCTTAAGGTTATTTCGGAGACTATTATCTCGATGACGATTCTGGGCTCCACCCAAACATCAGCCTCAATCTTAGAATCAACCCTGGGATGCTTATGACTAATTCTGTATTTATCAACGAGCCCGGTGAACATTTCAAGATCTTCGTCTGTGAAACCAGTTCCGCATTTAGCAAAGGTTCTGAACATGTCCTCCTCAGGATCGTAAGCAGCTAGGAGGTACGCGCCGTACCTGCCTGCCCTCTTCCCCCTACCGTGGAAGGCCCCGACTATAACTAGGTCTATTGTGTCAGCCACCTCAACCTTATACTCTCTCTTCAACTTTATCCAGCTCCACTCCCTGGCACCAGCCCTATAGGGCGCTTTCAAATCCTTAACAACAAGTCCCTCGCAACCCTCTGAAATAGCCTCCTCCATGAAGCGCTCTATCTCCTCAGGGTCTTTTGAAACGATTTGCCTAACCAGCTTAACCCTCTCGTCTTCAACAATAATCCTGCTTAACGCAACCCTTCGCTCCACGTATGTTTTCTGAGTATAATCCAGCCCATCGGCATAGAGAAGGTCGAAGAAGAATAGTGCGACAGGATATTCTTTCATCGCCTCCTCCACGCCGTACTTCCTCCTCCTGTGCATAAGCTCTTGAAACGGCAGCAGCTCCCCGGTATCCGGGTTTATCGCCACGCACTCAGCCTCAAGAATAGCCTCCCTGGCATTAACATTTCTCCTAGCTAGCTCTATGGCGTCGGGATAGTGTCCAGTAATGTTTTCCAACCGTCTTGAGAAAAGCATAATGCTGCCATCATCCTTATGAATCTGGACGCGCTCCCCGTCGAGCTTATATTCCGCAGCGGCCTCGCCGCCAAGTTTTTCAAGAACCTCTTGAACGGTTGTCAAGCGTTCCGCAAGCATTGGTCTAACAGGCTTGCCGACCGTAATCTTAAACTCTGAAACACCGTTAAGCCCATTCTCAGCAACAGCTCTTGCCACAGCCCCCAGGTCGCTGGAAATATTGTACGCGCGCTCTATAACCGGCCTGTTAGACTTGTCGCCGGTGAACGCTTGAGCGAGAGCATCCAGTATCGTGTAGTCAGCTATGCCGAGCCTAAGCCTCCCGGTGATTGTTCTAACAGCATACTTAGCCTCCTTCGGAGACATGTCTATCAGCAGGGAGACGAGCAGGCTAGTCTTCTGAGTCACGGAGCCTTTCCCACCCAGCTTAGCAAGCCTGTAGAGCTTCTCGTATACTTCCAGAAGGGTGGGGTTCCTGCTTACAAGCTTCTTCTGAACCTTTCTTCCAGCAAGGGTTTCCGCCACGCTCCCAAGGTCACCGGTCTCCTTGTAGATTTTCTCGACAGTATTCTGGTCAAACCCTGAGAAATCCATTAAAGCCCTTAAGACAAGCTTGTCAGCCATCCCGAACTCCAGGCCTTCGTAGTCAGGCCTAACCTTTCCCTGAAGCAGATAGACAAGCTTCTCAAGCTCAGCAGGGCTGGCTTTCCTGAACAGCTCTACGAGGAAGCTGGTCATTTCAATCCTTTTCGTTGTCGACTCGATTTGCTCCATCGCGTCCGCGACTTCTCTGAAAAGCATAACCATAATGGTTAAGCGCGTTTAGAGCGTAAAAATGTTTCTGTCTCTTTAGAAAGAACAGGCTGAGGATTTCGAGGCTAGAAAAGCTTCCAAAAGCTTCCGGAAGTCAACCGGGTCTCCTTCCCCAACTCCAGGACACTGCTCGTCGAAGAGGAAAACGTATTCATCGGAGCCATGTTTAACCACTTCCACGTCTTCAGGAAGGCTTAAAAGACGCTCCAGCACTTTTTTCTCAACAGGGTAGAAAGGGTAAAGCCTGCATAAAAGAGGCTTATAATCGTGGATCGTGCAAAGCCGGTTTTTGAGGAATGGGCAGAAACCTTTTTCACCAACAAGGATCATCCTACCCTCAGGGGTGAGGTGAGGGTTGAAGGAAGGCTTGACTCTTCTAATCTTCTCCACATCTTCTTCAGAAACCTCTGGAGTAAGGCCGCAGCATTTCTCGCCGCAATGTTTGCACCTGAAAAGCATGTTTCTCCAAGCTATCGGAAGCCTAGGAGGAATAGTTTCAACCATTTAAACAGACACTTGCAGGAACCTTTTTAAAACCTTATTCTTCAATTGAGGAGGCTTGACACGTAAGACTGCCGAAGCCCTTTCCTACCTGTTATCTAACCCTGTGGTAGGCGGGCTCGGGGGAATCGTAGTGATGCTTAGGGAGGAGCCTTTCCTCGAAAATCCTACTCTGAACATTTCAATAGTGCTGCTCTTCTACAGCATAGTTCCCTTTGTAAGCGTATACTATCTCAGGCTGCGCGGCAAATCAGACGTGTTTATGAGTGAAAGAAGAAGGAGGCCGAAACACTTTATTCCTGGATTAGTGGGCTACGCGGTTTCAGCAATCGTCTTTCAAGCCCTGGGAATGAGGCTGATGAAAACCGTTTCATACTCTTTCCTTTTAACATCGCTGATCCTTCTGCTCCTAACATTCGTGACAAAGGTGAGTATTCATGTCGCAGGCTTGACTGCAACAGTAATCCTAGTGCTTTACTCCTACTGGCCAACCGGATTAATACTCTTACCCCTAATACCTGTTTTAGCGTGGGCGCGCGTAACCACGGGTGAGCATACCTGCTTTCAGACCGTGCTTGGAGTCTTTACAGGCACTGTGGGAAGCCTGCTCGGAATAGTGTTTTTCCCACCCTAGTCTTAACGCTTCACCAGTAAACGGTCAAGCTGCTTAGCTTAGGGAAGGCTTTCAACCCTTCTCCCTGAGCGAGAAGTATAGGTGTAAAAGACATTAAGTCGACTTTCCTAAGGATTGGGGAGAGAAGACTGTTCACATCAACCTCGTTAACCGCCATCCCCATTGTCAAGGAGTTCATTGAGGGGAGCACTATTATCTTCACCCCCTTGTGCTCACCGTAGAGGAAGCTTTTAAACCGGTGTTTAACCCCTATGGAGTCTTTTATTGAGACTACTGGATGTTCATGGCCCATCAGAACAATGCTCCCGTCTCCCGGCAGCTCGTGTTCCCTGTCCCCGTGTATTAGAAAGTATTTCCCAAGCCTCAGAGGCGGGTCGTGAAACTCCACGTTAAGCCTTCTTAAGACAATCCTCACAAAATTGTCATGGTTCCCTCTGACCAGCAGGGGCTCCGCACCCAAGCTGCGAACATCGTTAATAAAATCCTGAACCTGCGTCCATTCCTCGGGATTTATGTCTCCAAACTCGTTCTTAATATCCCCGAGGATTATAAGCCTCTTGGCAGACCTGTAGTTGAACATGTTTCTCAAAGACTTGACTACTGGTGCGTATGTTGGGAAGGGGATGTGTACTCCTTTCTCCTCAAGCTCCCATTCTAGGCCGAGGTGAATATCTGCTACAACCATGGCGTCCAGGGATTTCACGTATAGTGCGGGTTCGAACTCAACTATTTCAACATCGTCAGTTAGAAGCATGTATTGCCGCCAGAACCTCCTTGTGAAGCCTCTCTAGAAGAGTCCTCTTATCCTCCATGAGCACAACGTCGGAGAAGCTTGAAACAAGCAGTGAGTGGGATAGGGGTGAAGCAATCCTGTTAGGCTTGCAGACCAACGGGCTTCTCACACCCTCTTCAAGCTCTGATATGAATCTCGTCGCGTTCTTAATATCCATCACATCCTCAAGGATCTCCCTGTATGTTTCCCTCATGACTGGGAAATCCTTCAAATCCTTCACAGCTTTAAGAACGTGCTCAGAGTTTAACTGGAGTTTAGAAACCATTACTTCATGACCCTTATAGTTCCTAAGTATCATGAAGCTCCTGACAGCAACATGCCTAAACCTGTGTTTCAACATGTCTGTCTTTTCAATCGATGAGACGACGAGCTCCCGAAGGTTTGAAGATTTCACTGATCTAACAACCTTCTCGGGATCAACTCTGTATTTGGGTGGGAGTATAAGCAGGAAACCGTTATCGCTCACCGCGATCTGTATTGAAACGGTTCCGAGCAGGTTCGACGCCGCCACTGCGAACGCTCTTGAAAGAACATCGTTAACCCTTCTTCCCACTAGGCTGTGGAAAACAATAATCTGCCTATCCGATTCATCAACATAGTTCTCAACTATTAACGAGCCCCTCCTGATGTAAGGGAGTATACCTATGTTGTTAAAGTACTCCGCGGTTATCCTGAGATATTCATATAGGGCGACAGCTGTCTTCCTGTCTACCTTGAAATACTCCATGTATTGCTTAACCCTGTCCTCCTTCCTGTCGAACAGGATTGTCTGGAGCTCTCTTATCCTAAACTCGTCAATCATGTTGGCCAAGTCATAGGAGAGGGGGAGCATCTCGGAGAACCATTGGGGCACAGTAGGCTTCTCACCCTCAGCAGGCTCTACTATAAGCTTCATTAAACGGCTTTTCAAACACCTGTAAGGCCTGCCTCCCAGCAGGAAGATGTCTCCCGGGGAAAGCCTTTCAAAAAACTCCTCCTCAATGTTTCCAACAGGCCTGTTGTCCCTTGTGAAGACTTTAACCATCGCCATGTCGGGTATCGTGCCGGTGTTAGTCATGTATATCACCCTGGCGAGATTACCTCTTCTTCCGAAAACCCCGTCAGCCTCGTCGAGCCAAATCTTCCCGTAAACCTTGTATCCCTCAAGCTGCCTGTAATACCCGCTTAAATACCTTAGGACGCTTATGAAATCCTCCCTTGACAGGTTTCTGAAGTTGTATGACCTCTTAACGAGACCGTAAGCCTCCTCAATCCTCCATTTCCTCTCAACAGCCATGCCTACGATATGCTGGGCTAAAACGTCGAGAGGATTCTCAGGAATATAGGCTTCGTCAAGCTTTCCTGCTTCAGCAGCCTTAGACATCACGAGCACCTCGAGAAGATCATCTCTCTCCATAGGTATGAAGATACCTTTTGAAACAGCCTCAAGAGAATGACCTGAACGCCCTACTCTTTGAATAGCCCGGGTCACGGACTTGGGTGAGCCTATTTGAACAACGCAGTCTATGAAGCCGATGTCTATGCCTAGTTCAAGTGAGGTACTGGTGACAACAGCCTTAAGCCTCCCCTTCTTCAACCTGTCTTCAACGTCCAGCCTAACCTCGCGCGAGAGAGAAGAATGGTGAGCAGCATACTCGTCCTCGCTTAACACGGTTTTAGGCCTGAGCTTCTTAAGATGGTATACTACCCTCTCGGTGCTGCTACGCGTGTTTGTGAAGATGAGAGTAGTCCTGTTGCGTCTTATGATTTCGTTTATCAGCCTGTACATCCTTCTACTGAGCTCTTCAGCAGGCGTGTGGACAAGGTCATGATGCGGAGACACGACTCTAAGCTCGAACTTTTTTGAAGCATGAACATCCACTATGGTGCAGGGCCGGGGTGAAGAATCCTCGTAGCCAGCAAGGTAGGCAGCAATCTTCTCCAAAGGATGAATAGTTGCGGATAGGCCTATTCTCTGAAAATCTTGCCCAGAAAAGCTTCTCAGCCTTTCAAGGCTTAGCGAGAGGTGGGCACCCCTCTTAGAGCTGCAGAGCTCGTGTATCTCGTCCACCACAACCCATTTGACACCCTTTAGGAAAGACCTGAATTTCGGCGCTACGAGAATTATAGAGAGACTTTCAGGAGTGGTTATGAGTATGTGGGGAGGCCTCTTAAGCATTCTTCCCCTTTCAGAGGTTTTAGTATCACCCGTCCTAACGTGTATCCTTATCTCGGGAAGCGAGACCCCTTTCTCCTCGGCAAGCCTCCTTAATTCTTCCAAAGGCTGTGAAAGATTCTTCCTCACGTCATTGTTTAAAGACCTGAGTGGAGAAACATAGACGCAGTAAACCCTGTCTTCAAGGCTGCCCTCAAAACCCATTTTAATCAGATCATCCAGAATTGTTAGGAAGCATGCGAGCGTCTTACCGCTTCCGGTCGGTGCAGAGATTAGAGTGTTCTCACCCCTTCTAATGGGCATTATACCGTAGGACTGAGGCGGGGTCAGCCCTTTGAACCTGCTTCTGAACCATTCTCCAACTATAGGGTGAAGTATCTTAACAACATCCTCAAGCGAACTCTTAACAGTGTAGAACCTGTAGGGCTCCCCTGACATCACTCAGTCTCTTCAAAATTTACGCCTAGAATAGTGTTGATAAACCTTATCCTAAATCCTGTTTTTCCATCGAGGCATCACTATGAGGCCTTCACCAGGATCTCCATAGGCCTCGTAATCACCATCGTAAAACATTTTAGCCACGAGTGCAGCAGTAACCGCGTCAAGCTCATGATGTGTCACCACCTTTTCCAACCCCCTTATTTTAAGACGCGCCAACCCTTTCCGAAGCCCATCGACGCCGTGGGATTTGCGCGGTATTCTAAGAATATCCTGGGCTCCGCCGGGGTAAACCTCTATAACCCTGAAACCAGAGGAACCAAGCATCTTCTTAAGCCTGATACCTCTTTCCGTAAGGGAGCGCATTGGGCCCAATGTGACGGGGAAAAACCTTATGCCTCTTCTCAAAAGCTCCCTGTCGCAATCCCTAAGGTGAACACTACTCCTCTCCTCCAGGCTGACTCTTCCCCTCGGAAGTGAGAGAGGGGCGTCAACCGCAACCACCGCAGGGTTGAAACGTGAAACCTCCCTCAGTATCTCCGAATCCGTATGCAGGATCATTGTTTCAACGCTTAAAGACTCGTCTAGGACGGCGAAGCCGCTGGGCCTGGTTTCAACCCCGGCTAGATCAATACCTGCGAAAAACATCATATTCTCAATCCAAACAGCTTGAGAGCGTTTCTAGTAGTTTCCTCAGCAACAGTATCCTCGTCGACTTTTTTAACCCTAGCTATCTCCCTGAGGCTGAAAACTATGTTTGCAGGCTCATTCCTCTTAAAAGGGTCAACCCCGAGAACTGGCGAGTCCGACTCCAACAGAATGTTTTCCAACGGGAGCCTAGCTGCAAGCTTCTGCTTTTGCGGCGACCTCACTATTGAGGGCGGAATGCTGAAGAAAAAGCCTGCTTCAACACCCCTCATAGCACACGAGGCCTTCCCGTCGAAAGCATGCATCAAAACCCTCTTAGCATTGCTTTCAATCAGTATGTCGATGGCCTCTCTCCCGGCGCTTCTAGAATGAACTATAATCGGCACATTAAGCCTTTTAGCGAGCTCTATGAAATCTTTGAAAACCCTGATGAGAATATCTCTGTCCTCGCGACTCCTAACCGTATAGTAGTCTAGGCCCACCTCGCCGACTCCGATTACCCTACTCTTATTATCAAGAATGAGCTGCATAACTTCCTCATGGCTGAAGGAGAAAGGCGCCCCATAGTCAATACCGATTGTCGAGTACACATAACCCCTGAATCTTTCTGAAATCCTCAGAGACCTTAAGCCACCATCCTTGCCTAATCCACAGTCCACGATAGCTGCTAAACCGTTCTCCCTTGCTTTCAACACGACACTATCCAGGTCCGCCTCGAAAGAGCTGTCGCTCAAATGCGCATGCACATCCACGAGCCGCAAGGAGACGAGTCAGATTGTTCGAGGGCAGAGATAAACCTTTAACTACCCTAAACCGGCTCATTAAAAGCAAGATGGTTAAGAAGGCGAGAACCAGGCTATATGTGCTTAACAAGAGACTGAGTGGAAAAACATACTCTGCAACAATGCTGTATTTACCGAGTAAGATCGTTAACGATTCAGCCTTCCCCCTGAGAAAGAAGGGCAGGCTCATCGTGAAAATAGTTGGCGACAAGCTAATTGTTGAAAACGAGAAGATCGGCAGGAGGAAGCATTAACCAAGCCTGTGTTTAAAACTAGTGAAAGCCGTGTAAATTATTATGAACTGTTCAAGCTCCCTCAGAAAGCCTGTGCTTATATGCCATGATCCTTCTCTTTTCTCAACGATCCCGGCTCCCACAAGCCCCCTAATCATGTTGTAAAACTGGCCTACCGTGATCCGCCTTCTCCCCACCCAGCTTTTCCACTCGCTCACACTCATGCCTGAAGAGCCCCTGGAAACAAGCTCCTCGCAGAAAACCTTCGCCTCAGACGCTAAAAGCGGGCTCCGCCAGAAAACCCTGGAAAACATCTCGTCAACGGTAGCGGGAACCCTGCCAGCTTTAAAAAGCACTGTAGTCCCCTTATAAGTCTGCCTGCTCCTCCGGCTCCTCCTAGGCATATTGTCTACTTCAAACGCTCAGAGAAAAGCCTTACTGAAGTGCATCATTAAAACAACTATCGAAGTGGCGATTAAAAGCGCCTGGTGAAGCAGCCCAAGCTGCACGTATGGCAGGATCAACATAGCCGTAAGATTAACGGAGTTTAGAAGCGTAACGGAGAACCCGTTATGCGTGCCACACTAGGCTAGGATGTCATACTCTTCCGAGACCGGGGGCGGCTGAGGCCTACGCCTCCTTATCCAGAGCAGCGAAACTGAAACAGCCAAAACGACGGCGAAGCTTATGACCACAAGGATCAAGTATAGGTTGCTCACTCTAAAGAAAACCTCTTTAACACCAGTATTGCCGTAAGGATCAGTAGCATTGATCACCACCCTGTATTCTCCAACCGGATTAGTAACTGGAAGATAATAGTCTCCAACCCATTTGCCACCCTGGTATCTGAGGCTTATGATGCTCGTAAGGGTGCTGGAGGAGACCACCGCTGTCACATCCCCGTCTTCAAGCGTTGAAGAATCAGGGTATTTAACGACGGTTCTTAAAGAAACCGTTTCAAAACCAGCTTGATAACTCTCCTTCAAATCCTCCATTTCAAAGCTTAAAACAGCCCTGGTTATTTCAATGGGAACAGTGTAGAAACCATAGTTCTCATACGAATCTTTAACGGTGATGTTCAACACGTATTGCCCAATAGAAGCGTTTCTCGGAGCACTGATGTTTCCAACCCAAGCTCCGGCTGAGAACCTCAGCGGGGTGAGAGCCTGCACAGCACCATTATGAATCAGCTGAGCATCTACGAAGGCCCCTTTCTCCCGAGAAACATTCTCTAGCGTAAGAATCTCCTTAGAAGGGTATTTCACCACCACGTTGACAGGTATTTTCTCGGTTCTGGAGAACCTGCTGCCAACCGGGGCCATTAGCTGTATGATTAGCCTGGCTGGAACAATCATTATTTCCTGAGAAAAGTCTCCACTGTTCCCCACTCCGTCTACTGCCGTTACTCTGAGAACCCATTCTCCGGTTTCCTCGCGCGCCTGAATCTTCCAGGATAGACCCCATTCTCCCAAGCCAGTCTTGTTAAAGTTAAACGGGCCCTTTCTAGTCTGGCCCTTGATAAGTTCAAGAGTCACGCTGCCGGATGGTAGGGGTGTTCCATCAGGGTATGCGACGCTAACTGAAACGTTTAGCCTAACGGACCTTTCATAAGTCTCGTTAATCTGGTTCTTTAAAGTAATCTTCAGCTTAGCCGCAGTTAGGGTAAAAGTCCTGTTTCCGGAGCCAGCGTTACCATACTGGTCTGAAGCCTCCACCTTGACCACATAGCTCCCCAACGGGTCTGAAGGATCAGTCTTGATACTCTTAAACCAGTAGCCCTCATGCATGTAATCCATGAATATTTCCCTGCCTTCAACCCCGCCGTAGACCAGCCTCAGCCTTACAACCCCGTTCCAAGGCAGGCTTGAACCATCCTTGTATTTAACCCGAACAGTCACGTTTATCGGTTTAACCCTTTCATAAGTCGTGGCGTCTAAGACTACAGTCACGTTTAAAACCGCCTTAACCAGGGTGACTTGCAGAGCATCCGTAACCACCCTCATGTTTTTGAAGTCTAACGCATCCTCGCACTCTATGAAGGCTGAAAGAACACCGAGCTGAATATCCGCAGGGACAGTTATCTGCTTGCTTACCTCCCCCTTGGAATCCGTCTCTAGCCTCTGGCTGAAAACCACGTGTGTAGAGTTTTTCAAGTAGAGCGTCGCAGACCCGCTTCGCATCAGCCCACCCGCCTTAATCATGATTATTGACTTCCGCTCCCAGACCCGCGGAGCATCCCAGACGCCGAAGTGATACTCGGTGACGCAGCCACTCCTGTTAACCCGCATGGTGTAGGTTCCTGGAGAAGGGTTTGCAAGGCTAATCGTGCGGGAGAAGCCTCCAGTAGTGTTGGTGGTTAAATGCTCAGTGCTCAGAATAGAACCGTTCGGGTGGAGTATCTTCAGATCAAGGGAGGACGTGAAAAACTGGTCTCCACTAATCTTCACCTGGATACTGCTGGAAGAAGTGTAGACAGGCTTATCCGTGAAGATTATTGGGGAGAGGAGCATGGAGAACTCGTCGAAAAACGTTTTCACAACTTCTTGAGGCGGGTCGACAACGCCGAGGGAAAAGTTCACCTGCTTCACGAGAAAAAGTTTAACACCTGTCGAGATGGAGATTGTTTGACTCCCATTATAGAGTATTGTTAAAGCATCTGAAGAAGCATCCAGCCATACGGTTAAATTATACCATTTTCCGGTTGAGAAAGTTGCGCCATCATTCCTCCTATCAAGCCTGAAGGCCACCAGCTTCAGATTGTCGACAAAGCCAAGCTTAACCTCATATGTTGAAGAATCAGTAAGTACGAGGATTATTCTGGAGAAGTTGAAGCTGGTGCCATTGTTTATCTTCAGGATGAAACTCATTTTAAAAGAGCCCTTAGCGTCGAATACATGCTGTATGTAAGCACGGCCCCCAGAGAATACGCTTATGTTTAAGCATTGTCCCCGGAAGCCTTCCGGAGAAAAAGAGTATGCTCCTGAGCTAGCGAAGGAGCCTGAGGGAGATATGTTTAGATTATTGGTGAAGGAAGCGTTGTAAGCGGGTGTGAAGCACCCGTCGGCCTCAACCCTGACAGGCATTATTAGGATTGTTAAGAGGAGGAGTGTTGCAGCCAGTATTACCGCAGTATCCTTTAGCATCTGTGTTGCTTCTTAATCAAGCGTTTTAAAGGTTTTGTTAGGTTTGTATCAAAATAAAATAGTCTGGTTTCTGGTGGAGGCTTAACCCAAATTCACTACTGCCTGAAAAGCCGTCTAATTCTAGCCAGCACCTTCCCCTTCCATCCTGTTTTTTCAACCTTCAACTCTCCTTTCAAAACCATTTCTAAAACCCTCCTGTAGGCATCGGGGTTTCTTGAAGCTAGGAGCAACAGCGCCTCCTCGCTCAACCTTGACCCCTTAGGCGGAGTGAAACCGTTCTCCATGTTTTTTAAAAGCATCTTCTCGCTTTTTCTCAAGCCAACAATGTTTAAGGCTAGGAGAATTAATCCTGCTGTGAAAAACAATATGGTCTGCAAGTATGTTGCCGGATCTTTTTGAGAAAAATCACCAGTATCCTCCATAATCGCTCCCCCCGGAGGCGAGCCTGAAAACCTCGCATCGTATTCAACGAGCAGAGTGGAACCCTGAGACAATGTTTTAAAAGATTCAGGCTTGAAAACCGTTAAAGACACGTTGTTAGTCAAGCATAGTTCAACAAGCGTCCTGTTGCAGAGGAAAGCTGTTACACGCATTGAAACATGAGTCTCGTTTCCCCAAACCGTTGTTGAGGGGTTTGCACACGTGTTAAGGCAAGTATTGAAAAGCACGGCCAAGAGGAACGTTAAACATGTTTTTACGTGCGTCGTCAACCCTATTTTTTAAACTTTGAAGAATGCTGATAAGCTCCCATGCGTCATGGCATCAATCCGCCCATCTTATCCTCATCCCTAATCAGATTTTTGAGGCGGTTTTCATCTGCCGGAGAATCCTATGAAGAGAAAGTATTTAAGCATTAAGCATGCGACGGTTCTGAACCGGTCAGCTTTAAAATCTGCCGTGAAATATTCCTCCAGTGAGACCCTCTCCAGTATAACTTGCCACACGACTTGCACCTCCAGAGCAGATCCACGTTTTTAGGAGCCTCGGGATTTTTCTCAGCCTCTTCAGGGGGCAAGGGCTCAAGCTCACCGTTGCAAACCGTGCATCTTAAAGAATCCTCCTGGAAAAACAGCTTAAACCTCTCCACCAGGAGCCTTAACACCTCCTCCTCCGTTAAACCCTTGGTTAAAAACACTTCAACACCCCTTTTCTCAGCGATTTTCGCGAGCTCTTCGTCGGAAGTCACGAGCACACGGTCGCCTAAAGCCAGTTGAACAATATCCTCATCATTAACACTATTCAAGTATAGCGTGTCATAACCCATTATCCTAAGCCATTTGGCGACGTAGCCATGCATACTGTCAACCAGAAACCTAAGGCCCAATCCTCACGGCCTTTAGAAAATCCATTTCCGTTAAGAAGCCTTCCAGAGAGCCGGATTTAACCACTAGGGCCGAGCCGTAACTGCTCCTCTTAACCATCTCCCAAGCCTCCGTCATCCTGACTTGGGGATCCAGAACAGGAGGATCCCTAACTGTGAAGTCGACAACGCTTAGCGACATAAGCTCTCCAAGCGTCTCTCCAGCATGCTTAAAGAACTCCCGGCCACCGAGGAACCTAACTATTGAACGGGATGAGAATAATCCTACTGGCTTAGACTTCTCCAGGCATGGTAAACGCCTGTGTCCAGAACTGACCATGGTTTCAACACCTTCCCTCAGACTCCTGTCTATTGAGATGCAAACCGGAGACTTAGACATGTAGTCTTTAACGAACCCGCTTTCCAGAGAATAGTTAAACCTCTCAAGCACGTCCCTAACTGTTAAAACAGCCTTGAGCCGGTTGCTCTTGTCCACTACTGCAAGACTGTTAACACTGTTCTTCTTCATCAAAATTATTGACTCCGACATGCTTTCAGATGGGCCTATGCTGACCACGTCTTTACGCATAAGCCTAGCCACAGGCGTAGACATTATATCCATAACAGGCGTTCCGGGAGATTCTCTAGACTTCCAAAGCAGGTGTTTAACAATCTCCATGGGAGTTACGATCCCCTCGAGAAGACCGCTCGCCGTAGCCACGAAAACTCTTCTAAAGCCTCTTGCAACCATTGTTTCAAGAAGCCTTGACAATGGAGTGGTCTTGGTAACTGAGAGCGGCGGGGAAGTAGCATAGTAAAGTACTGATGAAGGCGAGGAGTACGACTGGACCCTCTTTCTAGGGCGGCCCTTCATGTATCTTAATCCTTTCTCCCTATCCTTGCTCAACTCTACTCTTCGGAGGCTATTTTAAGGTCAGCCATGCAGTCTTCGCACAGAAGCCTTCCTTCGACGATGCTTAGGGAGTCGGACCACATTCCACATTCCTCACAGAATCCTTCGTAAAACTCTTTCCTTATTACGCTTCTGGAACGCTCCATGGCTGTTTTTTCAACCAGCTCGTATATTGCGGGTATAGCGTAAACCAAGTCTCTCTCAGAAACTATTCCCACAAGTTTCCCTTCCCTCTCGACACCAAGCTTCTTTATTTTGCTCCTCCTCATCTTATCGAGAGCCTCTACAATACTGCTGTCACTACTAATCTTCTTCAAGGGGTTGGACATGACTTCTCTTACTTTCACAAGCTGGGGATCCCTAGATTTGGCTACAACCTTCTCTATAACATCCCTCTCAGTAATTATTCCGATATCTTTACCCTCTTCATTCACAACAATTAACGAGCTTATATCATGGTGAACCATTTGAAGAACAGCCGCGTGAACAGACTCATCCGGGCCTATCGATATAACCGGATAACTCATAACCTCGTCCACGGTTAACGCCTTCCTGCTGGGCTTCAACCCCCTCCCCTTTTTTGGCTAACTATTATCTCCCAGAGTATTTAAACTAATAGGGGTTAAATTTATCTAGGAGTACCTTGTGAAATAACCGTCTTAAAAATGGGCGGGTCTAAGAAGCTTCGCTTAAGCCAACTCGAGAAGAGGCAGAAGGAAGAGAGTAAAAAAGAGAAGGCTGAACGCTTGAAAAGCGAGAAGAAGGTTGGTGAAATACTCCGCGACGAAGATGATAAGATGCTTGAGAAGCTTAAAGGCGTCAAGGTTTTAACACCCTACGTTGTCTTTAGCCAAACAGGCTTGAAAATGGGGGAGGCCAAGAGGCTTCTGAAACGCCTGGAGGAAAGAGGCTTAGTGAAGAAGGTTACTGGCAACAGCAGCATTCCTGTTTACACTTTTCCTCAAGCAGCTTAAACACGTGAAACATAAACCACTTCCCCCTCCCTAAGGTTTTTCAAGGGCTCAAGTGGAGTCAACAGTTTTCCGATAAGAGTAACGTTTAGAAACCTGCAGTCGGGCGAGTCAGACGTGAAGAACACCAGTCCTTGGAAGCGGGGAGAGTATCCCACATCCCCTTGCGAGGCTTCTGAAAGAGTTTTTTCACCCCCAATTTTCAAACCCATGGTTAAGTATATGTAAGCATTTCCCTTCCCAACGACACCTATCTTCGGAAGGGAGCCTCCTAAAGCTGAGAAAACTCTTGGCGAGAAGCCCCTTTTAACACTAAACCTGCAGACGTCACTATCACCCGAAGCTATTTTTAACTCGAGCACATCCATCGACATAAAAGTTTAACAGAAACCTCTTGCAAGCTATTAATAAGGCTTAGGGTGGTTGGATTGTTCATACTCATAGGGCCTCCGGACTCTGAGGAAAGGCTGAAAAGGTTGGAGAAGGAGAAGGAAAGGCTTGAAAAAGAGTATGAGGATCTTCAGAAAAAATTTGAACAGGGAAAGATAAGTAAAGAGGAGTATGAGAAGAAGAAGCATGATATTGAGAGGGAGTTCGTAGAGGTTATGGACAGGATAGTCCAGTATAAGGCTTTTTCAAGCGGCTTTTAGGGTTTTCAGGAGCATTTCTAATGCATAATTGTGGTCTGGTCCCACGTAGGCCGTGTTAAGCAAACTTTCAACTACTAATTGAAGAACACCGCCTAAATGGCTTGTTTCAGCCGATTCGATTTAGAAAGGCTTAAAAATGGGTTTTCTCGAGGTAGAGTGCGGTGAGTAAAATGAGCTCCTCGCAGGTGAAGGTTATTCCCTCGATAATTCTGAAAGAGGGAAGCAGGAGGAGCTTTGAAAAGGAGGCTCAGCTTTACAATCTTCTGGCATCGGAGGTGATTTTCGAAACCGTTAGGTCAGCCCTAGGTCCCCTAGGCTACCGGAAAATCCTTGTGGATACGTTCGGCGACACTACGATAACAGGCGACGGAGCGACGATAATGAGTGAGCTTGAGGTTGAGCATCCTGCTGCAAAGCTGATTGTTGATGCAGCTAAGTCTCAGAACAAGGAAGTTGGGGACGGGGTTACAAGCCTAGTGGTGTTAACCCATTTAATGTTTAAGGAAGCCGATTCCCTGATGAAGATGGGGATACATCCCTCGATAATAATCGACGCGTATACTGAGGGTGTTGGAAAGGCTCTGAATGCTTTGAAGAATGAGCTCGCCATTAAGATCGACCCGAGAGACCCTGACGTCTTAAGGAAAACAGCGTTATCGACAATACCCTTATCACTAAACACAGCGGTAAGGGAGAGGCTCGCCGACATATCTGTTGAAGCGGTTAAAAGGATAATTGAGAAAGGCGTTGAAAACACTAGGGTTTTCGACGAATTCTTAAAAACCGAGAAGAAGAGCGGCGGCTCCATTCTAGACACCCAGCTGGTAGAGGGTGTTGCGCTTGACAAGGAGATTGTACATCCAGATATGCCTAAAAGGGTTGAGAACGCAAAGATAGCCCTCTTAGACATGCCGATTGAAGTTAAGAAGACTGAGACCGATGAGAGGCTGAAATTCAGCGACGCTAGAATGATAAGGGAATTCCTGAAGACGGAGCAAAAAATGATGAGCGAAATCGTTAACAAGCTTTCAGAGTTGAAGGTTAACGTGGTTTTCGTCCAGAAGGGCATAGACGACTATGCTCAATATCTTTTGGTGAAGAAAGGAATCATGAGCCTCAGGAGAGTTAAGAAATCAGACATGGAGAAGCTTGCGCTTGCCACTGGGGCGAAAATCGTGAGTGTTCTGGAAGACTTAAGTGAGGATAAACTTGGTTTCGCAGGCATTGTGGAGGAGCGGAAAACAGGTGGAGAGAAATGGACGTTCGTCGAGAGGGTTCCTAACAAAGCGGTTCACACAATCCTGGTGAGAGGGGAGAATGACAAGATTGTCGACGAGGCGGAGAGAATAGTTAAGAATTGCATTGCTGTTCAGAGGGCACTTGTCGAGGAACCCTACGTGCTGCCGGGTGGTGGAGCTGCTGAAGTCTTCCTTTCACGTAAACTCGCGGAGATGGCTAAGGGAGGAAAGGAGGGCATCGTGCTAGAAGCATTAGGCAGAGTTTTCGACTCATACGTGAAGCAGATCGTAGCTAATTCAGGCGGAGACCCCGACGAGGTTTTGACTGAGCTTAAGGCGAGGCATGCCAAGGGAGAGAAGACAGCAGGCTTCGATGCTTTCAGCGGAGGAATCACGAATGTTGTGGAAAAAGGCATTTTCGACTCCTACAGGGTTAAGAAAACGGCATATCTAGCTGCCCTTGAGACAGCCGCCATCCTTCTAAGGGTGGATGACGTGATAATGGCGGCCAAAATGAAGCCTCCAAAGGGCAAGGAAGCTGGAGCGGAAGAGTAGAAATGACGTTTACCATGGAAGTTGAAGCTAAAAATTGAGCATCTCCTCTCTGAAAAACAGCATTGAGAAAAGAATTGAGGTTTCCAAAAAGAGGTTGACGAAGTTTGAGAAGGCGAGGATAATAGGTTTAAGAGCTCTTGAACTGTCTCTTGGCGCTCCACCGTTGATACCCGTTGAGCATAGCAGTAGGCTTAGTGCCGCCGAAATAGCTACACAAGAGGTTGTGAAAAAGATCCTCCCGCTGATAATTGGCAGAAGGATGCCTGACGGAAGCTATGTTTACGTCCCGTTAAGCGACTTAGAAATAGAGGATTAAAACCGCCTATTATGGATAATTAGGCACTTTTAAAGCTGGAACTCCGATGGAGCATTATTAAGCCTTTATACGGGTGAGCAGAAAGATTTTTATTCCAGCTATCCAACCCTCCCTACGCAAGGAGGAGGTGTAAGAGTAAACCATGTGCGCACAAACCACTGGACCGTCTCCTAACGTAGTGCTCGTAGGCAAGAAACCAGCATTAGTGTACGCGGTTGCGGCATTAATGCAGTTGACGTCTGAGCAGAACGAGGTCACCCTGAAGGCAAGAGGTAGAGCAATATCGAAGGCTGTTGACGTCGTGGAGATCCTTAAAAGAAGGTTTCTTGGTAACCAGATGGTTCTGAAAAACGTTCAGATAGGCACGGAGACATTCCAGACACCGGACAACAGGCAAAGGTTCATCTCGACGATAGAGATAACTGTTTCAAAGGCTTAAAGGAAAGCAAACGAACACACCGTAATTTTATTATGTTTTTTAATATCCGATTACCAGGTTCCTTAGCTTCAACGAAGTTTTTTAACCATTAGCAACCCGGACGTTCCATCCAAATAGTAATGAGGAATCTCTCGAACAATACGATAGCCAAGCGCCTTGTAAAGCCTAATCGCCTTCTCATTATTAACCCTTACCTCGAGGAAGCTCTCGTCGATAGAGTTGCGAATCATCTCATCCAAAACCGAGGTCATGAGCGTTTTCCCTATCCCTTTTCCGTGAAACTGTTTTTTAACGGCCAGACTCACCACATGACCCTTTCTAACTATATTGAAGCCTCCTTCCGAGGGAAAGCCTGTTTCAATTCTGCACATCACATACCCGACGACCTCCCCGGTTTTAGCAAGAACCGCCACGAGGAAATAGTTTGGAAACCTTTCAAGCAGATCCATGAAGAAGGAAGGCGGATAGTTTTCAGGAAGCTCCAGCCTGTTTATCTCAATAATGCTCGGAAGATGCTCCGGCTCCGCATGTTTAATGACCACCTCGTCAGTCAAGGCGGCAACCATTTTCCCGTGTCTTGCGAGCACACCCGCCTCTTTAAAACCATTATGCTTCCTCTTTAAGCGGGGTTTCATGGCTCTTGGAACATAAAACAGTGAATGAGGCATGTGTGACAATGCCTGTTTTCGAGCCCTTGGCGAGAAACAGGCGGGCAGCCCTGTAGGCGTCGAGAAGAGTATCGTGAGCCCTGCAGTCTAGAACGGTTCTGAGGAGAGATTCAGGAATAGCTGAAACCACGTGTACAGTTTTCCCGTTTAACAGGTTTCTGCAGAAACCAATATACTTCGCTACTAGAGGCGAATTCGGCGTAGCATTCCCGGCAAGCGTGTCTGGGGGTAAGCCTAGTCCTTTCAGCCCTTCAATAGCAAATACAATCCTGTCGCATTCCACACTCTGCAAGCAATTCGGAATTACGCTCATCGCTCTGCTCAAAGACTCGTCGAAAGGTGCTCCGCCGGCCGATGCTACTAGAATCTGGACTGGTGTTTGAGTCGAAACTAAGCTGGGTTGAAGAATGCTTAACGCCTCGTAGGCTTCAACAGGGTTTCCCGAAACAACTTTTCTATCACTGGCCAGTGGAATAAGCATAATAACCTTCAGGTCAACATTGTCGCGAAGCTTTTTTAAATAGGGTTTTAAATCGATTTTCTCGCCCGACTCAGCTGCTTCGAGAAAAACCGATGTAAACTCTTTCCAAAGCTCAGGGTAAAAAGGGAAAAGATTCTCGCCTAAACCCCTGAACCCGATTATAGGATCCGGGTGGGGACAGCTTACAAGACAGGCTGACCGTATGGAAGCCTCCATAGTTGAAACAGGGCTCAGCAAGTCGAAGCTTAACAGTTCCCTAAAGCTTCCTGCGATGCCCTCCTTTAAAACAGAGGGGAGCGTTGGATCCAGCAGTAGAGCAGCCTCGCCCCCGATAGATTCTTTCAGAATGCTCTTCAAAGATGAAAGCATCACAGAGTAGTCGGAGACGGGCTCCCTAGATACGACCCAGGCTAAATCCTCAGGGTCAACCCTGATGCTTATGCTTGTCGACCCGTATGGCAACCAGACTGCCGGCAACCCCTGCTCATCCCCAGGCTTGGAGACGGGTAATGCGGTGCTTTTTAATAACTGTTTATGTTGAAAAGCAGTGTTTAAGACACTTTGTCAAACATTTTTGACTTCTCTTGGAAAAAGTTAAATAGGATTAGTTGGATAATAAAGGGAGTATGTTCAGCTGGGAGTCGGATTTTGAAGAAGCGGTGAAGACAGTAAATATTTACCGTAAAAAACTTCAAACTTTGAAAACAATGAGGGAAACAGGGAAAATATCCGATAAAACAGCCGATTTCCTACAGAAGGAGTTTGAAAACTATGTGAAGTCTATTGAGGCGAAGAAGCAGACGGTCATGGAGAAGCTTGAAAACAGGATGAAGGAGGTTCAGCAGCAGATAGAGGTTATCGAGAAGCTGATAGCTAACAACGAGATCAGGTACTCAGCGCAGGAGATTGCGGATGAAAGATATAACAAGATAGCTACTGCGCTGAACTACGCCATGGAGGAGAGCAGGAACGAGTATGAGAGCCTGAAGGAAGCCATGGCGATACTCGAGAAGCTGCCTGACCTTATGAGTCAAAGCGAAAGCGAACCCGTTGAAACCTAGGGAGTCACTCCTGATTCCTTGGATACTTTTTCAAGCCTTATGCCCTTGTCGAACACTAATTCATATATCTGGTTTATCTGAGGGCTTCCAAGAGCCCTGTACTCGCTCTCCGTAAGATAGACGATAAGCCGGGGGCTACCATGCCTCGGCATGAGGCCGGCTTGCTGTAGGCTGGTTAAAACACCCCTAACCATCTCCTGCGCGTACAGAACATCCTCGGAAGACTTGTCGAAAACGCCTGAGGGAGCTATCGATGTGAAGTCCACTCTTACACCGGGCTCGCCCTCAACCTCAACGCTGCCTATGAAAGTTACTTTAACCCTAACCATCGTCTAAACATTCCTAAACAGCCTAATAAAGTTATTCCAAGCAACGTTGGTAAAGTATCTCTCTTGGCAAAACGTTTTTAAGCATAATGGTGTGAGCTAAGCCTCCGAATGCGAATGTTTAGCGAAAAAGATTTTGAGAACAATGAGGAGGACAGGAGGAAGGCTGTTGACACGCTCCTTAAACTGAGCAAGCAGAAGCATGACCCAGATGCTTGGAGGATGCTGAAGGAGATACTCTACCCCTCCAGAAAGCTGGATGTAGACGTTATTATAGATGATACTACTCTGAGAGAGGGGCTTCAAATGGCTGGCTTGACAACACCGTCACCTGAGGATCTAGCTGAGATAGGCAGGCTGCTCTACGAGATCGGTGTTGAGAGGATAGAGGTCATGACATACACTCCTACCGACAGGAGTGCGATCAGGATGATGATTGACAATGGACTCGGAGGCATTCTAGCAGGATGGAGTAGGGCTGACAAGCATGACGTAGATGAGATTATCAAGTTGGATTTGAAACAGATAGGGATAAGCCATCCCGTTTCATATTATCATTTTGCTAAATGGCCTGGCGAGCATGTCTACAGCCTAGTTAGCAGGGTTGTTGAAACAGTCCAGTATGCGGTGGATCATGGTTTAAAGGTTTTCGTACATGGGGAGGATAGCACCAGAGCAGACTGGGATTTCGAGAGAAAGTTTGTGAACGCTGTTGCAGAGGCGGGTGCGGAGGTTTACAGAATATGCGACACAGTGGGCGTTGGATGCTCGCTCCCAGATCATCCTCTTCCAAACGGGATACCTGAGAAGATCAGGTCTCTGAAGAAAGAAACTAAAATTAAGAGCCTAGAGATACATGCTCACGACGACTTGGGAAACGCTGTGGAGAACACGATGGCCGCTATAAGGGCAGCCTCAGGGCTCTATGAAAAGTTTTACGTCAGCACAACATTTCTAGGCATAGGGGAGAGGTCTGGAAATGCCGAGACTGAGAAAATAATACTCAACCTATATATTCACCATGGCTTTTACAAGTGGAACCTGTCCATTTTAAGAGAAACGGCGAACTTCATAGCTACAGCGCTAAACTACCATCTTCCAACGAACAAGGCGATAGTTGGAGACTCAGCGTTCGCCCACGAGTCAGGCATCCACCTGCAGGGAATAAGGATCGCACCCGCGATATACGAGGTCTTCCCACCGGAGCTAGTGGGGCAGACGAGGAAGATCATAATCGGGAGGAGAACCGGGAAGCATGGAATAGTTTTGAAGCTCAGGGAAATCATAAACCAGGACATTAACGAAGATGATCCGAGGCTTAAGAAGCTCGTGGAGCTTGTGAGAAGCAGCCTTCTCCAAGTTGACAGAAAATACTATTTGACTGAGGAGGAGTTCAAAAAACTCGCGGGCGAAGCAGGCTTCAGCGTTTAGAGTATTTCTCCACGAGAGGAGTTAAATCTATCTCGAACCCTGCTGCAGGGTTCTCTAAACCGTTCAACTCCAGCACCTCAGGGTGAACCTCGCCAACAACTCCCAGCGGGCTGCTGTTGAAAACAATTTTCGCCGCCCTGCCTGGAGTAAACAAGGGGTCTTCACTTTTCTCGAACAGGACTCGCTCAACACACAGGTTATTCAGCAGACTTAAGACGACGGACTTGGCCTCTGAGAAAGAGGCTGAAGAGTGCACCGATACTCCCGCCAGCGAGACCCTTGTAACCACAGACCCTTCAGAAACTCTTACAATAGGTCCTGTTTCAAAAATCCTCTGAGGATACTTCTCATGCTTATTGGAAGAGAGATTCCTTATTAAGCCTGGGAGGAGGGAATCCCTGAGCATTGTGAGCTCAACGCTTGAAGAGTTTGCTAGCCTAGCCCTCTCGCCAACAGGCCTCCTAACCATACGGTAGTTCTGATCCTCGTTAGTAATCAGGAAGTTGAAAACCTCAGTGTAACCCAGACCTATCATGATTAGCCTAGCCCTATCCTGAACCATTGTCTCAGGATGCTTCAGACCTATAGTGGAAGCCCCGGGGTAAGTAGGGGTCAACCTCCAAAGACCGTACCCTATAGCGACCTCCTCAACAAGGTCTACATTATGCATTATGTCAACCCTATAGGGAGGAATTCCGACTTTGAACACGCTCCCGTCGTTCACCACTGAAAATCTGCATTTCAAGAGGCTCCTGTAGATCTCAGCGTTGCTCAGATTCTCCCCTAGGAGAGAATTAATATAGCCCGCTTCAACACTCATAGTTTTAAGCTTGAAATCCGGAAAAGTTTTCTCAGAGCCGTCGTCGTAGATTATCTTCACCGCCTCAATGCTTCCACCCATGTCTTTAAACACGTATAGAAGTATGTTCAGGGCTCTTGAAGCATAATACTCATCCAAGGCAGTTACGTCTATGAAGAGGTTTCTGGTCTCAGGGGTTAACCGGGTCAGCTCAGAGTTTATTATCGGCGGGAAGGATAAGACTTCCCCACTGGAATCAACTATCACAGGATATTTGTCAAACCCCCTGATAATATGACCATATTCTAAACCCTTGTCAACCTCTCTCAAAACCTCGTTTAAAGTCATCCTCCTTTCTATTCCCAGCGGCTTAAAAGAAGTCACGTCTGGATCCGCAGCCATGTAGTAGACCGGAGGCCTAATCTTATCCAAGTCATGTATCCCGATGGAGACCTTACGCCTATTCCTGCCAATACCTTGGTGTAGAACCTCTTGAACATTAATCACCTCCTTCAAATCCTCCTCGGCGAGTTCAACGTTCCTCACTACAGCGGAGCATAAGACGCCTCTGATCCCTCTGAGCCTACTGTCAAAGTGAAACTCTATTTTGGGACTTGAGAAAACAGCTTCAGGATAGCCTAACCCGATTTCAAGAAAGCCCGCATATGCTCTCGCGATGCCCGCGTGGCTCGAGAAATCCGGCCTGTTCGGATTATACTCTATTTTGACGAATCCTTCTCCAACATCCTCGATGTCTGTCCCAAGCCAAGGTAGGTCTTCGACAAGCTGCTTCAACCCAACGTCAATCCCCAAGAACCTGCTTAGCCTCTCAGGGTAAACCTCTATCACAGGCATAGCTTAACCCTCCTAAGCCAACCTAAATCGTTCTGGTAGAGGATGCGAATATCAGTAACGCCTAGCTTAAGCATCAGTAAACGCTCCAACCCGCCACCCCACGCGAGAACAGGATAATCGATGCCGAGGGGCTTAGTGACTTCAGGCCTGAAAATACCCATTCCGCAGAGCTCAAGCCACCTACCAGCCTGAGGAACATAGACTACTGAATTCATACTTGGTTCGGTATAGGGGAAGTAGCTAGGCCAAAACTGTACTTTCTCCAACCCGAGTTTCTTATAGAACGCCGTTAAGACTCCTTTAATGTCTCTAAGCGTCACATGCCTATCCATTATTATGCCCTCTACCTGGTGAAACTCTGCAAGGCTTTTAAAGGAAACTCTCTCGTTTCTGAAAACCCGGTCGACGCTAAAAATTTTAACCGGAGGATCCTTATGCTCATACAGGTATCTTACGGAGACACATGTAGTGTGGGTTCTCAACACGAGCCTCTTCGCAGCTTCTTCAGACCATTCTCCACCCCAGCCAGTTGAACCTGTCTCCCAACCGTTCTCATGCGTCCTCCTCACTCTTTCAACAAGCTGCCTGTCAGCCAGCTCCGTGGAAGAAGGATTTGAAAGATAGAAAGTATCCTGCATTTCCCTAGCAGGGTGATCCTGCGGAGTGAAGAGGGCGTCGAAGTTCCAGAAACAAGATTCGACAAGCGGGCCCTTTGCCTCAGTGAAACCCATCTCTGTAAAAATTTCCTTAACCTCTTTGATGAATTCCGTCAACGGGTGTAGTCTCCCAGGATACACTGGCTCAACATCGGCGGTGACGTCGTAGGGTTTAAGCTCAACGTTTCTCCATTCCCCGGTTCTCAACAGCTCAGGAGTCAACTGGGTTACTGCAACCTTCAGCTCGACGAGCCTGCCGGCTTCAGTCAGAGAGACCAGTCTCTCAACCTTCTCCTCAACCCTAACTATGCCCCTGCCCGATAAGAGTTTAACAGCCTCGGTGTTAAGCAGGCTGACATCTAAGGGGCCTGACGCCAGCTTTCTGACAACGGTTTCGTCAACCCCTTCCGGAGGCTCTTTCTCCACGACTATGTGTGGAACACCGTTTACGGCCCTGATTGAGCCCCAGCCCTTTCTACGCAGCCAGCCGAGCGCTATTGTGAAGAACGACTCATCACGATAAGCCTTGCGAGCATCTTCAAGAGCCATGACACCCCTATTCTCCAGCACCAGTTTCACGAGCCTTCTTTCGGGAAGCCCGTTTCTAGAATGGTATTCCCCCTCCCCGGTTAGCCTAGCATACTTGGTCTCTCTGGTTGAGACGCTTACTAGGCCTTTCTGGGAGAGAGAGGAGACAGCGCTCGCTGCTGAAGACTCGTTCAACCCCGTGAGCAGGCAGAGTTCGCTGAAGCCCAAGGCTCTACCGGCTCTCCTAAGAGCATCCACAATATCTTTCTCAACCCTAGATTCCAAGCTCACCCTTCTACACCTGTTGTTTAACGGGTGTGCAGGCGGTTTTTAAATTTGAAACCTTAATAACTCCTGTTCGAGAAACATGCTGATGAAGCCAGGGGTTAAACCTCCTGAGATAGTTGAGAAACTGGTTTCCGGAGCACTAGGAAGGATTAGGGCGAGCCTCGTCATCAGGAGAGGGGCCTTGGTGAACGTTTTCACGGGGGAGATTGTTGAAAACACGGATATAGCCGTGGTTGACGATAGGATAGTGCTGGTAGGGGACGCGGAGCACACGATCGGGCCTGAGACTAGGATTATCGACGCTTACAGGAAATACTTGACGCCAGGATTCCTAGATGGGCATGTGCATGTGGAGAGCTCGATGCTCACAGTAACCCAGTTTGCAAAAGCGGTTCTACCCCATGGGACGACAACGGTTTTCATAGATCCCCATGAGATTGCAAACGTGCTTGGGATAAAGGGGGTTAAAATGATGCACGACGAGGGATTAGGCTTGCCTTTGAAAGTCTATGTTTCAATCCCAAGCTGTGTACCGGCGACTAGCCTAGAGTTTGAAACCTCGGGAGCCGAAATAGGTTTAAAGGAGGTTGAGGAAGCATTCTCATGGAGGAACACCATTGCGCTAGGCGAGATTATGAATTACCCTGGAGTATTATCTTTAGACCCTAAGATTATAGGCGAGGTTAAAACGGCTTTGAGAAGCAGCAGGATTGTTGAAGGACATTTCTTCGGGAACCTTAACGAGGAGCTTAACGCTTACGTTGCAGCAGGAATATCCTCAGACCACGAGTCCGTGACGATGGAGGCTGGGCTTGCTAAACTAAGGCTAGGGATGCATGTAATGGTTAGGGAAGCATCGGCCTGGAAGGACCTGAAGGAGGTTATAAGGATGGTTACGGAGAAGAAGGTTAACGCGAGGAGGATCTGCCTGGTTAGCGACGACAGGGAGCCCAGCGACCTGTTGAAAGAGGGGCATATTGACCATATTGTTAGAAGAGCTATTGAAGAAGGCGTTGACCCTGTGACCAGTATTCAAATGGCCACGTTAAACACTGCTGAACACTTTAAAGTCGACGGCGAGATAGGTGCCTTAGCCCCCGGGATGATCGCAGACATACTGATCCTGAGCGATTTGAACAGGGTTCTCGTCGACACGGTGATAGCCAACGGCAGGGTTGTCGCCAGGAACGGCAGGCTCGTGGCGGAGATGCCTGAATACCAGTATCCTGAGGAGGCGAAGAGAACAGTGAGAGTTGGAAGAAAGCTTGATGAAAAAGATTTCAAGATAAGGGTTGACCCTAACAAGGAGGTTTTCAAAGTAAGAACTATCCAGGTTGTCGAGGCGAAGACCCTTACTAGAAGCATGCTCGTCGACATGAGGCAGAGAAACGGCTTTCTGGAGGCGGACCCAGAGCAGGACATTGCTAAAGTCGCTGTTGTTGAAAGACACAGGGCGTCTGGCAACATCGGAATAGGCTTCGTCAAGGGTTTCGGCTTCAAAAATGGCGCCGTAGCGTCTACAGTAGCCCATGATAGTCACAACATGCTTATATTAGGGGTTAACGATAGAGACATGGCTCTCGCAGGTAACACGTTGGCTGAAGCAGGGGGAGGAATGGTAGCTGTTGAAAACAGCCGGATACTGGCTCTGCTGGAGCTACCAATAGCCGGCTTAATGTCAGACAAGCCTGTTCAAGAGGTTGCGGCGAATGTTGAAAAGCTTTCCGAGGCATGGAGGCGGCTTGGATGCGTAATGACTCGCCCCTTCATGACAATGTCCCTGCTGGCCCTTCCAGTCCTTCCAGAGCTAAGGATAACCGATAAAGGTCTTATCGACACAGTTAATTTCCAGAGGACAAGCCTTATATTGGAATAGCTTTCCCCCCTTTTCCCGGCTTACAGTAGCCTTAATAAACCCTTTTAAAAATGCTTCTAAGTGTTAAGCGTTGAGTAAGCTGACGCTAGCCTGGCTCATACCTGTTTCCCACAGAATCGACTCCTTCATAAGCAGGGAGATAACGGAATTCTACCGGGAGGCTTTAAGCAAAGGATTAATAGAAAGGAGGGAGGCTGAAGCCCAGCTTGAGAAAGCCCTTTCCCACAAGACGGATTTTGTAACAGCCCTTAAGATAAGCGTACCAGTCAACTGGAGGAGCAGTGTTTCACACAGGCTTTGGAAGAATACGGGTAGTGTTTCCGGCTTTAAAACAATGCTGAAAACAATGCGGGACAGGAGAATGTACGAGCTGGCGGCGACCTTCGCAATAGCCTTGAAGTCCGGAGACATTAGGGATGAGGCTTTTGACGAGAAAGACTTCGCGAAGCCCGAGGAGTACGAGTTTAAAATAAGTATTGCGGATAACCTTGAGAAAATAGTTAACAATAGGGTTAGAGAAATACACAGGGAAGGGTTTGCCGAAAAATATTTTAAAGGAAGGGAAGAGGTTTTCAACTATGAGTTTAAAGACCTGAAGTACTCTGAGCTTTTCAGGAGGGGGGAATACGATAAAATACTTTCTCTCTATGAAGATTTGAAGGAGACGTGGCACGGCAAGACGGCTGGGATAGGAGAGAGAGTGGTTTCACTTACTCTTTTCGAGGCAGGCATACTTGATGAAGAGCCTGATGCCTGCGAAGCCATAGTGAAGTACCAGTGGGCAATCACCAACATCTGGATGTGGAGCGACGAGATGAAGGACCTTTTCAACAACCTTAAGGAGAGCAGCATAAACATGCTTATCGTGGAATGCTTAAAGAATGGGCTTGAGAGGGTTGACGAGCAGTCGGTTAAGGATTTCATTGCAAGAAACCCGAGTATCTTGGAGGAGCCGGTTAAGGAGTATTTCCAGCTGGCGAAAAGCATTGAAGACGAGATGAGAAGATATCCGTGGATAAACATGATGGATTACTCGGAAGGGGCTAAGATAGTTTTTAAAAAGTTTGAGGAAAGGAAAAGAAGCCTGCTGAAAGCAATCAGCGTTGGAAAAGCGTAGCACGCTTCTCAAGCCGCCCCCGTTTTCTTTAACCCTTCTGACAGAAGCGCTCCCTTACGATGCCCGCAATACGAGGCTTAGCTGTCTGAAAGTAGCGGTATTTTTTCGGGCAAACTGTTTATAAAACACTGGTGGAGCCATCTATGAAGGCTAGAGGTTTAAAGCAGCATGGGGAAAAGCAGTATTGCTAGGATTGCCACCCTAACCATAATTATACTGAGTGTTTTCAACAGTACTGTTAAAGCCCCCGGAAACTGGAATGCGTATTACTATAGGCTTAAGATTTGTTTCATAAACAAGGGTTCAAGCAGCTACACCCCTACTCTGGAGGACAGATTATTCCTAATTTTCCCAAACACCTCAACCCAGAAAACATACATTCATGAAGCCAATCCAGGTGTCAAGCGGATTTTTACGGATGAGGACGGCAACCTGCTTGCAGAACTAGATTTTCCGGAGACCATTGAGCCGGGTGGAAACATTACTGTGAAAATAATAATAATGGTCAACATAACCTTCAGAAGCCTGCCTGAAATTTCCATCGACTCCTCTGGAAACTTCTCCGACATACCTGCTTCGCTCGCGAACTACACTGCTCCGAGCGGAGCATGGAAATATGATGATGAAGGCTTGAAGTATATAGCTGACCTTGCAACCCAGATCAAAGGGAATGATACGAATATCCTTCGGGTGGTTTCTAAAATGGTTGAGTACATAGGGCAGAAAGTTATTTATCCAGAGGGAGAGAAATTAAGACCACCGCAATATCCGGACCAGACGCTGCCCAGCACTGGTGAAACCGGTCGGGGAGACTGCGACGACCAGTCTACACTCCTAATAACCATGCTTAGATCAGTCGGAATACCAGCCTATCTTCAAACCGGGGGAGTTGTTTCACCCTTATACAGCGTCAATGGGGAAACTTGGGGTGGACACTTAACACTGGTTTCGAAAGGAATAGGATGGCACGGATGGGTTGAAGCCTACATTCCGCCGTGGGGCTGGCTCCCCGTGGACATAACCTACGGTTACTATTATCGCCGTCAAGACCCGTTGTCATCGATAAAGTATTCCGCCTCAGCCCGCGAGCTTATGCTTGAATCCGAGAGATACTCGTCCATAGATTTTGTGGCAGAGTATTTAAAGACGAGTGAAAGAATTATGAGCAGCAGCATCTTCATACGCATGGAGGAAGAGGTTTCTGAGGCGCCTTTTCCTGATAAGGATCATAAACAGGCAGAGCAGCCTAGGGGAAACATAGTACCGTTGCCACTGTTATTTCCAATCTTGGCGGCAAGCATAATTATGCTTGCTATTTTATTTTTGCTTAGGCGAGCAAGCCCCAGGTTTAAGGGGAAGGTTTGAAATATCGCTTTAAAAGATTAAGCGGAGCACATCCATGATTGAGAGAAATAGGTTTAAATTATCCCTCTAAAGCATATATTTCTCGTTGCCGGGTAAGAAATCAGAGTGGATAGGCATATTCCTGCTCACGGCAGCCCTATTTGGAGGAATGATGTTTTTCAAGGAGACGCTCTATTTTCTCACGTTGACAATCATCCTGTTAATGATTATGATCGGATATGTTCTATTTAACTCTAGAAGGAAGAATTCTTTTAAGAAGCCTGGTGAAAAAACTGAGCATGAGAATAAGGCCGGCCCAAGCCAGGATATCGAGGAGAAGGAATAGGGGGTCAAGCTTAACATCAACGTATTTCGCAGCCTTAACGTCTATAATTTGCGTTATAAACGGGAGGGGAAGACCATTTTTAACATAGTGGTAGGGTTCCGAGGGGTTGTAGAGCCCGATTAACCCTGTTGCCAATGTTAAAACAAGTGCTTTCAGAAGCAGCACGACTATTTCTCTAAGCCTTACTACGCTCTTTTCCAAAGCATTAAAGTTGAAAAACGCGTAGAATATTAATCTTGCGAAACATAGTAGGGAGGCGGGGAATGGTGTTTGGAGACGAGCTTAAGAAAACCGACAGTATGAATAGGGATGAAACGGTCAGGCTCTGCGAAGAGGCTTTTGAAAAACTGAGAGTTGAGCCGCCGGTCTTAAGGCTGAATTACGAAAAAATCCTGGTTATTGGCGATCTTCATGGGGATCTAGAGTCGTGCGTAAACGCTCTGCACCTCGCGAAGCTTAGCGAAGCAAAGGCGGTTTTCCTCGGAGACTACGTTGACAGAGGACCGCATCAGAGCAGCGTTATAAACATGCTCTTCCAGATGAAAACCCATAATCCTGATTCAATATTCCTCTTGAGAGGCAACCATGAAACACCTTCTATGAATTTTTCATACGGTTTTCTAAATCTTCTCGCCAGAAGGTTCGGAAAAGACTATGAGAAGGTTTACGAAGCATATTTGAAAGTTTTCTCGGAAATGCCTTTGGCCGGCATAGTTAACAATAAGATAATGCTGGTTCACGGAGGACTCGCTAAGGGTCTGGAAAGAATCGATGAGCTTGAAAAAGCCGGTAAAGGAGGATTTGAACCTGAAGATAAAAAAGTTTTTGAAACACTTTGGAACGACCCCTCTGAACACGTTGAAGAATTCTCATACAACCCTAGGGGACCAGGGATCCACTGTTTCGGACGAAAGGCTCTTGAAAGATTTCTGAGGAACAACGGTCTTAGAATGATGGTTAGAAGCCATGAGCCCGTCCCGCATGGTTACCGTATCCTTTTCAACGGGCTCTTAATAACCGTCTTTTCCTGCAGGTTCTACGGCGTGGAGCCTAAGGCATTAGAATTGAAAGACGGAGAATATCTTTTTAAAAGCTTGGAGTAAAAGCATCATGGCTCCAAGCTTAGAGACATTGTTGGAAACGGTTTCAAGCTGCGAGGCTTAGTTAAGCTTATAAATATGGTTTGAAGCAACATGCTGAAATGAGCTCTGAAATAAGCATGGATGACTTCAAGAAGGTCAAGATGGTTGTTGGAACAATAGTGTCTGCTGAGAAGGTTAAGGGTTCTGAAAAGCTTCTGAAGCTTCAGGTAAGCCTGGGAGGAAACGTTGTGAAACAGTCGGTAGCAGGCCTAGGAGCATTCTATGCTCCAGAGCAACTCGTCGGGAAACAATACGTTTTCGTGACTAACCTTAAGCCGGCGGTCCTGATGGGCCAGGTTTCAGAAGTAATGATTCTTGCAGCCGTTGAAGGAAAGAACAAGGTAGCGTTAATATGTCCCGACAGCAGTATTTCAGACGGCTCCCCAGTAACATAAGATTACTTAGGCTTTCACTATTTTATACCCAGCTGCTTTCCTAAGCCTGTTCTGTATAGCCATGCCGATGCCTTCCTCAGGAAAGCCCTCGGCCACTATAATATCCGGGTTCATCCTGTCAAGGCTCCTAATGGCCGAATAGATTCTTCTCGCCACAAGGCTTAGCCTCTTCCTTGGGGCGAGCACCTCTAGCAGGACTCCCTCAGGCAATCGGCTAGCAGTCTCCTCTGAAACCATGCATCCTACTTTCAAACCGGATTTCAAGTATTCCTCAACCGTTTCAACTATTTTTGCAACCTTCTTCTCATAATTGTCTCCCTCCACGACGATCATGTCAGCCCTAGGAGCGTAGTGCCTATACTTCATGCCAGGAGAAGCAGGAACCCCTTGGAAACCGCCGGACAATATTGAAGGATGCACTTCAACATCGCCAAGGTATTTCCTAAGGGTCTCTAGGGGAATAGGGCCCGGCCTGAGTATTAGAGACTTTTTCTCAGAAACCTGGATAACAGTCGACTCAACCCCTATGAATGTTTCACCAGCGTCAATTATCATGTCTATCGAGCCGTTTAAATCCTCGTAAACATCCCTAGCGTTAGTCGGGCTGGGCCTGCCTGAAAGATTAGCACTGGGAGCAGCTATCGGAGAGCCCAACTGCTCGATCAACCCCAGTGCAACATTGTGGGCGGGCATTCTTACAGCTACTGTTTCAAGGCCCGCTGAAACGGCGGGAGGAACCTTCCGCGATCTTGGAACAACTATTGTCAACGGGCCGGGCCAGAGCTCCCTGACTAGTTTCTCAGCCCTACGGGGGATGCTGGTTGAAACCTCTTTAAGCATCTCCATGCTTGAGACATGCACTATAACAGGGTTGTCCGGAGGCCTTTTCTTAGCAGCAAATATCTTTAGAACAGCATCCCGGTTGAAAGCGTCAGCCCCCAATCCGTAAACCGTCTCCGTGGGGAAGGCTACGAGCCCGCCTGACCTCAGAACCGCGGCCGCCTCCTGAAGCACCCTCTTAGAGGGACGATGCTTATCCGTCTTAAGAACCCTCGTCAGCAACCAGCATTATACGGATTACCCAGCCGGTTAATAACATTTTTTCCAAATAAACTTTCCCCTCGTAAGCGGAATGCTTGGAAGCTGGGGGAACAGGAAAGGATAAAAGCGGTTAAACAGGTATTTAGCTGAGGGAAATGCGAGTCGAGATCGTCAGCCTCACGGAAGAGAACCTTATTCAAGCCCCGGAATGGGGCGAGCATCCTTTCAGCTGCAAATACTGCATATACTGGGAGTCTCCAAAAGAGTGCGTAGACCCTTCGAAAGAGATCAGGGAAGAAACGCTGGCTAAGAAGCTCAACTGGTTGAGAAGCGTGAGAACCATGTTCGGCGAATGTGGAAAGCTGCTCTACGTGGATGGGAAGCCAGTCGGCTACGCGCAGTATGCTCCCCCTGAGACTCTACCGCTTTCAGCCGAGTATTCCGCGGGACCGCCCAGCAGGGACGCAGTGTTGATCTCATGCCTTTTCATCGCCGAGAAGGAATACAGGGGGCGTGGGCTTGGCAAACTGCTTTTGGAAAGCATAATCGAGGATTTAAGGAAAAGAGGGTTTAAGGCTGTTGAAACCTTCGCTAGGAGAAACAATCCTAACAATCCTTCTGGCCCCGTGGAGTTTTACCTGAAAAACGGGTTCAGGGTTCTCAGGGAGGATCCCGAGTTTCCATTGATGAGGCTGGAACTTTGAGCATCCTGTGCTGCTGTAAATGTAAAACCTTAGGCTAACACATGGCGCAGCATGGAGATGACATGTTTAAATGCGGCTTTAAGCCATAACTCAGCTGGCGTTAGAACCAGATGAAGGTGAAAGTGTTCATACAGAGGCTTCGCGAAACCAGGGTCGTAGACTTGGAGGAGAACAGCAGGATTGAAGACCTTCTTAAGACGTTAAGGATAAGTTCTTCAGAAGTTATACCTGTTAAGAAAGGGGTTATAGTTACTGAGAAGGAGCCTCTCAAAGAAGGGGACGAGGTTAAGCTGCTGAGCGTTGTTTCAGGCGGTTGAAAAATGGCATGTGAAGACTGTGAGAAAAGAGCCGTCTACATTTCTCTAAGTGGAAGAAGCCTCTGCAGCAAGCATTTTAAAAAGTATTTTGAAAAAAAAGTCATACGGACAATTAAGAGGCACGGCTTAATCGAATACGGTGAGAGAATTCTAGTAGCCTGCTCAGGAGGCAAGGACAGCACGGCTCTGCTAAGCTTCCTCTGGAGGCTTATGAAGAATAAGCGTGAAAACATTGCTGCAATAGCTGTGGACGAGGGCATAAGCGGTTACAGGGATGTGAAGCTTAGGGGGCTTGTTGAATTCTGCGAGGAAAACAATATACCTCTGAATAAGTACTCGTTTAAGGAGCAGTATGGTTTCACACTTGACGAGGCTGTTAAAATATCTAGAGAGAACAGGCTTAAAATAAAGCCCTGCTATATTTGCGGAGTCCTCAGGAGAAGCCTGATAAACACTTATGCGAGGAGACTCGGCTTCTCTAAGGTTGCTACAGGCCACAATCTGGATGACGAGGCTCAAACGATCCTTATGAACTATCTCAGGGGGAACCCGTCGCTCCTAGCTAGGCTTGGCCCCAAGACAGGTATTGTTGAAGACGATGGGTTCGTCCAGAGGGTTAAGCCGTTCTACTTCTGCACGGAGAAGGAGGACGCTATTTACGCTATCCTAACAGGTATTGAAGTGGACTTTGTGGAATGTCCCTACCATGTGGAGAACTATAGGCTTGAGATAAGGGATTTCCTGAACAGGCTTGACTCCATCATACCTGGGGTTAAGCACAGTCTTGTAAACAATTTTCTCGAAATACTTCCGCTCCTAAAGAGGGAATACTCGGCTCGCAGCATAGGGCGTTGCAGGGTTTGTGGAAACCCTTCAGCGGGAGAAGTCTGCAGAGCATGCATGATCGTGGAAAAAATAAACCCGTTTCTAGGCGGGAATGTGAACCTTGGGCAGTGAGGCAGCTAGGTCAATACTCATCTTCCCGGAGAACAGGCTTAGGCTCGCCCATCTGCTTATGAGGAATGGTTTCAAGGTTAGGATGCACGGGTACGAGTATCTGGTTGCATATGGCAGCATGTTTCTATGCTTAATACTTCTCCAGCCTTCGGAAAACACTGTGTTAATCAGAGAGTTTAAATGGATAAAGGAGTCCAGTAAGCTTGTTGAGAGAATAATCGGGCTGATTAAAACGCTGGACGCTGCTTCAAGAATAATAGTATACTAAGCCGGCAACCTTTTAAAACCCTGCCTGCAGCTCTAAGCCCCATATGCAGAAACAGGAGAAGCCGATGCTTCTGGACACTACTTTAAGAGAGGGCCTTCAAACCCCCGGAGTATACTTCACGCTCGAGGAGAGGGTTACGATAATGAGGGAGCTCGATAAGTCCGGCATAGAGCTTATTGAAATAGGATCCCCCTATAGTAGCGAAGGTGAGAGAAGGATCGTGGCGGAGCTGAGCCGTGTGAAGACAAGAGCCCTTAAAGCAGCCCATTGCAGGGCTTTAGAGACGGATGTTGACACTGTTCCGGAAGGTGTTGACTGGGTAGCTCTCTACCTCTCCCCCGCCGACAGGCATCTGGAAGCAAAATTTGAAAAAATAGCGGACAAGAGAGGGTTTGTCCTCACTCAGGTTCCAAGGGCCATTAGGTATGCGAAGAACAAAGGCTACAGGGTTAGGTATACTGCTGAAGACGCTTTCAGAGCTGACCCAGGCTTCCTGAAACAGGTTGTTGAGAAAGCAATTGAGGCGGGTGCGGACTCTATTAGTCTACCCGATACTTCAGGAGGAGCCTCTCCGATCGATGTTAGAAGAGTCTACGGGGAGATAAGCAGGATTATAAGGGATAGAAACCACGACAGCTTGATAGAGGCCCATTTTCACAACGACATGGGCATGGCTCTCGCGAACACTATAGAGGCATGGATGAGTGGGGCAAAGATACTCCATGGATCCATGAATTGGCTTGGAGAACGGGCGGGGATACCGGATACGCTCCTTCTGGCAACATGGATGAAAATCAAACATGGGTATGAGTATGACTTGGCAAATCTCACGAGGCTTGCAGAATACGTGGAGAAGGTTTCAGGGATAAACATATCTCCTAACAATCCTGTTTCTGGCAGAAACGTTTTCACACATACTGCGGGCACTCATCAGAAAGCGGCTTTCAGAGACCCTTTAACATACCAGCCTTTCGACGCGAGCATGGTTGGAAGGGAAAGCAGCTTCGCCCTCGGACCCATGGTTGGAAGCGAAGGCGTTAAAGCAGCCTTGAAGAAGAGGGGGGTTGAAATCGACGGGCTTGAGGAGAAAGTGTTCGAAGAGATAAGGGACAGGGTTAAGTCAGCATATGTTCTGCACGGCAGGGGAGCCTCAGCCATGGAGAACATAATAATAGCGGAAGTTTTGAACAAGACGGGAGTAGTCAAGGCAACTCTTCCAGAGAGTATTTCAGCTCAAATACTAATCGACGTTGAGAGCATGGGGGATAAGGATTTTGAGGATTTCTGCAGAGAACTGCTTGCGAGAAACAGGAGTGTTACTGAGATAATTGAAATATGGGGCTCATCCTTCGACTACATGGCTATGGTTGACAGTGTTCCAAGCCTGAAGGAACTTGACAATATTGTTAACAGTTTCAGAAGAGCCAAGGGAGTTTTGAAGACAGAAACCCTGATAACTGGGAAAAAGATAAGATAATGCTCAAATCAGAATCTCAACATTACTAGAGCTCGGAGTCTTAGAAGCATAAGCCTCTGTCTAGCTCATTCCCACTGCAATCCGGAAGGGTTAGGAATCGAAGAAAAATAGGGAAGGTTTAGAATTGAAAGCGTTTTTATTAGCACACGCTATTCGTAAGGCTTATCCCGAAAAAGGTTAAATCAGGCACCAACAATCTTCTCAACATGCTCATCGGTCTGATAAGCGATACTCACGATCATTTGAAGATGATCGAGAAAGCGGTGGCGTTCTTCAACGAGAGGAATGTGGACATGGTTCTTCACGCCGGTGACGTCATAAGCCCTTTCACCGCCAGAAAATTTAAGGAGTGCAGGTCAAAGCTTATACTCGTATACGGGAATAACGATGGTGACAGGGGTAATCTTCAAAGAGCCTTTTCGGAAATAGGCGGTCAGTTCTACTGGCCTGCAGCAATACTTGAACTGGACGGTAGGAAAACGTTAGTTTTACACGGAGAGGATTTGAAGTTAATTGAAGAGATAGTGAGCAGAAACATGTTTGACCTAATAGTGTCAGGCCATACGCATGAGAAAAACGTAAGAAGGCTAGGGAGAACACTATGGGTTAACCCGGGTGAGGCATGCGGATACTTAACTGGAAGATCAACAGTAGCGCTATACGATTCCTCCACCCATGAAGTAGAAATAACCGAGTTTTAGGTAAAATTTTATATAAAGCGTCTCAGAAGGGGGCTGGGAATTGGGAGAGACCATAGTTCAGAAGCTGTTCAGAAGCAGGCTTGGCAGAGCTGTTAAGCCTGGGGAAATAGTAGTTGTGGACATAGACTTGGCTTACGCTCACGACGGGACAGGGCCTCTAGCGATAGATGCTTTCCATGAGCTGGGTTCAAACAGGGTTCACGACCCCTCCAGGATAAGGTTCGTCATAGACCATGCTTCCCCAAGTCCGAACGAGGGGGCTTCAAACCTCCAGCTTAAGCTCCGGGGATTCGCCAAGAAAAACAGCATAAAGATTTACGAGGTTGGAGAAGGAATCTGCCACCAGGTTATTCCTGAAAACGAGAGTCTTAAGCCAGGCATGTTTATAGTTGGCGCTGACTCTCACACCGTAACCCTAGGCGCATTCAGCCTTTTCGCGACAGGAATAGGCTCGACAGACTTCGCGGAAGTAATGACCTCCGGAAAACTCTGGTTTAAAGTGCCGGAGGCTATGAGGATCACTTTAAACGGATGCTTCAAACCAGGGGTGATGTCTAAGGATTTGATTCTGAGGATAATAGGAGACGTTGGAGCCGATGGTGCAACCTATATGAGCACAGAGTTTCAGGGAGAGGGGGTGAGAACACTGTCAATGGCCAGCAGGATGACGGTGTGCAACATGGTCGTCGAGATGGGAGCCAAGAACGGAGTCTTCCCCTTGGACGAGGAAACTATGAAGCATGTTGATACGAGTAGCTTAAAAGACAAGAGTGTTTTCAAGCCTGACGAGGATGCTGAGTATGCTATGAATCTCAGCTACCGGCTTGACGAGCTTGAACCATTAGTGGCGGCGCCCCATAATGTTGACAACGTTAAGCCTGTTAAGGAGCTTGAGGGATTGGAGGTGAATCAGGTTTTCATAGGCTCTTGCACCAATGGGAGGGAGGAGGATTTCGAAATAGCGGCGAGAATACTTTCAAAAAAAGGTGTTAAGAAGGGGGTTAGGTGCATAGCGATACCCGCATCCAGAAGGGTCTTCCTAAACCTGCTTAGAAACGGGATTATAGACAGGCTTGTTTCAGCAGGATGCACAGTGACCCATAGCACATGCGGCCCATGCCTAGGAGTCCATTTCGGAATACTCGGGTCGGGTGAGGTGGCCGTCTCAACCTCCAATAGGAACTTCAAGGGTAGAATGGGAAACCCTGAGTCAAGCATATACTTGGCAAGCCCAGCGACAGCCGCGGCTTCAGCCGCCGAAGGAGTTATAACAGACCCTAGGAAGTTTACAGGAGGATGGTAGAAAGATGATAATTAGGGGGAGAGTCTGGGTTCTGGGAGACCATATTAATACGGACGTGATAATTCCTGCGAAGTACAAGTTTAGAACAGGAGATTTCAAAGAGCTTGCTAAACATGTTTTCGAAGACCTTGACCCGACGCTTGCATCTAAAATATCGAAGGGGGACATCATTATAGCTGGAAGGAACTTTGGAATGGGCTCAAGCAGGGAGCATGCTCCCAGAGTGATCAAGGAGGCAGGAATCTCAGCAATAGTGGCATGCTCCTTCGCCAGAATCTTCTTCAGAAACGCTATAAACGTTGGACTACCCGTCATAGAGGTTAAGGAGGTTAATAAGAGCTTCAAGCAGGGAGACGTAGCCATGATAGATCTTGAAAAAGGAATTGTCAGAAATGAGACGACAATGATCGAAATGAAGTTCTCACCATACCCAGACTTCATAATGAACGTGATGAAAGCAGGAGGGCTTGCTGCATATAGGAAAACTCATCTTTAAGACATATAGACTTTCCGATTAACTATTAAGCAGTAACTAAAAATGTTGTATGTTAAAACTTAAATTAAGTAAAGAAAGAGGAAAAATAATAGGCGTAGCCGAATAATGGAAAAGGAATCTAAAGCCGTAAGTGTTGAGGGAATTATGAAAAAATTTGGCAGCAAGACCGTTTTGAATAATGTGACTTTTACCGTTCAGAAAGGTAGTATTCATGGGCTTATTGGGCATAACGGTGCGGGGAAGACAACACTCTTCCGCATAATACTTGGTCTGCTAAACCCAGATAAGGGTTTTGTGAAAATATTTGGAGTTGACCCGAAGCGCGATTTAAGCATTAAATCTAAAATAGGGTATGTATCTGAATATTTGGCTTTTTACTCTCAATTAACAGTCAGGGAAAACCTGATTAGATTCGGGTATTTAAGAGGCGTAAACGATTGCGAGAAAGTAGTGGAGGACCTTATTGGAAGATTCGAGCTCTCCGAGGTCGCCAACATGAAGTTCGCCAAACTCTCCATGGGCACCAAGCAGAGGGTGGCTATTGCCCGCGCTATGATGAACGACCCGAAACTATTAATCTTAGACGAGTTTCTGGCCAACATAGACCCTGTTTGGAGACATAAGATAAAGGAAACGCTGAAGGATTTGAAGAAAGACGGGGTTACAACACTGGTTTCAACACATATACTTGCCGATGTTGAAGAGCTTTGTGATCACGTTACGATAATAAGGATGGGGGAGATTCTTTATGATGGTGGTCTTGACGACCTGTATCTGAAAACTGGCCTGAGGAACCTTGTTGCGAAGATAAATACTAATGATAATGCCAAAGCCTGTCAGATACTTGCTTATGCAGGTGCGGCAAGAGCGGAGGATGGTGCCTTAATAATTCCAGTCGGAAGCGAGGAAGAGGTTTCAACCCTAGTCCAGGCTCTAGTCGATAATAAGTTGAGTGTTTACGAGGCGAGAGTTTTGAAACCCAGCTTAGAGGAGGTTTATTCCCGCCTGCATGGGGTCCGCTAAAAATGGACGAAGCTGGATTCGTCGTAAAAGAAATAAAGTTCATAACGAAAACCAATGGGCCAGCAATATTAGTGTCTCTCGCAATCATTATACCGTATCTTTTCTTCAATTTTCTTAACCTCCAGAAGGCTGTTTCCGGAAGCGGCGCCCTGGAAATTAAGACAACCATCATATCCAACATGGTAGAAGCAACATTGCTGGCTATCCCAAACATAGTAATTTTCTCCTTTTTCGTGATTCTCATGATAATCGCTATGGAGAAAAACGATAAGGTTTTTGAACAAATATTTGTTGCAATACCCCTCTCTCAACTAAAAATACTGCTTTACCATTTCGTTGCATTCATCCCGGTGTTAATCCTGTTGCTTGCAATAGTTCACCTCCTGACAGCCATCATTATAACCATTATTACAGGCAACCCCTACCTAATGCTAGTACTCAGATCTTTTATACTATCGCTTATACTCAGTTTGTCATTAGGCTACACGTTGTTTTTAAACGAAATGCTGATACCCTCCAAGTATGCATCTTGGATAATTATCGCCCCAGTCATCTTATTCAATATTCAAAACGTATTCTTCTCCGTTAGACAGGCAGCTATCGAATCAACAATTGTTTACACGTTAATAGCTTCAGCGATCATAGGTCTAATTGGCTTAGCGGAAACTATTCTCTTAAAAGACAAGGTGGCGGAACGGGTAATAACAAGTTGACGCGGAGGGACATATGATGATAAGCCAGATGATTATGAAAATCGTTTTAACCATTCGACATGAACACGGCCCCTCTGTCAAAGAGTATGCTCGCTTTAATATAAGGAGGGGGAGATGAATGAGCCTAATGATTTTAATTAAAGAAATACAATTTATGGTAAAGAGAAGTTTATTGCATATTCCCGCGATTATGATGTTTTCTCTAATGTTGTCGATCCCTCTATATACGGGTCTCCGTGTAAACATTTCGGAGGCTTTAACACTGGAGGCAAAAGCAATCATCATAAGTAACACGATAGAAATGTTTACATCTCTCTCCATTGTAACAACCTCGTCTATGTATCTTTATCTTGTTAGCTCCCTAGTCAGAGAGGATAAGGAAGATAAGGTTTTCGAACATTTATTCTCAAGCCCCCTACCGCCTTTGAAAATTATTCTCTACCGTTTTGCAGCCTCCATTCCATTCCTAATTCTATGCTGTGCAATAATATCTCTGTTAGATTTTCTAGCCATATTAATAGCAGTGCCAGATGTTCAAAGCATCACGTACTCTTCAATAGCATTGCTTTTCATTCTATCAATCATCCTAGGCTTGCCATTATGTTACATCATGATTTTCAATGGGCTCATAATACCACAGAAATACTTTATTGCAATCATTTTAATCTTTACACTACCAATATTTAGCACAGGCGGTCTTGCAATTCTATTAAGTGCTACTCAACCTACGCCATTCGAAGCATTTCGCCTCGCAACCATTATTGTTTCAGTCATCACAACGATAGTTGGCCTAATAGAGACTGTTTTTATGAAGGACAGGATGGTTGAAATGATAATAACAGCTTAGCCTATTTCCTAAGTTTCTCCACAGCCTTTCTAGCTATTTCCTCCGCCATCTGCTGGGTTGACGCGGATCCGCCGAGATCGTATGTTACAACTCTGTTTCCAGCTATGACTTCCTCGGTTGCTTCGAAAACCGCTTTAGAAAGGTCTTTCTCACCCAGGTAGTCAAGCATCCATGCTCCGGCAAGAATCATTGCCGTGGGGTTAACCTTGTTCATCCCCTTGTATTTAGGAGCGCTACCATGGGCCGGCTCAAACATCGCATAATTGTCTCCGAAGTTCGCCGAATACACTAGCCCGATGTTTCCTATCAGGGCTGAAGCCTCCTCCGTAAGAATATCCATGAAAAGGTTTGTTCCAACGATAACGTTCTGGTTAAACCTCTGCGGGTTCTTAATCAACTGCTGTGCGAAATTGTCTACGAAGTAGCTTTCAACATCTATCTCCGGGTATCCTCCGCTAACCTTCATGACTGTTGGGACAAATATTCCTCCATCTGTCAGCTTTAGAATATTAGCCTTGTTTATGACTATTACTTTCCTCCAGCCCCTCAGCCTAGCCTGTTCGAAGGCGAATCTCGCAACCTTCTCCGAGGCTGTTCTAGATATTTTCCTCAAAGCTATCCCCACGTCTTCTGAAACCATGAACTCTATACCCGCGTAAAGCCCTTCAGTACCCTCCCTAACGAAAAGCATGTCCACCGGGCCCAGGGGACCCTCCCGCCCCCTGAAGGTTTTAATCGGCCTAACGTTAGCGTAAAGGTTGAAAGCCTGCCTAATGGTGACTGCGACGCTCTTAGGGGTGTTAGGATCCGGCAGTGTTGTCACCGGTGCCTTGTAGCAGGCGTCGCTCTCCCTCAGGGCTTCCCACGTCTCCTCCGGGAAATATGTTGCTCCACCGTGCTGCTGCCACCATTCTGACCCAGCGTCTCTGACGAGAAACTCTAAGCGTTCCGTAGCCCCGATAGCGTTCATCACTCTCATAGCTGCCTGGGTCAGCTCCGGACCGGTGCCGTCTCCCCTGATCACGACAACCTTCTTAGCCAATGGATCCCCTACGTTTAAAAAACACTGGTATAAAAACTTATTTTACCGCCTAATTCTAGTATACGCCGGGCCGCTCAGACACCCGCATGTTTTCAAACATGAATCTTCCCCTGTAGAGTTCAGAAGAATTCTCCAGGCTTAACAGTATTAGTTGAGCAACCCTTGCCTCCCCCGCGATCCTTATCCCCTGCCTGTTGAATACGACCATCAGGCCCATTCCCCTACCCTTGTAGCCCGGGTCCCAGACAGCAGTGTATATGGTTGCACCATTCCTGAGTAGGCTTGACCTTGGGAGGAGCAGCCCCAGGTACCCCGCTGGAATATTTACGATCTCATGGTAGGTCACCCTGTAGCTCCCCTGCGGCAGCTCGTAGAAACCCGCTTTAGGAATTATGGTTATACCCTTGGAGAACCTCGGCTCAACGCTTATCTCGCCCTCCTCGACAAGAACCTCTATTTTCTCCAGCGTGAGGTCAACACCGGCAGGCTGAACTTGCTCCTCAACGTTTCTTAAACCTTCTACAACACGCATTTCAAACATTCTTCTACCGGATAAGGCTGGCATTAGGATCACCCTCCGCCGAAACCCTGTATCCTGCTCCAACAGCGACAGCATACTCAGGCAGCTTAGGCACTATAGGTTTGACGCCGAAGCTTGAAAGAGCCCTCTGAATACTTTTAAGCACGGGTGGCAGCTTCGCAACCCTCCCAACAAGAATAACCTTATCCTCAAGCTCGAGCTTCGAGGCTGCGAGAAACGTGACTGAAGCCACAACCTCGCCAACTAGATTAGTTATTCCGGCGGCGAGATCCTCAGGGCTTGAAGTGTCTCCAACTCTCCCAAGGTTTGAGGCAGTCATCTCAGCGGAGAGTATACCTATCCCATCGCCAACTATATCGCCAACAGTCAAGTCGACTCTTCGAGGATCACCCTTCTCAGCCATCTCCACGAGAATGCTTACGCTCGAGATCCCGAGCATCTTCCTCGCCAGCCCCAGCAGAGTACCCCCACCCACGCCGGTTCCGCCGATATGTCTTATTCTCTTACCGTTTTCCCTCACCTCTATGAGAGCTGTGCCAGTGCCCATGCTTACGACAAGAGCCTCATCCAACCCTGTTAAGACTATCCCACCTGTTCCCGCGGCGACGATCTCGTTAACCTTCACAACCCTAAGGCTGAGAATGCTGTCTGGAAGCTGACTGCTCCTGCCTCCAGCTATCGCTAATACTTCAACATCCTTAAGTGAACATCCCATCATGACTATAAGCTTCCCGAGAAGACCTATGGAGGTGGCGAGAGGGTCTGAAGACGGCATTTCACTCACTCCAAGTATCTCCTTCCCCTTTAAGGCGACGGCCTTCGTCGTCGAGCCTCCGATGTCTATCCCGACAGCGATCTTCAACCTTATACTAGAACTGTGAAGACTGTTTTAACCTTTTACGCAGCCTTGTTTCTCATTTAATAGGCTTGAGAAAAGGGTAAGCCCTGTATATCAAGTCTAGCACCGGAGGCACCACCAGTATGAACGGGATTTCTGTTCCAAAAACCCATAGGAAGAAGTAAAAAGCCAAGGCGAGGTCCGCCTTAACCCCAGTTAAAGGCAGTCCGAACAGCTGGCTGTAAAACCATATGCCTAAACCTATCCAGGCAGCACCAGTGAGAAGGCCGAGTGTCCCTCCAACATAGTAGTTCAGATAGTTCTTCCTAATCCTGCCTGCAGTGAAACCCAGCGTGAATATGACTATCCCGAGAACCAGAAGGACAGTGGAAACCCATCCCATACCGTTTTCAATCATTCCTATTGAAAACATGTATTCAAAGTATAATAGAGGACCGAAGGCTGCGACTGCGAGCAGGATTAACGGTATAGTTGTTTTTAAACCATTCCAATTCACCTTGGACCTGCCTATCCTGCCCAGAATGTAGAACCCTAGGAAGTTAGAGGGTACTCCGGCGATAACGCTTAGAAGAGGATTAGTCTGCCCAGTAGCGTAGAAAACATAAAGGTCGCTCAGGAAGATCCCTATTGCCGCACCCATCCCTCCTGTTAGAGGGTCGAAAAGCATTGAGAAGATTGCTGGCACAAATACCGACGGCCAGAACCTCACCACGCCCACGACAGGCGTGAAAACCCCTAGGAATGTAGCGATACCGACTACGGTGTAGAGCGCAGCACAGAGACCTGTTGCCACAACCCTTCTCGCCGCCGATGTCTGAACACTTTTCTGCGAGACCATTCTGCCCACCGCTTTCCCGAAGCCTAGGTATAAATGTGCCGTATTGATTTTATATAGTGTACATAAAAATTCAAAAAGTATATATTTTCTCTTTCCAATACATACTTAGCATTGGTCTGGAAAAGAAGGGTGTTAAAAGCAGGCTCAGGCTCATTCCTAATAACGCTTCCAAAGAGCTGGGTTAAGCAGAGCAAGATAGATAGGGGGGTGACTTTAACCATGGTTAGCAACAAGGATGGTTCTCTAACGATAATACCAGAAGGAGGCGGAAGGCTCGTGGAAGAGGTTGCTAAAATAGACGTTTCCAGTCAAGAGTTGAAGCCGCAGCACGTCCTGCTCGGAAGCTATTTGCTCGGCTATAACACGATAATCATTAGAAGCGAGGAAGAGTTTTCAACAGCAGAAATATCAGAGGTGCGTAAGATAGTTAGAAGGCTACCCGGAGCAGAAATATCAGAGGAGACTTCAAAACAGATAGAGGTTCGAGTTCTGCTCGACCCGGAGATGATAACGCCGGAGAAACTCCTCAGGAGGCAGAGTGCTCTTGCTGCAAGCATGATATCCGACTGCGTAAAAGCACTAGTGAAGATGGATGGGGAGCTTGCGGAGAGAGTTATCGAGAGGGATGAGGAGGTTGACAGACAATATTTCATACTCGTCAGGGTGATCAGGTCTGCTTTAAGGAATCCTGAGCTCCCGGCTAAGATGGGGATGGATTTCCTAAACCTGATGGACCTCAGAATGCTAGTGAAATACGTCGAGGACTCTGCAGACCAGTGTGTCCAAATATCCAGAGAAGTTGTGAAGATGCATGGCAGGGTTAAAAAGATAAGCCTAGCCGGGTTAAGCAGCATAGGTGAAACACTGAGCGATATGCATACTAAAGCGGTAGGGCTCTTCAGCGTTTTCAACGCTAGTGTTATGAACGAGATAATGGTGAAGCATGCAGAGGTCGAGGAGAAGCTTCTGAGCCTCGAGGAGAAGCAGGATTACAGGCCATATGCAACCAACCTGGTTAAGGTTTTCAACAGCCTTGTGAAAATACTTGAAAACATTAAGGATATCGTTGAGCTCGTGTCAATAAAGGCTTTTTAGACGCTGAGCCTCTCTAACAGACGCCCATTCTGAGCCTCATTGTTTAAACGCAGCAGCAGCTCCTCCTTCGAGTTGACCCCTATCAGAGATTTCACAGCAGCGTCTAAAAGACTTGAAACAGGCTCTACAACAATGCCTTTAGATTCTAAGAGCTCAACGATCTTAAGGCTCTTCATTGACTCGTAGTTGAAAACCGGGACGAGGAGTTTCTTCGCATACTTGTCCGCCAACGCTGCATCTATCTTACCCATGCCCCTGTGATCCAGCCCTCCAACCGGCCAGACTTCACCCTTAGCAGTTATCGCACCCGTCATTATGACCGTCGGATCCGCTTCAATACCTGTGAAGGCCGAAATCATCGCCACGCCTATCGCCAGCCCAGCTGAAGGCCCGGAAACAGGAGGATAAGAGAGACCAGGGCGAAGCTGAAGCTTCTCCATTCCTTTAGCCGGCGTGACTAGCTCCACGAAAACATCGTGATTCTTAAACCTCCATCCGGAAATGCTGTTAACATATATGAAAGCGTCTTCGGCACTAGCCTGAATGCTCTCACCATACTCGCTTCCAACAACCTTCACAACACCTTTCCCCCTAGGATTAGTGATAACCTCTATGACGCTCACGAACCCGCTCTGCTCGCCAGCAGCACCTATGGCTACGAGACCATAGGTTTTACCAACCTCAGGGCTTTCAACTCTAACGCTCTTATCGATCATCGTGCGAGCCTCGCTAACGGCCTCCTCCTCTGAAAGGGTTTCCAGCGCCTCTTGGAAGTGAATAGGCTGAAGCGGATAGTTTGAAGCGGAGACAAGCCTAAGCCTGTCGAGGAAACCTTTTGAATCCTGTTCTATTCCAAGTATCCTGGAAAGCCTCTCCAGATCCTTAGCGTAGATCTTTCTTATTTCCTCCACCGGGCGGCCCTCGTCAATTGTTTTAACAAGCTGCCTAGCGGCATCCAACTCCTTAACCCTGAGCCTGTTAGCCTCGTTAATCACGTCGGCAATTCTCCTGGGGCTTAAAGCCTTCTTTCTAAGTATTTCCAGCACGTTGTCCACGGTGGCTTCGGGACTAAGGACATCCAGATACTTTTTCAAATGGATTCTTATGATCTCCCTCCTCTCCTCATCGTTCCTAGGGTAGTTGAATTCGAATACGCGTGTAAACCTTTCCAAGAGAGCCCTGTCTAGAACGTCAATCCTATTCGTGCTAGCTATAACCACCACGCCTGAGAGAGGTATGAAGCCATCCAGCTCTGTTAGAAGCTGGCTTGTAACCCTGTCTAGGACTGGATCATGTGTCCCACGTCCCGGGGCGACGGAATCTATCTCGTCGAAGAAGACTATGGCTGGAGCGTTTCTCCTAGCATCCTCGAAAATATCCCTTATCGTTTTCTCAGGATCCCCGTACATTCCCTGGATTATTGAGGGGCCGTTAACAAGGTAGAACCAAACATTGTTCTCGCCGGCTATGGCCCTTGCCAAAAGAGTCTTCCCGGTTCCCGGTGGGCCGTGGAAAAGAAAGCCTTTAGGTGGAATATACCTAGCCTTGCTTGCCAACTCCGGGTTCAACGATAGAGAGATCTCCTTAATGATCTCCTCCCTCACGCCTTTAAGCCCCCCGACATCTTCGTAACGCTCCTTAGGCCTAAGCTTAACCACAGACTTTTTAGCGGCTTCCGTCCTCGTGCTCACTGAGTAGGCCTTAACTTTTGAAGCAGCCTCCCTGAAATCGTTCAGCGTGACAAGCTCACCAGGGTTAACCTGGCTCTCGGGCTCATCCCCGTGGAGAAGCCTGCTGATAAGCTTCTTCTGAAGCGGTGCAGCCTTGTTGCTGATAACCATCTGGAAAGCGTTAACTATGTCGGCAGGAGTTATGGCCTGCGTTTCAAAAGACCTTATACTGTCCTCTATCACGGTAAGAATGTCTTGGGGAGGAAGCCTAACGCCGTGAACCTTACACTGTTTCTCAACTATTTTAAGCAGCATCTGTCTAGACAAGTTTTCATCAAGATCTATTGTCCCAGCAACCCCCCTTCTGCGGAGAGTGTCGATGAGTGACTCATACTCGGTTGTTGAAACCAGCACAACAGTACGGTAATCCTTCCTTTGAAGCTCGTCAAACTTCTCGAGGAGAACCGTTTGAACCCTCGTCTCCTCCATCCCCACTTCTGTTGTTGAGCTGAACTTTTTCGCAAAGGCCTGGAACTCGTCTATCAAGACTATGCTTGGATTATAGAACACGTTGTTGAAGAACTCGCTGAGCCTCTGTGCACTCTGGCCGTACCACATTGAGTAAACCTGTTCAGGCTTAAGCCTGGCAAGGTTAACCAGCAGACCGTACTCTAAACCCTTTTCGAAGCCCTCCCTCTGCGCAACCTCCGCGAAGAAGGTTTTACCTGAGCCGCTTGAACCCTTTACGACGAACAGCTTAGGCGGGGGTGCTGCTTTAAAAGTCCTCCTTATCTCAGGGTCTCTCAAAACATGGTAGTGGATGCTGACTAAAACCTTGAAAAGCTCTTCATCCCTGCCTATAAGATCCTCCTTGGTGACCCTTGGGAACATCGGGTTTTTACGGATCTTCCTAGCCTTTTTCTCCACTATTCCCCGCCTCTTCTCCGGAGGTAGCCGGAGAAACCTCCACATCCGGTATTTCCAAGAGAAAACGCGGAGTAATGGGGAGAACAATACCCTTAGAAAAGGTTTCTTATACCACCATTCTTCCTCGAACTCCCTGTCTTCTTCGAACTCGCTTGAAAACATCTCCCCCGGAGATATTGCGACGCCAAGCTATAAAGCTTTATACACAATTATTAAACTCGGAAAACGGAAAGAATAAATGCCGCATTTCCAAATCTTAGTAGAGATGGGGAAAACCACACTGACACTGCTAACCTGCCTACTGTTGGCGTGTGCACTAGCTTCAGTACCGGGAACCAGTGAGATGGTGGAATACGATTTCCCCAGGGTTAACATTCTGGAGGGAGATCTCTTCCTAGTAACTTTGAGCCCCCCGGTGGAAAACATTCAAGTATACGTTAAAGGGTCTGAAATGAAAGACTTCTCCCTACTCGTATTGACGAATAGCAGCCTCAACATACCTGTTTTAACAGGGCGCATTTCAATAGTGCAGCTGATACCTGAGTCCACCCTTACAAACCTTACGGTGACGTTTGAATCTAACACGACTGTGAAAATGCTCTACGCCGTTCTAACTAACAATTATACTTATTACCGCAGGATTTCTTCAGACTACTATACTTTTTCCAACGGAATTCTAGCTATTCTTCAGCCGCAATTAACGATCCCCCGTGGCGCTTCCAAAATAACCTTTATCCTAAACAGGGTTAGCGTGAGAAACCCCGGCGGGTTTTTCATCGAACTGCCACCGTTAGCTACAATACTACCCTTCGCAGCAGCAGTAGCAATACTCGCCTACTTGAACGCTTACGTCATCGTCGACTCCTACTATGTGTCTAAGCGGGAAGAATTGAGCAGAAGCAGGAAACTGGGTATAGTGCTCCTCATAGTTTTAAGCGTGCTCGCAATATACTGGTTGTTTAACAACTTCGTCAAATACTAAAGTAAACCTCTTCAGGATAAACCTGACATTTCTCACAGTAGTACTTTGATTCCTCAGGTTTCCAAACAAGTTTCGAGCCGCAGCTTGGACAGAGGGGTGGCGCACCTAAGGGAGGAGCCTTCCCCCTCCTAGCTCCCCCGGTCCCAGTTTCAACAGGCTTCTCTAAAGCCTGTGGCTTAGCAGGCTTAGCCGGAGCAGGAGGAGGCTTAAGCGTTAGAACGAGGTGGGTTAAAACACCTGACAACACGGCTACAGCAATAATGTTGACCACTGTCCCAGTGATGATCACCAGTGAAAGCGTTGCGACAGCATCCTCCACCACGACGGACCTTAATGATAGATCATATAGGAGGAATGGTTTTAAATCCTTGTGTAGAAAGTATATGCCTAGGATGGATACTGCGGTGATGGAGAAAACAGAAGCCTTAACAGCATCTGAAACCGAACGAGACAGGATGCTCGCGACAATGCTTACAATAAGGATAATTGCAAGACAGATTATTAGCCAAACACCGGAGTTGAAAAACTTGGTGAATACGCTCACAAGACTCTTGCCCTGGGTTGCAACAGCCTCAACGCTGAAGCCGGAGACAGACATTCCGAGAGCATAAACCCAGGGACCATTATTAAGGCCAGATAGGCTTATGCTTTCTCCATTGTAACGGATGCTGCTTGAAGGAAGCATGGCTAATATTGAGTCGACCAGAAGTACTGGCGAGAGCGCGAGGAGCGTCAACACCATTATCACTAGAACCAGCCTCAATTCTCTTAAACACCGCTTTGAACCACTATTTAGACTTTTTCTCTTCGCTTCCAGCCTTGACGAATGCGAGGATGGCGGAGAGCACAGCGTCAAGCATAAGGAACAGGAAGGTCAGCCACATAAGATCCCTTACCGAGCTGGTTTCAACAATGGGTGAAAGGTAGAGGAGCATCATTATGGCGAAAGCCGCCGAGAAAGCCGCGAGAAACAGGTAGGAGGGGTTCGGCCACATCAATATCAACCCGTTAAATAGCCGCCTTTACGTAGCTCGGCGCAGAGGCTGCAAATATCCTCCTCAAGCTCCTTCAAAGACAAGCCTTTTTCAAAAAGCTTCCTGGCGATGTTTCCGGCATACTCGTTGACAACCGAATTGGTGAGATAACGCCTTATCTTAACACTGCCCTTCCTCCTACCCATGTAGTTGCTTACAGATGGCTGAGTAACGTTCAGCATTCTAGCCACCTGAATCTGATTCAGACTATACTTCTCCGAAAGCTGCCTGGAGATAAGCATCCTGAGAGCCGGAACAACGTATCTAACCATGTGCTCGCAGTATATCGTCATAGCCCGAGAATACTGTATATAACCCGTTTTTAAACATAACTGAAAAACAGCTTTTTCCAGCAGACCCGTGTTTAAAAAACAGTGGGAAAACTTTATCTAACTTAGCGAAGCATTAAAACCTGCGGGCCGGGGTGGTCGAATCCGGTTCACAAAAGGATAGGCTGAGAGGCGGTGGGCTGCAGAAGAAATTGCCGCGACCCACAGTATGCGGGTTCAAATCCCGCCCCCGGCTCTATTTTTCCGAATCCTTGCAGCACTACTGAACACGGATTGTAGAGTTGCCATATAGAAAAAGAAAAAATAGAATAAAATATTAAGAAGATTATTAAAATTAAACTAGGATCTGTGAAGGCTCGTAGTCAACAAGCTTACCCTCAAGATACTCAGCATATCCTTGGAGATCCAAGAGCCCGTGGCCACTCATGTTGAAGAGGATTACTTTCTCCTCATTATTCTTCTTACATTCTAATGCGATGTCGATAGCAGCTTTAATCGCATGGTTTGTCTCGGGAGCTGGAACAAGACCTTCGTTCTCAGCGAAAATTCTACCGGCTTCGAAAACCTCCCTCTGATAGTAGGCCACTGGCTTCACGTATCCCTCGTGGATAAGCAGGCTGAGAATCGGAGCCTTCCCATGATACCTAAGACCTCCTGCGTGTATTGGAGGCGTGAAGAATTTGTGTCCAACAGTGTACATTTTAAGCATCGGGGTCATTTCAGCAGTGTCTCCAAAGTCATACATGTACTTGCCCTTGGTGGTTGAAGGAACAGCCTTGGGCTCAACAGCGATGAAATCAGCGTCAAGCTTCCCCGCAAGCTTTTCACGCATAAACGGGAAAGCTAGCCCAGCGTAGTTCGAGCCCCCACCTATGCAGCCTATGACGTAGTCTGGCTTCTCGTCAAGCATTTGAAGCTGCTTAATAGCCTCCTCCCCTACGACGGTCTGATGGAGCAGAACATGATTTAGAACACTCCCCAAGGAGTATTTCATGCCGGTCTTCACAGCAGTCTCTATCGCCTCGCTTATCGCTATCCCTAGGGAACCCGGGTGGTTCGGGTCCTGTTGAAGCATCTTCCTGCCGAAATCCGTTTGGTCGCTTGGAGAAGGATAGACTTCGGCTCCGAAGAGCTGCATAAGTATCTTCCGGTATGGCTTCGACAAGTAGCTGCTCCTGGTCATGAAGACCTTGCACTTCATCTTGAAGAATGCGCATCCCAGCGCTAGGGCTGAGCCCCATTGGCCCGCGCCAGTCTCCGTCGTCAACCCCTTTGTCCCCTCAACCATGTTGTAGTATGCTTGAGCTATAGCAGTGTTAGGCTTGTGACTGCCAACGACGTTCACATACTCGCACTTATAGTATATTTTCGCAGGAGTGTTAAGATACTTCTCTAGACGCGTCGCTCTTCTAAGCGGCGTCGGCCTCCCTATCGCGTAGTAGGCCTGCGCAACCTCCTCCGGTATCGGAATATGCCTCTGGTCTGAAACCTCCTGTCTGACAAGCTCTTTCGCGAACAATACTTCTAAAGCCTGAGGTGGGAGAGGCTCCTTGGTAGCAGGGTTTATCGGCGGGTCGAGTGGACGCGGAAGATCCGGAAGAATGTTATACCATTCTCTAGGCATTTCCTCCGGGTTCAGGTTAACCACTGGCGGCTTCATCTTCGAATCGCCTTAGGCCCTTTAAGACAGCAGTATATATACTATTTTGAGCAG
>JAFNIX010000049.1 GCA_017601225.1 Candidatus Brockarchaeota archaeon | reverse complement strand
ATAGACTCGTTTCGAGCAAGTTTAACATTCTTGCTTTCAACCGGAGTGCTGACAGTATAGTTTCCAGCGGGAATATTTGAGAAAACAATTAGGCCATCAGCACCTGTTCTTCCCGCGGTTTGAAAAAGCAATGAAGCCATCTTGACCTCAATGTTTCCTATGGGATCGCCGAATTCATTAACCACGTGAACATTAAGGAAATAAGTCTTAGTCCTCAAGTCAATCGTTAAAGGCCTACTTGTTATGGGAGGTGGAAACTCCGCGTCTTGTTCAGTGGAAATCAGGGTTATCCCGTTACCCGTCAGACTGAGGAACCCCCTGAATACCTCAATATCACTGCTTTTTACGACAACTTCGTAACTCCCAGGATTCAGGATTAGTTTCAATTCACCATTTCCAGAGCTTACAATTTCACCATTACGTTTTACCTCTACTACTGCTTCACTCAGCAGCCCGCCCGTGGAGTTAACTGCCCTAAGCTTCACCTCTCCCAGGACGACTACCGTTGTAACATTGCTGGTTCGCGACAATCTTACTCCACTAGCCTCAAGGAGCAGAACATAGATCCCGGGCGACGATGGCTTATAGCTTACAGCGAAAACCCCTTCTGGAGAAGGATTCAGCCTAAAAGTTTCCACCTCCTTCCCTCCACCATAAACATGCATAGTTATCTCAGCAGTTTCAGGATTCGCAACACCAATAAGAATCCCGTTGACACATATTTCCTCCCCGAAAATAATTGGAGACTTAACCCGTGCTTGCAGCATGCATACACTTGGTAAAACTGTTTGGAGCCTTCCGTATGCAACAGACCCCACGTAAGTCTCATTGCCAACCCACTCCGCCTTTATGAAAACATCTCCAAAGACCCTCGGCTTCCAAACCATAGAGAAAAACCCTGTTGTGACATTCAGCTCTGTTAAAAAGATCCATGAAGCATTGTCGAGAGAATAGTAGAGTGAAACTTTTTGAGCACCAAGAGGATAAAGGCTTCCACTTATACTGATGTTTTCAGCTCCTGCAATCACCACGGTCGGGCTTATCGTAAGATTAAGAATTGACTTAGCCTTCACCTGGAGGAGGTATTCGGGTGTTAAGGCAGATTCATACTCAGCGTCTCCAGGGAAATACGCTGAAACCTTGTAGAACCCTAGGAGCGTCGGCATCAAATCTAATGAAAAGCTTCCGTTTAAAGCAACCGGCGACCAATATTCATCCAGAATATTTTTAGGATTCCTAACCCTCAAGCATACCGGGGAAACACTCGGATCGGCTTTTCCAATTATCCTGACACTAGTGTTAACAGCAGCCATGCTTGGAACAGTAAGCTGAATGTTAACCGGCTTTCTCGACGACGGTGGGGGAGGCGGGGGCGGAGGTGCTACTGAAAGGTGTAAGTCTATCCGTACCGTACCCTCACCCGTGGCAGATGCGCTGCCCGAATAACTGTCTTTGGATGCGCTTACAACTATATTCACGGGTACTGAAGAAACAGTTAGAGTAACTGGTCCGTATTTACCGTCGCTTCCAGTAGTCGCAGATTTAGAGTCTCCTCCACCAGAAATCGAAACAGAAACACCAGCAGCAGGGCTCCCATCTGGCATGTAGACATATCCCCAAACGTTTACTGGTACTTGCGCGGTAACTAGGCTCAGGGTGATTGAGATTAATCCATATAGAATAATCATACATGTTAAATAGGGAGCCCTCTTCATTACTCTTCTACCCCCAGCTCTATGAATCTGCACGGAGAAGTCAAGTACACGAAGTAACCGAAGCCTTGCTCTATTGGAAAATCGTCTCCCGGATTACTGACTCCAGGCGAATACCCCTTAAACTTCTGTGTTGCAGAATCCCACTTCGCTATTAACGTTGCGCTAGGTCCTATGGCCTTCCCAAGGTCTTCAGCCGAATAGCCTGAAGATGGTTTAAAGATGGGGGCGATAAGATTATACCTTTTAACTAGGCTCCTGGAATGGAAGTGTAGAGTAAGCCAGTCGCTTGTGCTCGCAGTGTCGCTGGCTCTGACATAAATCGTGTGGAAACCATCTGAATATAAAGAGGCGTTGAAGCGTATTCTAACGAGTTCTACGCTAGAATCCCATGAACCGTCAATCGGAAAAGGTATTATTGTCGGAGAATTAGTGTCGTCGACCGCATACCCTGCTCCAGTAATGTTGTTAGGCGATATTATTTTAACAGTTACATTCACAATTCCCGCTTGAACCATGCTTTCTACTACCTTCAACGTTAGGCTTGCAACTCTTACTGTGAAGTTAGCTACCACAGTACCTGGGCCGTTTATAGTGGCATTAGTATCCGGCGAGTTAGGGTCTGCCACGATTATCTTCGACGTATCGGTGAACCAGTTTCTAAAAACGTAGTCGAGCCCAGGTGTAGCAGATATCCTTATTGTTGAGGCCTCGTTAAACCATGCTGAGCCGGAAGGTGTTACGGTTCCGCAGCCCGCTGGCTTAACGTTAAAGGTAACGTTATACTGCCTATTAAAGAAGGCCGTTACAGTAGCTTGGAAGCTTGGCACCGTGTAGTTATGGCTCCGGGTTCTTCCATCACTCCAGTTATGCCAGACATATCTTGTCCAATTCTCCAAGTATATGGGCGAGACCGCTTCCAACAGATGGGTTGAACCCTCCTCCCAAGTGAAGACTCTAGGTGTTGTAATAAGTTGCCCATCAACCTTCACGAAGCCTGAGCCATGCGGAACAGAGTCGACAGTAATCTCAGATACAGCGTTGAACAGCGAGAGGCTTGGGTCACCGTAAAGGTTGAAGTCAAACATATTCATCCACCATACGGCCTCATTATGAGGCAGCATTCCCTTAGCCTCGTAGAGAGCTATACCAGCACTAAGCTTACTCTTTACCAGTTTCTCAACGTAGCGGTAGCCTATTTCAACGTTATCCGCAAGCATGCGAGGCCTCCAGTAACCAATGATGTACCAGCTTACTCTTGAGGATGAAACCGTTGCCACCGCGCCTTTTCTAAGCAGAGCGTATCCAAGGTTATTCTCATCCTCAGGATACCCATTGTCACAAGAGCATTGGAATACGAAAGAGGAAGTTGAATCGTTAAGCTCAGTAGCATCGGAAGAGCTGAAAAACGGTGTCCAATTCATTTCGCCGGACTCCGGAACTCCATCACCATCGTCGAAACTCCAATACTTTCTATAGGCTCCCCTGGTACTCCCATGGCCAAACCAGAAAACCACTCCATAACCCTTCTTCCATTCGTTGATAACATTATCCTTTGTTAACGGTGCTGAAAAATATGGTGCAGTCTCAGGAACTGGGTCTCGGCCAGATCTCTCGTAAAGCACGTAGTATGACCAACCTGCTGGCAGAATGTTTTCAACCACATTTTTTGGCAGATCTAATCCGTCTGTTCTTTGCCAGCCTTGGTTATCTTCATTCGCATAGTTGCTTATTGCTACTGGAAGCATAATTCTGTTCCTCCATCCTGTTCCCGAGAACACGTAACTCATAATCTTCCGTAGAATATTGTCTAATGCTGCATAATTATTATAATAGACAGGTATTCTTCCCACATATACCTCTGGTGTGAAGTCCACGCCTGTATCTTGACCGTACTCACCGTAGTAAATATCTCCATCAGTATTCCAGTTTCCAGTAAGGTCAGCGTAGAAGTAGTCCGTAGGGACAGCATCATAACCTTGAACCCTCGGCCAGCACATCATCATTGGAACATCACCGTAGGAGTCAGATGGATTGCTTGGATCGTCTGGATCAGGATTACCTATGAGAAGAACATACGTGATTCCCAGCGTTAGATAATTATTCTTCAACCAGTTTCTTATATTTATTGCTCTCTGCTGCCCAGTTTCTAACCCGTAATCATCCTCGGTTATCACCTTAACTTTGAAACCCCTGGTGTTCTGAAGATAGTTCACATAATTGTTTAGCTCACTGCTTCCTGTTTTTATAGCGTTCGTGGTAACTATAATGTAATCATATTGGGAGCCTGATGCCTGAAAAGACTGAGAATACCATTCTTTAGCACTATTCCAATTTACAAATTGTTTCTCAGCGGCTTTCTCAACCATCTTATTTTTAACAATGGTTGTTCGTCGACCCGTAAGACCGTAAGTAATCTTGAAAGATATATTCTTATGTATCCTAAGCCTCCCTTTCAACGGATTATACTGTATCGGGTTATAGCGTATTCTCGCAAAAACATATATTCCTCTATTAGAAATCTGGAAAACCTCTACAACATTGTCTGGATAATATTCTCCTCTTCCGTATACTAGAAGATTTTTACCATCACGTATTACCTTGTCTGTACCCCACTCCACTGTCTCACCACATGTTAATGGTGATGCAGGCATCACTTCTGCAGTTATATTCATATCGTAACTTTCATCAAGCAAAATATGAATACCGATTGTGCTCGTGTTAACATCGGGGGGAAGCAACACGTCTAAAAACTTATTGGGAAGTTCAGGGTTACCGGGTTCGCCGGAAACATGAAAGCCTTCCAGCTCAACCACTACGTATTGCTGACAATACGATATGCTCGGGATACCGCAACCAACGTTTAATTCTATTTCACCGTATTGCGTTCCAGAAACCATTATGGTAGGCACCCATCTTATAGAAAAAACAGCTGGAAAACAGAATGCGATTAGGACGAGGACGGCAAGTAATCTACTGCTTCCTATACGCCTGTTCACCAATTTCCTTTCGTTTTATACGGCTTTTAGTCGCATATAAAATTTTTTAATTAAATTTTTTAAAAGACATTGCTTCCCGACTCAGATTAGAATTGAAAATATTATAGCGTGTGCTCTGACCAGATATCTAGTTTTCCATAAATCAGTCTTTCGGAATAGAGTCAACAATCAGTCTGGATCTCTCAGGCGTTATCTTTTTCTCCTCGAAAAACCCTGCAGGAGCTTCAATAGCGTATTTGAAGCTCTCATTCACACCATATAGCTTTGTTGCACTGGGATCCATGCGTAAGATCTCCACTATTGTTCCATCCGCCTTGATGAAAGCTATATCTAGGCTTGCCTCAACGTTACGCATATGAAATAAACCATTAACTTCATCCGGGAAAACGAAGAGTATAACGGTTTTCTGCACGATGCTTTTGCTGATGTTCTGGAAGCCTGCTGCATGCTCATCAGGCTCATCTGCAACCTTAACCTCCAACTCAAGAATCCGGCCCTCGTCGTTAACAATCTGGATCCTTGCAGTACCCATCTTTTTAAACTCCTTAGAGACCCTTAAACTGTCATTATTGAAGTATGTCCAAAAAAAGAGCAAAACTAGAGCGGAAACGAATAGGATTATAACAATCTTTCCATTTTTTCGCAAGCTCTTAAAATATAGAGGAAGCCTGTTGAAAAAGCTTTAGCACCACTTTTTAGACAATATTGTTGAAAAATCAGAATCTTATTGAGAATTAAGTAAACACGGGTTTCCCCCTCTTTATCCCTTAGGATTAATAACCCTTCCCATGAAGAGAATGGCTGCAAGGAGAAAAGAAAATATTGCCGTTCTCAGTTATAACATGTTCAGAGTAAGGCTTGAAAGCCATTTAATTAAACGTTGTGTTGTTCGACTTTTTAGAAAAAAGATTTGATAAAAGAGTATGCGTGTATTTTTTAACAGTGCTTTTAAAGGGAGAGGATGATTTTATGAATGGAAAGCAATTAAATCAGAAAGAATCAGAAAAAATAAGCTGGTTAGAATGAGATTTCTACTCTTCTACCCGTTTCAGCCGATTTCAATATGGCATCCATGATCACATTGTTTCTATAACCGTCCTCGAAAGTAGCTCCCAAAGGAGCAATATCCTCATCCTTAACCACAGCCTTGATGAAATGATATATTTCATTTATGAAAGTATGCTCCCATCCTATGATGTGGCCGGATGGCCAATACCTCTCTATGTAGGGCTGGGTCCTCTCGGTTACAAGAATAGTGTTCCAGCCGCCTATCGCCTTATCCTCCCATTCCTTCAAGTACAGTTTCAGCTCGTTCAGCCTCTCAAGGTTGAACTCTATAGAACCCTTCTCCCCGTTAATCTCGAAGTTATTATAATTTTTCCTGCCGGTTGCGAACCTGGATGCTTCCAAGGTGCCTATTGCCCCATTCTCAAGCTCTATAACTGCCTCGAAAGCATCGTCAACCGTTACTTTGCCCTTCTTTCTTGGATCTTCAGGCAGAGGCCGCTCCTCGACGAATGTTTTAACCATGCCCATTACTGACTTAAATTCTCCAACGATAAACCTTCCAAGGTCTATAATGTGGCTACCGAGATCGCCTAAAGGACCGCTTCCAGCCTCCTCCTTCCTAAGCCTCCAAGCTAATGGGAAGTTTGGGTCAACAATCCAGTCCTGAAGATACCTAGCTCTGAAGTGATATATCCTGCCAAGCATTCCCGATTTAACTATTTGCCTGGCAAGCTGAACTGCAGGAACAAACCTATAGTTGAACGCCACCATGGTTTTAACCCTAGCCCTCTTAGCGGCATCTCTTAGAATCCTAGCTTCTTCACCACTCCTTGCAAGAGGTTTCTCGCATAACACGTGCTTACCCTTTTCAATAGCTTCAATCGTCGGGTCCACATGCATGTTGTTTGGGAGACAGTTGTCAACTACCTCTACTTCAGGGTCTTCAACAGCCTTCCTCCAATCAGTAACATACTTTCTAAATCCGTAGTTTATAGCTGCATTCCTAACCTTTTCCTCAGTCCTGCCATATATTACAACTAGATCAGGTATGGCGGGGGGAGGATAGAAGAAGTGGGGCATGCTTTTGAAACCGTGAGAATGCGCCTTACCCATAAATGCATAACCAAGTAATGCAACACCTATTTTGCGCGGGGCACTCATTTCCCATCGTTTTTATTATTAGAGTTCTATAATTTAAGCGTTATGGGAACCTCTTAAATTGGGCAATAGCATGAGCTCGGTAAAAAACTTAAGCCTAAGCCAGTTAAAAAGTTTAACAAATTCTTATTAGGAGCGGTAGACTGAGAAAAACAGCATGACCGAGATGAGAATACCGGTTAAGATTAAGTATGCTGAGGACTTTGTAAGAATATATGCAACGGGTGCGATTGGAGGCTTCAATGGGTTTGATTTTAGAATCGCCTTTTTCAACGATGTTGTGAACCATCCCGAGGAACCGACTCAGCCTCCTACAGTAAGCAGGGAGATTAGGGTTGAAGTAATCCTTACGCCGGTTGCATTAAAGCAGCTTACTAAATGGCTGAATCAGCACTTGGCTGAGCTTGAGAAGATGATTGGCGAGATTAAAGACCA
>JAFNIX010000048.1 GCA_017601225.1 Candidatus Brockarchaeota archaeon | reverse complement strand
CCATCTCCCTCTCTAAGTCGGCCTCCTCCATCGGAAGGATTTCAGCAAGCTTGTTAAGCGTCCGTGCCTCAGGCTCCTCTCCGCCTCCAGGCAGGCTGTACTCCCTAAGGTTAGCCCAGTAGCCGTATGCTAAACGCATCAACCCCATAGTGGCCTGCTCGTTTTCAGCAATAGGCCGGAAAGCCTTTAGGAACGATTCTGCAAGCTTCTCCCTGTCCAAGCCCATAAGCCTAATCTCCATTAGAAAAGGATCCAAGTAAAGCCTGCTAGCCCTCTTCTTAACATCCTCCTGCTGGAGAGCAATAACGTATATTATTTTGAGCAGCGCAGCCATGTTCATAACCAATGTCTTCTCATCCATCTCAGACAAGCCTTCTCTGAGCCTCCTAAGACTCTCCCTTACGTCGACGACGAAAGGGTCAATATTCTTCTCAATAACCTCGTCGCACAACCTGGCAATCCTCTCGATCAGCTCAGCGTATCTGTTGGATGACATTCGTTTCAACCGCCTTCCAGAGCATTGAGACAAATAAAAGAAGGAATTTAAGCATTAATACCGAGGGTAATTATCATCTAATAAATATCCAGACCAATTTGGCAAGCCTGCTTAACCCTCCGTGTCGAGAAAATAATATTCAAGATGTTTTCTAAGCTCTGCTTTAGAACCGTCTTTTCATTTTTAGACGGTAAAGTCGCGTTCAGTCAGGGCAATGTAGAATTAGACGATAAACGAACCGCCCTTTTAAAGGGATGTAAAACCAGTTTCCTAAGGATTTCAGCCAATTAGCGTGCACGCTATTCCAGTTTGTAAATTTTTTGCTTTAACAATCCTTTAATTGACAAAATATAAATTACTGATAGGCTGAGAAAAATGGAGGATTGCAAAGTTGTGGAGGAGGGGCTTGAAGAACTTGCATATCAACCGCAGCCGGGTGAATACTTCAACCCTCTAAACCTGGGCAGGATAGTGGTTCTTGACGTGGGTCAGAGATGGTATGGTTTAGTTCTAGAGACCGTTATCGAGAGAGGTGTTGTCAGGAGGCTTGCTGAGGTTGCTGAGCAAGCAGGAATAGTAATAAGGTTCATCCAGTTTTCCAACGTTGAGCCTCATGATAGTCTTGCTAAGGCGATTGCTTTCCTAGATTTCTCGAACACGAGTGTTACGCCGGAGGAGGCTTTGAGGCTTGTCAGGAAGCAGCCTTTCGTAAGAAGCGCCCACCTCATAGTGCCGAATAACGAAGGATTACTCTTCGACAATTATTTCTTCCCGCTGGTTGTTGGAAAGAAGAGGGCGGTAATATTCAGGAGGAGGGTCTACGAATCCCTTTTCAAAGGGATCAGGGAGAAGTTTGGAACAGCCGGGGAGGCGATGCTCTATTATCAAGGCTTCGCCGTAGGGTGTAGAACATGCCAAGCCTACAGGGAGGAAACAGGCCTAGAGGATCCTGAGGCACTAGTCGGACTCGGTAAGGCCTATTTTAGAACATCCGGCTGGGGGATAATGGACATTGTGAGCCTTAATGTTGAGAAAGGAGAAGCACGGATACGCATATATGAAAGCTTCGAGTGTGAAACAGGCAAGGATAGTGAAACATCCTACGGACATTTCATCAGAGGAGTCCTAGCAGGATTCTTCACAAGCATATTTCAGAGGGAAGCGAAAGCTGTTGAAACCAGATGCATAGCTAGGGGAGACCCATACTGCGAGTACACAATAAAAACATAGTTGAAAACGCTTTTTCCTACTCGTGATTAACATCGGCTTCAACCAGCATAGGGCTTAGCGTCCTAAGGACAATAATAGAATAACGCCGAATAGGAAGCTCATGACTTCCGCTTCCTGTATACTATGCTGAATCCCTTGACGCCTTGGAAAGATGTTCCCAGTATGATGCTTGTGGGCGTTATGCCTATGTTTGGAATAACCGCCACCACCTCGCCGTGATTCTCCTCTATGTAGTCCAGGGTTTCTCCGAGTTTCGGCAGCTCCTCCACAAAGCTGCTTATCGGGAGATAGTATATGCCCCAGAATTTCCCATCATACCTGTTGTATTGCGGCTGAATCGTGGATGGAGCCTCTATGTCTCTCTCATAGAGTTTGTTTATAGCCTCCTCCCTACTCAAACCCTCCTTCATCAACCTGCTTATCTCCCTATCCACAATATTCTCGTTCCCATACACACGTTTATACAGCTCATAAAGCTTGGAAAGCTTATCCTCAGCCATACCCCCTGCCCACGTTTAGTGAAAACCCTCTTATAAATCTTCGGGGAAACAGCTAACTTTGCTAGACTCACGTGGGGAACAGTTAGGCTTTTTCAATCTACCCTGAGGCGGGGAATGTGTCCCTTTTCCGGCTGCAGCAGCTCGTCAAACAGCATAATCCAAGCGTTTAACCGGCGGAGGCAGCGCAAAACCCTTATCTAAGCCCCCTGAAGCCTCATAACCACCAGTGGAAACTACGGAGCAGGAAAAAAGCCTTCGGCTGAAAGAAGTGCGTCTTGAAAATTTTATGAGTTACAAGTATGCTATTATACCGATTCACCCCAAGCTTAACCTTATTCTCGGCCCAAACGGGTCTGGAAAATCCTCGATCCTGCTCGGGGTTTCCGTGGGACTCGGCCAGTCTAGGAGCGGCAGAGCTGAGAAGCTCAGCGACCTGATTAGGAACGGGGAGGATATTGCTAGGGTTACACTGGTCTTCGACAACTCCCCTGGGCAGGATGGTAAAAGGCCAGTCCCGTTCATAAGGTCCGATGAGCTTGTTATAACTAGATATTTGAGGAGGGACGGTGAGTACTGGAGCCAGATCAATTATAATCCCGCTACGAAGATGGAGATTGACGAGATTCTCTCCCTATTCGGCATAGACCCTTCCAACATGCTGATAATAATGCACCAGTACATGATTGAAGAGTTCGCCATGCTCGACCCTTCTGAGAAGCTCAAGCTAGTTGAGGGCGCTGTCGGCCTGTCTGGGCTGAGGGATAACATTAAGGCTTCGCAGGAGAGGCTTAGCAGGATTGTCAGCGAGGAGAAGTCTGTTGAAGCTCTTTTAAACGAGGCTCGTGAGACGCTGGGAATGTGGAGGGCTGAGTATGAGAAGCTTGTTAAAAAGAGGGAGCTTCAAACCCTCCACGCCGAGTTGAACAGGCTCTTGAAATGGAGCATATACAACCAGCTTAACGCTGAGAAGACTAGGCTCGTGGAGAACGTTTCTAAGCTTGAGGCCAGGATGGCTGAGGGCAACCGGTTAGTCTCTAGGACTGTGGAGAAGTATGATAAGGTTTGGAGCAGGCTGAACAAGGCTAGGATGAAGCTTAAAAGAGTTTTCTTCAAAGCCTCGGAGAAAGGGTTTGACGATAGTCTTATTGATGAGTACAGCAAGCTGGACGAGGAGATAACCAAGCTGATAAGGAGCTACGTGAAGCTCAACGTTAAGGCTGAGGTTTTGAAATACAGGATTAGGGAGCTTGAGAGGGAGCGTCGCAGAATCCAGGAGAGGATTAAGACTGTTGAAGACAGGGTTAGGGAAGCCGAGAAGCAGCTTGAGGGTGAGGCACCTAAGGAGGTTGAACCCCCCGACGTCTTGGAGAAGAAAATTAACGATTGCGTTATTCAAATAGCATCGCTCGGCACGGTCAGCGAGAACGCTGAGGAGCTCTACAAAAATTATCTCAACGTTTACAGCGACCTTGAGCAGAAGGTTAGGATTATTGTTGAAAACAGGAGGGCTGCTGAAAACGAGCTTAAAGACAGGATAGAAATATGGAGGAGAAAAGTCGTCGAGACAATAAGCAGGGTTAACGAAGGATTCAGGAGAAACATGGAGGTGATGGGCGGAACAGGCGAGTTAAGACTGGTGAACCTGGAGGATATTGAAAACGCTGGCCTAACAATCTTCGTAAGCTTCGGCGGCAGCAACCTTACTGAATTCAACGCCTACACCCAGAGCGGCGGAGAGAGAAGCGCGACAGTCGTGTCGTTCCTAATGGCCCTCCAATCACTAGTCAAATCAAGTATAAGAGGAATCGACGAGCTGGATGTGCATATGGATCCAATTAATAGAAATAAATTTTTCAAAATATTGTCAGACGTTGTCGAGAAGAATCCTGGGGTGGCATATCTGTGTATCACCCCTGGGACTCCACCTCCAGTTAGGGATGCTCACGTAATAGTTGTTCAAAAGGTTCAGGATGAGTCTAGGATACTGGAGGTTGAGCCAAGCGTTGAGCAGTGAACATGCTGAAACGATTAGACTCCTCTATTTTCCCTCATAGAAGAGCAGGGAGCTTACAACGGTAAAGCGCGCTTTAGCCCTAATATAAATATAATTGAAGATATTCAACCTATTCAACCAGTCATAAATCCTAAGCGCGCACTAAATTACGCGTGATTCTAATTCTTTTGAAAAGCTTGTAAAGCAAAGGTAAGGCAAGCCCTGCTAACAGAAGCCCTAAAAAGATCTGCCCGCCCTGAAGCTCGAAACCGTGTCCCTCTAACTGGGGGAACTCTAAAGTGGTTTCCCTAATGTTCAGCTCTTCGAAACATAATATGCCATTGTCAAATAATATGTCATCCATGTATCCTCTGCCGCAGACTAAGAGGAGAGTATCACGGTCATATATGCTGTTTGGTGAAAGGATAAAGATACCTGAAGGCGTGGCAACGTATGGAAGATCCGATGTTTCAATGAAAGCATGAACTGCAAATACGTATCTAAAGGCTCCAAGAGGAGTCTCGTAGGGAATAAAGTTCTCTAATAAAGTATAGTTCGCCTCAACCTTTCTCCCGAAGAAATTTCGAAGAAGAGGAACCTCGCCGGAAGATGCCTTGAAACCTCTCCAGAGGGGGAAGATGCCGAGGATTCTTTCCTCTCTATATGTGATGAGAGTTTCTAAATCCACGTCGCACATAAAAGATTTTTGAAGCAGCTTAAAATTCACCCACTCTATTTTCTCTCCAGGCATTACCATTGATTTACTTGGCACCCACGCATTGAGATCAAGGCTAACGTTAAAACGTGCAAAAGTAGTGTTCAACGTTATGAGTTCAAACCTATAAGTACCATTACAGAGAAGACGAGGATACTGTCCGTTGGTTAAGGATGAGTTATAGAGATTTGAATTCGGAACCAGCCAGATACCGGGCCGCGTAGATTCAACGAAATACTCTACGTAGAACCCTGGCTTAAGCCATCCAGGCTCAGGTCTAAGCTGGATGCTAACGGGTTGGATAAAAATCAAAATAAGGAGTAAAAATAAAGGATTCTTCGCCGTACTGTCCTTTCGTTTCTCAGCAGTCCCAAGGCCCACTATATATGCCAATTCCTGCAGATGCACGCCCCACGTAATGTCAACGCACAAAGACACGGATGCTGTATATCCTCCCTATGGATCAAACCACCATTACCCAGCCACCCGAAAACATCGTAGCGTGCGCTCATATGCCATATATGTTGATATTGTATCAGCATATTTAAATCTTAATTTTTCAAAAATAAAAACGAAAACCATAATTTTTAAGTACAAGAATAAAATTTTATTTCTCAAAAGTTATGAATGCTGTGGAAGCAATGAATGTTTCAAAAAGGTTCGGGAGTATAACTGCCCTTGATGGAGTAAGCGTTTCTTTTAATAACGGCGTTTACGGTTTAATAGGGCCAAACGGCTCTGGAAAAACAACCTTTATAAGAATAATGCTTGGTCTTCAAAAACCATCATCTGGAAAAATCCTGGTGTTCGGCAAGGATCCGTTCCGCAGCCACGGGCAAGTTTGCTCGCGTATCGGCTATTTGAGGGAGAAGTGTGCCTTCCCCAAATGGGTTACTGGGATAGAATATCTGAAGCATGTGTCTAGATTAAAACGTGTAGAATTCGACCAAAGTATTCTTACTCATCCAATCGTTAAGGGCGGTTTCCTCACGAGGAAGATAGGCACTTATTCTGCTGGCATGATTCAGAGGTTGGGTTTAATCCAAGCTTTAGTCGGTGACCCAAGCCTTATCGTTCTGGATGAGCCCTCGACAAACCTTGATCCCCTTGGCAGGGTTGAAATGGTTGGGCTCGTTAAGGAAATTAAACATGACAATAAGACCATAGTGGTGTCAACTCATATTCTCGAGGATCTTGAACAAATATGTGATTTTATAATCGTCATGAAAGGGGGTAGGATAATAGCTAAAGATAGCTTGGAAAAGTTTGTAGCAGGCTTTTCGTCAGACGGTACTTTAGCAAACGCATACGCAAGGGTAATGGGGGATGCTTGACTTGAATCTTGAAAGCGTCCGCTGGGAATTGAAGAAGCTCTTAATGTTCCCAATACCTGAGATCGTGATCGTCAGCATGATCTTTAATGGAACCGTGGTCTTGCCAAGCATTATAGTTCTTCCGGAAGATGCTCATCCGTATGTCTACGGTTTTGTTCAAAATATTTTGCATTCAATAATTCTTTATACCTTCATGGTGCAGGGGATAACTATGGGGATTGTGGCTGCAACCATATTTGCATACGAGCGTGAAGCCGGTATTCTGGACACAGAACTCGTATACTCCAGGAGTAGGACGGAACTATTTGTAGGTAAGTTTATAGCCTTATTTCTCGCCGGCATTATATACTACTTTACCGTCATTCTAATGCTGGTTGTTTATAACTTTAGAGGAAGCTGGATAATAGAATCTGTTTCATCCTTATTCTCACTTTGCCCCCCCAATGCTGGTTCAAATAATATTCATCATATCCCTAAATATCTTCATTTCAACGATTTCAGATAAGATTGTTATATCAGTTTTGTCAAGTGCCCTAACCTTTTACTCGTTAGATAATTTACTTAAATACTCTAATCCCCAGCCGGGATCCTTCTTGTACAATATTCCGCCAATATCTACATCCGCGTTTCTCTATGTTCCAGAAGTGGCTGGAAATTTAATAGTTGCTTTCATTATTTCTCTCGCTTTCTTATTAGTCGCCTACGTCTATTTCACTCGTTTCTATGAGGTGAAATAAAGTTGAATTTTGTATCAAGACTCGGGTTGTTTCTAATCTTGACATCCCTTGCACTAATGCTTGCACGCCAACCTTTTCTCGACATCTCCGTAGGATGTATGTTTTCAGAAGCAAGCGGGGAAAGCACTACTAAGTCGAGAAGCTTCTTCATCTTCACTCGTGCAGCAAGTATTCCTCTTTCCGTCGATGTCCCAAGAAATGTTAATTCAACCCTTATATTCTTGACTACTCCCGAAGAAATAAACACTTACTTGCAGAATCTACCTCTAACTGGAGTTAAAATGGACACGTATGAGGGTTCTTTCTCCACGGTTCTTCGGATTGCTCACAGAGGAATATATGTTATTATTTTAAACTTCAGCCCCGTTCAGTCTTTGAGAGTAAGAATGTCTTCGCAGGGGATTTCGGAATCGGAATACATAGATCTACTTATCATTCTTGCTTTCGGGATCTTAGTGCTAGTTTCA